>CAZEWZ010000014.1:0-9466 GCA_964516765.1 uncultured Cryomorphaceae bacterium | reverse complement strand
TTGTTCAGCTACGGAAACTTCTTCAACTACAGGAGCATGTTCAGCTACGGGTGTGTTTTTTGCTTTTATTTCAGCTTCTCTATTGGACCTAATCAATTTTTCTGCTTCAAGCGCTTTTGCTGCTGCATCTGCTTTTGTTTTTTGAATAGCACTGGTTACATCACCGATTTTCTTAGCCTTTCCTTCTAACCAAGCTTCATATTTTTCAATAGCTTGCTCTTCAGTATGTGCTCCTTTTTTTACTCCATCTAATAGATGCTTTTTCATCATAACACCAGTGTAAGACAAGATAGTTCTTACCGTATCTGTAGGAACAGCTCCTACCTGAACCCAATAAAGTGCTCTATCGTGGTTGATGTCAATTTTAGCTGGAGAAATGTTAGGGTCGTAAGAACCGATTCTTTCTATGGAACGACCATCTCGTTTTGATCTGGAGTCTGCAGCGACAATATGATAAATTGGTTTACCTTTTTTCCCAAATCTTTGCAATCTTATTTTAGTTGCCATTCTATAATTGTTTAAGGGTCCGAAACCCAGTTAATTAATATTTCTCTTTCTCGAAGAGTGGCGCAAATTTATGATTATTTATCGAAACTACAAAGTCTTTATTTTTTCTTGTTTACTCCTTTTATCTAAGAATAGATCTAGAGATAACAATCTTCTGAATCTCGGAAGTTCCCTCGTAAATTTGTGTGATTTTAGCATCGCGCATTAGTCGCTCTACATGATATTCTTTAACAAAGCCATAGCCACCATGAATTTGAACTGCTTCAGTAGCAATAGCCATAGATCTGTCTGCACAGAATAATTTTGCCATCGCACCTGATTCTGTGTAATCTATATTTGAATCTTTCTGCCAAGCTGCTCTCAAACACAGGAGTCGAGAAGCTTCAATTTCAGTCGCCATGTCTGCCAGCTTAAAGGCGATAGCTTGATGTTCGTATATTGGCTTTCCAAAAGACTTTCTTTCTTTAGCATATTTGAGAGATAATTCTAGGGCTCCAGATGCAATTCCCAATGCTTGAGCTGCAATTCCAATTCTTCCTCCTGAAAGTGTTTTCATGGCAAATTTGAAACCAAAGCCATCTACTCCTATTCTATTTTCTTTAGGAACTTTAACATCTGTGAACATTAGAGAATGTGTGTCAGAACCCCTGATTCCTAATTTATTCTCTTTAGGACCTACTACAAACCCCTTCGAATTTTTTTCTACAATCAAGGCATTTATTCCTCGATGTCCTTTTTCAATATTTGTTTGAGCGATGACGATATAAACAGAAGCATTGTTTCCATTTGTAATCCAATTTTTAGTTCCGTTTAAAAGATAATGATCACCTTTATCGATTGCAGTTGTTTTTTGAGAGGTGGCATCGGAACCCGCTTCAGGTTCTGATAAACAAAAAGCACCAATAATTTCTCCTGAGGCTAATGGTTTTAGGTATTTTTGTTTCTGGTCTTCCGATCCAAATTTTTCAATACCCCAACAAACAAGAGAATTATTTACAGACATCACAACAGCAGCAGATGCGTCAATTTTTGAGATTTCTTCTATCGCTAATATATATGAAATGGTATCCATTCCACCACCTCCATATTCGGGAGAAACCATCATTCCTAAAAATCCTAGCTCTCCCATTTTGTTTATTTGTTCGTGCGGGAAAGATTGTGTTTCATCTCTTTCGATTACACCTTGCAAAAGTTCTGTTTGGGCAAAATCTTTTGCTGCGTCCCGAATCATTTTATGTTCTTCACTTAAATCAAAATTCATATAAAAATCGTTAATTAGTTTTTTGGTGCTAAAAAATGTAAAATTACGATTTTTTAGTCAAAAAATATGGTTTAAAAACTTTGACAGTGCAAGAGAATTATTTAATAGGAATGATGTCTGGAACTTCTTTAGATGGACTAGACTTAGCCTACTGTAAATTTACCTATGACCTTGTTTGGTCCTATTCAATTATACACTCAAAAACCTTTGAGTATTCAGATAAATTTCGTGAAAGATTAAAAAAAGCTACATCACTAAATAGCTTCGAACTAAAAAATCTTTCTGATGATTTTGGTTTACTAATGGCAGAGGAATTAAAGAAGTTTACAACTCAATTTTCCATTAGTCAATTGGATGGTATAGCCTCCCATGGCCACACTGTATTTCATGAGCCAGCAAAAAGAATTACAATTCAAATAGGTTCACCAAAGGCGATTTATTCAATTTTTAAATGTCCTATAATTTATGACTTTAGAAGTCAAGATGTGTCTATGGGTGGGCAAGGAGCTCCTCTTGTTCCCCTAGCAGATAAATATTTATTTTCATCTTATCAGGCTTGTTTAAATTTAGGTGGATTTTCAAATATTTCTTTTGATATTGATGAAATTCGAATCGCTTTTGATATTTGTCCAGTCAATATTGTACTCAATTTACTATCTAACAAAATAGGAATTCTATATGACGACAAAGGGTTTGAATCTTCTAAAGGAAGCATTAATATTGAGTTATTTAAATCACTCAATAATCTAGAATACTTCTCTCAAACCTTTCCTAAATCTCTTGCTCAGGAATGGGTAATTAAAGAAGTAATTCCCTTGTTGGATGCTTCCGGTATATCAGTCAAACATCAAATGAGAACATTTGTTGAGCATGTAGTTTTTCAAATAAACAAGGTAGTAATAGCTCATGAAATTCAGTCAGTATTAATTACAGGTGGAGGTGCTTATAATGATTTTTTGTTATCTCGATTGAATGATATCTCTTCTTGTGTTTGGCACAAAGCAGACAATACACTTATTCAAAATAAGGAAGCTATGAGTTTTGCATTTCTGGGTTTGCTAAGATTGAAAAATGAAGTAAATATTTGGTCTTCAGTGACCGGTTGTGTTAATGACCACTCATCTGGACGTATTTATCCCCAGGAATTGTAATTTAGCCTAATAAAATTAAATTAAAATGAAAACATATTTTTTTAAATCTATTATACTCCTGCTACTTCCTCTTTTGTTTGTGACCTGTGACGATGAAGCTATTGATGATATTTTATTCGGATGTACTGATGAAGCTGCTCTTAATTATAGCACAATTGCAGAAGAGGGAGATGGTTCCTGCTTGTATAATTTAGCTAATATATTGCTTGTAAATCAATGGTATATCTCATCGGTTACCGCTGATCTTGGATTAGAAGATCCTACCGATCTTTTAATTTTGTTGCCTGATCTTCTGCCTATTTGTACTCACGATAATTTGTTTACTTTTTTTGATGATGGATCATTAGAAATGGATGACAATTTAGTCATCTGTGAAGATGATGAAGTCTCTTTAATTAATTTGTCTGGTGATTGGTCTGTAGAGGGCTACCAATTATCTATTCAAAACGGTTCGGATGAATATGAATTAGTGGTTGATGTAGTTTCTTCAAATGAAATCAATCTATTATTTCCTTATGACTTTTCTGAAACAGTTATTGTTCCTGCCAAAATTAAATTAGTTACTCTATAATTGAATACTTTTTTGAGGTAAATTATCTCTTTTTCCACTAAATATCTTCCATAGTTTTTTAACTTTAGAGTTTAAATTTTCTATCTATGACAAATCTTTTGCAGGCTTATGAGTCTAAAGAAGCAGAAATTATTTTTGAATGGAATGACACTGAAACAGATGCTCAGGGTTGGGTTGTCATTAATTCGCTAAAAGGCGGAGCGGCCGGAGGAGGTACTCGCATGAGAGTTGGCTTAGATAAGTATGAAGTGATTTCTTTAGCAAAGACTATGGAGGTTAAATTTACTGTTTCTGGGCCTGCTATTGGAGGAGCTAAATCAGGAATTAATTTTGACCCTAATGATCCACGTAAAAAAGGTGTTCTACAGCGCTGGTTTAAAGCTATTCGGCCTCTTCTGAAAAATTATTATGGTACAGGGGGGGATTTAAACATAGATGAAATTGATGAAGTTATTCCGATTACCAAAAAATTAGGTATTTCTCATCCTCAAGAGGGTGTTTTCAATGGCCATTTTAATCCAAGTAATGAAGAACGAAGCATAGCCATATCTCAATTACAGAAAGGTGTTCTTTTGCCAATTTATAATAAAAAATATTCACCAGATACTGCTGGTAAATACACTGTAGCTGATATGATTACAGGTTTCGGAGTTTCTGAAGCTATTCGTCATTATTACAATACATACGGTGGTTCGATCTACGGCAAAAGAGTTATCATTCAAGGATGGGGGAATGTGGGTGCAGCTGCCGCATATTATCAAGCCCAATTAGGTGCTAAAATAGTTGGTATAATTGATCGTGATGGTGGACTAATAAATCGCGATGGTTTCAAATTTGAGGAAATTAAAAGCTTATTTTTAAAGAAAGACGGAAACTTTCTAAATGCACAAAACATACTTTCTTTTGAGGAGATAACTAAAAAAATATGGACAGTAGGGGCAGAAATTTTTATTCCCGCTGCCGCTTCTCGGCTGGTAACTCTCGATCAAATTGATTCGATGATTTCTCACGGTCTTGAAGTAGTTTCTTGTGGCGCCAATGTACCGTTTGCTGATAAGGCAATTTTCTTTGGACCTATTGGTGAATATACAGATGAGAAGGTTTCATTGATTCCAGATTTTATTGCCAACTGTGGTATGGCTAGAGTCTTTGCTTATTTAATGCAAGCCCACATTGTTGTTTCAGATAAAGCTATATTTGAAGATATTTCAAAAACAATCGCCAATGCTCTTTTAAAGTCCTATTCCCAAAGTCATTCTAAAACTAAAATCGCCAAAACAGCTTTTGAAATTGCTCTCAGACAATTGGTTTGAGAATTGTAAATAATTATAATTTAATTAAATAAATATACTATGTTAGCACTAATGATTATTGTTTTTGTTATTGGATATCTGGCTATTGCTCTAGAACATCCTATTAAGATTGATAAAGCTGCTTCTGCTTTAATTACAGGAGTTTTGATCTGGACACTTTTTGTATTTAGTGGTGCTGAGGCCCATTTTATAGAAGAAGAATTATTGCACCATTTAAGCGAGATTTCTAGTATTTTATTTTTCCTATTGGGAGCTATGACTATTGTTGAGCTAATTGATGCTCATGAGGGTTTTTCAATTATTACCGATAAAATAGTCACTCGAAATAAGGTGAAACTTTTGTGGATTATTAGTATTTTAACTTTCTTTTTTTCAGCAGCTTTAGATAATTTAACTACTTCTATTGTTATGATTTCGTTGTTACGTAAGTTAATTGATGATAAACACGATCGATGGTTTTTTGCAGGTATTGTTATTGTTGCTGCAAATGCAGGTGGTGCATGGTCTCCCATTGGAGATATTACCACAACTATGTTATGGATTGGTGGACAACTAACAGCACCTACAATAGTGACTACTCTAATAATTCCTAGTATAGTTGCTATTTTAGTACCTCTGATTGTTCTTACATTTACAATGCAAGGAGAAGTGAGAAGACCAGAAATGATAAAGCGAAAAGAGCATCATATTAATCCCACAACTTCTTTTGAGAGAAATCTAATTTTCTTCCTGGGGGTCGCAGGGTTATTATTTGTTCCTGTATTTAAAACATACACTCATTTGCCACCATTTATGGGAATGATGTTAAGTCTCGGGATTCTCTGGGCTGTCACAGAAATAATTCACAAATCCAAAAATGATGAAGATAAATCTCAGTTGTCAGTAATTGGAGTTCTACGAAAAGTAGATACGGCTAGTGTATTGTTCTTTTTAGGAATTTTATTGGCTGTTTCCGGCCTTCAATCTTCAGGTCAATTAGCCATTGTAGCATCAAGCTTAAATGAATGGTTTGGTGGAAATATATATGCTATAAATATTGTGATTGGATTGCTTTCTTCTATTGTTGACAATGTTCCACTAGTTGCAGGTTCAATGGGAATGTATGAAATTACTAGTGTTGGAGATTTTGCTGTAGATGGAAAATTCTGGCAGTTCTTGGCATATTGTGCCGGTACTGGTGGGAGCGCTCTTATTATTGGTTCTGCATCTGGTGTTGCTGTCATGGGATTAGAGAAAATTGATTTTGTGTGGTATCTTAAAAAGATTTCTATCTTAGCTTTACTGGGTTATTTTGCTGGCGCTGGGACCTACATTCTCTTACAATCCCTTTAATCGAATGATTTGATTATTAAATAAAAACCAATGATTTTATTTTTTTTACAAATACCTGTTCCTAGTGATTCTCTCGGTCTAGATCTAGTTCAAAGTACCAATCCCGTTGAGAAAACATTGTCAATTATTGATTTAATTACTAGTGGTGGTCTTGGTGGTCAGATGATCATGAGTACGCTTGCAATTTTGTCTATACTTACCGTATACTTTTTTTTAGAGCGTCTGCAGGTCATTAATAAGGCCATGAAAGAATCACCAAATTTTATGTCTAAAATTAAAGATTATTTGTCTGACAATAAGTTAGATTCAGTTGTTGAAATATGCCATCGCTCTTCTACACCCGTAGCACATATGATTGCTAAAGGTGTTCTTTTAAAGAAAGGTAAGCGCAGGGATGTGCAAGAAGCAATGGAAAGACAGGGAAATTTAGAGATTTACCGTCTAGAACATAATCTTGCCTCTCTAGCAACTATTGCTGGAGCAGCTCCAATGATTGGCTTTCTTGGAACAGTCATTGGAATGATATTAGCCTTTCATGAAATGGCTAGTGCAGGGGGTCAAATTGATGTGGAGATGCTCTCTAAAGGAATATATACAGCTATGACTACTACTGTCGCTGGATTAATCGTAGGTATTGTTGCTTATCTTGCTTACAATAATTTGGTAGTGAAAGTAACACAGGCAACGTTCAAAATGGAACAAGCCACAGTAGATTTTTTAGAAATGCTACATTTAGAAAATTAAAGCATGGCTTTAAAATCCAAAAATAAAATAAGTGCAACTTTTAGTATGTCCTCCATGACGGATATTGTCTTTTTATTGCTCATATTTTTTATGTTAACCTCAACTTTAGTTACCACCAATGCACTAGACTTAGTTCTTCCTAACAGCAATGCTCAGACGGTAAAAAAACAGAGAGTATCGGTATCAATCAATGCAGAACTAGAATATTTTATTGATAAGGAGTCTATAGAATTAAAATTCATAGAAAAGCTTTTGGTCCAGCGTTTAGCTGATCAAGAAGAGCAAGTGCTTGTTCTTCGAGTAGATAAATCTGTTCCTATTGAGTATGCTGTGGAGGTAATGGATATTGCCTACCGTAATAAATTTAAGATTGTTCTTGCCACTCAACAAAAGAAATGAGTTTTTTAAAGAACACATATAAAAGACGTGCATTTTTGACTACTCTTTTGGTTCATCTTTTACTGGTGTTGGTCTTCTATTCTTTTGGTTTAAAATATATGGATCCAAAAATTGAGGAAGGCATAGCCTTTGAGTTTGGTTATTTCGATCAAGGGATGGGAAATGAAATAACTCAATCTGAGGAAATTCAAACAGAGATTATTGAAGTTATTCAAGAAGTCCAAGCCTCGTTGTCAATTGATGATACTGAAATTGTAGAAACTATCTTAACACAAGATATTGATGCGGTAGAGGTTGCTGTCGAAGTTAAGGATGAAGTTCAGACTGAAGAACCAAATAAACTAGAAAAAGTAGTAGAAAAAGTAGTAGAAAAAGAAGCACAGGCTAGCAAAGAACTTCAAAATGCGCTTTCTAGTCTATTTCAAAGTAAGGACAATTCCGAATCTGGCTCTACAGATATTATTGGTTCTCAGGGAAACCAAGAAGGTAATTTGATTGGTTCTGACCTAGCAGAGGGTGGCGAAGGGAATTCCTCAGATGGCTATGAATTAGGTAATAGAACAGTGATTCGAAAGCCAAAACCAATGTATTCTTGTTCCGAAACCGGCCGCGTTGTAATTCGTGTGTGGGTAAATAGAAAAGGGATTACATACAAAGCGGAATTAGATCTTAAGAATACTACAGAGACAGATTCCTGCTTGGTTCGGGAAGCTAAAAGAGCAGCTCTTCAAACTACTTGGTTAGCAGATGCCAATGCAGGTCCTGTTCAAATTGGAAGTATCATTTACAATTTCAGAAAGCAGTAATGACTTACGAGCAAACTCTTGATTGGTTGTTCCATCAGTTGGCATCTTTTCAGCTAGTTGGTAGGTCTGCCTATAAAGATAATCTAGATAATATTACAGAAATTTGTTTACGGCTTGGAAATCCCCAAGAAAAATTTAAATGCATTCATGTGGCCGGAACTAATGGAAAGGGTTCTGTTAGTCATCTATTAGCTTCAGTTTTACAAGAAGAGGGTTACAAGGTAGGATTATATACTTCTCCTCATCTAAAAGACTTCCGTGAGCGTATTAAAGTTAATGGCTCAGAAATTTCAGAAGATAAAGTAGTAGATTTTGTGGGAAATCATATGGATGATTTTATGGACATAGGTCTTTCTTTTTTTGAGATGACTACGGTAATGGCTTTTTCTATTTTCTCCCAACATAATGTGGATATCGCTATCATAGAGACAGGATTAGGAGGTAGATTGGATGCTACGAATATAATTCTACCAGAGCTTTCTGTCATTACCAATGTGTCTTTAGATCACCAATCTATATTAGGAGACGATGTGAAAAAAATTGCAGAAGAAAAGGCTGGGATTATCAAAAAAGGTATACCCGTTGTTCTGGGTAAAAGTACCTCAGTAGTTTCTTCTGTTATTCAAATTAAGGCAGAAAAAATGCATTCTAAACTTAGTAAATCCTCCTCTTTGGTTTCTTTTCCCTCTAGCTTAATGGGATATTGTCAAAAGGAAAATACCGCCACCGTATCCCAATCAATCGAAGAATTGAGATTGTTGGGATGGAAAATATCAACACAATCTTTGCAAAAGGGTTTGATTAATGTCCATTATAATACCGGATTGAGAGGTCGGTGGGAACAGATTTCCTCTTTTCCAAGAGTTATTTGTGATACTGGCCACAACCTTCATGCCTTTCATTCTATCCTCCATCAGTTAGAGAATATTTCTTATAAAAATTTATGGATGATACTAGGTTTTGTTGAAGATAAGGACATAAATACTCTATTTACAATATTACCAAAAGATGCAAAGTATATTTTTTGTCAAGCTGATATTCCTAGGTCAATGGACCTCAATTTTATAGATAAATTGGCTACCCAACATTCAATTTATGGTACGTTAGTGAAAGATCCTTTAAATGCATTGATTAAGGCTAAAAATTTGGCAGGTCCTGAGGACCTTATTTTTGTGGGAGGAAGTACATATGTAGTGGCAGATGTTCTTTAGAACAGCTTTGAATTAATGCCTGTTTTCATTGTGCCAGTCTCAAAATGATTTTTATATTTGCAAACGCTGTGGGAAACTGCTGCGAGGTTTTTTAAACGATTAGGGCAATTAGCTCAGTTGGTTCAGAGCACCTCGTTTACACCGAGGGGGTCGGGGGTTCGAATCCCTCAT
>CAZEWZ010000013.1:0-43691 GCA_964516765.1 uncultured Cryomorphaceae bacterium | reverse complement strand
CGATCACTATGTCTCCAATTCCATTAAAATTCCATTCGGGCAGATATGCATCGCCCTCATTATTCTTTAAAATAATAATATTATTCTCTAAACTAGCACATACTTGAATAATATCGTTAATTTCTGGAGTAATGTAAGTAGAGAAAAAGTTCCAACCCCCACTCAAGGTTATATCCTGGGAATACACACAGGATGTATCATCTGAAGTGGCTAGATAGTCAAAATTAGTTGCATAAACATCTTGACAACCTAAAACATCTATATTGTCTACTTGAGAAATCACCTCTATTACAAAAGTGGGGATAAAATTATTCAAGGAGCTATAGTTACCATCAGAGAATATCAAGTCAAGAATAGCCACCCCCCCCTGGTAGGGAAGATTAAAACTAATTGGACTACCAAGGACTTCAACGGTGACTGTCGCATCAATAGATAAATTATAGGTTCCTGTGTTTTCAGGATAGCCAAACAAGCCTACACAACCTGTATTTTGAGGATAGAAAGTAGAATCTTCAGAAGAAGTTTGATAATACATTCCCTCGGGCATATTATTGACCTGGTTAATTTTTGCTGAAATAAACCCAACCTCTAAACCTTCAATTGTAATTAATTCATCTGAATAGAACTGAAGATTTTGATCATAAAATTCTTCTATATATCCATTAGGTAAATACACATAAGAGGAATCTTCATTGAAAGTACTTCCATATGGAGGAAAAAATCCGGCCTCAGAAACTTCTAGTTCGGGACATTCAAAGATAGTACATGAATTATCATCAATAAAAGCAAGAGGATTATAATTAAGAGCCAATTGATTTGTACAACCAAAGAGGGGATAAATACATGAACCATCATTAATATTAACTATTGAATCAAAGTTTAGTGCCTCTGAATCATTGCAACCAAGTTGAGTATTACAACTAACAAATAACGAATATTCATTTAAATAACCCTCTGTAGGGCTTACATTTAATAGACTAAATAAATTCGAGTCACAATAAATACTAATATCAAATTTTGCATTCATCCAACCATCTCCAGAAGAATCAATGGCATTAACAAAATAATATTCATCTACATTTAAGCACACATTAATTATGTATTCACTATTGTCTTGATATATCAATGATGAAGCTAATATAATTTCTCCAGAAGTATTGAGCACTTCCCAAGATACATCATCTGAAAAACTTGTAGTCTGTAAATTAATAACTGCTGATGTGCCGTCACAAATCAATTGATAATCACAAGAACTGTCATCAACATTAGAAAATGGATCATAATTATTTGCTAGAGGGTCAGTACAACCATAAACAGTACTTGACTCCTGAACAATTAAAGTTATATTAGGAACTATTGAGTTAATTACTGAAGCGTCCACTCCAGCAAAATCTAACCAGGTATTTCCTCCGTAATAAGGAATATCAAAATCAATTTCAATATTCCCAAGAATTCCTGCATCATAGCTTACTGAAACACTGGCAGAAATAGCCAATTCAAAAGATCCTGATTCAAGGGGAGTTCCCAATAATCCAATACATCCAATTTCATTTGAGGAAAAACCACAATTACCAGAACTACACTGGTAATCTAAACCTAATGGTAGGTTGTTAATTTCATTAATTTGTACATTGTTGAATTGAATAGAAGTTCCATCTAAATCTAGTTGATTTGGCGCGTAAAACTGGATATATTCTTGATAAAAATACCCGATTGCTGCGATTGGAAGTTGAATGAAGTTTTCAACAACAACACTTCCATCAGGGGGATAAAATAAATTATTTGCATCAGGAATCACATTACTAGGACAATCAAAATACAGGCAATTTTCATCATCAATATTTGCAAGGGAGTTGAAATTAAAGGCAAATGGATCCATACACCCTAACAAATCTGTTGATTGATAATCACACGACTCGATAGTAATACTTTCAGATTCTCCAAAATTACCCCCAGAAGCGATCAAATCTCCGCATACATAAATATTATATGAACCATCTCCATAATTGCAGCAAATTCCATTACTCATTTCGTCATTAATAGTAAATGAATACATGTCAGAGTTGGGGACACAAACAGAAAAAGAATGAAATGAATTGTCTGTAAAATCAGGAATAGATAAATAGACTTGACCTAAAAAATCACTTACAGAAATTGAAGATTCAAATCCCCAGGAATCGGTTTGCATTTCAACAAGAATGAGGTCTTCATCGGTTAAACAATCTAAATATTCACAAGATCCGTCATTCATGCTTGCAATCGAGTCATAATTAGTAGCGTTAATATCCATGCAACCAGGGAAACTTTGCATTAAGTTAATTGAAATAGAGGTTCCCCCATTTGAAAGAGTAAATATTCCGTTTTGAGATGAATCTAGTGTAAAGCTTCCCAAATTATCATTATTTGATATTTCATCATAGTCGAAAACTTCCAGCGTGTAAGGAAAGTTATCTAAGGTAAGATTGATAGTTAACTCAAAAGAATTACTATTGGTGAAGGTTGTACTGCTTAAAATTAAATTCCCTGAGTTATCGGTAATTTGAACAAATAAATCTGGATCTCCCCAACAACCAAAAAAATCAACTTCTTCGACATCCCCACACCATGAATCATTCACTCCATTGACTGAAAGGGATATTAAAGAGTAATTTTGTGCATAAGCGCAATTGCATATTAAAAAGAGGAAATATAGTAGACCTTTTTTCATTACGTTTTATTTATCTAAATAATGTGACTGAAATTACAATTAATTATATCATTTTTCAAATCTTAATTTTTTACATCTTCCAAATTAAATATAATTAGATTATTTTTGTTTGGAACAATTTTTGTTAATTGATTTAAATTATACTTATTCAAAAAAAACTAAGTTCCCTCTATAGATTATGAGACTATTATTTCTAATTTTTATCTCTTTTTGCTTTTATCAAACAAATGCTCAAATTATTATTAACGAGTACTCTGCAGCAAACTTCGGAGATTTCCTTGATAATAATGGAGATTACGAAGATTGGTTTGAATTATACAATTCTTCTTCAACTGAAATGAACCTGCAGGGTTATTATCTAAGCGATAAAGAGAATAATCTAACCAAATTTCAAATTAATACTTCAATAGAAATTAATAGCCTAGATCACCTAACGATTTTTGCATCTGGAAGAAATACAATTTTAGGAAATAATATACACACTAATTTCAAAATACACCAAACTAAAGGTAATGAGTGGATTATTCTTACAGCACCCGATGGATTAACCATTATTGATTCTGTCTTTGTTTTACCCACTTTGGTAGATCAATCTCGAGGAAGAAAGACAGATGGAGCTGAAACTTGGGGTCTTTTTACAGACCCCAATCCAAATAACACCAACATAAACGCCTTAGATGGATTTAGTGAGACCCCCTCTTTTTCTATTGACCCTGGAAGTTACATGAGTAATATGACATTGGAAATTACCTGTACTAATCCAGATCTTGAAATTTACTACACAACTAACGGAAATATGCCTACAAACGGAGCCATTTTATATACTGGAGCCATCGCATTAACCCAAACAACTGTCGTAAAAGCATTTTCAGTGTCCGACAATGAAAATTTACACCCCAGTTTTATGGAGTACGGAACCTTCTTTATTTCTGACAGCTACAGCCTGCCAATATTATCTGTAGCTGGAAATCAAGTAGATAACTTACTCGATGGAAATGACGACATAGAACCATGGGGTACTTTTGAATATTACAAAGGCGGAGTTCTTGCAGACAAAGCTTCCGGAGAGTTTAATGAACATGGAAATGACTCATGGAATTATCCTCAAAGAGGTTTTGATTTTATTATTAGAGATCAATTTGGTTATAATTATGCTATAAAGGATGAATTATTTAGAACAAAAAGTAGAGATAAATATCAAAGGTTGATTATCAAAACTGCAGCAAATGATAATTATCCTTTTGCTTACGGTAACTCCGGAGCTCACATTCGTGATTCATATGTCCAAAGTTTATCTCAAATTGCAGATCTAAGAATGGATGAACGCTCCTTTGAGCCTTGTATCTTATTTTTAAATGGTGAATATTGGGGCTTGTACGAAATTAGAGAAAAAGTAGATGACAAAGACTTCACAGACTATTATTATGATCAAGACTCTGTTGCATTTCTTAAAACCTGGGGTGGCACCTGGGTTGATGTTTTATCTGATGGTCAAACAGAAGACTCAGTAGAAGACGATTGGGATGATATACGAGAGTTTATTACGAACAACGATATGAGTGACCCAGATAATTACAACTATGCAAAAAGTATTTTTAATATGGGGAGTTTAATTGATTATTTTATCTTGAATACTTATGTTGTAAACTCCGATTGGTTAAATTGGAATACAGCTTGGTGGAGAGGGCTAAAAGAAGATGGAGATAAGAAAAAATGGCGATATGTGCTTTGGGATATGGATAATACATTTGATCATGGAGCAAATTATACTGAAATTCCAAGTCAAAATCCAAATTCGGACCCATGTGACCCTGAAGGAATTGGAAATCAAGGTGGGCAGGGTCATATACCTATCTGGAATGCTCTTCTTAGTAACCAATCTTTTTTTGCGGATTACATTAACAGATGGACAGACTTATCAAATAGTTATTTTAGCTGTGAATTTCTAGTAAATCACCTAGACAGTCTTATTGATTTAATTGAACCAGAAATGCCAATGCAGATCGAAAGGTGGGGAGGAAATTATAATGAATGGCAAGACAATGTTCAAGATATTAGAGATTTTATTGAAGCTAGATGTACAATTATCAACAGTGGGATTTTAGATTGTTATGAAGATGAATATGGAATTGAAGGACCCTTTAATGTGAATTTAAGCGTAGAGCCCCCAATGACTGGAAACCTAGAAATTAATGGTGCAGATCTAAGTACATTCCCTTATTCCGGAACTTATTTTGGCGGCATAGATCAAACATTAGTTGCTACTCCTAATCCAAGTTATATATTTGATTATTGGGAGTTTACTCCCAATACCATTATTGGAGTCATTGATAATCCTGAAGTGACTTACAACCTTTCTGGAAATCAATTTATTATTGCTCACTTCGCTCCTGATATATCATTATCATTAGAAGCCAATCCACCACAAAGCGGATCAATTAATGTAGATGGAGAACTATTCGATAATTTGCCAACCAATACATCAATGAATGGTGAAACTCCAATATTTGCTGTTCCAGAACCCGGGTTTGCATTTGATTATTGGGAATTATCTGGTGGATATATACTCGATCCAAACAATAATTCAACTCTAGTCAGCATTACTGATAACCAAAGCTTAATTGCCCAATTTATTCCCCTTCCTGCACTAATATTTGATGTTTCACCATCAGGATCGGGAGAAATATCCTTGTCTGGAGAAATCTTTAACAATCTCCCAAACACTGCACCGATTGATGGAATAACCTCGCTTGTTGCTTCACCCCAAGAAGGATTTATTTTTGATCATTGGGAATTATCAGGAGGAACACTTAGTAATTCTCAAAACCCACAAACAACTATATCCATAACACAAAATGAGACATTAGTTGCATATTTCACCCCAATTGAGCTTGAAATCACATTCAATTGTATCCCATCAAATGGAGCTAATATCATAATAAACAATCAAATAATATCAGAATTCCCTCAGACGGTCTCACTAGTCTATGGACAGAATTACAACATCAGTTCAACAATAAATGAAGACTTCTTCTTTGAAGAATGGACGTCTAATTTTACTATACTAAATAGTACATTTACTGAATCTATTTCTACAAGCTTTTATGAAATAGATACAATAACTCTAAATTTAGGAGAACTATTTGATCTTACATTTGTCATTGAACCTAGTAATGGAGGGGTATTAAAAAGTAATGGAATAGAGACTTCACCATTCCCATTTACTCAAAAATTTGAACGATTTACTCAAGTACCTTTACAAGCTACTCCCTTTGTAGGTATGAAATTTATGAATTGGCAGTTGGATAATGGTATTTTAGAAACAAATGAGTTTTATACACATCAAATTATTAGGGACGCCACAATTAAAGTTGTCTTTAATGAAACAGAATTAGAATTATTTATTCCCAATAGTTTTTCGCCAAATGGAGATGGACTTAACGATGTTTTCAAACCCGGATGCGACACAGATAAAGTTAACTCATACGAACTACTTATATTTGATGAATGGGGAGGCTTTGTGTATGGTTCTTCTGATATTGAAATTGGTTGGGAAGGTCCTACCTTAGATCAAGGGAAAAGTAATTTTTATATTTATAAAATTACTGCATTCTCTAACTTAACAGGGTCTAAATATGTGTTCGAAGGAAGCGTGTTGGTATTATAAATTTGATACATTATCTTTGCGGGACTAATAATTCGAACCAATGAAAAAAAACATATCATTAGGAATTGCTCTAAGCCCTATATTTTTTCTCATAGTTCTGCTGGTACTTAATGGTTATTTATTTGGTGGGGATGCGACAGAGGGTGCAAATCAAATTGCATTATTACTATCCGGTTCATTATGTGTAGCTATATCTATTAATCTTGGTGAGAAATGGAATAATCTATTAAATGGGATAAAAAATAGTATATCTGATACCCTCCCAGCGCTTATTATTTTACTTCTGATTGGGTCCTTAACTGGGACATGGTTAATTAGTGGTATTGTACCTGCAATGATTTATTATGGTCTTCAAATCGTCAATCCTACCTATTTTTTAATTGGTGCATGTTTGGTTAGTGCAATTATTTCTTTAGCGACAGGAAGTTCTTGGTCAACAATTGCCACAGTTGGAATAGCTCTTCTTGGAATTGGAGAAGCATTAATGATTTCTAAAGCAATGGTCGCTGGAGCAATCATTTCTGGGGCTTATTTTGGAGACAAAATGTCACCCCTATCCGATACCACAAATCTGGCTCCAGCTATGGCTGGAACAGATTTATTTACCCACATTAAATACATGGCATTCACTACGATCCCTTCGATTGTCATCGCTTTAATTATTTTTCTTTTTATGGGTTTTAATTTGGACTCAGAAACTACAGCCAATGAAATTAATGGAATACTAAAAGCTTTAGAATCAAAGTTTTTCATTTCACCAATCTTATTTTTAGTCCCTGCTGGAGTTATTTTACTCATCATCAAAAAAGTACCAGCAATCCCGACACTTTTTTTAGGTACAATTTTCGGAGGAATTGTTGCTGTAATTTTTCAGCCAAATATTATTTATGAGTTAGGTAATCAACATAATTACTTTTACGCTTGCTTTATCACTCTAATGGATGCGATGTCTAGAGAAATAAGTATTACTACCTCAAATGAAATGATTAATAATTTATTGAATTCTGGAGGAATGTTTGGGATGCTAAATACTATTTGGCTTATACTTTGTGCTATGTGTTTTGGCGGAGCAATGCAAGCTTCTGGATTCCTTCAAACTCTATCTAAATCTATTTTAAAACTTGCAACAAGTTCCGCCTCATTAATAGGGACCACTGCGGGAACATGTATATTTTTTAACATCACCGCTTCAGACCAATATTTATCTATTATTGTACCAGGAAAAATGTTTGCAAAAGCATATAAAGAACAAGGGTTAGCACCTGAAAATCTAAGTAGAACATTAGAAGATTCAGGGACAGTTACCTCGGTACTAATTCCGTGGAATACCTGTGGAGCTACTCAAGCCAGTGTTCTTGGTGTGGCAACATTAAGCTATCTTCCCTATTGCTTTTTCAATATTATTAGTCCTCTTATGACAATTCTATTCGCTATTATTGGAATAAAGATTAAAAAAATACAAAATTTATAAATTAAAATAAATTATTATTTATGTACAATAAAGAAATAAAAATCATTCTTTCGGGATTAGTTGCTATAATTGGAATAATATTAATTTACAGTGGAGAAATCGGATATGGTATATTAGTTCTACTTCTTATGGGTGCGATTATATTGAGTATATTCAAAGATGAAAGAATTATACGAGCTTTCTATTTTATCAGAAAAAATAATATGAACAAAGCTGCAATCATATTAGATAAAATAAAATTTCCAGAAAAATTAATACAATCCCAAGAAGCTTATTTTTATTATTTAAATGGCTTGGTTTTATCTCAAACACAAATGAATAAAGCCGAAAAGTTTTTCAAACGATCTCTAGCGATAGGTTTACGCACAGATATGGACCAAGCAGTCGCAAAGTTAAACCTTGCAGGCCTTGCAATGTCAAGAAGAAGAAAGAGAGAAGCATCAGCTCTTCTCACTGAGGTAAAAAAATTAGATAAACACAATATGCTAGAGGATCAGAGAAAAATGATGAAAGATCAAATGAAAAAAATCTAATTTACACTCAAATTTATTTAAATTACAATTTAATGCTCGTACCCAAACTTCCATCCATTTTTAAATCAAAATCAGCAAAACAGTTTGATATGTCAACCAGATATTATAACGAACGTAAGGAAAGGATAAAGTTGGCTAAAGAAAAATCTAAGACTAATATCAAATCGGTACATAAAGGTTACTTTGTCAATGCATGGGAAGCTAAATATCCAGGGTATGAAAAACAATCTTCTATTAGATTATTACTACTTATTTTTGCTCTTAGTAGTTTAACTTATTATGTACTTAAATATTAAATTTTGATTACTTTACTACCTGATCATGTTGCCAATCAAATTGCCGCCGGGGAGGTTGTTCAAAGACCATCCTCAGCAGTAAAAGAATTGATTGAAAATGCGATGGATGCGCAATCCAATGACATTAAACTAGTCATAATAGATTCGGGGAAAACAATGATTCAAGTTATTGATGATGGCACGGGAATGAACGAAGCAGATGCTAAAATGTGTTTCGAACGTCATGCAACCTCAAAAATATCTAAGGCCGATGACTTATTTGCACTCCAAACAAAGGGATTTCGTGGAGAAGCATTGGCCTCTATTGCTGCTATTGCTCAAGTAGAATTAAAAACAAAAACAAAAAATTCGGAATTAGGCATTAAGCTGTGTATAAAAGGATCTGAATATATGTCCGCTGAAGTATGTACTTGTCAAAAGGGAACTTCTTTTACTATAAAAAACCTATTTTATAATGTACCCGCAAGACGAAATTTTCTTAAGTCAAATCGTGCAGAACTAAAATTTATTTCTGAAGAATTTATTCGAATTGCATTGGGACATCCCGAGGTTTCATTTTCAATGTTTCATAATGAAAAAGAAATCTACCGACTTCCCAAAGAAACATCCAGACAAAGACTTGTCAGTATTTATGGAAATAATTATAATACTAGATTAGTTCCAGTGAAAGAAGAAACAGATATTGTTAAAGTGAGTGGATTTGTCTGCAAACCAGAATTTTTCAAAAAATCGCGTGGAGAACAATTTTTGTTTGTAAACAATCGATTTATTAAATCTTCCTACATGAATCATGCGGTTCAAAATGCAATGGAAGGCCTGATTCAAGTCGGGTATCACCCCTCTTTCTTCCTATTTCTGACTATCGATCCATCAAAAATTGATGTAAACATTCATCCCACAAAAACAGAAATTAAATTTGAAGATGAAAGACATGTATATGCCATCGTCCGTTCGGCAATTAAGCATTCAATTGGACAATATAACATTGCTCCTAGTTTAGATTTCAGTCTGAACCCAGAGTATAATATCATGTCTACGGGGCAATCAAAATCTATCAAGACACCAATCATTCAAGTGAATCCAGACTTTAATCCGTTTGATTCTGAATCTAAGAAAAACGTAGTTAGATATTCTTCAGATAAGAATGTCAAAGGCACTCATTGGCAAGCTTTATTCGAAGAAATGCAGGATGACATGGATTCTGCTATTTCCGAGGCTCCAGTTAGACTGACTAAAATGGAGGAGGAAATTCAAGACCATCAATTTGTATTTCAGATAAAAAATAGATTTATCTTTACTCAAATAAAATCTGGAATCTTGGTTATAGACCAAGAAAAAGCTCATGAAAGAATTCTTTATGAAAAGTATCTTCAGAATTTCCTTGATACTATGGTAGTAAGTCAATCTTTGGTTTTTGCTAAAGAAGTACTTTTAAATAAAATGGAACTTGACTTGTTTAATGAAGTTAGTGATGATATTGCATCATTGGGATTTGATTTTACCACAAATGAAACTGGAATAACTTTTCAAGGGACTCCAGCAAATATTCCAAATGAGGACCTTAATGAAATGGTCTTAGATATTCTTCAATCTTTTCAAGAGAATAAGGAGAGTTGGAAGCAACAGAAAGAGAAAGCAATGGCGAAAAAGTTTGCTAAAAGAAATGCAATCAAATTAGGGAGAAATTTACAAACAGAAGAAATGAACCAGATAATAAACGAATTATTTTCATGTGAAATGCCTTTCGCCTCTATTACTAATAAACCAACAGCAATAGTTATTGAACTTAATGAACTCATAAAAAGATTCAATTAATGTACGCAAGAAGAGGGTTTTCGAATATGCCGTTAGTGGTTAAAAACATTATAATCATCAATGTGTTGTTTTTCTTGGCAAGATATACACTTGATTCACTTATTAATGTAGACTTAAATGACAACTTGGGCATGTACTACTTTAATTCACCAAGTTTTAAACCATGGCAACTAGTCTCTTACATGTTTATGCATGGTGGTTTTACACACTTACTTTTTAACATGTTTGCATTGTGGATGTTTGGTGCTCAAATTGAGAATATATGGGGACCAAAAAGATTCTTGAATTATTATTTAATTACAGGTTTTGGTGCAGCATTTCTCCATTACTTAATTATTCATTTTCAAGTAATTGGTATTGAAAGCTACTTTACTGAAGGACAAATATTTTCTATCATTAATTCAGGAACTTTTGATCGTTCAAGTCCATTATTCTCGAAAGCTATTGAATTGTATAGTTTGTATCACACACCTGTTGTAGGAGCTTCGGGATCTGTTTTCGGTCTTCTTTTGGCATTTGGAATGACTTTTCCAAATCAGGTTATTTATTTAAACTTTCTATTCCCAATCAAAGCCAAATATTTTGTTATTTTATATGGTTTATTTGAATTTGTTGGAGGCATTCAAAACACAGCTGGAGACAATGTGGCTCATTTTGCTCACTTAGGTGGTATGCTCTTTGGATTTATTCTGATTAAATATTGGAAAAAAAATGATGTAAAATTTTATTAATGATTAAAAATTTAAAATATCGATTTAAGATTGCAGACCCAGTTCTAAAATTAATCTATATCAATGCAGCTATCTTTGTGATAGTTCAGATACTCAATACTTTTTCTTTTCTAACACAAAGCTCTGGAATTAATGTAATCGAAATACTTGGTCTTCCCTCTCAGCTTGATCAATTGATTTATAAGCCCTGGACATTATTAACTTATATGTATACACATGAGGGATTCATGCATGTTTTACTAAACCTTCTCTGGCTTCATTTTTCAGGAAAAATATTTATGCAATATTTTAATTTTGAAAAAATATATGATTTATACATACTTGGAGGATTCATTGGTGGAATCACTTATCTTTTATCATATCAATTTCTTGCTGTATTTGAAAATCAATCCAGCTATCTTATTGGATCTTCTGCTTCGGTTTTATCGCTTCTGTTTGCAACTGCGACTTATGTTCCCAATTACAAAGTAAACCTACCTATTTTGGGTCCTGTATCAATAAAATATATTGCTCTTGCATCTGTTTTTATTGATGTAATGAGTATTCCAAATGGAAATGCTGGAGGACACATAGCCCACCTTGGGGGGGCACTTACGGGGATTTTATTTGTTTCTCAATGGAAAAAAGAGAATGATATCACTAATTATGTCAGCAAATTTAGAAAATTATTGTCAGGATTATTGAACTATAAGAAGAAGATGAAAACAGTTCATAAAAGACCGAAGAGTGACGATGATTTTCGTAATAATAAAATGGAGAAGTCTAGAAAAATAGATTCTATTTTAGAAAAAATTTCTCATTCAGGTTACGACAGCTTGTCAAAAATTGAAAAAGATTATTTATTCAATCAAAGTAAGAATATTTAGGAATGAAAAAACTTTCCTTAAAAAACAAACTTATTTTTATTTGCAATATTTTATTTCTTCTTTTTTGGTTGGGAGCTTTTTTTGCTCCATTCATAAATCCGGAAGGTTTATCTATAGTATCCCTTTTAGCAATAACATATCCTTTTCTTATAATTTCTCATATAATATTCCTAGTATATTGGATAATTAAACTTAAGAGTGTCGCGTTTCTTTCAATAATAGTTCTTTCTATTAGTTATTTTTTTGCAACGCCAATATTTAAGAGTAAAAACAAATTTAAAGCATTAGCAAAGGATCGCTCATTTTCAGTATTGAGTTTCAACAGTCAAATGTCTTATTTCCTAGGTGGATCCAAAAAACAAGTTCAAGAAAATCAGTCTAAAATTATTCATTTTTTGAATCAAGAAAATGTTGATATTCTTTGCTTACAAGAAGTTAGAAAGGAAACAGAAAAGAGCCTTAATTATAATTATAAATCTATTTTTGAATTTAATCATATTTACAGTAAATATAAAATCATTAATGCTTATGAATTTGTATTTAAAGAAATTTCGAGTAACAAGTCTTGTTATGCAGACATTCTAGTTCATAATGATACGCTTCGCGTCTATAATTTACACCTAGAATCTCTTCACCTAGAAAGAGAATCTAAACAGATGATTAGTGATTGGGAAAAAGAAGAAGAAATTCCTTTTCAAGATAAAACACATGAAATATCAAATAAAATTAATTTGGCGACGAAAAAGAGAATTGAGCAGACAATGGATATAATTTCCTCCATTCAAAATTGCCCCTACCCTACTATAATTTGTGGGGACCTTAATGAAGTAGCTCAAAGTTACATTTACCAAAAATTATCCCAACAACACAAAGATGCTTTCATTGAATCAGGAAAAGGATTTGGAGCTACTTTTAAACAACTATTTTTCCCATTTAGAATAGATTATATCTTAGTAGATGAAATATGGTCAGCCTTCAATTTTGAGGTCCTAAGTGAGAAAATTTCTGACCACCAAGCCATTAGGTGTGATGTTGAAATGAATTAACCCTAGGGTTAATTATCAGTTTTCCAGACTCGTTTAAGGTCTAAGAGATTCATTGGATTGGAACCAAGCCCTTTGATATTCTTATGAGAAAACCGCAGTACATTATCATAATATAAAGGAATAATAACAGATTGATTAATGAGTATACTATCCATCTTTTCGTAAAATGGTAAGCGAGACTCTAGCCTAGGGAGACCAATACATTGCTCATATAAGGAATCGAATTCCATATTTGTAAAATGGGTGTAATTTGGTCCAGTTGGGCTAAAGTTATTTGAATAAAATAGAGATAAATAATTCTCTGCATCTGCATAATCAGCTATCCAAGAACCTCTAAAGAGTGATAATTGACTATTAGAAACTTTTTGTCTGTGTGTCGAAGGCGGATTTATGTTAATCTTCACTTGAAAACCAATCTCACTCCAAGAATGCTGAATATATTCACATAAATCAAGATAAGAAGATGTACTACTTAAAGAAATCTCCGGAATACCTTGCGCATTCGGGTAGCCAGCTTCCTTAAGTAAATCAAGTGCTAAGTTTGGTTTAAACTTATAGCCGTTTTGCCCAGAATACCCTGGAAGACCCTTGGGAATAAAACCACTTTGAGCGGGAGTACCAATGTTATTTCTTAGATAACGAATCATTAATTCCCGATCAAATGAATAATTCAAAGCTTTCCTTACTCTCACATCTTTTAAGGCATTATTATCTTGATTTTCGTCCATTAGAATTCCTAAATATTCTGTATTTAAATAATCTTCTTTAGTGAAATTTAAAATGGAAGCATATTTATCTCGTAGATGTCCATTTAAATCTAACAATTCATCCTTGTAGGATACATCTAAACCAGATAAAAAATCAAAATCCCCCTTAATAAATTCTAGAAAAGCAGTTTGTTTATCTGGAATAAAGCTAATGGACACTGCATCAAGGAGAGGTAGTTGATTATCCTTCTCAAACTCAAAATACAAATCATTTCGGCGAAGAACCAACTTTATATTATTTTTATGATATTGAAAGTGAAAGGGGCCTGAGCCAATTGGAGCTTTGAAAAAATCTGAAATTTTCTCTTGTTCAATAGGAATAATTGAGCAATATTGCATGGATAGTAATCCCAAAAAAGCTGGATTTGGGCTTTTTAAATTAATAACTACAGTACTATCATTCACTTCATATATTGAAGATATATCAGACACGACCCAAGCACCGGGAGAGGCTGTATTGGAATTTCTTAATCTATTAAGTGAATAAATAACATCAGATGCTCTGATGACTCTAGGAGAAAAAAAATCTTTAAATGTCTCGGATTGATGGAAATAAACATCCGTTCTGAGTAAGAATTCATAATGAGTTCCATCGGAAGATATCTTCCAACTTTTTGAGATACTGGGTTGGATTTGTAAACTTGAGTCAAGTTGAACTAAGCTATTATATATAAGATTACAAAACCAAATACGAGATTGATCTTTAGCAAAAGCTGGGTCAAAGGAAGAAATTCCTGAAGACTCATTGTATTTAAAGATAGAAATACTTTCTGTTTTAGTGGTTTTTGATTTACACGATATCATTAAGGCAAAAAGAAGAAAAATTAAGTAGCGATACATATTCAAAGTTTAGTTTTCTAAATTAGAACATTGTTTCTGTATTTAAAATTCATAGTAGCTTATTTTACTAACTTTGACTTGATTTATAAATCATGAAGAAAATTGCCTTTCATACTTTAGGATGTAAACTGAATTTTTCAGAGACCTCAACAATTGCAAGACATTGCTATGAAGAGGGCTACTCAAAAGTGAGCTTCAAGGAAGATGCTGATATTTATGTTATAAATACTTGTTCGGTAACTGAAAATGCAGACAAAGAATGTAGGCGTCTAGTTCGTCAAGTAATGAAAATTAATGCTGATGCATTTGTAGTGGTGATTGGCTGTTTTGCTCAATTAAAACCGAATGAAATAGGATCATATGAGGGTGTTGACTTGGTTCTTGGTGCTACCGAAAAATTTAAGCTACCTTCTTATCTCAATGAATTAAAAAAACAAGATTTTACAGCAGTTCATGCTTGTGAAATTGAAGAAGCAAACTTTTTTGAAAGCGCTTATTCAATGGGAGACAGAACTAGAGCTTTTCTGAAAGTTCAAGATGGATGTGATTATAAATGTACATATTGTACAATTCCTTTAGCACGAGGGATTTCTAGAAGTGATAAACTCGAAAATGTATTACAAAATGCACGAGAAATTTCAAAAAAAGAAATTAAAGAAATTGTGATTACTGGAGTGAATATTGGTGATTATGGAAAAGGAGAGTTTGGAAATAAAAAACATCAAAACACTTTTTTAGATCTAGTAAAGGCATTAGATGAGGTCGAAGGAGTTTCTAGACTTCGTATTTCCTCAATTGAACCGAATCTCTTGAAAGATGAAACCATAGAATTTGTTTCTAAATCAAAATGTTTTGTTCCTCATTTTCACATACCTCTCCAATCTGGATCAGATCATTTACTGCGAAAAATGAAACGTCGCTACTTAACCAGAATTTATAAACAACGAATTAATAAAATAAAAGAAAAAATGCCAGACTGTTGTATTGGTGTTGATGTCATCGTTGGCTTTCCTGGAGAAACAGAAACCTTATTTCAGGAAACCTATACCCTTCTTAATGAATTAGATATCTCTTATTTACATGTATTCACTTATTCAGAAAGGGCAAACACTCCAGCAGTAGAAATGGAAAAACCAGTAGATAAGAAAGTACGGAGTCAGAGAAGCAAAATGCTTCGCATTCTATCGGCCAAGAAAAAGCGTGCTTTCTATGAACAAAATATTGGTTCTTCTCGAACTGTTTTGTTTGAACATGACAATAAAGACGGATATATTCAGGGATTTACTGAAAATTATATCAAAGTCAAAGTAAATTATGACCCGGGATTAAGAAACCAAAGTATTAAAGTAAAGCTCCATGATTTTGCCAAGGATGGTTCAATCAATGCAGAAATATTAAATTAATTATATGTTTCCAACCTTAAGCCACCTTATTGAATACATTACTGGTGTATTTATTCCACTCCCCTTCAAGACTTTTGGGTTATTTATTGCTCTTGCATTTTTAGCTGGGAGTTATTTTATCTCAAAAGACTTAACCCAAAAAAATAAATCAGGGGTCATTCCAAGTAGTCTAAAAACTGTTATTAAGGGTAGACCTACACAATCTATGGAAGTGATTAGAACAGCTCTTATTGGTCTTTTAATTGGTTTTAAAGCTCATTATGCTTATCAAAATTATGAATTATTCAATCAAGACACTTTTTCATTTCTATTTTCTTTGAATGGCTCAATAATCGGAGCGATTATTGGTCTTGTTATTGGTCTTATCTATGCCTATTATATTCATAGAAACAATCCTTATACCAAACTAGTAACAAATGAGGAAGCTATAAAACCGCAGGAATTAACAGCTAATATTTTGTTGGTTTCTGCCGGGTCTGGATTAATTGGTGCGAAAATTTTTCATCAATTAGAAAATTGGAAAGACTTTATTGCCGATCCCATGGGTCAATTACTTTCTGGAGGAGGTTTGACTTTTTATGGGGGACTCATATGTGGTGCACTTGCAGTGATGTTGTATGTTCGTAAATATAAAATTCCCATTGGAATAATCGCTGATGTCATGGCCGCTCCTTTGATGCTAGCCTATGGCATTGGAAGAATTGGTTGCCATATGTCCGGAGATGGAGATTGGGGTATTCAAAATTTAAATTCAAAACCAGATTTTTTAGGGTTTTTACCCGATTGGCTATGGGGGTATACCTATCCAAATAATGTAATCAGAGCAGGAGAAAGAATGGCTGAATGCATTGATCCCTTGGGGATATATTGTTATGAGCTTTTATATCCGGTTTACCCCACCGCGATTTATGAGGCTATTATGGGAGTTATTATCTTTGGAATATTATGGCAGCTTAGAAACACCTTTAAAGTTCCAGGAATGTTATTTGCATTATACCTTGCTTTTAATGGATTCGAAAGATTCAGTATTGAAAAAATAAGAATTAATAATGAACTATATCGTGGGTTCACGCAAGCAGAAATGATATCTGCGGGATTGGTTGTGTTTGGTCTATGTTTATTTTTCTACTTACGAAAAAAATAGCTCTGTAATTAGAGCTATTTTTTTAAAGAAATTATCTACTTACTTATATTGACTCTTTTAACTCGAATGCTTTTTTGTGTTGCCAATTTAACAAAATATATTCCACTTTCTAAATGTCTGGATTCTAGTGGAAAGTTGTGTACCCCCCTTGATAAATTAGTATCGATTAATTTCATTACTTGAACACCAAGTGAATTGTATAAATCTAAATTTACTTTTTGATTGTTGTCAATGTAAAATGTAATTTTGGATACATCTTTCATTGGATTAGGGAAAATCTGAAAACTCTGAGAGTCCATTTCTATAGATTCAATATTAGAAGCAATATTAACTGCATCGGTGACTAATAAAGAACTTCCATCTCTCCAAATAAAATCAAGGTGTCTCTCTGAATTTTCTTCTCTCGACCAATGATAAATTTCAAATTTCCCACCAATATTTTCTTCGTCAATCCACAAAGTCATTATAATAGTTTCCCCAATGTAAACTGAAGAAGAAATTACTTGCCCTAAAGCATCTTTGACTACAAACTCGTCACCTAATTGTGCAAAAGTCGATAGATTTAGATTGGGTAAAACCACATTCATGTTTTTCTCTGAAATAAATGGAGTTTGGTAATGATGCATCGTATTAGAAGAGGAATGTCGAAGTTCCGGCAAAACTAACTCGTTTGAGGGATATATAAAATCTCTGGCATTGGTCATACGGATTTGATATCCTTGGCCAGGAGACATATTCCCAATGGTATTAACATTGAATTCTGGAAAATATACATTTCCGATACCATCTTTAATTAAAAGAATGTCTTCCTCAATAGATTCGAGAACTACAGCAGCATCTGCAGCAGACTCACGCAAATAACCTAAATAACTCCATCCTTCAACCAAGGTCAATGAATAATTAATTGGATTTACTTCAGCTCCTCGAACCTGTAACACACTTTGTTGATTCATCTTAAGTTTGTATGCTTTCCCAACCATATGATCTCCGATATTATTTAGATTGAATTGAGGCCAAAAAACTTGACCAGATTCATCTTTAGCAAGGAATAAGTTATCCACAATAGGAGCAAGCACATCTCCAATACTAGGATAATCAGGAGAAATATTAGTAGAAATCAAGTTCCATCCATCAGTCAAATTGATTATTTGCTCAGATACATTTGAAAGTGATGTAATAGAACTAATTCCATCTGCTTGATATAAATTGGTGTTTGGCATACTAGCATCATAGTCGACAATCGCTTCTCTATATTCATTATTTAAGGAATTCCATGTCATCCAAGTAAAGACCTCCCCTGAAGCCATTCCATTAAATTCATTAGGATCTGATCCGTAAGCTGAAATAGTATTGGTTATTCCCGTCCACATGATTTTTCCTGCACAATGATATTCTTCATCTAACCCTAGATAAAAAACTCCAATATAATCACCCAATTGAATAGGACTATCATTGATAAGGATTTCAGCAGTATTCGGGACCAAAATTGTATGGTTATTGGAAGTATAATTGATAGTCCAGTCAGGCTCGGTAGGATTTGGGTAAGTACAAGTTGCATCATCAGTATTAGCTAAAAAATCAAAATTAAGAGCTAAGGAATCAGTACATCCGAATACTTCATAATCACAAGTTCCATCATCAATATTTGCCTCGGAGTCATAATTTATTGCCAAAGCATCCATGCAACCGTAAATTACCCCTTCACAGGAGCCATCGTCAACATTAGCTTCTTCATCAAAATTAAGAGCATTTGAATCTATACATCCATATATTGGAGCAATACAAGAACCATCATCTGCAGTTGCTATTGAGTCAAAATTTATAGCACTGTCGTCCATACAACCATTACTTACATTAGTTACATTGACAGTTGTATAAGCGATAAAAGCACCAGTGGTTGAATACACATTTACACTTACTTGATAAGTTCCGTTTTCTTGATAATAGTGAGTTGGCTCATCTAAAGCTTGATAGGTGGTACCATCTCCCATACTCCAAACAAGAAATGTGACTGATGGTATGTCGTTGATATAGGTGAAAAAATTAAAATTACTCCCAGAAAGTTCTTCGTAATCAATAATAACAAGAGTAGCGTAATCACAAGAGCCATCATCTTGATTGACATTAGGATTAAAATTATGCCCCTCTGGATCCATACAGCCTAAATTCAATGCGATACAAGAACCATCATCGAAATTAGCATCAACATTAAAATTGAAAGACAAAGGATCAGTACAACCATTTATAATACATGATCCATTATCATTATTTGCCATATCATTAAAATTTTCTGCATCAGAATTGGTACAACCAGAGATAATACATGAGCCGTTGTCAGAGTTGGCCTCTTGATCATAATTATCAGCTAATTCATTAGTACAACCAAAAATGAATGGTTCACAAGAACCGTCATCTACTGTGGCTAGAATATCAAAATTAAAAGAAGTATTATCGGTACAACCAGAGTTTTCTGTCACACTTTCTAAACCGGAAACAAAGCTGGAATTAGAACTGTTTACTGAATTTCCACATGGATTCTGTGAGCTAACATGCCAGAAATAATTGGTCTCAGGAGTTAAAAATGTACCAAGGGCGAACTCTTCATTCAGAATATTATTAAACTCATACAGCACATCAGTCAACTCAGCATCTGAAGATATAATTAAAGTATAACTAGTGGCATTATTAATAGCTGACCAAGTAAAAGTTGGAGTAAGCGTCAAACCTTCTGTGCCATCTGGAGGATAAATTAGATCTGGAGGCAAAGGGATTCCTTCAAGAATATTAATTTCTGCATTTGATTGGTGAACAATATCATCTGAAGTGGCAGTAACAACGAATGATATTGGACTTAAAACTGATGGAATAGCTAAAGGTGAAGAAATAGTAAGTATAGAATTATTCCCGGGGGAAACAATCATAGGATTGAAATCTACTAATACTCCGTCAGGCACACCGGTTATACTCAGAGTTACATCTTGATTATAATTCAAAATAGGATTAATTTCTATATCAAAAGTGGCGGATTGTCCTTGCGAAGAGCATAAATCTAATATCTCGGGACTAATAGACATTGAGAAATTAGGTTCACTGGGAACTGATATCTCAAATACATTGGATACATTGAAAAAAATATTGTCGGATGCCTTAATTTTTAGTCTAGCATTAGTTGAAGTAACATTCGGACAGATAATTTCGGTAGTACCGATATCGTTGGGAACTCCATCGGCAATTAATAAGTCAAAATCTCCACCGTCTATGGACAAATATATATCTACAGTAGAACAACTTACAGGTACATCAAAAGTAGAATTAGGATTCCAGGTGACGGGATAAGTATTACCATATTCCCAGGTATCAGAAATATCATTAACGGAGAAACCAATATTGTCTACTATTTCAAAACTCATTTGATCGTAGCTTACTCCTCCCGAACCAGCTCGGTTGTCTCTTACAGTAAGACGAAACGTTAAATCTCTAGAATAAGTGGGTAAAAGCTCTCCAATTGTATTAGTACCATTTAATAAATCATTCATTCTTGGAAAAACTCTAATAGGCGAAGTTGTAGGAGAAAAAGACCTGAAAATTGGCTGGTTTCCGGAAGCAGATGTCAGGTCATCTTGATTTTCAATTGTTAAAGGGCCAAGATCGTATTGCTCCCAGCAATATGTGAGTTCGTCAGAGGCGTCTATATCATTCCCAGATCCAATTAATTCAAAGGGAGTATTTGCTGGAACAGAAAAATTACTTTGCCCTGCATTAGCAACTGGAATATTATTTCCAGATGCTATTTGATCAGCGCAATCAATAGCGAAACCTTCACCATTGGAATGAGCTGTAATCTCGTCAAAGGAATGTGTGTGGTAATAATCATCTGAATTATTTTGAAGATTCGGTGGACATATACCAGCATATCCCATTATAGTAGATGCACTTCCGGGCTCGAAGGCAGCACCGGCGGATCTATTACAGCTATTGTTTTGAGTATGATTTCCACCAAATTGGTGTCCCATTTCATGGCATACATAATCAATATCGAACGGATCTCCAACTGGAGCTGAACCTCCAGTTACTCCTCGGCCTTTCTGTCCATTCGTACAAACAACACCTAATCCGGCTAAACCCCCACTATCTTTACCATAAACATGACCAATATCATAATTATCACTTCCAATAATATCATCTATGTTGTCTTGAACTTCTCCAATCATAGCTCCAGTATTTCCGTTTGAATAAGGATCATTCGAACTATTCGTGTAAACTAAAAGATCATTATTTGCAACTAGAATTAATCGAAAAGAAGCTTCGCGTTCATAAACTCCATTAATTCTATTAAGAGTGGTATTAATAGCAGCTATAGCATCTCCTACAGTACCCCCATGAAAGGCTGTATACTCACCTGTAACAGCAATAGCCGCACGATAAGTTCGAAGAACATCTCCAGACTGTCCTGTGGATATCTTAGAGATTGATGGAGAAATAAGAGTACTTTCAAGTAGACACTGAGAATTTCTTACTTTGGTATTTGTGGCATAAAAATCTTTCTTATAGTAGGTTATACAATATTCTGTATTGTTTAAACTGTAAGGGTCAATATAAACTGTTCCAAAAGCAGAAATAATCATTGCATGAAAACCGTTGTGGTCAATACTTAACCTGAGTGTAGCTGTACGATCGTCAATTCCTTGTCCCAGATATGATTTGATAGTAGGAAACTTTAATTCAAGAGGCGAAGGCATCAGACTAGATTTTACCATTGAAAAAGATTGCATTTGACCATTAGGCATAGGAAGATTAATAATCAATGGACTGTCTGGTACGGGAACAGAAAATTCATTAGGAGCATCCCTCAATGTCTCAGATAATGTCGAGATATCAATGGAATAAGTCTTGTATGCTGAAGGGATAGTATATCGTTCGGAAGAACTAATAATAGAATTTTCAGAAACATCCTCAAAAATAGATTGAGCGATTGATGAAAAACTTACAAAACAAATAAGGACTAACGATAAGCCCATTGAATACTTAGTATTATAGTGTCGCATTTATTTTTATTTTAATAAACATAAATTTTGCATGAAGATACAAAAGGCATTCCAAACTTTTTGGACTTTTTAAAACTTCTAATGTCTTATTTATTAAACTAAGAAAATTCTTTTTGAAACCCTTGATAAATATTGATTTAATGATATCTAATTAATTGATTAATTTATGATGTAAATACTTATTAATAAAAAATAAATCATTCAAAAAGATAAGAAAAAAAGCATGTTAACTAAATGTTAATATTTATTATAATATATTTATAATCAGTGTTTTAATTAATTAATTGTAAATTAATAGTTTAATACTAAACATTCAATAATTAAACAACATATTTAAATTAAATAAATAATTTTTTCATTCTTAAAGAAAGAATGATACATTTGATTGATTAGAAAAAATTGACTAAAATGAAGGAAAAATCACTTATTAAAATTTCTATTTTCATTATCTGTGCCCTATTAATTTATATGGTTAGAGATGTACTTGCACCTTTTTTAATTGCACTTTTTATCGCATATCTTATTAATCCATTTATAGATGGAATTCAAAATAATTTGAGAATCAAAAATCGTGGGCTTTCGATTTTTATTGGAATAACTACAATATTGTCTGGACTTACTTTACTTTTCCTAGTATGTATACCAATTATTAACAACGAATTCCAAAGAGCTTCGGTTCTTTTGAGGGAATATGCTGATATCATTCCTCCAATCACAGAGGACATTAACTCCAAAATAAAAAAATTCATAGAATCCGATCAAAGCACGGATTTAATCAATTCCAATACAATTAACGAAGCAATTAATAAAATTAGCTCCGTTATAAAAACTATATTTTCTGAATCAATCGGTTTAATTAAAGGTGTTCTTGGTATCTTTCTAATCTTACTTTACCTAATATTCATACTTCTAGGATATCCTAAATTCAAGACCTCCTGGAAATCTTGGATTCCAATTAAATTTAGGGAATCAAGCCAAGAAATTACAAACGAATTAAATAAAAGTATGCAATCCTATTTTAGAGGTCAAGCCACTATTGCATTGATCGTAGGTATACTATTTAGTTTAGGATTTAAAATTATTGGTTTGCCTCTAGCCCTTATATTTGGTATGTTTGTGGGTGTTTTGAATCTAGTTCCTTACATGCAAATATTTGGTCTTATACCTGCCTTTATTTTGAGTGTAATATACAGCCTAGAAATGAATCAAGACCTTTGGATTACATTGGGAGCCACAAGCCTGGTATTTCTTATTGTTCAAATCATCCAAGAAACGCTTCTTGTTCCAAAAATAATGAATAAGGTCACAGGCATGCACCCTGCTATTATTTTACTCTCCTTGTCAATCTGGGGAAGTTTAATGGGATTAACGGGACTTATTATTGCATTACCAATTAGCTCAATAATCATTGTCTATTACAAAAGATTTATTGCAACTGATAATCACGAAAATTGATTTCTCACCACTTCTCTTGACTTACAGACAATATTAATAATGGAAACGCCGTACATATAATTACCTAGTATGGTTAGTTTATTTGGACTCAAAGATTCGATTTCATCAACCTTCTTTAAATGCCCAACCTCGTATTGAGGAATGGCTTTCTCAAATAACATAAGAGATTTAGATTCAATATTCAATTTTTTATTAAAAACTTTCTCCAAAAAATCAATAGCCACTTTCGCTAAATCAATAGATCGAAGCTTATCAATAGAATAACGATCCCCACCCATCATCACTGTGTTAACGACTAAATCTCTAATAGCCTGCTCAGGAAAAGTATTCGTATTAGCTACCATTCCTAGAACAACTGAATTCTCTTTGGAAGGAACAAGAAAGCCAAATCCATCAAAATCAAGGGCGGATTTTAACATACTCAAATTTAAAACAGCAACGGGGGAATAATTAATAGAGTCTAGTTTCTCTTTCAGTTTCGAGCTCATATAGCTAGAGAGACGAAAAGCTGGAATTGTAGAGATTAATCTATCTGCATAATGTCCTTCTCCATTATAAAATATATTTACGGAATCTGAAAACTCAATTTTATCTATATCAACTTCATAAAGGATATGGTCGTTTAAATAGTCTTTAAGAGCTACAACAAGAACCTCTAATCCACCTCTAAAAGAAAATAAGGCTTTGGATAGAATTGATTTTGAATATTGCTTAGAGTCAGTAATTGGCTTCTTATACTTGAACAAAGATTTAATAAGAGAACTATTTTTCAATTCTAATTTCTTCAATAATGGAAAAGCAGCAGAGACACTTGTTTTCTCTACACTACCTGCCCAGATACCACTAATTATACTATCAAAAAATAACTTTCTAAAAGATTCTCCAAAATGTCTATCTGCATAATCTGCAATACTTTCATCACCGTTAAATGAAATACAGTTAAGATCTCTATAACAAGCATTCAAAAGTATTTTTAAATAAGGAGAAAACAAAAAAGACTTAATCGAATAGGGAAGTACATTTAAGGAATCATCGTGGTATAAATACCTTTTTTTAGCACCTTCGTTGGCAAAAGTAATCTGGTCCCAAAGCCCAAGATCTTCAATCATTTCAAGCAGAACTTGCCCATCTCCATTAGGTCTAATTCCTCGAGGGCCCCATTCAAATATACCTTGCTCAACTTTTTCAGTAAAAACCATCCCTCCAAGTCTATTTGACTTTTCTAATATCTCAAAATCTAACTTAGGATGAAATTTTTTCAAATAATAGCCATAAGAAAGTCCTGAAATTCCAGCACCAAGAATAATAACTTTTTTTTGATTCATATCATAAAGCGATAACGCCATTTATTTTAGAAGTTTTATCATATACATGAATGATTTCATCTGGACTTAGCATAATTTCCTTAACAGTAATTGATATATATGATCCTTTGGAGGACTCTCTTATTCTTATCTGCGCGCTATTAGAATCAAAAAGAGATTCTACCTGAGCTATTTTATCCATTTCCGCTTTAACTATAAATTTAAAAAGATATAAATGAGGAAATGATATCTTGCTTAACTCATTATGTAATCCCTCAAATTCATTTTTCATTGTAAATTTTTATACAAAAATACAAAGCATATATAAAAGTAAGGCAGTACCCGTGCTTTTTTCTAAATTTGTTTTTATGAAGAAAAGAATTATCATTTCTGGAGCACCAGGAACAGGAAAAACTAGCATTATTAATAAACTCCTACTTGATGGGGAAAAATGTCACCCAGAGATGTCTAGAGAAATTATTTCGGAACAACTTGCAATTAAGGGAAGCAAAACCCCATGGCAGGATCTAGATAAATTCACAGAATTAGTCATTAAAAAAAGAACTGAACAATTTCATTCAGCAAATTCACCTTTAGAATACTATGACAGAAGCGTCATTGATTCTTTTGCTTACATTCTCAAAGATAATTTGAAAATTAAATCGCACTGGAAAAGCTTAGCAAATAAAAACAGATACTTTAAAAAAGTATTTTTAGCACCTCCATGGGAAGAAATTTACAAAAAAGATGCAGAAAGGCAAGAAGATTTTGAAACTGCAGAACAAATTCACTTATTTTTATTAAAAGCATACTACATGTATGACTATCAGGTAATTATTATTCCAAAAACAAATGTTTACGAAAGAGTTGAATTTATACAAAAACAAATTGAATACTAAGCAAATACATACTATTTTAAAAAAATATTGGGGATTTAACTCATTTCGACCTAAACAGGAAGAAATAATTATGAATATATTCCAAAACATAGATTGCTTAGTACTTCTTCCTACTGGGGGAGGAAAGTCAATATGCTTCCAGATTCCAGCAATAGCAATGGAAGGGACTTGCCTTGTTATCTCTCCTCTCATCGCTCTAATGAATGAACAAGTAGGCCAATTAAAAAAAAGAGGTGTTAAATCTATTGCACTTTCAAAGGGAATGAGTCATGCAGAAGTAGACATTGCTTTAGATAATTGTATTTACGGAAAAATTAAACTACTATATATTTCACCGGAAAGATTACAGTCTGAATTTGTTCGAGAAAGAATAAAAAAAATAAATGTCAGTTTTATTGCAATTGATGAAGCACATTGTATTTCTGAATGGGGACATGACTTTAGGCCTGCTTATAGAAAACTTTCCCAACTCAGAAAATTATTACCTCAGACTCCAGTCATGGCATTAACTGCCACGGCGACCAAAGAAGTAGCCATTGATATTCAAAATCAACTTCAGTTTCAAGTAAAAAACATAATTCAAACAAGTTTTAAAAGAGAGAATCTATCCTACTTGGTATTAGAAGAAAGTCAAAAAATACAACGAATAGAAAAAATGCTTCACAAAATAAAAGGATCAGCATTAATTTATGTTAGAAGTAGAAAAAAAGCAGATGAACTATCACAGGAACTTAACCATACAGGATTCAAATCTGGAGCCTACCATGCTGGTCTTTCCCGGAATGACAGAGATTTAGTCCAAGAAAAATGGATGAACAATAAGCTAAGAATAATAGTAGCAACCAATGCATTTGGTATGGGGATTGACAAAGCAGATGTTCGATTAGTAATTCATAATCAAAGTCCTGCAACACTCGAAGCTTATTTTCAAGAAGCAGGAAGAGCAGGAAGAGATAATAAAAAATCGTTTGCAGTATTACTTTTTCAGGCCACAGAAATTAAAAATTTACAAGAGCAATTTGAAAAAAGCTACCCATCTATTCTAGAAGTAAGAAGAGCATATCAAGATTTTGCTAATTTTTTTCAAATTTCTAATGGGGACGGACAAGACCAATCATTCAATTTTGATATAGACACATTTTGTAAAAGGTACAGTTGGAATAAAAGAAAATGCGTAGAAATTTTACAAATTTTAGCCAGAGAAGAATTAATTCTATTTAATCAGTTTAGCAAAAAATCCAGTTCAATTTTACTTACATGTCCATCAAGTAAGCTAATTAATTATAAGTCTCAAAATCCAAAAAAGCTAGAACTGATAAAATTGATTCTTCGAATGTATCCTGGAGTATTTGAAGTTCCTATTAATATTAAAGAAATAAATCTGGCATTTCATCTCAATAAAAAAAGTCATTACATAGTTAAAATGCTCAATCAACTCGAAGAAGAAGGACTCATTACCTACAAAAAAAGAATGCATACAGCGGAAATTACTTTACTATCTCCGAGGTATGAATCAAAATATCTTCCCTTAGCAACATCCCAAATAAATAATAGAAAGAAAATACTTTTACTAAAAACAAAGCAACTCCAAAATTATATATCCAACAAAAACAATTGTCGTTCCCAAGTCTTACTTAATTATTTTGATGAAAAAGATTCAATCGCCTGTGGTATTTGCGATATTTGTATTTCTAACGAATTCGACAAACCAGAATTTAAAAAACAATTTCGTAATGAACTTTTAGAATCTTTAAAAGAAAAATCAGTTCACATTCCTACATTTGTAAAAAAATTCAATAAGGTTAAATCAAGGATGATTATTAATGAAATCAACTTACTTGTTGAAAGTAATATTCTAGTTAAGAACGGAGAAATACTAAGGAGAAATGACACAAAATAAAAAAATTATTTTTATGGGAACTCCAGATTTTGCTGTTGAAACCTTAAAAAGACTTTACGAGAACGGCCTATCTATAGCGGCGGTAGTATGTCCACCTGACAAGCCTGCTGGAAGAGGGCGAAAATTAAAATACTGCGCAGTAAAGAAGTATGCATTAAACCAAAACCTAAATATTCTTCAACCAGAAAGTCTTAAGGATACAAGGTTTATAAACTACTTAAAGATTCTTGAGCCAGAACTAATTGTGGTAGTTGCATTTCGTATGTTACCAAAACAAGTATGGGAGATTCCAAAGAAAGGTACTTTTAATATTCACGCATCATTACTACCTAAATACCGGGGTGCTGCTCCAATTCACTGGGCAATAATTAACGGTGAATCTGAAACTGGTGTGACTTCTTTTTTAATTGATGAAGATATTGACACTGGAGCAATACTTATGACAAAAAAATGTGGAATTGAACCAAATGAAACTACTGGAGAACTTCATGATAAACTAAAGATACTTGGTGCTGAAACTGCTCTTAAGACATGTGAATGTTTACTTAATGATCAAATTATCCCAGAAAATCAACCTGAAATTACTGGTCAAAAAAAAGCTCCTAAACTTTTTAAAGAAAATTGCCGTATTGACTGGTCACTTCCTTCTATAGATATTCACAACAAAATCAGAGGTCTTTCTCCCTATCCAGCTGCTTGGACTAAATTTAATCTAAAAGACCAAAAAGACAGTTTGGTCTTAAAAATATATGAAGCTTCCTATGAAATATTTTTTCACAAACAAAAAAATGGCGATATTGAAATATCCAAAAAAGAATTAAAAATATTTACAAAGGATGGATGTGTGTTTTTAAAACATATTCAAACATCAGGGAAAAAAAGAATGGATATTCAATCATTTTTAAACGGCTTAAGCTCAATTTCAATTAAAAACGCCTTCTAGGGCTTAATTTCATTGAATTCGCTCAAAAAGACATATTGCAGTGGAGTTTATCAACATTTATTCATATTTATTAACAAACAAGTGGATTTTACCCATTCAAACTTGCATACTATCTACGATAATCTAAATTTGGTTTAAAATTAATATATAACCTTAAAATTGTTTAAATTATGAACAAGTCCGAATTAATTGATGCTATGGCCGGTGAAGCCGGAATTTCAAAAGCATCCGCAAAAAAAGCATTAGAAGCATTTACTGGATCAGTTGCAGGAACTCTAGCTAGTGGTGGTAAAGTTGCTCTAGTTGGTTTTGGTTCTTTCTCTATCTCTAACAGAGCTGCCAGAGAAGGAAGAAATCCGCAAACTGGAAAAACTATTCAAATTGCTGCAAAAAATGTAGTAAAGTTTAAAGCTGGAGCTGATCTAAGTGGAAAAGTAAACTAGTAGAATTTATTTTTTGTTAAAAAAACTTCGTTAATAACGAGGTTTTTTTTTTTTAAATCGAAATTACAAGACCGTCATAAGCCAAATAAACATTATCGGGTAACATCAATGAAATATCTTCATGTTTACCCAAAAAATGACTTATATGAGTAAGATAAGCTTTTTTTGGTTGAATAATTTCAATAAATTCTAAAGCTTGTTTTAAATTAAAATGTGAAATATGCTCCTTTAAGCGAAGGGCATTAATTACTAATACATCTGTTCCTTTAATTTTTTCAATTTCTTCCGGCGCAACAGTCTTTGCATCTGTTATATATGTTAATCCTCCAAGTCGAAAACCCATTACTGGCAATTTATGATGCATAACCTCAATAGGGATAAAAGTATTTTCTTCAATATGAAAAGGCTTGGTCTTTTCTATTAAATGTATTAAAATACTGGGAACACCAGGGTATTTATTTTTTATAAAGACATAAGGAAATTCTCTATTTAATGCTTTTTCAACATTCGAATCACAATATACATCCATGTCTTTTTGATGCTTGAAGTTAAAAGCACGAAGATCGTCCATTCCAGCAACATGATCTTTATGTTCATGTGTAAATAAAAGTGCACGTATATTCTGAACATTTTCACGCAACATTTGCTGACGAAAATCTGGCCCTGAATCAATAACATAATTATGCCCATTTACAGAAATCATTGCAGAGCAACGGAGTCTATTATCTTTTTGATTCATTGAAATACATACCTGACAATCGCAAGCAATTACAGGAACACCTTGAGAAGTCCCTGTTCCTAAAAATGTCATTTTCATATTTCAAATTTAATCCTTTTTATGTTTAAAACCGATAGTTTAAAAAGATAGATGAATTATCTTGTACATGTAAACTACTCCCTTTACATTTGCTTTAACAATCAACTCCATAAAAATGAAAAACATTGTTTTAACTCCGGCACAAAAAGCACTAGAGATGAATCTAGATCCCAACTTGTACGGAACATTTGCCGAAATTGGTGCAGGGCAAGAAGTTGTTCGTCACTTTTTTAGAGCAGGGGGTGCTTCAGGAACAATAGCTAAAGCTATGTCAGCATATGACAAAGACTTTAGTGATGCTATTTATGGGAAAGAAGATAACGGACGATATGTATGTGAATCTCGTTTAAAAAAAATGATTGATCACGAGTACGGTCTAATTACAGACAGACTTGATAGAGAAAAGCACCCTCAAAAAAGATTTTTTTCCTTTGCAAATAATGCTGCAACTATAAACTTTTCTAAAACTAATGACGGTCACGGTTGGATGGGATTACGATTTCAGCTTCATCCCGATGAAGCTCCCAATGATGTAATATTACATTATTTACTAAATGAAAGAGACGCAAAACAGCAGCAAGAAACCGTCGGATTCCTTGGAGTTAATCTTCTTTATGGCTGTATGTTTCATTCCGAACACCCAAAGACATTAATTAAACAATTATTTGACAATATAAGTAAAGGTAGCATCGAAATTGACATGATTCAAATGAATGGTCCAGACTTTGACTATGTTGACAACAGACTATTAAGCTTACATTTAGTTAAAGAAGGGATGACTGATGCTGTCATATTTGGTCCTGATGGAGTAAACCTTCAACCCTCCAATATTCTATATAAAAAAAATATTCTCACTATTAGAGGAAGTTTTAGGCCTGTAACAAAGGTCAATATAGACATGATTAAAAATGGTTACAATAAATTTATAACTGAAAATAAAGTTAAAAAAGAAGATATTCAAGTGTTATTCGAAATCACACTGAGTAACTTAACAGTCGAGGGAGAAATAGATGAACAGGACTTCCTAGATCGCGCTGACATCCTATGTTCTATTGGTCAAACAGTTCTTATATCTAACTATCGCCGTTATTATAAGTTATTGGACTATTTGAGTAAATTCTCAAGTAAACGAATGGGTATTATACTTGGAGTTCCTAACCTAAAACAAATCTTTGAAGAAAAATATTATAGACATCTAAGCGGTGGAACTCTGGAGGGTTTTGGAAAAATGTTTAATAGAGATTTGAAAGTATATTTATACCCTTATCAAAAAGAAAAACAAGGAGATATCTTTAATTCTACAAACTTAGAAATACACCCAAGGTTCAGACCCTTGTACCAATATTTAATTTACAATAATAGAATTGTTGACATCGATTATGACCCCTCAGTTCTAAACATCTTCTCCCCTGCTGTTCTTAAAATGATTAAGAATAATATTAAAGGTTGGGAATCACTAGTCCCAGGCTATGTTGATAATATTATTAAAGAGAAAAAACTATTTGGATACAAAAAGACTTAGAAAAAAAATAATTTTTTATCTAAAAAGATACAAAACCTTCTATTTGGGCATTTAATACTTTTAAGCTATCTAAATCATTTATCTGTCCCGAATCGTCCATCAGATTATGAATTCCTGATAATTTTATTTGATCAGAGTATACCTCAGCTCTTATGTGATGAAAAAGAGTCGTAAGATGATCCATACCTCTAATATTTCCAGCTCTACCGGATGACACGCCCACAAAAGCAACTTTTTTGGTTTTAAAATATGTAGGGCCAACGCAATCTATAAAAGACTTAAATGCCCCAGGATAACTTCCGTGATATTCGGGCGAAACTACCACAAACTTATTGGAATTTAGAAGGTATTTGTCAACAAGAGAAGAAAATGAAGGAGTGAAATCTCCATTAAAGTTTTCATATAAGTCGGTAGGAGCTAAATCATTTAAATATAAAACCTTGTGATCAATATCCTTATTATATAACAATTTACTATAAGAAAGGGCTACTTTAGATGTTAGACTCTTAGCTCTTTGGGTGGCTGAAATAACAGTTATCATATCGTTAAAAATTGGAATTAAAATGTTGATAAAATAAGGGTATCGTTCACTAATTATAATCAGGACATTAGTAAATTTATAGTGCAAAAATAGTGAAATTGATTAGATAGATGGCAAAAATAATTTCAATAGCAAATCAAAAAGGTGGAGTAGGGAAAACCACAACTTCAGTTAACCTAGCTGCATGCTTAGGAGTACTTGAAAAAAAAGTTTTACTAATCGATGCTGATCCACAATCAAATGCGAGTTCCTCATTGGGAATAAATCAGGATAAGATTCGTCTAGGAACCTATCAATGTATTGAACATCAGTCAAAAGCAATAGATTGTATTGAAAAATCTTCCAGTCCAAATGTAGATATCATGCCTTCTCATCTAGATCTTGTTGGTGCTGAAATTGAATTAGTTGACAAAGATGCACGTGAATTTATGCTCAAAAAAGCTCTTCAAAGCATTAGGGAAGATTACGACTATATAATTATTGATTGTGCTCCTTCCCTCGGCTTAATCACTCTAAATGCTTTGACAGCATCTGACTCTGTAATTGTGCCAATTCAGTGTGAATATTTTGCATTAGAAGGATTAGGGAAATTAATGAACACAATAAAAAGTATTCAAAATATACAAAATCCTCAATTGGATATTGAAGGATTACTTCTGACTATGCATGACTCCAGATTGAGATTATCCAATTTAGTCATCGACGAAGTAAAAACACATTTTCAAGAAATGGTTTTTAAAACCGTAATTCAAAGAAATGTTCGCTTGAGTGAAGCTCCAAGCTACGGAGAGAGTATTGTTATGTATGATGCAACTTGTAGAGGGGCAGTAAATTATCTAAATCTTGCACAAGAACTAATTGAAAAAAATGAAATCGTAGCATAAAATGGGGAATCAAAAAAAAGCTTTAGGTAGAGGCTTGTCTGCCATTCTAAGTAATCCAAGAACAGATATTACTCAAAGTGTAAGTACGAACAATAAGCCTGTTTCACTTGGAAATACAGGCCTTCTTCTTATTAATACGATCGATCTTAACCCATTTCAACCTAGAACTCATTTTAACAATGAAGCCTTAATCGAATTATCTAAATCTATATCTGAGTTAGGAGTTATTCAACCCATCACAGTACGAAAACTTGGTTATGACAAATATCAATTAATTTCTGGAGAACGTAGATTTCGTGCAAGTAAATTGGCAGGACTAAAAGATATTCCCGCTTACATTAGAGTAGCAAATGACCAAGAAATGCTAGAAATGGCTTTGGTAGAGAATATCCAAAGGCAAAACTTAGATGCAATTGAAATTGCATTAAGCTATAAATTGCTAATAGATGAATGCCAACTTACCCAAGAATCATTGGGAGAAAGGGTGGGTAAGAAAAGATCTACTATAACCAACTATCTTCGTTTGCTCAGATTGAGTCCCATAATTCAGGCAGGGATTAGGGACAACATAATTGGAATGGGACACGCGAGAACTTTAGTAAATATTGAGAAAGAAGATGACCAATTAAACCTCTACAAACATATAGTAAAGGAAGGTCTATCTGTACGTAGTTCTGAAAAATTGGTGCAAGAATTAAAAAGTAACTCCACAAAAAGTACTAGTAAAAATGTAAAAATATCTTCTACCGTCCCTTTTTCTATTCAAAAAATTGCACAAGATATTGGTGAGAAAATTAAGAGTAATACTGAAATAAAAATACAAAAAAGTGGAAAAGGAAAAATCATTATTTCATTTAAAAATGAAAACCAACTTGAACGAATAATTCAATGTTTCAAAAGCGAATAATCCTTTATATTTTATTTATCGCATTTAATTTAGATGCCGAGGCTCAAATGCTAGAAAAGATTCATTCTCCAAGAAAAGCAAGTATCATGTCTGCAATTCTCCCGGGACTAGGTCAATATTACAATCAAAAGTATTGGAAAATCCCGCTAGTATATGTAAGTATTGGAACTGCTTACTACATTGCTAAATGGAATCAAAGCGAATACCAAACTTTCAGAAAAGCATATGAATACAGAACTGATGAAATAGAAGAGACGATTGATGCATATGAAAATCAATACTCTGAATCAAATCTAACTACAATCAAAAACTATCATAGAAAGAATAGAGATCTAGCTTATATTATAACAGTAGGATTATATGCTTTAAATATTATTGATGCTTCTGTAGATGCTCATTTATTTGACTTTAATGTAAACGAAGACCTTAGTTTTCATTTACATTACACAAATATCAATGATCTATCCTTGACTCCTCCCATGTTAGCAATAACTTTAAATCTTAATTAAATGAATATTGCACTAATTGGATACGGAAAAATGGGGAAAACAATCGAAACCATTGCTAAAATTAGAGGTCATGAGATTGTTCTCATCATTGAAAAAAATAACCTAACAGAGCTAAATCGAATTAATCTAAAAAAAGTTGATGTTGCCATAGATTTCAGTACACCAAACTCTGCTAAAATAAATATCATGAAAGCAATTGACTCGGGAATCCCCGTAATAAGCGGGACCACTGGATGGTTGGACCAGTATAGTGAAGTTATTGCTTATTGTGATAAAAAAAAGGGGAGCTTCCTTTATGCATCAAACTTTAGCCTGGGTGTTAATTTATTTTTTGAACTCAACAAAAAAATGACTGAAATAATGAAGCAACATGAACAGTATGAAATCGATGTGCACGAGATTCATCACAAAGAAAAAAAAGATAGCCCTAGTGGAACTGCCATCACACTAGCTGAACAAATTATAGCAGAAAATAAATCCTTTCTAGGATGGACCTCAAATGAAATGTCAGCAGAAAAAAGCATCAAAATAGTCTCGGAGCGAAAAGAAAAAATAACGGGTATACACCAAGTTAATTATAATAGCCAAATGGATAGCATAAGTATAATACATAAGGCTCATAGCAGACAAGCATTTGCAATTGGAGCTATCATTGCAGCAGAGTGGATTAAAAATAAGAATGGATGTTACTCAATGCGTGATGTTCTTTTTTCTGTTTAACATTAATTATTAAAAATATTTACAATACTTTTTTTATTTTATTTTGAATACCTAAAATTTAATGATATGAATATTAAAAAACATGGTTTATTTATCATCGTTTGTCTTGCCTATATTTTATTGATTAAAGTCTCTGGAGTAAATTGGTTCTATTTTGGCTTATTAATAATCGCAGATAACTTTTACTGGAATTACATTCATTGGGCTTTCTGGACTAAAAGAATAAAAAAAGAAAAGAAAAAAGGCTCGCCGCTGAAGGAATGGGCTAATGCCATTCTATTTGCAGTAATCGGTGCCACATTAATTCACACCTTTATCATTCAACCCTTTACTATTCCAACTTCTTCGATGGAAAAGTCAATGCTTATTGGAGACTTTCTATTGGTCAGCAAACTAAATTATGGCCCAAATGTACCCAACACTCCTCTTTCTATACCTTTTATGCACAATACAATACTGGGTTCTAATAGTCGCTCCTATATCCGCTCGTTTCAAACGGGGTATAACAGGCTGTCAGGCTTTGACACAATAAAAAATAATGATATTGTTGTATTCAATTATCCTGTGGATGAAATGCAAGAAAATATGCCTTTTGACAAAAAAACACATTATGTGAAACGCTGTGTCGGAATTGGAGGAGATGTATTGGAAATCATTGATCAAAAAATTCATATTAACGGGAAAGAGCAACCTCTTCCAGACAGATCTCATGGCCAATTTAGTTATATAGTAACAAGTAAGGGATCAGGTTTTAGAGATAAATTTTTACTTGAAAATGAAATCACAGAGGTCTATCCTCTGCATGAGTATAAATTTAATATGAATGCTGAAAATGCACAGTTATTTAAAGAACAACCTTATATAAGAACAGTCAATTGTTTGGATTGCCCAGAAATTGACAAAGGCGAAAGAAGTATCTATAAGATCATTACACAGGGTGTTAAATTAAATGCAAATGTGTTAGCAACCTATCAGGGTGAAATGACACAAAATAAAGTTTTTCTCATGATGCTCACTCTAGAAAATAGAGAAAAATTAAGCAAGCTTTCTAATGTAGAAAGCATCGAAAAACCCGATTTACTGAAAAGTCAAAAAGGAAGTGTAATGTTTCCCAAGGGGAATAAAAGAAATTGGACAACGGACAATTATGGACCTATATTTATTCCTCAAAAAGGTTCGACCCTTATACTTGACAGTGATAATCTTCCTTTATATAGTAAGATTATTGAAGACTACGAAGATAATAAATTGGAAATCAAAAATGATAGTATTTTTATAAACAACAAACAAACTAATCAGTATAGATTTAAAATGAATTATTATTGGATGATGGGGGACAATAGGCACAATTCCTTAGACTCAAGATTCTGGGGATTTGTCCCAGAAAACCATGTGGTTGGGAAACCTGTTTTCAATTGGTTGAGTATTGATCCAAATCGAACGGGAATTGAAAAAATTAGATGGAACAGAATGTTCACCTTTATTCATGGAGAAGGAAATCCAAAATCTTATTTCGTTCATTTCTTAATTTTTATTACTCTTTGGAATGTCATTTCAAGGATTATAAAAAGAAGAAGGAAAAATGAGGTTTTATAAATATTCATCAATACTCCTCTTGGGACTAGCCATTAAATTTTGGTTTTTTCAACCTTATATTGTCGTCTCAGACTCGATGGCAAACACATTAAATAAAGGCGATTATATTATAATGAATACATGGGAAAAAAGTCTGTTTAGAAATCATAAAACCCTTCAAAAAAATGATATTTTCGCCTTTTATTATCCATTAGACTCAGGCACCATTAAAGACAAAACAGTGTATGTAAAACGTTGTATTGGAATGCCAGGTGAATGGATTAAAATAGACGCCAATCAAAAAAATAGCAAAATTGCTGGTCTTAAATATGATTTCATTCTTGAGGATCCATACGATATACTTAATCAAGATCATCTTCTAAAAATGGGAATCAAACAAAGTACAAAACTGGACGATAAAAAATGGATTTTGACACTCAACAATATTCAAAAAAAAGAAATACAAGAATGGAATTCTACTTTTGAGCTTAAGATGATTGTTCAAAATAAAAACGAATTTGATTCCTCGGTATTTCCCTCAGACCCAATTTTTCCCTGGAACCAAGATTTCTACGGCCCTCTCTATGTTCCAAAAAATGGAGACTCTATTCTGTTGAATGTTTCCAATATCTCATTGTATAAAAAAATCATAGAAGATTACGAGAATCACTCCATTAAATACGAAAATGAATTATTTAAAATTGATGGTAATCTCTGTAGTCATTATATTTTTGATCAAGATTATTTTTTTGTTGCTGGCGACAATAGACACCATTCCTTTGATTCGAGACATTTTGGGTTTGTCCCTGAAGATCATATTATTTCAAGCATTGCTATTCAAATTATCAATTTGGAGAACTTAAGCATAACAGAATGCTTTAAAAGCATAGAAGAATGGATAAAAAACTAATCTTGAGTTCTCATTACTTTCCGTGCATTGCATATTTCGTTTATTTGGTAAAATACGGAGGAGGCACAATAGATCTTGGGGAACATTACCAAAAGCAATCTTATAGAAATAGATGCAGAATCTATTCTGCTCAGGGTGCTCTAGATTTAAGTATCCCACTCATTACATCAAGCAAAACTGCATTAAAAAATGTACATATAGAGATGAAAAATAAGTGGAAAACAAAACATTGGAGAGCGCTTTGTGCGGCCTACAATTCAAGTCCATTTTTTGACTATTATTCAATAGAACTAAAAGAGGTTTTTTTTATTGAGGAGAAAAATCTATCTATATTTAATAGCCAAATACTTAAACATCTATGTGGCGAAATAGGAATAAAAATCAAAGTAAATACTAGCAATATTTATATAAATCCTTTGGAAAATCATCTAGATTTAAGGAGTTCATTACATCCAAAAAAGAATCTTAAACAAATTTCTACATATCATAGATATCCCCAAACTTTTGAATCTATTCAGGGCTTTCTCCCTAACTTATCTATTCTTGATCTTCTGTTTAATGAGGGACCCGAGAGCATCACATATCTACAAACAATTATTGAAGCCTAAAACTTTCATAGAAATATAGCCCAAACCCAATTATTTATAAAAACAGAAAATAATTATCTTTAATTCATGGCAAGAGAAAGAAACAATAGGCTATTTAAAAAGGGCCAAAAAATTGAACTAAATATCATTGATCTCGCATATGGAGGTAAAGGATTGGCTAAAATAAAAACTGAAGAGGGAGACTTTGTGTGCTTTGTAGATCATACATTGCCAGGCCAAAAAGTATTAGCATCCATTCAAAAATGTAAGAAAAGCCATGCTGAATGTAAACTTATAAATGTCATAGAAAAATCAAAAGACGAGAATGAGATTCCATATCAACTTATTCCCGGAGCACCCTATGCCCAACTTCCAATTGGTATTCAAGAAAAAAATAAGAAGAACACTTGCCTTCAACTCTTCAAAAGAATTGGCCATGTCGAAAATATCGACGATTATTTTGACGAATTTATTTCTTCTCCCAACTTGTGGCATTACCGCAACAAGATGGAATACTCATTCTCTGCCATTAGTTATGACTTCGAACAACAAAAAGGTGTAGATGATTTTGCATTTGGATTTAAACACAGAGGTACATGGTGGATGGTAGAAAACTTAGAAAAAGATTCGGGCCTTTTTGACACAGAACTAGAAAATAGTTTTCCCCAGCTTAGAGCTTTCTTCAAAGATTCGAATTTACCTGCATGGCATCCGCCAAAAAAAAAGGGTTTTTTCAGATATCTTGTTGCTCGAAAATCCTATGCAAAGGATAAAATACTTCTCAACTTGGTAACTACATCTTTCGGAATAGATAAATTTAATATGGAGGGATTTGTTGAACTTTTAAAAAAATTGCTAGGAGATAGATTAGCTGGAATGCTACATTCCATTAACGATAGTGTTGGCGATCGAATACAATCGTCTGAAGGAAAAAGTAGTTTAATTTATGGGGACGATAAAATTGTTGAAAATATATTGGGACTTGATTTTGAAATTAGTATGAAAAGTTTTTTTCAAACCAATCCTAAATGTGCAGAAAAGCTTTATCAAAAGGTAGTCGATTATGTACAAGATACTGATCAAAAACAGGATGTGATCATGGATTTATTTTGTGGGACAGGAACAATTGGACAGATTTTGTCTCAACAAATGAAGAACACCGAAGTAATAGGAGTTGATATTGTCTCATCAGCAATAATTGATGCCAAAAAAAATGCTCAGCGCAACGGTCTAGGTGCTTTGTCATTTCACGCCGCCGATGTCGGTAAATTTTTAGTTAAATATCCAGAATATGAAAATCGAATTTCTACTATTGTTCTCGACCCCCCCAGAGCTGGCATCGCGCCTAAAACACTCAAAAAAATTGTAAAACTTCAAGCACCTAGACTTGTATATGTATCCTGTAATCCTGCAACTCAGGCACGTGATACAGAATATTTACTAGAAGAGGGGTATCAACTAAAAAAAATTAGTTTTGTGGATCAATTTCCACATACTTCTCATGTAGAGACTATTGCTCTATTTGAGAAATAAAAACATGATTGATAAAACACTAGAACTAGGAAATTAAAAAATAAAAAAGGCTCTCTAAATCAAGCCTTTTTTATGAATAAAACTAATAATTACATATTTTTAATAACAATAGCTGAAGCTCCACCTCCACCGTTGCATATTCCCGCAGCACCGTAATTCGCATCATTTTGCTTCAATACATGAATAAGTGTAACCAAAATTCGAGAGCCAGAACTTCCCAACGGATGTCCAAGAGACACTGCTCCCCCATTTACATTTACTTGGTTTGACTTTAATCCCAGTTTATGAATATTAGCCAAGCCTACCACAGAAAAAGCTTCATTTAATTCCCAGAAATCAATATCCCTAGAATGTATTCCTGCCTTTGAAATAGCAAGTGGTAAAGCCTTTGCAGGAGCAGTAGTAAACCACTCGGGCTCATGGGCTGCATCGGCATAGGAAGAAATCTTAGCCAATGGCTCTATTCCAAATTCGTTGGCTTTTTCGGCAGACATCAAAATCAAAGCAGAAGCTCCGTCATTAATCGTAGATGCATTTCCAGCAGTAACAGTTCCATCTTTCTTAAATACAGTACGTAATTTTAGGAACTTCTCTTCATTGATATTCTTGTACTCTTCATCCTGAGAAACCATAATAGCATCTGCTTTTCGTTGCGGGACTTCTACCGGAACAACCTCATCATAAAAGCGACCTGAAGACCAAGCTTCTGATGACTTTTTATAGGACTCAAGGGCAAATTTATCTTGTTGCTCCCGAGAAAAGTTCATTTCTTTAGCACATTTTTCGGCACATACCCCCATATGAACCTTATTGTAAACATCAGTTAATCCATCTTTGACCAAACCATCTATCACTACTCCATCTCCCAAACGATAACCAGAACGTGCTTTGTCCATATAGTATGGGACTGCAGACATATTTTCCATTCCCCCAGCAATGACTATATCGTTGTCTCCAGTTTTAATACTTTGAGCAGCCATCATCACAGCCTTCATTCCTGAAGAGCATACTTTATTAATCGTAGTACAGGGAACATTGTAAGGAATACCTGCCGATATAGCAGCTTGTCTTGCAGGTGCTTGACCTAAATTGGCTTGGAGTACATTACCCAGTATAACTTCTTCCACTAAAGTAGGATCTAAACTAATTTTTTGTAGGGCACCACGAATTGCAAAAGCACCTAATTGGGTAGCGGAAACCGAAGACAACATACCACCAAAACTACCAATGGGAGTTCTAACAGCTGAAACTATAACTACTTCTTTCATAATATGAACATCTTTAATTAGAGTATAAATATACAAAAAATGAAAGGTCGATAGTATCAAATTAACTTTGCAAGCATATCAATTTTGTTTATGTTCGTAAGAAATGAATTCTCATGAATAATTGGTTAGAATATATTCGAAACAATCACATTTCTATATACAGAATAAGTCTTTTTTTAATTGCTATCGCCTTGACATTATATATTATGCCAAGAAAAAAAAGTTTCATATTTGATGCTGTTGAAGGAAGACCTTGGCCCCATGAAAACTTGATTTCTGACATGGAGTTTTCAATTCAGAAATCTGCGGAAGAGATTAATCTAGAAAAAGCACAAGTTAGTGATCAAAATAAATTTTGTTTTTATCTAGATACTGATAAAAAAATTGAAGGAGAAAAAAAATTAAACTATCAATTAGAACGATTTTTTAACAAAAAAAATCAAAACCAACCAAAAAGTAAATCTGAAAAAAAGTTTAATAAGTACCACGAAAGCCTAAAGAAAAAAATAATTTCTCTCTGGAATAATATTTATAAAAAAGGTGTGATTACAAACAATGGAAATATTGATGGTAAGGAGGGTAATTATGTTGTTTTATTAGATAAGGGTGAAGGTCTAGACGAATACTATTTAAATTCTTTTTTTACTATAAGTCAAGCCACTGAACTTATAAAAAGAATTGATGTGTCAAATTCTCAGGATTATACTGATATAATCAATATTTTAACTGAAGCGTTGGTTCAAAACATTCTTTTTGACACTAAGGCAACAGACATTAATCTTACGACCGAACTCAATAAAGTCTCTAAAGTCAATGGAAAGGTCGAAATAGGAGAACTTATAATCTCTAAAGGAGAGCCAATAAGCTCGAAGACGTATTTAAAACTAATATCATATAAATCTGAATTTGAAGGCGTTAGAATTACTGATAGATCAAATATATTTATTATTCTTGGCCAAGGAATAATCATTAGTATGTGTTTTTTGATTTTATTTTTATTTCTAAAAATGAATAGAAAAATACTTTTTAATGATTTAAATGCCTTAAAATTTTTATTGGTTAATATGATTTTATTTATTGCCTTAGCAAGGTTTACACAAATCTTCTCTAATAACAATTTAATATATGTAGTCCCTTTTTGTACTCTCCCTTTATTAGTTCGATCTTTTTATGATTTAAGACTTGCACTTTTTATCCATATCATTAGCATGTTTATGATTGGCTGGCTTGCTCCAGTTCCATTTCACTTTGTTTTTATTCAATTTATGGCAGGAGTTCTCTCAGTATTGAGTATTAAAAATCTTTATAAGCGATCTGATTTATTTACTTCAGTCGGTAAAATAACAATAGTATATTTTACCGCTTTTATGGGAGTTTCTTTAATAACTAAAGGAGATTTTTTTGGTCAAGATTTTATGATTTATGGTTTTCTATTGATAAGTGCTTTTTTTACTCTTTTTACGTATCCCTTAGTTTATATTTATGAAAAATTATTCTCTTTAGTATCTGATATAACTTTACTAGAATTAGCAGATACTAATCACCCATTATTGAAAGAGATGGCAGAAAAGGCTCCTGGAACCTTTCAACATTCTCTTCAGGTTAGTAGTTTGGCTGAAAAAGCAATAATGGAAATTGGAGGAAATGTACTATTAGTTAGAACTGGGGCATTGTATCATGATATTGGTAAGTTAGACAAACCTTTATTTTTTATTGAAAATCAAATGGCCGGAATCAATCCTCACGACGAACTTTCGGCAGACGAAAGTGCAGAAATTATTATATCGCATGTAATCGAAGGAATAGAAAAAGGAAAGAAAAATAAAATTCCTGATCAGATTATTGATTTCATTAGAACTCACCACGGAGACGCAATGGTACAATACTTTTACAAAGCGTATGTTAAAAAATTTCCAGATAAAATGAATGAAGTAGAATCATTTCGATATCCAGGACCAAAACCTTTTTCTAAAGAAACTGCTGTAGTGATGATGGCAGATTCAGTAGAAGCAGCCTCAAGAAGTCTAAAAGACAAGAACAGTGATAATATTTGTATTCTTGTAAATAAAATTGTTCAAGATCAAATGAAGGAAGGCCAATTTGACAATGCATCTATTACTCTTAAAGAGATAAATACAATTAAAAAAGTTTTCATTAAAAAACTATTGAACATCTATCATCTTCGTATAGAATACCCCAGCTGATATAATATTAACAAGGAATGTAATTCCCTATGTGAAATGGACCTAAAAAACTATTCTAAAAGATTTGCTTCCTTAAAAATAGCAACTATATTTGCACCCCATATATTAATTTTGAAAGTTCTTTAACATAGGAGAGGTGCCTGAGTGGCCGAAAGGAACGGTTTGCTAAATCGTCGTACCCTGCAAGGGGTACCCAGGGTTCGAATCCCTGTCTCTCCGCAATATTGATAAGATTAGATGAATTTTCGGGGTGTAGCGTAGCCCGGTTATCGCGCCTCGTTTGGGACGAGGAGGTCGCAGGTTCGAATCCTGCCACCCCGACGAAATTCTTTTTTTAATGAGTTAAACTCCCGTCGGTTCTCGGTTATGAACTTCCCATTAAATTGGGCTCGTAGCTCAGCTGGATAGAGCACCTCCCTTCTAAGGAGGCGGTCGAAGG
>CAZEWZ010000012.1:17705-50269 GCA_964516765.1 uncultured Cryomorphaceae bacterium | reverse complement strand
AGCTCCATACAAAATAACTGATCTTCCAAATTTAACTTAGAAGCATATTTTTCAAGCAACTCATTAAGTGGATTAACAGAAGAAAGTTTTTTCTGGTATTCAATATCAATATCTGAATAATTTAATTCAATGTAATTAGAATTGAACCAATCAATTAAGTGTGAGTATGTAGTCTTTATTCCTTCTTTTTCTAATTTGGGAATTCCTGGGAAAATTTGTTCAAATTCGGCCATTATTGCTCGATCAATCAATATTTTTGCTACTTCGTCGGCCCCTTCTTGTTCACCCTCATACACCAATTCAATTTTACCAGTAATAGATGGGATAATCGATATAAAATCAATAAGACGAATATTTGTACTTGATGATTCGGATTCAATTAAACGTAATTTGGCTGCAGCAATCAAATTTTCCATGGCACTAATGGATAATCTAGCACTTACTCCACTTTTTCGGTCGACAAATTCGCTATCTCTAGCAGCAAAAGCAACTTGTTCAATTAGGTTTTTCGCTAATGGTGGAATTTTAATCGATGTCTTATCTTGTGTTGAGATATTGGCTTCTTGTTGTGTAATTTCTCTAGCTAATGCAATAGTTTTTGGATAATGAGTAAAGATTTGAGATCCAATTCGGTCTTTTAATGGAGTCACAATACTGCCCCTATTTGTATAATCTTCTGGATTCGCAGTAAATACAAATTGAATATCTAGAGGCATTCTTAATTGAAATCCGCGAATCTGGATGTCTCCTTCTTGTAAAATATTAAATAAAGAAACTTGTATTCTAGCTTGTAAATCTGGTAATTCATTTAAAACAAATATAGACCTATTGGCTCGAGGAATCATTCCGTAATGCAACACGCGTTCATCTGAGTATGGTAAATGTAATGTCGCTGCTTTGATTGGATCAATATCCCCAATAAGATCAGACACATTGACATCTGGTGTAGCAAGTTTTTCAAAAAAACGATTCGATCTATGTACCCAAGAGATTGGAGTATTATCTCCCATTTCTAACAAAAGGTCACGTGCATATTTTGAAATGGGATGAAAAGGGTTATCATTAATCTCAGAACCTTTGACAACAGGCATATATTCATCTAATAGACCTACCATACTCCTTGCAATCTTTGTTTTAGCTTGACCTCTAAGGCCTAACAGATTGATGTGATGACCTGCTAAAATTGCTTTTTTTAATTGTGGAACTACGGTGTCCTCATAGCCCCACAATCCTTTAAAAACCTCTTCTTTAGATCTTATCCGAGAAATCAAATTAGATTGAATTTCTTGATTGATGTTTTTATCTTGATATCCGGATGCTTTTAACTCTTGAAATGTAATTTCTTTTTTCATCTTCTCTTAAATTCTTTTTATTCTGTTTTTTTCGTAATCTTCAAAAATCATTTGTCCCAAACCGGTTAAGCCCGTTAAAAAAGCTTTTCCTTGATTTTGAGCAGTAAAAAGAGATACAAATTCTCTCAAATATGGATCTTGAGCAATCATAAATGTTGTAATGGGGATTTTTAATTTTCTGGCTTGCGCCGCCTTGTTAAGACATTTAGATACAATCATCTCATCCAAACCATTGCTGTTTTTGTAATATTCTCCTGAGGGTAATTGAATACAACTTGGTTTGCCATCGGTAATCATAAAAATTTGTTTGTTTGTGTTTCGCTTTCTTCTAAGAATATCCATCGCCAATTCTAGACCAGCAACTGTATTAGTATGAAAAGGGCCTACTTTTAAATAAGGCAAATCTTTGATTTTAATTGGCCATGCATCATTTCCAAAAACAATAATATCGATAGAGTCTTTAGGATACTTACGCTTAATTAATTCAACTAGTGCCATAGCAACTTTCTTCGCTGGAGTGATCCGATCCTCCCCATACAATATCATGGAATGGCTGATATCGATCATTAATACCGTACTCATTTGCGCCTTATGCTTAGACTCCTCAACAATCAAATCATTCTCTGTTAAACGAAGGTCTGATACTCCATGATTAATTTGAGCATTTTTAAGACTTTCAGTCATATTAATTTGGGACATATCGTCCCCGTATTGAAAAGATCGGTTTTCACCATCTCGCTCATCTCCTTGCCCTAATTTTGTTGTTTGATGATTGCCTCGGCCGCTCTTTTTTAACTTCCCAAATATTTGATCTAGAGCATATTCTCGCAACGCTGACTCTAGTTTAGCAGTTAGAACATTTTTTCCTTTTCCGGCTTGACCATCTACAGAGTTTATTTCTTCTTTTATGTAACCTCGCTTTTTTAAATCTATTTCAAAATCTTCTAAGCTATATTCATTACTAAAAATAGCATACTCTTTGTCTAAAGTATCAAGCCAATTAAAGGCTTCATTGATATCACCCGAAGTATGAGTCAGTAAATCTTTGAATATATTAAATACACGGTCAAAGTGAGAGACCTCCTTTGGAGAAGACTTACTTATTGTGATTCCCCTAGCAATATTAAATTCGATGCCTTTCATAGATGTATAAGTACCAATCGGAAATAATTATCAAGTATATTTATGATAAATAAGAAATAAAAGTAATTGTGATTATAAATTGTAAAATTAATGATTTATTCCTTCCATTGCATCCTTTAAAATGCTTTTTAAGGAATTATAAATGAAATATTAAACAGAAATTTTTTGAGGAATTACTTAGGAGTTATTTGAAATTATAAAAGAGGATTTGAAATGTTTTGTCAAACTATATTAGAAATTTGTTCGTTTAGATATGCATCATTTTGAATTAGTGTAATATTAGAATTACTTTAAAAAAAAATGCTAATAATCCAAGATTAAAAAGACTTGAAAAATCTAAACTGTCGTGAACCTTAATGTAAAACCCTCTGAACCAAATAGGTAGAGAGGGTTTTTGCGGAGAGAGAGGGATTCGAACCCCCGGTACCTTGCGGTACGCTGGTTTTCAAGACCAGTGCATTCGACCACTCTGCCATCTCTCCTCCCAATAAGGAATGCAAATATAAACGATTCTGCTAAACTTCAAACAAAAAAAGATTAATTTTACTTTGGTATACATCAATTTATTAATCGCCGTAATTCTAGTAAAATGAACACCTACAGCAAATGTTTACTTCTGCTATTTATGATGTTTCAAATTCAATTAGTAGCAAAAAACATAGAAGTGAACTTTCAATATTTCTCATTTCAAAAAGTCAATGGACAATGCTATTTAGAAACATACTTAAATTTCTTAAGTACGGGTATTCACTATGATAATTTTGAGAGAAGTAAGTTCCAAAGTACAATTTCGGTCGAAATGACTATTAGTCAGGGAGATGTAATCCGATATTATGATAAATATTTATTTTTTAGTCCTGAGTTAGATGACACATTATCAGCACAATATTTTCTTGACAAACAAATAATTTATTTACCAAATGGTACCTACCAGTTAGATCTTGTTTTCGTTGATCAGCAATTCAAAACAAATACTCTTTCTGCAAAGACAGAGGTTATTATTAAGATTGACCAACACAAACCCTCATTTTCGGATGTAATGCTCTTGGACTCTTATGAAAAAAGTGAATTCCAAAATATTTTGAGTAAATCTGGCTTTGATTTAATCCCAAAAAATAGCCAAGGAAGTCATTTTTATGACGAAAATGATTCTCTAATATATTTTTATGTAGAATGGTACAACATAAATAATGACTCCTTATTTAACCAAGGTTATTTAATTAATTATTTTATCGAGAATGATCAAAATCACATTCCAATTAATTCCTTCAATTCTGTAAAAAAGAAAAAGTCGAATGAAGTTCAGGCTCAGATTGGAGGTTTTGACATATCAACACTTCCATCGGGAAATTATAATCTGAAGATTTGTCTCCTTAACAAAAAAGCAAAAATAATTTCAATTAAAAACGTATTCTTTCAAAGAAAGAATACTAATCATAAGTTAAGCCCTGAGGATTACTTGAAACTGAACTCAAAAGGATCATTTGCTGATGATTTCCTTATCATTGAGGAGCTTGCAGAGCATATATCATGTCTTTTACCTATTGCAAACTCTAGTGAATGGACTTTTGCCTCCAACCAGATTGAGGGATGGGATATAAGATTAATGAGGCAATTCTTTTATGGATTTTGGGCTAACAGAAACCCATTAGAACCAGAACTTGAATGGCTTAAATACTCAAAACTTGTTTATGAAGCAAACCTCATGTACGGTACTCAAAAAATAAAGGGTTTCGCCTCAGACAGGGGTTATGTAATGTTAAAATATGGAAAAGCAAATTTCATTGAAAATTTCGGAAATGAGAACCAAAAAATCCCATATCAAATTTGGCGATTCAATTCGATTAATAACCAATCTAATAGAGATTTTGTCTTTGCCGATATTTCTAAGGGTAGTAATGAATTTAAATTAATTCATTCAACAGTCATTGGTGAAATTTTTAATCCTAAATGGAAAAGTCTAGTCACAAGGAATAACTAATCTTATCCCTATATAAATCTCATGAGTAGTCTACTTAATATCTTTCTTACTTTCTTTGGTAAATTACCAAATAAAATAATCTATTTCTTATCAGACATTCTTTCTTTTATAGCTTATAAATTATTGAAATATCGTTTAGAAATTGTCCGTGTCAACTTAAAAAAAAGTTTTCCAAACCTAGGTCCAAAGACCCTAAAATCTATTGAAGTAGCTTTTTACAAAAACTTTTGTGATGTCCTTGTTGAAAATTTACTTCTTCATTCTATATCTAAGCCTGAATTACAAAATAAGATGAAGCTTATAAATCCAAAAGTTTTTGAAGATTTAAATTTTAAGAATAAAGGAGTTTTATTAGTGGGTGCTCATTATAATAATTGGGAGTGGATGGCACTGTCGCTATCCACGTATTTAAATAATCGCTTATATACTGTCTATAAGCCTTTAAGTAATCTTTCTGTAGATAAAATCATGAAGGATTCAAGAAAGCGATTTGGTGCAAACATCATACCTATGGATAGTTTTGCGAAAACTGTAATCAAAAATAAAAATCAAGCATCAGTAAATTTAATGCTAGTTGATCAAAGTCCCCATAAAAGTAAACTAGATTTCTTCTGTAATTTCCTCAATCAGGATACACCAGTTTATCTTGGTCCGGAGAAGTTAATTAAGTCTACTGAATTAGAATTATATTTTATTGAGGTTCATAGAGTAAAAAGAGGTAATTATGAAATGAAAGTTGTTCCTTTATTGCATAACACACTAAGTAAATTTGGAGATATAACTGAACTCCATGTGAAACATTTAGAAAATCTAATACAAATGAGACCTCAAAATTGGCTCTGGACGCATCGAAGATGGAAGCACAGCAGAAAAAAATAGCCGTTCTTATACTTAATTGGAATGGAATGAAACTACTAAAAAGTTTCCTACCGTCTGTGATTGAATTTAACCATGAAGATGCAGAAATCATTGTGGTTGACAATAATTCCTCTGATAAATCTCTTACCTATTTAAAAGATTCATTTCCGTTTATCAAACGTATTGAGTTTAAGACGAATCACGGATTTGCTAAAGGATATAATTTAGCAATTGAAAAACTCAACCACGAATTTATTGTTTTACTGAACACTGATGTCCGTGTTACAGAAAATTGGATTGATGCACCTTTAAATTTTTTGCAATCTAATCATAGATATGCTGCATGTCAACCAAAAATCCTCGATGAAAAAAACCATAATTTATTCGAATATGCGGGTGCTTCTGGAGGGTTTATTGATGTCTTTGGCTACCCATTTTGTCGAGGAAGGTTATTCGACCATTTAGAGCATGATAATGGCCAATATGATACAATAATTGATGTAATGTGGGCCTCAGGAGCAGCATTATTTGTTAGTAATAGCAAGTATAAAGAAGCGGGTGGCTTAGATTCAAATTTCTTTGCGCATCAGGAAGAAATTGATCTCTGTTGGAGATGGCATAATATGGGTTATAAAATTGCATGTGTCCCCTCCTCTTCTGTATTTCATGTTGGTGGAGGAAGCTTAAACAAACAAAATGCTTCTAAAACTTTTCTGAATTTTAGAAATAATTTGGTAATGCTACTGAAAAATCTTCCCGCACCGTCTTTTTCTATAATATTTTTTAGATTGATTCTTGACGGACTAGCTGGATTAAAATATATTCTTGAAGGAAAACCATCTCATTGTTTTGCAATTATTAAAGCACATCTTTCATTCTTCTCAAGAATTCCACAAATCCTAATAAATAGAAAAAATTCAAAGCATCTCTCTTCAAATATAAAATATTCTGGATCTATTGTGGTTGACTATTATCTAAAAGGAATTAATGTTTTCAGCAAACTTACTAGATAGATAAGTAACAGATATCTGCATTTTTTAAAAGCATCGAAGAAAAATAATTATCTCTTTACACATATTAAAATAATTTTTTTCGCTTTAATAAGTAGGCCAATAGTACGGGTTCAAAACCCTTTGAACAATCTACAGGAACAAAATCAATTTTATCCTGGCCACACCTTTCTATCAATTCTCTCTCTAAACCAAACATTTCTTTCTCATAAGCCTCTTTTAAATATGTAGGATTGACCTTTAATTCATCCCCTGATTCAAGATCTATAAACTTGTGCATTCTTGAATCAAAATCGAAATTCAATTCTAGATTACGGTCTACCACATGAAAAATAATCACCTCATGCTTATTATATTTCAAATGCTGTAAGGCTGAGAATAATGCATCAGTATCTGAGGAATGATGGAATAAATCACTAAATATTACAACAAGAGAACGTTGATGAATTCTATCTGAAATTTCATGTAGACTTTCAATCGTTGATGTGCCTTCATTGATATTATGATCGTAAGGTTTTGCTAAAGATTCTAACTCCGACAAAAGCATTTTATGATGAGATGCACTTGTAAGTGTTCTAGTATGTGTAAGTAATTTTTCCCCATATACAGATAGTCCAACGGCATCTCTTTGACGCTTAAATAAATTCATTAATACTGCGGCTGCAAGAATTGAGAAACCAATTTTGTTCGGTCTTTCTGCGTTTAACTTTTTCTGAACGGGGAAATGCATGGAAGAAGACCTATCAATCACAAGTTGACATCGAAGATTTGTTTCCTCTTCGTATCTCTTTACAAATAACTTGTCAGTACGGGCAAATAATTTCCAATCAATATGTCTTGTACTTTCACCTGAATTATATAATCTGTGCTCTGCAAATTCGACAGAAAAACCATGATAAGGACTTTTATGAAGACCAGTCATAAAGCCCTCTACAACTTGATTAGCAAAGAAATCAAGATTTTCAATAGCCTTAATTTTATTATTTGAAATAAATTCTCCCATAAAAAAAGGGCCTTAAGCCCCTCTAAAATAATTGATAATGCGATTATATTAGTGCATCAATCTTTTTGGCAAGATCAGCTTTTGGAGCAACCCCAACACTTTTATCAACGATTTCACCATTCTTAAAGAAAAGAATTGTTGGAATATTTCGAATACCATATTTCGCAGCAACTTCTTGTTCTTCATCTACATTTACTTTTCCAATGATAGCCTTTCCTTGATAATCATCGTGAAGATCATCCACAATTGGACCGACCATTCTGCAAGGTCCACACCATTCAGCCCAGAAATCAATCAATACTGGTTTATCTGATTTTAAGACCATTTCTTCAAAATTTTGGGTAGTAATTTCTAAAGCCATCTGTTGAATTTTATTTACTTTTTTAATTTAACGTTACAAAAATATAAAATTTGAAGAACAATCAGGTCATTTAATTTATTTTGTATTGTAAATCTGTTAGTTCTTTTAGTTCTTCAATTAGTTCTTTTGAAATTGCAACTTTAAAAGTTCTAGAAACCATCGAAACAGATATAGATGCATCAGGATCGTATACATTAAGCTTTAGAATATGTTTGCCCTTATGCCTATCTAATATATCTTTAAGTGAATCGGAAAATGATTTCTCTATCTCAAATAGGTTTATACGAATAGTGATACTCTTAGTTAAATTTTCAAGGACGTCAGACAATAAGCTGAGTGCTGATAATTTAATTTCTAATTGGTCATTCCAAGGTCTTTTTTGAACACGAGCTTTAACATACACGAAAGCACCTTGAACCATCATCATCTTAAACTTTAGATAGTCATCTCTAAACACCATGAACTCCTTTGAATCTGTAAAGTCTTCTATAAAAAAGGAACCATATGGATTTCCATTTTTATCAATTTTATGTTGCACATCTGAGATAATACCAGCAAAAGTAAGATCCTTATTTAATAAAGGTTCAAGATCTTTGAAGTTTTCAACTGTATGATTGCAATGATTTTTAATCTCAAAAGAAAAATCATCTAACGGATGACCAGATATATATATACCAACTACTTGCTTTTCTCTAGCTAATAAATCTAATCTTTCCCATGGCTCACAAAATGGGACTGGAGGTTCAGGTAACTCAACTCCATCTATGCTTCCAAATAAATTCGGAGGAGCATCCAAACTTTCTTGATATGCATTACCATATCGAATGGCTTTATTAAGAAAACTGTATCCATCTTTTATTTCGTGAAAATATTGCGCTCTATGCTCCATATCGAATGAATCAAAAGCACCAGCCAAAGCTAAATTCTCTAGTGTTCGTTTATTTACAGATCGCAACTCAACTCTTTTAGTTACCGAGTATATGCTGTTGAAAAATCCATTTTCAACTCTCTCCTTGAGGATGTTCTCAACCGCTCCCTCTCCAACGCCTTTAATGGCACCTAAACCAAATCTAATTTGTCCCTCAACATTAACATTAAATTTATAAGCTGATTCATTAATATCAGGCCCTAACACCTTTAATTTCATTCGTTTGCATTCTTCCATAAAAAAAGTGACTTTTTTTATGTCGTTCATGTTATGCGTTAGGACAGATGCCATGTATTCAGCAGGATAATGAGCTTTTAAGTAAGCTGTATGAAAAGCTACTACAGAATAACAAGTTGAATGAGACTTATTAAAAGCATAAGCAGCAAAAGATTCCCAATCCTTCCATACTTTTTCTGCAATCTCAGAATTGTGACCATTTTTCTCACAGCCCTCAATAAATTGGGGTTTCATTTTTTCTAGTAAGGAGAATATCTTTTTTCCCATTGCTTTTCTCAGCATATCAGCATCTCCTTTAGAAAAGCCTGCTAACTTTTGTGAGAGCAACATTACTTGTTCTTGGTAAACGGTAATACCATAGGTCTCTGATAAATACTCCTCCATTCCATCAAGATCATACGAGATCTCTTCTCTACCATGTTTTCTGGAAATAAAATTAGGAATATACTCTAAAGGACCAGGACGATAAAGTGCATTCATTGCAATTAAATCATCAAATTTATCAGGTTTCAGAGCCCTAAGATGCTTTTGCATTCCAGGCGATTCAAACTGAAAAGTTCCATTAGTAGAACCTCTTTGATATAGTTGATAAGTCAATTTGTCATCGAGAGGAATTTGATCTTCATCGATAGTCACTCCATTTTTCTCCTTGATTAGAGATATGGAGTCCTTAATTATGCTCAATGTTTTTAGTCCAAGAAAATCCATTTTCAGCAAACCAGCATCTTCTACAACAGAATTATCAAATTGAGTGACAAGAAGTCTAGAATCTTTGGCTGTTGCCATAGGAACATACTCTCTAATATCAGTAGGTGTAATAATTACGCCACAAGCGTGGACACCTATATTACGAACTGAACCTTCAATAGCAATAGCTTGATTAAGCGTTTCTGCAGAAAGATCACTGCCCTTAGCAATACTTTTTAATTGAATTGCCATTTGCATTTGGTCAGCATTCAATTTATCTTTTAGCTCTTCTTCCGAAAGGGAAAATAATTTATTAAGAGAGATGTCAGGTACTAACTTTGCTATACGATCCGCCTCATAAAGGGGAAGATTCATCACTCTAGCAGCATCTCGAATAGAAGATTTTGCGGCCATAGTTCCATAAGTAATAATTTGAGCCACCTGACTTTCTCCATATTTATTGACGACAAAATCTATAATTTTACTGCGACCTTCATCATCAAAATCAATATCGATATCTGGTAGTGAAATTCGGTCAGGGTTTAGAAATCTTTCAAATAATAAATTATATGCAATTGGGTCAACATTAGTGATTCCTATACAGTATGCAACTGCAGAACCTGCAGCTGAACCTCTCCCAGGCCCAACAGATACTCCCATTTTTCTTGCTTCAGTAGTAAAATCTTGTACGATAAGAAAATATCCTGGATAGCCAGTTTTCTCAATAGTAGATAGTTCAAAATCTAACCTTTCTTTAATAACCTCCGAAATTTCTCCATAACGTCGTTTTGCGCCAATATAAGTAAGATATCGTAAATACTCGTTCTCACCTCTCTTCCCACGATCTTCTATATCTTTTGAATTAATAAATTTATCTGGAATATCAAATGCTGGCAATAACACATCTCTTTTTAAATCATAAACTTCGACCTTGTCAATAATTTCTTGAATATTTATGATGGAATCGGGAAGATCATTAAAAAGCTCCTTCATCTGGGACTGTGATTTAAAATAAAACTCATCATTTGGAAATCCAAAACGAAATCCTCTTCCCTTTCCAATAGGTGTTTCTTTTAAAACACCATCCTTTACGCAAAGGAGAATATCATGAGAAATAGACTGGTCTTTTTTAGTATAATAGACATTGTTAGAAGCAAAATATTTGACTTTGTATTTATGTGCGAATTTTAATAGCACTTGATTCACATGATTTTCTTCTTCCAATCCATGACGCATCAATTCAACATAAAAGTCAGAACCAAATTCTTGATACCACCACTTAAAAGCTTCTTCAGCTTGGGTTTCACCGAAATTCAAAATAAGATTAGGTATTTCAGCTGTTAGACCACCAGTGGTGGCAATTAAACCATTTTTATAGGTTTTTAAAAGTGTTTTATCAATCCTCGGACACCCTGCATAGAGCCCATCAATAAAAGCTTGAGAACTTAACTTAGATAAATTATGGTATCCCTCTCTATTTTTAGCTAACAATACAATTGTGGACCTTCGGTCAGGATTGTCTTTAGTGAATTTACGAATTTTATGATCAGCTGTTAAATAAAGTTCACAACCTAAAATAGGTTTAATATCATTTTTAATAGCTTCACGAACGAATTTGAATGCAGCATATAGATTCCCAGTATCAGTTAATGCAAGGGCCGGCATTTTTTGCTTTACGGCCAGAGCAATCATTTCTGGAATAGTCGAAGATGCTTGAAGTATGGAATACGATGAATGGCAATGAAGGTGACAATAATCAGCTTGAAGTAGATCTCCTGAATTTTCCTTTACTTTAATCAGTTCACTTTCAGAATAATCCGCCATAGATGATTCAGAAGAAATTTGTGGAGAATAGGGTTCAATATTTAAGCCAAGTAATTTAATAGATTTTGGATTTTCACTATTGAACTTATTAGAATAATCTATTTCAAAACCCAAACGCTCGGAAGATATTATCCTTAGCCGTATTAATTCTAAAAAACATCGGGTTGTAGCTTCTACATCAGCGGATGCATTATGAGCTAAATCGAAGCCATTATTAAATAATTTTGAATGAAGTTCAGTCAATGTAGGCCACTTAAAATTACTTCCACGCCCACCCGGAATAGCACAATAATTAGTTCCCTCATCTTTTGTGTCAATAGTCGCAGATTCCATTAGAGAAGATTCCATTCCAATTCTAAAGAGTTCAGCTCCTACAATGTTAACATCAAAAATAATGTTGTGCCCAACAATAAACTTAGCTTGCTCAATTGCCTTATTGAATTCTGTAAGAACATAGCTTAAAAGTGCACCCTTTTCTAGAGCTCTTTTAGTGGAAATACCATGTATTTTTTCGGCATTAAAAGGAATAGTAAATCCATCAGGACAAATAATGAAGTTTTTTACTTCAATAAGCTTCCCCATATCATTATGAAGTTGCCAAGCTATTTGAACCAGTCGAGGCCAGTTTTCAGAATCACTTACCGGTGCTGAAAAGTTTTTAGGTAAACCGGTAGTTTCAGTATCGTATATTAGAAACATAAGGGACGAAATAATAAAATTATCAAGTAATGTAAAAGTAATTTTTTAGCCTCAAAAACTTCAACAATTATAAAAAAAATACTATTTCTAATGCTTAATCATAATTAGATCAGTTTTGATAGAAAAAAAACATTTTTCGATTCTTCTGTAAGTCCTAAATATTATTCAAATAAGTTTTATGTGTATAGTTATGTTTGGTGAAATACAGATAGTCGAACAATAAATGTGTTAATAATACTAAGCTATTTATTGATTTGTCTTAGACCCTCATAAACAACTATACCAACGGAATTTGAAATATTTAAACTTCTAATATGATTACTAAATAATGGGATTTGATATGTTTCATTCTTGTTTTTTTGGATAATAGATTTTGACAGACCTAGAGACTCTTTTCCGAAAATTAGAAATAGATTGTCTACAAAATTAATTTTCCAAAAACTTTTTATTCCATTACTTGAAAAGTAAACCATTTTAGCATCAATATGTTGGCAGTAAAAATCCTCGATACTGTCATATTCATATATAGAAATATGCTTCCAATAGTCAAGTCCCGCACGTTTAAGTCGAGCATCATTAATTTCAAATCCATAAGGTTTAACCAAATGTAAAACTGACCCAGTAGCAAGACTTAAACGGCCAATATTACCAGTGTTATTTGGAATCTCAGGCTCAAAAAGAACAATATTTAACGCCATTATTTCCGATAATTTTTACTACGACGGTTCGCAAAAATATCTCCCTTAGTTTGGGACTTTTTATATTTATTTGCCAACTTAGCACGATACGAACCACCAGTATTGCTTTTATTATTCTTCTCTTTCTTTTCATGAAAGCCATCATTTCTTTCAGTTGTCTCTGTATTTCTATTTTTACTGATTTTTGGACTATCTCTTTCTTCAGGAAGAAGCTGTTGAGATATCTCAATGTCCATAGGGAAAAGAGTTTCAGGAATTTGTAAATTCATAAGAGTTTCTATAGCTTGTTTAGCTAATATTTCTTTGGGAGAATATAACAATATGGAATGTCCTTTTTCTTTTGCTCTCCCAGTTCGACCAATACGATGCATGTAATTCTCAGGATATAATGGAGTATTGAAATTAATTACATGACTAATTTTACTTAAATCTAATCCACGTGCCATTACATCAGTAGAAATTAAGATACGATTGATTCCTTGATCAAATTGTTGAATCGATCGAATTCGATAGTTCTGAGTTTTATTGGAATGAATCACACAAAGTTCATTACCAAAGTCTTCCTGAAGGAACTCAAAAACTAGGTCTGCATGCTTTTTATTAGATACAAAAATCAATATTTTGATTAAGTTTTCACTATCCGAGAGCAGATGTTTGAGCAAATTTAGTTTGGTAAAGAAATTTGGCACCGCATAACAAGATTGGCTTATATTGGATAATGGAGTCCCACTTAAAGCAATAGAAATTTTCTTTGGTTTAATAAAATATCCATCTATTAAATCATCAACCTCCTCTGTCATGGTTGCTGAAAACATAATATTTTGTCTTCGTTCTGATAAGAGTGAAAAAATATTAGCCAACTGACTTCTAAATCCGAGATCCATCATAATATCTACTTCATCTATAACAAGTTGTTTGATGCTTTTTAATTGAAGAGCTCTACAAGCCGCCAAGTCATATAACCTACCTGGAGTAGCTACTATCAAATCTACTCCATGAGAGCAAGCATCTTTTTGGGTATTAATATTAGTGCCACCATAAAGACCAAGGACTCTAATATGCATATACTTTGATAATCTATTGACTTGGTTTACAACTTGTAGAACAAGTTCTCGAGTCGGAACCAAAATCATTACTCTGGGGTTGTTAGATTTTGAATATTTTAAATCCTGTAAAATTGGAAGTAAATAAGCAATAGTTTTTCCTGTACCTGTCTGTGCAATTCCCACCATATCCACTCCAGATCGAAGTACAGAAAATGATTCTAATTGAATAGGGGTAGGTTCAATAAGATTCAATTCAAAAATAGAACTTCTTAAAGACTTGGTTAAAGCGAATTGATCAAATGAATTCATTCGAGTTGTTTAATGTTTAGGGGGGGAAGTTTTTGTAAATCCCCACCAGATGGATATTGGAAAATTTCCAATTCAAATTCTTTAGCAGAAGCATATAAATGATCAAATATATCCCCCTGAACAGCTTCATATTCTTCCCAGTCAGTAGTTTTAGTGAAACAATATATTTCCAAAGGAACGCCATATTCATTTCCTTGTTTCTGAAGTACCATACAAGTTAAATCAGGATGAATTGTTTTTAGTGAAGAAATATAATTGTGAGAATAGGTACGAAAAACTCCTATATTGGTTAAATGACGGCCATTAGTCAGAATAGATTTATCAATAGATTGATTGTCATTAAAGGTCACAATCTCTTTTTCTTTATTAGTTATATAATCACTTATTAAGTGAAGTTTTTTAAACCTAATGATCATCTGAGCAGAACAAAACTTAATGGATCCAGACTTTATAACAACTGATCGTTTTATTCTACGACCACCTGCATCCGCCATTCCTCTCCAATTTTTAAAGGAATCTGAAACAAATGAATAAGTCGGAATAGTAGAAATAGTTTTATCCCAATTCTGAACCTTAACCGTATTTAATGTAATTTTTATGACATCTCCATCTGCACCATATTTAGGAATAGAAACCCAATCTCCAACACGGATCATGTCATTAGCTGAAAGTTGTATCGAAGCAACAAAGCCAAGAATAGTGTCTTTAAAAACTAACATGGAAACAGCAGTAAGAGCACCCATTGCAGTTAGAATTCCTTCTGGATCTTTGTCAAATACTTTAGCAATAACTAACACACCACCGATAAAATAACTGACTAGTCGAGCTAATTGAAAATAAGAATCAGTTGGCTTGTCTTTTAAACCATCAATTTTCTTGAAATAATGATCCAAAGTGTTAAAAATAGATATGACAACCATAAGAGCAACTGCAAACATATATGCATCAGTCATTCTAATTAGAAATGGAATGAAATCCTTAAAATCGGCAAACACAAAAGAAGCTGTAAATTGAATAACTAATGCCGGCGCTAAATGAGCTAAGCGATCAAAAACTTTATTTTCAAGGAGCACATCATCCCAAAGAAATTTGGTTTTTTTTATGAGAGAACTCAATGCTCTAACAAAAAGCTTTTTAGCTAAACGATCAGCCAAATAACATAATATAAAAAGGATTAGTAGTTCTAAAATGAACTGAAGTTGATGAGAAATACCTTCTGGAACTCCAATACTTAGAAGCCATTCGTATAAATGATGTTCAAATCTATTTTCCATATTTATTTATATCTAGTGGACAAATATACAAATCGCAATATAAGAATGGATTTAATTTTATTCAAATTCATTTTACTCAAAAGAACCTTGTTTCATACCTTCCGATTCATCAACTTGGTTGAGCATTATAAATCCAACCAAGAAAAATAGAAAAATAACTGAAATCCCAACTTGTTGACTTTTAAAATACATGGTTAAACTCCCCAATAAAAGTGGACCCAAAAATGCAGTAGCCTTTCCAGAGAATGCAAAAAAACCAAAGAACTCATTTTTTTTATTCTCAGGAGTAAAGCGACCCATTAATGACCTACTTGAGGCTTGATTTGGACCAGAAAAGATTCCAATAAGTATCGCTGCAAACCAAAATACATTTTTACCAATCAACCAGTCAGGAACGGAACTACCTCCTAGAACTAATTGTGCTACAGGTCTTAATTCAGGAGCGATAACAGCTAAAATAATTGCGATCATCAAACCTATTAGTGTAACTTTAATTGTATTCTTACCTCCTACTTTATCATCCAAAAACCCCATTAAGAAAGCTCCTAATCCAGCAGTAATGTTTAAAACAATTCCCAATATCATAATTTCATCAAAGGTAAAGCCAAGAGAACCTGATGCATAAATTCCTCCAAATGCAAAAATTGTAACCAAACCATCATTATAAAATAACCTGGCTATTAAAAACTTTATAATTTGAGGATAATTCTTAAGCTCCTTAGCTGTTGATTTAAAGTCTTTAATTGTGTTTTTAACATTGCTTAATAATGCTCTAGTATCTGGTTTCTGATCTTTTAAATATACAAATGTTGGGATACTAAAAACAGCAAACCATATAGCTACTAGTAAGTTTGTTGCCCTGATATTTTCATACGCTCCCTCTACTCCTTTCTCAAAACCAAATATTGGATTGTCCGTCTGTACCAAAAAAACCATTGCAAGAGCTAATGCTATCAAGCCCCCAACATATCCCAATGACCATCCATATCCTGAGATTCTTCCAATATTTTTAGAGTGTGAAATATCGGGTAAGTAAGCGTTACAAAAGACCGAACCCATTTCGAATCCAATATTTGCGATCACAAAATAAATCAAAGCTGGCATAACCTCCCCAGGAAGAATAAAATACAAGGCCGTGGTTGAAATAATTGTCAACCATGTAAAACCAAATAAAAAGATTTTCCTATAACCTCCTCGGTCTGCTAGCGCTCCCATAAATGGTGAAAGTAATGCGACTATTATTGCCGTAATTGATATAGCATGAGACCACTGTTGAGTCCCTCTAATTACATCTGAAGCTATTACTGTAGTGAAAAAAGTCCCATAGATAAATGTTACCACTAAATTAGTAAATGGTTGATTTGCAAAATCAAACATGGACCAAGCTAATACTTGCCCTTTATTCTCTATTTTTTTTGACATATAACTTATTTTTCCTGCTTAAGAACATACTCGTCATATTGTTCTAAACCATTGAACCTAATCATCTGCTCCAAACTTTTAACATATGCTTCTCTTCGCTCCGAATATAACTTTAAATATGAAATTAAAATAAATACATTCTTCGTTTTTTCTCTTTCTTTTCTGAAGGTAGAATAGGGTCCTCTTGCTAGTATTTTGAAATAAGATGAAATAGATTTTGAAAGAGAAGAATATCTTTTCACATACACGGTGTCACCATTTCTATCTTCTGATGCTCTTATTCTGGGCTCCGACTTGTTATATGACCACACTCCAAATAAATTATTTGCTTCTCTGTAAAATCTGGATGTACCCCAACCCGACTCAATTGCTGCTTGAGCCAACACTATACTAGTTGGATGCGTATGTAATTTTGAAAGTAATTCTTTAGATTCATTGCATTTATACTCTTCTTTCAATAACTCTAAATAATTCATCTCCTCATTTGTGAGTTCTCTATCTATATTGAGGAATTCAGATACTGTTTTTCTTTTTTCTGCTAATTCTCTTTTTGCAATCAGAATACTAGGAAGTAGTAAGTGAATAAATGCTTCTTTTTTTTCTTTCACATCTTCACCACTTAAATCTATTGCCGATTTATATAAATATGGAACTACAACTTTAGAGACATGCCTAATATCACTAACTTGATTGCCAGATATTTTAACTAGTTTAATTTTGTTTTGCTGTGCCTTTAATACAGAATGAAGGCTAGACAAAATTAGAATTAGCATCAGGATTTTCTTCATTAAAATACGCATAATTGCAAGTTAATATTTTATCTCTAATTAATTTAATTTCCAAAAGCAATTGGCTCTTTTTTACGACACCATCTATTGCTAGGTCCCTGAATACTTATTTGAACCGTTCCCTCACCCATTTTAGAATTTATTTGATCGTAAACCTGCATTAATTTATTCCGTTTGTTCAGATTTTCGACGTGAAATAAATTCAGCTGAATATTATCTTCCGAGACCACATCTAATACCATTACTCCTGCTCTTTTATAAGCACACTCATTTTTATAAATTTGAGTCAAAGCCCAAGAAGTAAATTTGACAATCTCAATAGAATCATTGCTTGCTACAGGTAATTCTACCTCTAAATAACCGTAGTGATGTTTGATTTGTTCTTTGAATCGATTAGTCTGGATAAATACAGCTATCTTTTTCGCCTTTGTTTTTTGCGCTCGGAGCTTAAAAGCACACGAACAAGCAAAATTACTTAAAACTTCATTTAAAAGACCTAGAGCATTCACTTCCTGACGAAAAGATCGAGTAGATTGAATACTCTTTTTAACAGCTCTTGTATGCACCAAATCAAAAGAAGGAATTCCATTTAACTCTCTGATCAATTGTACTCCACCAATCTTCATATGGCGCCTAGCCCAGGCCTCGTTTATTTGGGCCAACTGAGAAGCCTGAAAAATCCCATTACTATGTAAAAACTTAGCATATTTTCTTCCTACTCCCCACAATTCTTCCACACCATAATAACTGAGCGCACGTTCAACTAACGTTTTTTCTTCTAGGAGAAAAACGCCTGTACTTGTGTGTTTCTTTGCAATAATACTAGCCAGTTTTGCCAAAACTTTTGTCTTTGCAATACCTATAGAAATAGGTATTTTTGTTTCTCGCCAGACTTGCTCCTTTAAAAGAATAGCTTTTTCTTCAGACCCGGCGACAAAGGAAAAATCCATGAATGCTTCATCTATAGAATATACTTCCATTCGAGTACATTCCAAATCCAATATGCGCATGATTTTATCTGAAATATCTCTATATAGAGTCACATTTCCTGAAAAAACATGGACTTTATCTCTTATTAGGCGCTCTTTGACTCTAAATACAGGTTCACCCATTTTGTAACCAAGAGATTTAGCCTCATTACTTCTAGCAATAATACAAGCATCATTGTTAGACAAAACAACCACAGGTTTTCCTTGTAAACCAGGACGAATCGAACACTCGCAAGAAGCGAAAAAGTTATTGCAATCGGCGAGGGCGATCATCTTTATTTGATTAGAAAGAGAACTGTGTTTTTATTGTTGTTCAAATAAAAGTAACCAAAGTGACATTTAATGACAAACAGCTAAAAAACAAAATAAGAATTTGACGAAAAATAATTAAAATTATCGACAGTCTTTGATAACAGGAATTTCGATGATAATATCAACTGTATCCCATGTTTTAGATATCCCATCTGGGCCACGATGTAGATCAATACATTTTTCATGAATACTATTATAAGCATTGATCGCACCAATTTCATTTAATGAAATACTTCCTTTCATAAGAAGTATTCCCTGAGAAACATTATAAGAAAGAGGAACAGGGGTATCCACTCCATACAAATCTAAATGGGCAGTAACTTGTTTTTCACTGACTACTTCTAGAGTTCCATTGATTTCAAAATTTGAAGTAAATAAATTAAAAAAATAATCTCTCACACTCATATCACGAGCGGCATCACCAGACAAAGAAGTAGAAGAATTAATAGAGAATTTAATTCCATCTACAAATTCTTTAATAGTTCCATACATCATTCCAGTTCGGTCTGTCATAAGTGATTCGAAATAACCAGCAACCATTACTTTGTCGGTTGTTTTGTAGGCATTCCAAGAAACTTTAGTCTCTTCTTCATTGAAACCATACATGCAAGCTTTAGGCTTAATTATGGCGTTAGATAGTTTTTTATTGTCTTGATTACAAGACATAAAAACGGAAAGAAAAAAAATAGACAAAAAAAGTTGGAGAGAGTACTTCATGATTATTGTTCGTTTTAAAAAATTATTTTAATAATAAGTATCAATCTACGTAGTTGAGGAAAAAATAAATCATTCTCATCTAATCAATTATGCACTCTCAATAGAATTAAGAACAAAGTTTCTTTTTGGGAGGTGCGAACTTAGTAAGATTGATTCCAACTACGGCAGATTCATATTCAATCATTGTGGGTGTCCTTCCAAGAATAGCTGAAAGAACGACAACGGGAGTGGAAGCGAGTAAAGATTCACCCTTCTTACGATCAGAATCGGCCACCACACGGCCTTGAAAAAGACGAGTAGACGTTGCCATCACAGTGTCTCCTTTAGCGGCTTTCTCTTGGTTTCCCATACATAAATTACAGCCGGGTCTTTCCAAATACATCATATTCTCATATTCAGTACGAGAAGAATTCTTAGGAGCAACATCGTTAAATTCAAAACCGGAATATTTTTGCAAGACCTCCCAATCTCCTTCTTCCTTTAATTCGTCAATAATATTATAGGTCGGAGCAGCAACAATAAGCGGGGCATTAAACTCTACCTTACCGTAAATATTTTCTAAATTTCGTAGCATTTGAGACAGAATCTTAAGATCTCCTTTATGGACCATACAAGATCCGACAAAACCAAGATCTACATTCTTCACTCCCTTGTAAAAAGAAAGTGCTCTAATTGTATCGTGAGTATATCGTTTGGATATATCTTCATTGTGCACATCAGGATCGGCAATCATCGGCTCATAAATAATACCTAAATCCACCTCAAACTCAGCGAAATATTTCGCATTGGAATCTGGTGTTAATGGAGGTTTCTGTCCAGATTTAATTTCAAATATTCTATGGCTGGCTTTGTCACTGAGTCCTTGAAGAACTTTGGAGGTATTGTCCATGCCTTTATTTATCATAATCTGAATTCGACTCTTTGCAATCTCTAATGATTCAATTAGTGTGTCGTCTTCAGAAATGCAAATCGATGCTTTGGCTTTCATCTCTGCGGTCCAATCTGTAAAAGTAAAAGCTTGGTCAGCAGGAAGGGTTCCTAAGTGAACTTCGATTATTTTCCCTTGAAAAATATTGTCTCCACCAAATTGATCTAACATTTGGGATTGAGTAGCATGAACGACATCACGGAAATCCATATGATCCATCATTTCTCCCTTAAAGGTTACTTTAACTGATTCGGGAATAGGCATGCTCGCTTCGCCAGTGGCCAGGGCTAATGCTACAGTACCAGAATCAGCTCCAAAAGCAACTCCTTTAGACATTCTTGTATGAGAATCTCCACCAATGATAATCGCCCAATCATCTATGGTAAGATCGTTAAGAACCTTGTGAATTACATCGGTCATAGCATGATATCCACCCAGTGGATCACGGGCAGTAATTAAACCAAAATCATTCATAAACTTCATGAGCCTTGGGATATTAGCTTGGGCATTGAAATCCCATACAGAAGCTGTGTGGCACCCAGATTGATAAGCTCCATCTACTGTGGGAGAAATTACTGTAGCAGCCATAGATTCCAACTCCTGAGAGGTCATTAGACCAGTTGTATCTTGTGAACCTACAATATTAACCTCCACTCGAACATCAGATCCAGCATGCAATATTTTCCCAGGACTTATCCCTACAGCATTTTTATTAAATATTTTTTCAACAGCAGTTAAACCTTGGCCTTCATGAAAAATTTCTTTAGAGGATGCATATACAAGGGGGATCTCTACACCTAATGTTTTTGCGGCAAAAGTTTGTAGTTTTTTACCAAAAACTATGGCATATGACCCACCGGCTTTCATAAACTCCATTTTCTGGGGAGTAAAAGCTGAAGATATATCACTTAATTCCTGGTCGCCATTAAAAAGTTTTTTCTTCCTAGTATTAATGGTGAGAATTGTTCCTGTTTCTACAGAATATAATTCCTCAAGAACAGGTTCACCATTTTGGTCCATAACTGTAATACCATCCTTGTCTTTTTTCTTGACCCAATTTTTAAGATCTAAACCAATTCCACCGGTAACACCAACGGTCGTTAGAAAAATAGGTGAGATACCGTTTGTACCAGCCACAACTGGAGCAAAATTAATGAAAGGAACATAAGGACTTGATTGTTTTCCAATCCATAAAGCCACATTATTAACCCCTGACATTCTAGAAGATCCAACTCCCATAGTTCCTTTGTCAGCTATAAGCATCACCGTCTTGTCAGGATGTTTTTCTTGTAAATCTAAAAGTTCATTTTGACGCTTAATATTGTGTTCAAACATACACTTTCCGTGAAGTTCTCTATCAGACCTAGAATGCGCATCTCCACCTGGAGAAAGTAAATCAGTAGATATATCACCAACTCCTGCAACATAAGTAACGACTTGAATCTCTTCATCAATCTCAGGCAGATTAGTGAAAAATTCAGCTCTTAAATAGCTTTCAATGATATCCTTGGCAAGTAGATTCCCATTTTTAAAGGCTTGTTCTAGACGACATGTATCAGCCTCGTAAAGAAATACTTGTGTTTTGAGAACTTTTGCTGCTTCCTGAGCAACTTCATCATCATCGGATAAAGCCAAATCAAGAAGCACATTAATTGAGGGACCTCCTTTCATGTGAGACAATAATTCAAATGCAAAGTAAGAAGAGATTTCTGCAACTACTGAGATACCTAAAATAATTTCTTTCAAAAATTCTGCTTTGACTCCAGCAGCACCTGTTGTTCCAGGTAATACATTGTATATGAAAAAATGAATAGACTCTTTGCGATCTTTATTATTTATATCTTTGATTTGGTCAATAATCTCGGACATTAATTCAGTACCGTCAATTGGTAAAGGTTGAAGAGATTGATTTTTACGCTCTAAAATTTCCTTAATGTAATTTTTGTAAATACTCATATAAAGAGAGGCTATGCTTTAAAATATGGTCAAATGAATTTGTCTACAGATAAGTTTTTTTATACTAAACAAATATACGAAATTCAGTTGAAATCTAGGCCCAAATATGAGATTAAAGACAGCAAACAATATTCAAATAAAAAATAATATGATTATTATTTGATTTGGTTTAATAGATTTATAATGTCAACCTAAATATCTAGGGACAGTATTATTTCTAGATGAAATAATCTTTATTATCGACCATTAAGTTGTATTTTCTATCTTTATTGCGATTAAATAAAAATGATTAGATGGATCTCGATTTTAATAAAAATGAAGACGCAATCAAATTAAAGATTGCACAGATGAAACGAAAGTTAGCCGAAATCTATCTTGGTGGGGGTAAAAATAAAATAGAAAAAGAACATCAAAAGGGCAAATTAACAGCTAGAGAACGAATATCATACCTTACCGATTCAAACTCTGAGTTTCTTGAATTAGGCGCTTTCGTGGCTAATGACATGTATGAAGAATACGGTGGTTGTCCCTCAGCCGGTGTTGTCATGGGAATTGGATATGTTTCAAAAAAACAATGTATTATCGTTGCAAATGATGCTACGGTAAAAGCTGGAGCATGGTTTCCTATTGCTGCCAAAAAAAATCTAAGGGCACAAGAAATTGCCATGGAAAATAACCTACCCATAATTTATTTGGTTGACAGTGCGGGTGTATTTCTTCCATTACAAGATGAGATATTCCCTGACAAGGAACATTTTGGACGAATCTTCAGAAACAATGCACGAATGTCCTCAATGGGAATTACTCAAATTTCCGCCATCATGGGCTCTTGTGTTGCCGGTGGTGCATACCTCCCTATCATGAGTGATGACTCATTAATTGTTGATAAGACAGGTTCAATATTCTTGGCTGGTTCCTACCTCGTAAAAGCGGCTATTGGAGAAGACATCGACAATGAAACTCTTGGCGGGGCAAGCACACATTGTGAAATATCTGGAGTAACTGATTTCAAAGCAAAAGATGACAAAGATTGTTTAGACCGAATTCGAAAAATGATGGACAAAATAGGAGGATCTGAATCAGCTAGATTTAGTCGTAATGAGCCTAAAATGCCGGAAAAAAATCAAGAGGAAATTTATGGAATTATTCCTGCTAAAAGAGACCAGCCATATAAAGTTAGAGAAATAATTTACCGATTAGTTGATGAGTCTGAATTTGATGAATACAAAAAAGGTTTTGGACAGAGCATTCTTTGCGGTCTAGCAAGAATTGATGGTTGGGCTGTTGGGATCGTTGCAAATGAAAGACAAATTGTGAAAACTAAAAATGGTGAAATGAAATTTGGAGGAGTCATTTATTCGGATTCTGCTGACAAGGCTGCCAGATTTATCATGAATTGTAATCAAAAGAAAATTCCACTGGTCTTTCTTCAAGATGTTACAGGTTTTATGGTCGGATCAAGATCAGAACATGGAGGTATTATTAAAGATGGGGCAAAATTAGTCAATGCTATGGCTAATTCAGTAGTCCCTAAATTTACAATCATTACGGGGAATTCTTTTGGAGCCGGTAATTATGCAATGTGTGGAAAAGCTTACGACCCTAGATTAATTGTCGCGTGGCCAACTGCTCAAATTGCTGTAATGGGTGGAGCCCAGGCAGCGAAAGTACTTCTTCAAATTGAAAAAAATAGACTAAAAGCTAATGGAGAAGAAATTACAAAAGAAAATGAAAAGCAATTACTGAAAAAAATTATTGATAAGTACAATAAACAAATGAGCCCATACTATGCCGCATCTCGTCTATGGGTAGACAGTATTATTGATCCTCTAGAAACTAGAAAAGTTATTTCTATGGGAATCGAGATGGCAAATCATGCTCCGATTAAGGATGTTTATAATGTAGGAGTAATTCAAACTTAATTTATACATAGAATGCAAGATCAAAATTGCTTCCAAAAACTCAATAAACAATTCTTACCAGATGAATTGCCAAATCGTTTTACCTTCCCATTCTACTATACCCCTCACCCATTAAGCCTAATGGCCGTTAATGAATTGCAAGTCCATTTATTAGAGCAGAACGAATGGAACCATAATTTTGGACTAAAGGAAAGTGAAAAGAATGGAATTGGAAAGATGTTTGGTGTACTAGTGGTGAAGAACAGTCAAAATGATATTGGCTACATAGCTGCATATTCAGGAAAACTTGCAAAAAGTAACCATCTTCCCATTTTTGTTCCTCCAGTATTTGACATGCTTCAGCCAGAAAGTTTTTACCTCAAAGGACAATTAGAAATCAGTCAAATTAATGATCAAATTAAAAGTCTTGAAAAAAATCTTGTTTTCAATGAAATAAAAAATCGCATTAAAAGATTAAAAAAACAAGTTTCATTAATGGAGACAGATTTACGTAAGCAGCTAATCGAAAGTAGAAAAATTAGAAAAGAAAAAAGAAAAATAGCTCAAAATCATTTACTAGGAAAAAAATTAAAACTTTATCTAGACTCTATTAACCTAGAGAGTATGAGGCAAAAGTCAAAATTTAAAAAACGTAAAGAATCTGAAATTGAGAAAATTCATAAGGAACAGCAAACTTATGATATTTTTGATAATGAAATTATTGATCTCAAAAAATATAGAAAAAAATTTTCTGGAAAGTTGCAAGACGAACTATTTCGAAATTACTCATTTTTAAGCTCTACAGGAGAGAGAAAAAATCTACTCCAAATCTTTACCGAATCTGGCCTAGGAAAGCCACCTGCTGCAGCAGGAGAGTGTGCAGCACCAAAACTTTTACACTACGCTTACTCACATCAACTCAAACCCATTTCTTTAGCTGAATTTTGGTGGGGACAAAGTCCTGCATCTGCTATTCGAAAACATAAAAACTTTTATCCTTCCTGTCAAGGAAAGTGCAAGCCTATACTAAATCACATGCTTAAAGGAATAGATATAGATCCTAATCCTTTACTAATCAATCAGGCGGAAAATAAACATATAAAAATTATATATGAAGACGAGAATATTCTTATTGTAGATAAACCTGCAGAACTTCTATCTGTACCTGGAAAAACTATGAAAGATTCTGTATATCACCGAATCAAAGATCGATTTCCAAGAATTACAGGCCCAGTAATTGTTCACCGTCTGGATATGTCTACCTCTGGATTAATGATGATCGCAAAAAATAAGGGCGCACACAAACATCTTCAAAAACAGTTTATTGACAATAAAATCAAAAAAATATATATCGCAATTTTAGAAGGGGTACTAGCTATAGATAAAGGAGAAATAAATCTTCCTATACGATTAGATATTGATGATCGCCCTAGACAGTTAGTCTGCGAGATTCACGGAAAACCATCTAAGACCAAATGGAAAGTTTTAGGAATAAAAAATAATCGGACTAAAGTCAGCTTTGAACCAATCACTGGAAGAACGCACCAATTGAGAGTACACTCGGCTCACAAAAGAGGTTTAGATATGCCTATTTTAGGAGATGATCTATATGGGACAAAGTCAGATCGATTGTACTTGCATGCTCAACATATCGAATTTCAAAATCCTCAAACGAAAGAGCAAATGAAATTTGACTTGGATGCCGACTTTTAATACTGTAGATAAAAAACTCCAACTACTTTATATACAATACTGACTTAACTTGTTCGACTATTTGACTTACTTGGGGCATGAATTCTTCGACAAGATTTGGGGCATAGGCCAAGGGTACATCCGCAGTACAAATTCTTCTTACAGGTGCATCTAAATAATCAAAGGCATCTTTTTGAACATTGAATGCAATTTCTGAAGACAAGGATGCTAGAGGCCATGACTCTTCTACAACAACCATTCTGTTAGTTTTCTTTACAGAATTTATTAATGTAGCGTAGTCAATTGGTCGAACAGTTCTTAAATCAATAATTTCGGCATGAATACCATCATTTGCAAGTAAATCTGCAGCTTCAAAAACTTTTTTCATGATTTTACCGAAAGAAACAATAGTTACATCAGTCCCCTCGCGTTTGATATCAGCCACACCAATTGGAAGAAGATATTCTCCCTCTGGAACTTCGCCTTTATCACCATACATTTGTTCGGATTCCATAAAAATGATGGGGTCATTATCTCTTATCGCAGACTTCAACAAGCCTTTGGCATCATATGGATTGGATGGTACTACTACCTTTAATCCTGGACAGTTTGCATACCAAGACTCAAAAGCTTGAGAATGTTGAGCGCCTAGTTGACCTGCCGAAGCGGTAGGACCTCTAAACACCATAGGCATTGGAAATTGACCATTAGACATTTGCATCATCTTGGCAGCGGAATTGATTATCTGATCAATCGCAACCAAAGAAAAGTTGAAAGTCATAAATTCTACAATAGGTCTTAAACCATTCATGGCGGCACCGCAAGCTATACCGGCAAAACCTAATTCAGCAATTGGAGTATCAATAACTCGTTTCGAACCAAACTCATCTAACATTCCTTGACTAGCCTTGTACGCACCATTATATTCCGCAACTTCTTCACCTAGTAAAAAGACTTTGTCGTCTTTTCTCATTTCTTCACTCATTGCTTCCGCAATCGCTTGTCTAAATTGAATTACTCTCATTTTTATAAATTAGGAAAACAAAAATACAAATTTTCTATTCATTTTAAATATAAAAAAATAATGTTTTGTAGATATTTATTGTACTTCAATATGATTATTTTCTATTTAATTTAATGAATTAATTAAAGCTAAGTTCTATTAATAAAGGCTTAAGTTGACACTCAAAATTAGATGAAATTTAATTATATTTGCATTATAAAATTCAATCAAATGTTTAATCGATTGTAGCTATATAAACTTCGAAAAAAATCTTAAACATGAAAATCCTTGTATGTATAAGTCATGTTCCTGACACGACTTCAAAAATAAATTTCACAAACAACAATACTGAATTTGATAGTGTTGGAATCACATTTGTTATTAATCCTTATGATGAGTTTGGTTTGACAAAAGCCATGCATTTAAAAGAAAAAAATGGAGCTTCCATAACTGTCATTAATGTTGGAAATAAAACTACTGAACCCACGCTTAGAAAAGCCTTAGCAATAGGAGCTGATACTGCTATTCGAATTGACGCAGATCCGACCGATGCGAATTTTGTAGCCCAAGTTATTTCAAATTATGCTCGAAATGAATCCTATGATTTAATTATCACTGGAAAAGAGTCAATTGACTATAATGGTGGTTTAGTTCCCGGATTATTAGCCACTTATTTAGATATGCCATTCGTCAATGCTTGCATAGGTTTTGATTTAGATGGTGAAAAAGCTCAGATAACAAGAGAAATTGATGGTGGAAAGGAAATACTTGAGGGCCGCCTTCCCTTATTAATTGCTGGCCAAAAGGGTTTAGTAGAAGAAAAAGACCTTCGTATACCAGCAATGAGAGGAATTATGATGGCAAGAAAAAAACCTTTAACTATTATAAAAGCTTCGGATGGAACTAAATATACTTCTGTAGTTAGTTATGAAATGCCTGAGCAAAAAGAGGCTTGCACAATGATTGATGCTAATCAAGTAGAAAAGCTTGTTGAAATGCTACATGAAGAAGCAAAAGTAATTTAAAAATTAAGAGAAAATGGCAATATTAGTATACGCAGAAAGTTGGAATGGAATATTCAAAAAAGCCTCTTATGAAGCTGTAAGTTATGCTTCCCAATTAGCCGAAAAATTAGGTGTAAATTTAATTGCATTAACAATTGCAAACAAAGACAACCCTGATATATTAGCTATGTATGGTGCCTCCAGAGTTATCACCATCGCAGATGAATCAATGCAGACGTTTAGTAACCAAGCTTATGCAAATGCAATATCTCAAGTTGCTGATAAGGAAGGAGTAGATATTATTGTAGTTTCAAACACGAACAATGGAAAATCTCTCAGTCCCATATTATCAGTAAAAAGGAAGTCATGTTTGATTTCAAATGTAATTGGTCTTCCTAGCTCTCTAGAACCTTTTGTACTGAAAACAAAAGCTTTTTCAAGCAAAGCATTTGTAAATTACAATACCGAAAATAAAAATAAAATTATCTCAATCACTCCAAACTCTGTCGGAATTACTGAAAATAAAAAAATTGCAGAAACAGAAAAATTTGAATACGTTGCAACTGATTCTGACAATCGTCTAATCTCACTATCTATAAAAAAATCTTCTGGTAAAATCCTTCTCACAGAAGCTGATATGGTAGTTTCTGCAGGTAGAGGACTTAAGGGTCCTGAAAACTGGGGTATGGTTGAGGAGTTAGCAGGTCTACTTGGAGCTGCAACTGCATGTTCAAAACCTGTTTCTGATATTGGCTGGAGATCACACAGTGAGCATGTTGGGCAGACGGGAATAGCAATTAATCCTCAACTTTACATAGCCATTGGCATATCAGGAGCTATTCAGCATCTGGCTGGAGTAAATGCGTCAAAAAATATCGTTGTAATTAATACCGATCCAGATGCACCATTTTTTAAAGCAGCAGATTACGGAATTGTTGGTGATGCATTTGAAGTTGTACCTAAATTAATCGATGCACTTAAATCATACCAAACAAATAATTAATTATTCATAGCTAATGACTTCATCTATTTTATTTACTTTAGTAGCAATTTAAATTAGATGAACAAGGTTGAACTTAATATTATTGGTCTAACATATAGTCAATCTCATAACAGTGCTTATGCACTTCTATTAGGGGAGATTGATGGTGTGAGAAGGCTTCCTATTGTGATTGGACGTTATGAGGCACAATCCATAGCAATTGCAATAGAAGATGGACTTGTTCCAGAACGTCCACTTTCTCATGACCTCTTTACAACAATAGCGTTAACATTTAACTTATATTTAAAAAGTGTCATCATTCATAAGCTCAAAGAAGGAGTTTTCTACTCATACTTAGTTTTTGAGCAAGATGGAATTACAAATCAGATTGATTCTAGAACTTCTGATGCAGTAGCTCTTGCATTAAGATTTAACTGCCCAATCTTCACCTACGAAGAAATACTTAAAAAGGCAGGAATCGTATTAGATGAAAACAGTCGAAATGACGAAAAACCAATTAAGTTAAAAAAAGTAAATATTAAAAATAAACATAAATCATCAGGTGAAAAAATCAAGCAGGTAAATTTAATTAGTATTTCAAAAAGAGAACTCGAAAAACAATTAATAGTTGCAATTGAAAAAGAAAATTATGAAAGAGCAGTTTCACTTCGTGACGAAATAAATCGAAGAAAAAATTACAAATAATTTTATGAAAAAGATTCTCCTGTTTTGCATTTTACAATTCAGTCTAGGTGAAAATATGATAGCTCAGGAACTGGTTGGTTTTTGGGGTTTTACATCTATAGAAACACTTCAGAATAAACCTGTTCTTGAAATTCATGAATCGGACTTTATGGAAATTAATTCAGATGGAACATTTAGGTATAGTCTAAGAAATAATGCAATACAAGATGCTAAAGGGACATGGGAAATCACCCAGGAAAATATATGCTTTGAATATGATAAGCCAAACGACACAATAAGATGTTATAAAACTAGTCTTCAGGGAGTAAATCTTAGCTTTAAAGAAGGAAATATTCGTTATAATTTCACAAAAAAAGAAAAAAAATTAGAGATTAAAAAAGAAAAATCGTTCAAAATTATTTTGTTTGATCTGATAAGAGGATTGGTTGGATTAACTGTTCTTTTATTCATCGCATTTGCTTTTAGTGTAAATCGAAAAAAAATCAAATGGGACCTAGTATTTAAAGGTTTACTCTTGCAAATGATACTTGCACTTTGTCTATTAAAAGTTCCTATTATTGAACATATATTTGAATCTATATCCAAAGGGTTTATTAAATTGATTTCTTTCACTCAGGCCGGCACAGACTTTCTCTTTGCATCTATGATTACAGGTAAGATTGAAGCTCCTTTAATAAATTTTATTGTTATGGTGCTTCCTACTATTATCTTTTTTTCAGCACTTACAAGTCTATTTTATTATCTAGGAATACTTCAAAAAATCGTATACTTTTTTGCTTGGATTATGAAGAAATTTATGAAACTTTCCGGTTCTGAGAGTCTAGCAGCGGTAGGAAATGTGTTTTTGGGACAAACAGAAGCTCCACTATTGGTTAGACCTTATCTTGACAAAATGACTACTTCAGAAATGTTTTGTCTAATGTCTGGAGGTATGGCTACAATTGCCGGTGGTGTACTTGCTGCTTATATTGGCTTTCTTGGTGGGAATGATCCAGTTGAACAGCTACTTTTTGCCAAACACCTTTTAGCCGCCTCAGTCTTATCTGCTCCCGCAGCGATTGTCGCAGCAAAGATGATTGTCCCCGAAACAGAAGAATTTAATCAGGAGATGAAATTGAGTGAGGATAAATTGGGAAGTAATGCACTTGAAGCAATCAGCAAAGGGACTTCAGATGGATTAAAATTAGCGGTTAATGTCGCCGCAATGATACTAGTTTTTACAGCCTTGATTGCTATGGGGAACTATTTGACCAACGATTTATTTGGGAATTGGACTGGACTAAATAATTTAATTATCAAACACACCAATTATGATGGGCTAACCTTACAGTTTATTCTGGGTTATAGTTTCTCCCCAATCGTATGGTTAATGGGAGTATCATGGGACGACGCAGTTTTAGTAGGACAACTGTTGGGAGAAAAAACTATTTTAAATGAATTTTATGCCTACAAGACATTAGGTGAAATGAAAATAAACGAACTCTTTACGCACGAAAAGTCTATTATTATGTCTACTTATATTTTATGTGGATTTGCAAATTTTGCTTCAATAGGAATTCAGATTGGAGGAATTGGCGCACTTGTTCCTAATAGAAAAGCCCTTCTTTCAAGATTGGGGCTATTAGCATTAGTGGCTGGGACTTTAGCTTCATTATTTACCGCAGTCATAGTTGGCATGCTAATATAGATAATAGAAGTGTTGATATTATGTTTATAAATTGCATTTGTAGACCTTTATAAATGTATATCAATGATTTATTTTAGCAAAAACACAACTGATGAAGCAGTATTTAGAACTCATGCACCATGTAAAAGAAAATGGGCAGGAAAAAAGTGACAGAACCGGAACAGGTACAAGAAGTGTGTTTGGTTATCAAATGCGTTTTGATCTTCAGAAGGGATTTCCCTGTATTACTACCAAAAAACTTCATTTACGCTCAATAATTCATGAGTTATTGTGGTTTCTTAAAGGAGAAACAAACATTCAGTACTTAAAGGATAACAACGTGCGAATTTGGGATGAGTGGGCAGACGATAATGGGAACTTGGGCCCTGTATATGGTTCTCAATGGAGATCATGGCCTACTCCCGAAGGAAAGTATATCGATCAAATTTCCCAGGTGATTAGTCAAATTAAAGATAACCCAGATTCAAGAAGATTAATTGTTAGTGCATGGAATGTAGGCGAAATTGAAAATATGGCTCTTCCCCCTTGCCATGCTTTTTTTCAATTTTATGTGTCCAATAGAAAACTCTCCTGTCAATTATACCAGAGAAGCGCAGACATATTTCTTGGTGTTCCATTTAATATTGCTTCCTATGCTTTATTAACAATGATGATTGCTCAAGTTTGTGATTTACAACTTGGAGAATTTATTCACACCCTTGGAGATGCTCATTTATACTCAAACCACCTTGAGCAAAGCACCTTGCAATTGACAAGAGAAACTCACGAATTACCACAAATGAAAATAAATCCAGAGGTGAATAATATATTTGATTTTACAATCGATGATTTTGAACTCATCAATTACAATCCACATCCACATATAATAGGCTTAGTAGCAATCTAATGGCAAAAATAATAATTTTAGGAGCTGGCTTAGTTGGAAGTGTTATGGCAAAGGACCTTTCAAAAGATCATGAGGTAAGTTCAGTCGACCTCAATCAAGACGCATTGGACCTTCTTAAAGAACAGGGCATAAAAACGATTTGTAAAGATGTTTCAGAAAAAGGAACACTCCAGCAACTTATT
>CAZEWZ010000012.1:1020-17695 GCA_964516765.1 uncultured Cryomorphaceae bacterium | reverse complement strand
GGGCTGTTCCTGGATTTATGGGCTACAAAATGATGTATGATGTCATTGATGCGGGTAAAAATATCGTTGATATATCTTTCTATCCTGAGGATCCATTTGGATTAGATGACTTTGCCAAAGAAAAAGGGGTTGTAGCTATCATGGACTGTGGGGTAGCTCCTGGAATGGGGAATATTATTCTTGCGTACCATAATAAGCAAATGAAAATCACAGACTATGAATGTCTCGTTGGTGGGCTTCCGGAAAAAAGAGAATGGCCCTACGAATATAAAGCAGTCTTCTCACCTATTGATGTCATTGAAGAATATATTAGACCTGCAAGATATGTTCAGAACTATAAGACTATCACCAAAGACGCTTTGTCCGATGCAGAACTTGTCCAGTTTGATGAGATAGGAACACTTGAAAGCTGGAACTCTGATGGTTTAAGATCTTTAATTGCTACAATGCCAAACATTCCAAATATGATCGAAAAAACACTGAGGTACCCGGGATGTGTTGAGTACCTAAAAGTCCTTCGAGAGTCAGGATTCTTTTCTTACAAGGAAATTGAAGTGAATGGCCAAAAAGTGAAACCTATTGATGTCACTTCTAAACTTTTGTTTCCGAAATGGAAAATGGAAGAAGGAGACCGAGACTTCACCGTCATGCGAATATGCATTGAAGGGATGGAGAAAGGGATAAAAACAAAATACCAATACGATCTACTAGATAGATTCCAGGACAAAACAATGTCCATGGCTAGAACAACTGGTTTTACTTGTACTGCAGTAACTAATTTGGTGCTTAATCAATCATATACTAGAATCGGTATATCTCCTCCAGAATATCTAGGAGCGCACATGGATTACATATCAAATTATTTAGCTCAAAGAAAAGTTCATTATAAAGTGACAAAATCCTGATGATGGTCTCATTAATTGTTGCAGTATCTGAAAATCAAGTAATAGGGAGGAATAATGATCTTATTTGGCATCTTCCCAATGACATGAAACATTTTAAGGACACTACACGTGGTCATTTTGTGATAATGGGTAGAAAAAACTTTGAATCTATACCACACAAATACAGACCTTTGCCAAACAGAACAAATGTGGTCGTTACTAGACAAGAAGATTATTTGGCTCCCGGTGCCATTGTTAGATCATCAGTTGAAAAAGCTATAGAACTAGCAGAAAATCAACATGACTCAGAACCCTTTGTTATCGGAGGGGGTGAAATATACAAACTAGCCTTAGAGAGAAATTTAATTGATCGTATTTATTTAACACGAGTACATGAGTCATTTCAGGGTGACACCCTATTCCCCAAATTAGGTCCTCAATGGAAGCTAATAAATACAAAAAAACATTCTGCTGATGACAAACACTCATGTAGTTTCAGCATCGAGATTTATGAAAAATCATAAAAAATAAAAGAAGATACCTTAAGGTCTCTTTTTTATTAAATGAAATTAATTTATATTTTCTTTATCCAGGTATCTAAGCCAGAACGATTAAGTTTTTCTGCCTCCAAATAAGCCTCTTTTTTAGTAAAAAAACTATTATAATTCACCATGTATAATCCAGTAATCGTTTTTCCAACAATGATAGAATTATAGCCATCATTTGTTAAATCCGATACAAGATTTTGGGCATTTTTAAGGCTTGAAAAACATCCCGCGATGACATGATACTGAGAAGAAGAAATAGAGTCTAAAAGTTCTATTTTATCAGTCTCTAATTTAGATAAAGAAAGAATCTCATCTAATGTTCTAGAAGACTTCTTGGTGAGCTCATAAGGATTAACATCCACTGACGCTTTTTCAAGACTCAAATTTAATAGTTTTCCATGAAAACCTAAATCGAGTAACGGAAAATAAATCTGCTCTGAAGTCAGAGGTATACTATTAGAATCAGTGACTTGACCAGTAACAATTTGTGCGAAAATTAAAAAGCATATTAGGGAAAAAATAAATCTCATAACAATTTATAAGGTTCTTTCTAATTAATATACCAAATATAGATTATTTAGTTTTGAATTTAAAACTCTCCTTTCATTAGTCTCTAAATATTGTAAAGAAAAAAGAAAAAATTGTTTTCAATCTTGGTGGGGTGTCAAAAACGAAATGTTTAGGTGAGATTTTTTAGGCTTTTACTGACAGTGTTTACTGACAGTTTCGTTGTTTTCTGCTGTCAGTTTCACTATATTTGAATATATTAACCATGTCAGAACATAGACATAAAAAAGGTGTACAATGTTTGTTAACCCCAATAAAAAAAAGGCCTTCGAAGTGAAGACCTTTTGTAGCGAGAACGAGATTTGAACTCGTGGCCTCCGGGTTATGAATCCGACGCTCTAACCAACTGAGCTACCTCGCCATAATTTGCCGCAAATATAAACTTTTTATGTATTTATTTGCAATGGTTTTCCAATTTTATTAAGGGTATTGATTAATAATATTTATATGAGATAATTAAAATTCAAAAAAACACATTGAATCATAATTAAGATTGATTTTTGTTTATATTGCATGAGTAAATTCATTAAAAATTTGCCATGACAAAAAAGATAAAGTACGAAATTGAATTCCCCATACGTTCTTCATTAAGAATACTTTACAATCAAATTAGCACTGCCAGTGGTCTTTCTGAGTGGTTTGCTGACAATGTTAATTTAAGTGGGAAAATTTATACTTTTTTTTGGGATGGAGATCAGCAGAATGCAGAATTATTGAGCAAAAAAAATAACCAGTGGATTAAATTTCGCTGGTTAGAGGAACCTACACACACATATTTTGAATTAAAAATCGTCGTGGACGAGATAACTCAAGATATTTCTTTGATTGTCACTGATTTTGCAGATGATCAAGATGACGAAGAAGAATCTAAATTACTGTGGGATAAACAAATTGAAAAACTTAGACAGAGTATAGGATCCTAATACCTTACATTAAATCTCAAAGGATTGAAAACCTTAAATAAGCTTGTTTTAAAAGCTTTCTTCACACCGTTTTTAGGAACATTTTTCACCATGTTATTTATTCTGCTGATGCAGAATGTATGGAAATACGTAGATGATCTTATTGGAAAAGGCCTAGAATGGAATATAATTGGAGAAATTATTATTTACATTATACCGACTCTTGTTCCATTAGCACTTCCATTAGCGATTCTTCTTTCCTCATTAATGGCATTTGGTCAATTAAGTGAAAACAACGAACTAACAGCATTAAAATCCTCAGGTATATCTCTATATCGAATAATGCGCCCAATGTTCATTACAATTTGCTTATTTTCATTTTTCGCATTTCTATTTTCAAATCATGTCATTCCATATTCAAACTTAAAGTTCAAAACTTTACTATATGACATCATGAACAAAAAACTTGACTTGAATATTCGCCAAGGAATATTTTTTAATGATATTGAAGGGTATAGCATTAAAGTAGCTGAAAAAGATTCTAAAAATAAACAACTTAAAGATATTATTATTTATGACCACACTAATAAGGCTGGGAATACAAAGGTAATTATAGCTGAAAGCGGATCTATGTATTCGTCAAAAAATGGAAGGTTCCTCGTACTAGAATTATTTAATGGTCAAAGTTATGAAGATGTTGACCCAAAAAACCCTAGAAATAGAAAAACTTTACCCTTCTCCAGATCAAAATTTAAATCCGAGAAAATTAGATTTGATCTTAGTTCATTCTCCTTTGAGAGAACGGAAGAAGATAAATATTCAAATGTTGCTCAATTTATGAATCTAAAACAATTATCAATTAATCAAGATTCATTAATAGAAAATATTGAGAAAAGATTATCTGATTTTGAAAATAAAATTTCAAGCTCTTACAATTTTAATAGTAATGAAGATATCTCTGAAATACTCCCAATATTAAATATTAATAGTCTCAGTATCAATAAGAAAAACAGACTGTTAAAAGCAGCATCTAATAAAATTAGAAGCAGTAAATCTTTTATTTATAATACTCTGAGAGAATTAAAGTTTAAAAAGAAAAAATTGAAAAGATCAGAAATCGAGTGGCACAGAAAATTCAGTCTTCCCTTTGCTTGCATAATCTTATTTTTAATTGGAGCACCTCTTGGAGCAATAATTCGAAAAGGAGGATTAGGATTTCCAGTATTATTGTCAATTATATTTTTCTTGGTCTACCACATAATCTCAATAACTGCAGAAAAAAGTGCACTACAAGATGTCTTCAGCACGAGTATTGGCATGTGGTTATCCACCATAATTTTAACTCCCTTAGGTATATTATTATGTGTAAAAGCTTCTAATGATTATCAATATTCAAATCTAAATAGATTAAGTTTTATCGTTAATTTTAAAAATATATGGCGAAAAAAATCCTAATCCTTTCTCATAAACCACCCTATCCAAAAGCTGATGGTGGAGCCATAGTAATTTCTCAATTATTGGAAACACTCATTATAGATAATAATGTTACTTTTTTGACAATTATAACTGATAAACATCCTTCATTAAATGAAATAAATCACCCTAATCTTATTTACAAATCCGTGTATGTTGATACAAAAACTAGCTTATTCAATTTAACTAAAAACTTATTTCATACCAAATCATACATTATTTCTAGATTTGAAAGTAATGAATATGAAAATGCCCTTAAATTGATATTAGAAAATGAATCTTTTGATTTAATAATATTTGAAAGTTTATTTACTAGTCCCTACATTAAAATCATTAAAAAATTATCCACAGCAAAATTGATATATAGAGCTCACAATATCGAGTATCAAATCTGGGAAAAAAAGAGTAAAAGTAAATCAAATAATCCTCTAATTAATCACTATTTGAAATTGCAAGCAGCAAGACTAAAAGTTGAAGAATTAAAGTTTTTGGATTTAATTGATCGAATTGCTTGTATTTCCTTTGAGGATCAAAAAGTTATTTCTAAAATTTCTAATGCACAAACTATTCTTCTTGGAATGTTTGTCAAAAATATTCCAGAAAAAATTAATAATTCTTCTGATATTATTGACTTTTTTCATTTGGGAGCGATGGACTGGAAGCCCAATCAAGAGGCAATCAATTGGTTTATTGATAATGTATGGCCAACAATTCATGAAATTAATCCAAAATCCTACTTTCACATTGCAGGTAAAGGAATGTCTAAGTCATTTCATGCCAAAACATTAAATGGATTAGTTAATCACGGTGAAGTTGAAAATGCTAAGTATTTTATTTCAAAACACAAAATTATGCTTGTTCCATTATTCATAGGATCTGGTTTGAGGGTTAAAATCATTGAAGGGTTATCTATGGGGAAATGTATAATTACTACTAATATTGGGCTCCAAGGAATCCAATGCAAACACATGGAAAATATTTTAATTGCTAATTCAGTTGAAGATTTTATTAATACAATGCAATTTTGTTTAGATAATCCTGAAAAAGTAAAACAAATTGAGAATGAAGCAAGAAATTTTGCTTTGAAAAACTTTTCAAAACAAAAATTCTTTAATCAAATTGAAAAAATATTTTAAATGAAATTATTTGTTCTTACATCTAGAATTCCATTCCCCCTAGAAAAAGGTGATAAGCTAAGAATCTTTAATCAACTTAAAAGACTGTCAAAGTCTCATAAAATATACTTGTGTTCAACCCAATTACCGAACACGAAAGTTGCAAAAGAATCAAAAGAAGTTTTATTGAGTTTATGCGAAGAAGTTCATTTTATAAAGCTTTCTTATATGCAAATATTAATAAGCCTATTAAAAGCAATTTTCAATAATGATCCTTTTCAAACAGCATTATTTTATGATCTTCATGCTCAAAGTAAGATCACACAATTAATTTCAGAGATCAAACCAGATCATCTTTATTGTCAATTAACTCGTGTTGCAAAATACATAGCTCATAATAACACTAGAAAAACATTGGACTATATGGATGCTTTTTCAAAAGGAATGGAAAGAAGAGCTAATAAATCACATCTAGCTTTAAGTTGGTTTTATAAATGGGAAGCAAAAAAACAAAAAAAATATGAATCTCAAATGATGGATTTATTTGAAAATCATACAATTATTACAAAGGAAGATCGGTCGTTTATTAATCACCAAAAAAAAATGAGTATTAATATAATTTCTAATGGAGTAGACTTTGAGTATTTTAAGCCTTGTAAGAGAATAATAAAATATGATTTAGTTTTTGTTGGAAACATGAGTTATGCTCCAAATATTGATGCAGTTCAATTTTTATGCAATGATATTCTACCAATTATAAAAATTAAAATTCCAAAAATTAAAATATTGATTGCTGGCGCTTATCCAAGCAAATCTGTTTTGAAATTAGAATCTCGGAACATCACTGTAACTGGTTGGATGGAAGACATCAGAGAAGCTTATGCGATGTCTAAAGTTTTTATAGCTCCTATGCGAATGGGTACAGGGCTTCAGAATAAATTACTAGAAGCAATGTCAATGAATAAGGCTTGTATAACAACTAATATTGCAAATAAAGGACTTTCAGCACCAGTTGATGCTATTTATGCGGCTGATAATGCTCAAGAATTAGCTGATTATTGTATTAAAATACTCACTGATAAGGTACTAAGAAATGAACTTGAAAGAAATGCTCATCTTTTTGTTAAAAACAAATACAGTTGGGACAAAACAACAAACGATCTTGACAAAATATTAAAAGAGTAATCATTATATTTGCAAAAAGAAAAATATGCCCAATCAACTCAATAATATAGAAGATGCTCTAGAGGATATCAGAAACGGTAAAATTGTTATTGTAGTTGATGATGAGGATAGGGAAAATGAAGGAGATTTTGTAGCAGCAGCAGAGAAAGTGACCCCAGAAATGATTAATTTTATGGCCACTCATGGAAGAGGACTTATCTGTGCTCCTATTTTAGAAAAAAGAGCTGATGAACTCAATTTAGAAATGATGGTTGGTAAAAATACTGACCCAAATCAAACCCAGTTTACTGTATCGATTGATCTTATTGGCCATGGTTGTACTACCGGGATTTCTGCAAAAGATCGCGCGATGACTATTAGATCTTTAATCGACCCGAATACTCAGCCAGATGATTTAGGAAGACCTGGCCATATCTTTCCTCTAAAAGCAAAAAATGGTGGAGTATTAAGGAGAACTGGTCACACAGAAGCAGCGGTTGATTTAGCTAGATTATCTGGATTAAAACCTGCAGGAGTGATTGTTGAGATAATGAATCAGGACGGCACTATGGCAAGGCTTCCTCAACTAATAGAAATCGCTAAAAAACATCAATTAAAACTAATTTCTATTGAAGATTTAGTGGCTTACAGAATGAAAAAAGAAAGTTTAATTGAGAAGCTCGAAACAATAAGCCTTCCAACAGAACACGGAAACTTTAACCTTACAGCCTACCAGCAAACAAATACTGGAAGATATCATATAGCACTTCACAAAGGAAAATGGACTATCGATGAAGCGATACTTGTTCGAGTACATTCATCATGTATTACTGGTGATATTTTTGGTTCTTGCAGATGTGATTGTGGAAAACAACTTACACAAGCAATGAGAAAAGTTGAAATTGAAGGTCGCGGTGTTATTGTTTACATGAATCAAGAAGGACGCGGAATAGGATTCATTAATAAAATTAAAGCATACAAACTTCAACAACAAGGTTATGATACAGTAGAGGCAAATGAAAAACTAGGATTCAAAGCAGATGAAAGAGATTACGGAGTAGGTGCCCAAATTCTCAGCGATTTAGGGATTAGCAAACTCAAACTAATGACCAATAACCCAAAGAAAAGAGCTGGACTGATTGGATATGGTCTAGAGATTGTTGAAAATGTTACTCTTGAAATGGAAACAAACGAGCACAATGAGTTTTATCTAAAAACAAAAAAAGATAAAATGGGTCATGACTTGAAAATTAATGACTAAGTAAACAGCTTAATACTACCAATAAAGATTTAATACATAGATTAAATAATAATAAATCAGTGTATTGTACCTCAATTTCTACCACCATTTCTTGGTGAGTATAATTTTACTATTTTTGATTCAAACTTTATAAAAAATGACTTCAAAAAGATGTTTACTAATATCCATTCTGTTTATTACATTGAGTCCATTATTTTCACAAAATATTATTAAAGGAACTGTCTATGATAAAAAGTCAAGGGAAACTTTAATAGGTGCAAATGTAATTATCCCTGAAAGTGGTTTAGGAACAATGACTGATATTGATGGGTTTTTTCAGATTGAATCTAAAAGGTTGCCAATAGAAATTGAGATATCATTTATCGGATTCGAAAAAAAAATTATTAAGGTAGAATCAACCTCCGCCATAAAAGTCTATCTGGGTGAAGATAAAATGATTCTTTCCGAAATTACAATCATTGATTCTAGACTAACAGAAAAACAAAAACAATCTCCCATAACAGTGGAATCCATGGATGTCATTGCTATAAAAGAAACTCCAGCAGCTAGTTTTTATGAAGGTCTTGGGGCACTCAAAGGTGTTGATGTTACTTCGGCAAGTATGGGGTTCAAAATTATCAACACTAGGGGATTTAATTCTACATCTCCTGTTCGGTCACTTCAAATTATTGATGGAGTAGACAACCAATCTCCTGGTTTAAACTTTTCCTTAGGTAATTTTTTAGGATCATCTGAACTTGATCTTAAAAAAGTTGAAATTGTTGTGGGAGCAAATTCTTCTCTTTATGGGCCAAACGCTTTTAATGGTGTAATTAGTATGGAAACTAAGGATCCCTTTCAATTTCCTGGTTTTTCAGCCCAGGTGAAAGGTGGGGCTCGAAATTTAAATGAACTCTCTTTTCGTTGGGCTCAAAGCATAAAAAATAAAGATGGTGAAGATAAGTTTGGATACAAATTAAACTATTACCGAATGACTGCTTCTGACTGGGTAGCCAATAACTATGACCAGGCCTTCGATTCTCCGACAATCTCATCTAATCCAGGAGGATATGATGCTGTGAATATTTATGGAGATGAAGAATATTCCTCATTCAGTAATTTCGCTCTAGCTCCGGGTCTTGGCAGTTTCCACAGACCAGGATATAGAGAACAGGATTTAGTAAATTATGACACAGAGAATACTAAGATGAATGCAGCATTTTTCTTTAAACCTACCTCTAAAACTGAATTAATCTATGCCACTAATTATGGTAATGGAACTACTGTTTACCAAGGAGATAATCGTTATAGTTTAAATGATTTACAATTTTTTCAAAACAGGATAGAATTTAGGCAAAAAGATAAATTTTTTATCCGTGTTTACGAAACACACGAAGACGCAGGTAACTCATATGATGCCGTCGCGACTGCAATTACTCTTCAAAATATGCAAATGAGTAAGAAAAAATTTAGTGAAGAATACAGTGGATATTGGACTCAAAGTATCATTCCTCAAATCTTAGAAATCCCTGGATGGATTGATGTTCTTGATATTCCTTTTTTTGAAACAGACCCGGTCTCAGGTGAAACATTAATCGACGATAATGGTCTCCCTATTGGAATTCCAAATGCATATCAAAATTGGTATACAGATATGAATGAAATATTAGTCGATAATCCCGAGCTTTTTGATGGATTTCACCAAGAAACTCAAGAATACCTGGACTCATATGTAGGGCAGTTTGGAAATAGCTTTTTGGTCCCTGGAACTCCAGAATTCCAAGAAGCATTCGATGAAATAACCAGTCAGACAAGATACGATGAACAAGGAAACTTAGTGGGAGGAACCATGTTTTATGACCGATCTAAATTGTATCATGCTCATGCAGAATACAAATTTGATGTAGGGCTTAATAAATTTGTAATTGGAGCGAATGCGCGAATGTATGCTCCCAACTCAAATGGAAGTATATTTGATGATGGGTACATACAAAGCTATGAAAAGAACTATACTTTAGATGACCAGGGAAATCAAATAATTAACTTCGATACCACTCTTGTAAATATTAGTACTAATCCATTCCTCCCTGAATTTGTTGAACTTATTGACAGTACATATTTATTCACCGTTGATACAATTGTGGAAGATATAAATATAACTAACAAGGAATTTGGAGTTTACATGGGGTTCAATAGAGATTTTCTTAGCGAAACTCTTAAGCTGGCAGGATCTGTTCGAATGGATAAAAATCAAAACTTTAATTATCTGATTTCACCAGCAGCATCAATTGTATATACTCCAACAGAGAAAGATGTAATACGTGTTTCACTATCATCAGCAATTAGAAATCCCACACTTACAGATCAATATCTAAATTATGATGCAGGACGTGGAATTCTTCTCGGAAATTTAAATGGCTTTGGATTCGACCAATACTTTGCAAATATCGATTCTTTAGAGCAGTATTTTATTGGAGAATATGTCAATCCTAATGCACTTCTTGGAGGACTAATACAAATTACTCCAATTCGACCTGAGAAAGTAAAAACAATCGAAATAGGATATAGAACCACTCTTTTTAACAAACTGTATGTAGATGCAAGCGCATATTTTAGTATGTATACAGATTTTATCGGATACCAAAGTGGAGCTTCATTTAGATTTGGTTCGACAATGGTAAGTGATAGTACAGACATTCTCAATGGCTGGGCTGAAGCTATCGGGGATACCATAGATAATTATCGAGATTTATCTTACAGTTCAATTCAACCCTATCGACTTGCAGCAAATGCTTCTGAAAAAGTCACCACTCAAGGTTTTACTATTGGTCTTAACTATTTCTTAAGTCAAAGTATTACATTAAACGCAAATTACTCATATAATAAATTGAATAAAAGTGGAACTGATGACCCAATTATTCCTGCCTATAACACACCAGAACATAAATATAATATTGGTGTTTCAGGAAGAGATATTAATCTTTTGCCCAATTCTCCAAATTGGGGATTTAGTATTAATTATAAATGGGTAGAAGGTTTTCTTTTTGAGGGATCACCTCAATTTACTGGATTAGTTCCCACCTATAGTCAATTAGATGCACAGATAAATAAATCAATTCCTGCAATATATTCTACACTAAAGATTGGTGCTTCAAACCTCCTAAATAATTTTACTTATCAAGTTTATGGGGGACCAAGAGTTGGTAGAATGATTTATGCATCTCTTCAAATTGATATAAAGTAACTAAATTATAAAAGATTCAAAATACTTAATTCATACCAATTCAATTCTTATATTTGTTTTACGCCTCTTATTGTTATAACTTTAACAAGTTAAAATACATAATAGATTGTTCTATTAACGAACCAAAAAAATTATTAATTATTAATTATTACTTTATTAACTTTAAAAACCCTCAGATGAAGAAGAACTTTTTTAGTGGAGTATTGGCTTTAGCCCTTACCCTATTTCCATTAATGACACTAGCACAAACAGTGCATAATGTTATTGTTGGTCCTGGATATACTTACACACCTGCTTCGCTTTCAATTAGCACAGGTGATATAGTTTCATGGACAAGTGAAGGTGGTACACATGATGTAAACTTTGCTACTAACTCAATTACTGGTGACTCTTTTGGCAATCCAGCTGAAGTTTCCTCTCTTCCTACTCAAGGAACTGGAGAAATGGGAAGTATAACTTTTGATGTTGCAGGTACTTACGATTACGATTGTTCCGTAGGTCAGCATGCTGCAAATGGAATGATTGGTTCTATTTCAGTAATTCAATATGTTGAGCCTGAGCCTTTACTTATTACAACTACAGTATGTAGTGATGCTACATCTGTAGCAATGACTGGCCCTTGGTGGGAGTGGGATCCAACTGCAGGTGCTGTTGCAACAGATAATGGTGATGGAACATGGACGTTTACTTTTGCCCCAGCTCCAACTGATAATATGGAATATTTATTGGTAGTAGATGGTGTTCAAGAAGATTTACTTAATTCACCACATCCAGATTTAGATGGTGATGGAAATGGTGACCTTTGGAATTGTACACCGATTACTGACTATTATTCTTACGCGAATAGACAATGGACTGTAGGATCAGGAAATGTAGAAAACACATATGGTACATGTGGTACATGTGATAATTTTACTGAGCCGGAACCAGAAACAACAACCGCTACAGTAGAATTTACAGTAGATATGAATGAAGTTGATCAGCCGAGTGCTGACTACCCAAGTGTAGTAGTAAACGGTTCGTGGAATGGCTGGTCTGGCTGGGGCGTTGAACTTTCAGATGCAGATGCAGATGGAGTATGGACAGGATCCTTAGAACTAGCACCAGGAACAACCTTTGAATATGTAGTTGCCGTAACCGGAGCAGGAGATGGTTGGTCTGGATGGGGTATGCAATGGGGTGATGGCTGTGGAAATGCAAATGTCTCAGCTACCGCAGGTGATGCAGGAACTATTACTGCATCTTCATTAACACCAGGTTGTGCTGAGATTCTTGGATGTATGGATGAAAATGCATCAAATTATGATGCTAGTGCGACAGCTCAGCAATTAGATCAATATGGAAACTTAAATTGTCTTTATTCTTCTTGTGATGATGTTCCCCAAGATGGATGTATATATCCTGATGGCTTTGGATTATTCGCTGAGGATGGATTTAATGCAGAAGAATGTTTAGGATACGGTGGAATACCATGTGAATCTCCTGAAGCAGGATTCTATGCTCCAGAGGGAAGTACTTTTAACGAAGATAGTTCAACAGTTTATCTTCCTTCAGCATCTGTAGGAAATGTCTATAACGAATCGATTACATTCTATTCAACAGATGAAATCACAATGAATATAGGTGGAGATGATGTTTCGTTAGGCTTTGTTTCAGCACAAATTGTTTCAGTTTCCACACCCGAAGGAATGACATCAACATGCGTTCCATCTGATTGTACTTTCGGACCTGATGCTTGGGGAGAAGTTAACATCAATGGAACACCTTTGTATGGAGGAGAATATGAAATGGCATTAAGTGCTCTGGTTACAGTAAACTTAACTAATCTAGGGATACCCTCAGATTTAACATTCCCACTTCCTTATAATGGAGAAAACCCTATACTTAATCTCGCATTAAATGGGTCAACTGATTACTCTGACTTAAATAGCTTTGTACCTTCCTTTATATTGCAAGTTGAAGGAGAAGAAGATGGTAATGGTGGAGATGGTGAAGTTGATTTATCTGGAGTCAGATATGTTGACCAAGTATTTGCCGATGTGACTGTAACCTCAAATGTAGTTTATGGTGCAAACATTGGTATCATTACTCAAGCTCCAGCTATGGAAAATCTAGTAATGGATGTATATGAGCCAACAGGAGACGATCACACAAATCGTCCAGTAGTGTTACTACTTCATACGGGTACATTCTTACCTGCAATTGCCAATGGACAAGCTACAGGTGACAAATCTGACAATAACATTGTTGAGTTGTGTACTAGATTAGCTCAGAAAGGATATGTTGCTGTTTCAGCAAATTACCGTTTAGGTTGGAACCCTCTTTCTACTGATCCTGATGTTAGAACTTCTACTTTGGCTCAAGCCTTTTATCGTGGACAACAAGATGCAAGAACTGCGATTAGATACATGAGAATGACAACAGCAGAGATGGGTAACCCTTATGGAATTGGTGATCAATTTGCTGTAGGTGGTGACGGTACTGGTGGATATATTTCTCTTGCACTTTCTGCACTTGATAAAGATTCTGAAATACTTCTTCCTAAATTCTTAGATACATCTGAATCTACAATAGAAACTTTTGGAATGCCTATTCCCTATATTGTTCAATCAATATTTGGTAACCTAGGTGGATCTAATTATGGTTCTACTATGATGGATCTTGACATGGATGGAACTCCTGAAACTGAAGTTCCTTTATGTGTTCCGAATCACCCTGGATACAGTGATGCTATTGATATGGCATTTAACTTCGGTGGTGCAATGCTAGATACAAGTTGGATTGAAGAAGGTGAAGTTCCAATTGCTACAATGCAAAACATTAATGATGAATTTGCACCATATAGTGTTGGTGTTCTTACTGAACCAGTAAACAATGATCCTGTCATTGAAGCTATGGGTGGTGAATTAGTAATCGCTAGAGCAACAGAACTTGGAAACAATGACTGTTTTGCGGGAATGTCTACTACTCTATTTGACGCAACTTATGGAAATGGTGACGGTGCTGCGAATGCTGCAGTTGCTGGACATGCTGATATGCCTGGTTTATTCCCATTGATTACTCCTGCTCCTTCCGCTACACCTACTATATGTGGATTCGAGGAAGTAAATGGTGCTCCGTGGCAATGGTGGGATAATGTGACCTACGATGCAATGGCTAGTGCTTTTCAAGGACAACCAGCCGGTGTTATGGGTTGTTTAGCATTGCTTTCAAATCCTGACATGAGTGAAGAGCAAGGTTTAGCATTCGTTGATATGCAAGAAGAGTTCTTTACTCCTCGTATTGTTGCTGCACTTGACTTGGGTCCAAAAAGATATCTAGATAATATGTTTGATGATGTAACTGTAACCTCAAATGTAGTTTATGGTGCAAACATTGGTATCATTACTCAAACTCCAGCTTTGGAAAATCTAGTAATGGATGTATATGAGCCAACAGGAGACAATCACACAAATCGTAGAGTTGTGTTACTACTTCATACGGGTACATTCTTACCTGCAATTGCCAATGGACAAGCTACAGGTGACAAATCTGACAATAACATTGTTGAGTTGTGTACTAGATTAGCTCAGAAAGGATATGTTGCTGTTTCAGCAAATTACCGTTTAGGTTGGAACCCTCTTTCTACTGATCCTGATGTTAGAACTTCTACTTTGGCTCAAGCCTTTTATCGTGGACAACAAGATGCAAGAACTGCGATTAGATACATGAGAATGACAACAGCAGAGATGGGTAACCCTTATGGAATTGGTGATCAATTTGCTGTAGGTGGTGACGGTACTGGTGGATATATTTCTCTTGCACTTTCTGCACTTGATAAAGATTCTGAAATACTTCTTCCTAAATTCTTAGATACATCTGAATCTACAATAGAAACTTTTGGAATGCCTATTCCCTATATTGTTCAATCAATATTTGGTAACCTAGGTGGATCTAATTATGGTTCTACTATGATGGATCTTGACATGGATGGAACTCCTGAAACTGAAGTTCCTTTATGTGTTCCGAATCACCCTGGATACAGTGATGCTATTGATATGGCATTTAACTTCGGTGGTGCAATGCTAGATACAAGTTGGATTGAAGAAGGTGAAGTTCCAATTGCTACAATGCAAAACATTAATGATGAATTTGCACCATATAGTGTTGGTGTTCTTACTGAACCAGTAAACAATGATCCTGTCATTGAAGCTATGGGTGGTGAATTAGTAATCGCTAGAGCAACAGAACTTGGAAACAATGACTGTTTTGCGGGAATGTCTACTACTCTATTTGACGCAACTTATGGAAATGGTGACGGTGCTGCGAATGCTGCAGTTGCTGGACATGCTGATATGCCTGGTTTATTCCCATTGATTACTCCTGCTCCTTCCGCTACACCTACTATATGTGGATTCGAGGAAGTAAATGGTGCTCCGTGGCAATGGTGGGATAATGTGACCTACGATGCAATGGCTAGTGCTTTTCAAGGACAACCAGCCGGTGTTATGGGTTGTTTAGCATTGCTTTCAAATCCTGACATGAGTGAAGAGCAAGGTTTAGCATTCGTTGATATGCAAGAAGAGTTCTTTACTCCTCGTATTCATGCTGCGTTATCTGTTGAATCTAATGAATCAGACAATGGTCCTTCTGAACAAGCTATTAATCTAGCTTCTGGATGGTCAATGTTCTCCACCTATATGGTAAAAGATAATATGGAAATGGATGCATTTTTAGCAGATATTATAGATAATGTAATTATTGCAAAAAACTATCTAGGAGCTGCATATCTTCCTGAATTTGGATTTAATGGTGTTGGTGATGTTTTAATTGGTCAAGGTTACCAAATCAAAACAACGCAAGAAACAACATTAAATGTTATGGGAACATATGCAAGTCCAGAAGATAATGCTATTTCATTAGATGCAGGCTGGAATATGATTGGATACCTTAGAACGGAAGCTGCTCCAGCTGACGGAGTTTTTGCTGAACTTAATAATGCTGGTAACTTAATTATTGCTAAAGATTATCTTGGATCTGCATACCTACCAGAATTCGGATTCAATGGAATTGGAAATCTTGAGCCAGGACAGGGTTACCAATTAAAAACTAATGAAGCAGGTACTTTTACTTATCTTTCAAATGATGATTCGTACAGATTAGAAGCATTAAATGTGACGAATAATAATTTAGCTCATTTTGAATATGCTAAAAATACCGGTTCTAACATGACAATCATAATCTCTGAAAATGCTTGGAAAGTTACCCCTTCTATAGGAGATGAGATTGCTGCTTTTAATCATATTGGAGAATTAATTGGGTCAGCAGTATATTCTATTCCAACCACAGTTTTAACTGTATGGGGGAATGATGCAACCACAGAAAAAGTGGATGGATTGAATCAAGGTGAGTCAATGACATTCTCTATTTGGAATAAGCGATACCAAAATAATCAAACATTGGTAGTCAATGAATGGATTAATGGTACTAATGCCTTCCAACATGATGCAGTTTATCAAATAGGAGATTTAGAACAAGTTGTATATACATCTTCTATAA
>CAZEWZ010000012.1:0-1010 GCA_964516765.1 uncultured Cryomorphaceae bacterium | reverse complement strand
CCAATTCCGGCAAAGCAAGAATTGAATGTGGAGGTAAATATGAATTTAGATGAATCAGTAAATATTCAAGTGTTTAACTTGATAGGAGAGTCTGTACAATCAAATTCATTCAATTTATCTAAAGGACCTAATACAGTGAAACTTGATGTTTCTAATTTGAACCAAGGTGTTTATTTATGCAAAATAAATAGCTCAAAAGGGCAAATTTTAAGAAAATTCAATGTAATTAAATAATACTAATTGTATTAATAATCTATAAGGACACCCTAATGGGTGTCCTTTTTTTTTATATTTGAACTAATATTAACAAGAAAAAGAAATAATGACTAAACACCAATCAACTCTGTTTCTAGGATTTTTTGTATCACTGTTAGCTTTTGGACAAAACACACTTTTATGGCCAACTGGGGCTGGAGAAATAAATACTGGAGTGAACTCTACCTATGTCGTGCAAGGAGTTTCTCTTGATGGATCTGCTATAAACTTTGGTTACGAATTGGGAGCATTTTACCTTGATGATCAGGGAGAATTAGTCTGTGGTGGAATTACCCCCTGGACTGGTTCAACTACTCAAATCGCCGTTATGGGAGATGACGCGACAACTCCATCAAAGGATGGGTTTAGTGAAGGAGAAGAAATCACATATTTTGCATTAAATACATACAATCAAATTACTTACGAGGCAAATGTTACATATCAATTAGGGTCGTCATTATTCAGTTCTAATGGATTAAATATAATTAGTGAATTCACTTTAGTTCCTCAAACTTCCGGGTGTACAGATTCAACTGCATTCAATTATGATTCAACTGCTAGTTCGGATGATGGATCTTGTATTGCAGTTGTAGATGGTTGTTCTGATACAACAGCCTTTAATTATAATGCAGATGCAAATACAGATGATGGATCTTGTATTGTAGTTGTAAATGGTTGTACTGATGAATCAGCCCTTAACTACAATGCAGATGCAAACACAGATGATGGATCTTGTATTGCAGTTGTAAATGGTT
>CAZEWZ010000011.1:0-55925 GCA_964516765.1 uncultured Cryomorphaceae bacterium | reverse complement strand
CGCAACCCTCAGCTTGGAAGGCTGACGCTCTACCAATTGAGCTACTCTCGCTTATAATTTTTATAGTGGTGGGAGAAGGATTCGAACCTTCGAAGGCTGCGCCAGCAGATTTACAGTCTGCCCTCGTTGACCGCTTGAGTATCCCACCCCAATACTATTTCAAAAATTTAAAGAACTATGAGCCGATGGAGGGACTCGAACCCACGACCTGCTGATTACAAATCAGCTGCTCTAGCCAGCTGAGCTACATCGGCAAACCTCTTTATCCATCTGCATACAAAAACAGCCTCCGCTAAAGAGACTGCAAATTTAAAAAATAATACTACAGTTCAAACAATGTAGTAACTTTTTTTCTAGACTAATTCATTCATTTTATCCTTATGCCTTAATAAAGACCTAGTAAGGACTTCTACACACTGAACAATTGAGCCTTCAAAACTACTTGAGGTTTTCTTAACAATCAAGTCCTTACCGGGGATATTTAGCTTTATTTCTGATAATTTATTAATTTTATCTGAACTGGATTCAACTTTTAAATACACATTAATGGAAACAACTTTATCATAAAAAACATGTATTTTATCTAATTTTCTTTGAATGAAATCAAGTAATTTAATGTCGGCAGTAAAATTTACAGAATGGAATTTAACTTTCATAAAAATATAATTTATTTATCGCCCCTTGGATGAGCTTGGTTATAAATGACTTTTAAATGTTCCGCGGAACTATGGGTATAAATCTGAGTAGATATTAAACTTACGTGTCCAAGAATTTCTTTTACGGCATTCAAATCTGCTCCAGCATTAAGCATATGTGTTGCAAATGCATGACGAAGTACATGGGGGCTCTTTTGATGCACACTAGTTATACCCTGAAGATATGAATTCACCATTCGATAAACAAGTTTTGGATATAAAATATTACCTGAATTCGTCGTGAATAAATAATTTGATTCATTATACATTTCTGTCTTGAGTCTTATATATTCTTTAAGACTGCTGGAATGATGAGGTAAAAGTGGGATTATTCGCTCTTTAGATCTCTTTCCAAAAACCTTTAACTGAGATTGTGAGAAATCGATATCCTGAACTTTCAAGCAAATCAACTCACTCAATCTAATCCCCGTATTATAAAACATCTCAATAATCTCTTTATCTCTTCGGCCAGAATAATCATCCGGATAAGTGACTTGATCCAGGAGATATTCCATTTCTTGACAACTAATAAAGGAAGGTATTTTTTTATCTATCTTCTGGGAGACTATCCTAACCATAGGATGTGACTTTACAATATCACCCCTAAGAAGATATTTGTAGAATTGTCTTAAAGAAGATAACTTTCGGTTCAGGGTTCGCTTGGAACAAGATGACGAGACCAAATTCATCATCCAAGAACGAATCATTTCCCCAGAAGCATTTTCAATGGATTCTTCGTAAATAGTGAGAAGGTAATTTTTAAATTGATGCAAATCTGTTTGATAAGCATTATTAGTATGTTCAGAATATCTTTTCTCAAATTTTAGATAATCAATAAAGTCTTGGATATGTTCCATAAAAAAAACGCTTCTGTATAAAAATACACAAAAGCGTTCAAATTTTAAAATATATATAATCTAAGCTTCTTCTGCTTGTCTTAACTGTTGAATATATGTGGCTTTTATCATTTGCTTTCTTCTTTTAACAGAAGGTTTGATAAACTCTTTTCTTGAACGAAGTTGACGCATCGCTCCTGTCTTGTCAAACTTCCTTTTGAAACGCTTAAGGGCTCTCTCAATTGCTTCACCTTCTTTAACCGGAATAATAATCATGTCTAAACTTATTTGATTCTTTTAAGTATTACCTCTTTGAGAGAACAAATATACGAATTTGTTTTTTGATTCAAACAAATGAATCTTTTTTTACACGCAATTTTATTTCTAATCTACCTAAAGTAGATTAGAAATAACAATCTTTTGAATCTCAGAGGTTCCCTCTCCAATAGTACATAACTTCGAGTCTCTGTAAAACTTCTCAACAGGAAAATCTTTAGTGTAGCCGTAACCTCCAAATATTTGGACCGCATCCGAAGCGACTCTGACGCAAACCTCAGAAGCATAATATTTCGCCATTGCGCCTTCTTTAGTCATTTTTTCACCTTTATTTTTTTTATCGGCAGCACTAAATGTTAATAATTCAGCCGCTTGAATTTCGGTAGCCATATCTGCTAATTTGAATGCAATTGCCTGATGTTTAGCTATTGGTTTGCCAAACTGAACACGTTCTTTTGAGTATTGAAGTGCTGCTTTATATGCTCCCTTAGCTATGCCCAAGGAAAGTGCTGCAATTGATATTCTACCTCCATCTAAGACTTTCATCGCCTGAATAAATCCTTCGCCGACCTTTCCGAGTAGATTTTCTTCGGGTATACGACAATTATTAAAAACTAATTCTGCAGTTTCTGAAGCTCGCATTCCTAATTTATCCTCCTTCTTTCCCGAACTAAATCCAATAGTTCCTCTTTCAATAACGAAAGCACTCATCCCATGAGAATCTTCTTTTTCTCCGGTCCGAACTATAACCACCGCAATATCTCCAGACTTTGCATGGGTAATAAAATTCTTTGAACCATTCAAAATCCAATCAGATCCTTCCTTTACTGCGGTGGTATTCATCCCACCTGCATCAGAACCTGTATTATGCTCAGTCAATGCCCAAGCTCCTATCCATTCTGCAGAAGCTAATTTAGGTAACCATTTCTTCTTCTGAGACTCATTTCCGAACTGTAAGATATGTCCAGTACACAAAGAATTATGAGCAGCCAAAGAAAGTCCTATAGAGGAATCTATCTGAGAAAGTTCATCTATAACGGTTATATACTCATTATAACTGAGCCCCGAACCACCATATTCTTCAGGAACAAGAACTCCCATTAAACCAAGATCACCCAAAGATTTGAAGATATGTATTGGAAACTCTTGACTGTTATCCCACTTCATCATGTGAGGTTTGATGTGTTGAAGTCCGAAATCACGAACTGTTTCAGCAATCATTTTTTGTGTTTCCGTATGAGAAAAATCCATAAACAAAAATTTAATTTAATAAAAGCATTTGAAAAAACATCTTATAGATTTTCATTGATCTAAAAAAGATGATCACTAGAAAAGATATGAATATTAAACTTTCTCTTTTTGAATTATATTAAGATATATGGTTAACTGCTTTTTAACTACAGGAAACAAAAAGAATAAACCAATCATATTAGGAAATACCATAGCAAAAATCATTGCATCAGAAAAATTCCAAATAGATTTCATACTTGCAGCAGCACCAATGACTATAAAAATTAAAAATAATAATTTGTAAACTAAATCTGCAAATTTACCTCTTCCAAATAAAAATTTCCAAGATTGCAAACCGTAATATGACCACGAAATCATTGTTGACAAGGCAAATAGAACAACTGCAATTGTCAAGAATAAATTAGAGTATGGAATATATTTAGCAAATGCCTTTGAAGTTATTCCTGCACCTTCACATAGAACTCCATCAATCATTACAGCGCCTTCTCCTCCATATTCAAATACATTTCCGAAATTAAAAATAATAATTACTAATGCGGTCATTGTACAAATTACAACAGTATCAATAAATGGTTCTAATAGTGCTACCAAACCTTCGGAAGCAGAGTATTTTGTCTTCACAGCTGAATGCGCAATTGATGCAGAACCAGCACCTGCTTCATTTGAAAATGCAGCTCTTTTGAACCCCACTAATAGTACCCCAATAACCCCACCAACTCCAATAGCCTTGGGATTAAATGCTTCTGATATAATTAAGCTAAACGCATCATCAACTAGAGAAAAGTTAGACAAAATAATATATAAACAAGCAACTAAATACATTAACGCCATAAATGGAACTACTTTTTCTGTCACAGAAGCAATACGTTTAATTCCACCAATTATAATAATACCAACTAAAATTGCTAATATCAGCCCAATTAATGCTCCAGCATATGAACTTTCCAGACCCATTAATTCTTTCAAAACAATCGTCGCTTGATTAGACTGAGCAGCATTTCCTCCACCAAAAGATCCGCCAACGCAAAAAATAGCAAAAAATACTGCAGAAACTTTACCCAAATTAGTGAAACCTCTTTTTCTCAATCCTTTGCTAATATAATACATCGGACCTCCGTATATAGTTCCGTCTTCTCCTACATCTCTAAAGTGAACTCCTAATGTACATTCAACAAATTTAGTTGACATTCCTAATATTCCACAAATAATCATCCAAAAAGTAGCGCCAGGACCACCTAAAGCAATTGCCATAGCTACACCTGCTATATTTCCATTACCAACAGTTCCTGAAACAGCTGTTGCTAATGCCTGAAAATGTGTCACTTCTCCTTCTTCATCTTCATTCTCTATGGTTCCTTTAATGTCTCCATCAATAGCTAAGGATGAATCTCCTGATGAATGAAGATCAATATCATCAAATTTACCTCTGACAATATTAATTGATGTTGTGAAATATCTAAAATTTGGAAAACCAAAATACAATGTAAAGAATAAAGCACTTCCAACTAACAAAATTAGTACAAATGGGACTCCAAATACTTTAAAAAATACAAGTTTAGAAAAGAAATCAGAAATTGGTTTAAAGGCTAAATCAATCTTTTCATCAAAACCTAATTCTTTAGATAAAATAGTGTTTGATATGATAATATTATCAGCAGGATTTATTTGCGAATAAATGCTATCTATAACAATTGAAGGTATAGGGACTATTTGCTCTGACTCGAAAGTAATGCTTTTATTATTGAATGTATCATTTTGAGCTTTAACTAAAAAAAGTGGAGAAATATTTAAAAAGCTATAAATAGCTAGTATTGTAAACAATTTTTTCATTTTAGTTTTTTTTTATTTTGTAATTGCTCATATATAAGTTTTTAAAACCTCTGAAAAACTTCGAGGATAATATTTAAATGCCATTTTAAAGAGAAACCCTACACTAGCCACCTACCTATTACTAAAGTTTTAGTATCATTTTGATAGACAAAGATTTGTTAATTTTTGACCAAGTAGACCTTTGGCTCCTGCCACTAATATCGTTTTCATTTAAATACTTAACAAAAGATTTAAACTGGATATCTCTTCTGGCTTCCCTAAAACAAAAAGTTTAGAATTGGGTTCCAACAAAGTATCAGATCCAGGATTTACTATATATTCCCCGTTATGTGTTCTAAAACCGATTACTGTACAGCCTGTTTTATAATGCGCTTCTAAATCCCTTAATGTGCGTACTTTGCTGCCTTCTGGAAAATCAGAGACTGACACCTCTTCTAGATTAATTTCTCCCGTGCCTTCTAAAGAAAGGTTATCAAGAAACTCCACAACGTCTGGAGTAATAACTAAGGAAGCCATATGTGAACCGCCCACTTTGTCGGGCATAATCACATTGGTGGCACCCGCTTTTTTAAGTTTCGAGGATGATCTTCCTTCTGAAGCTCTACTGATAATAGTGAGATTAGTATTTTGTTCTCGTGCACTCAAAACAATAAACACATTGTCTGCATCATTAGGAAGTGTAGTAATTAAAGCTTGAGCAGAATGAATATTTGCCTTGACTAGAATAGAATCAAAAGTAGCATCTCCCTCTACAAATAAAATATTCGCTTCGTTTAGCATTGCAATACGATCTGATTTTGATTCAATAACAACAAATAACTTTTTATGTGCTTGAAGTTTTCTAGCTGCCTCTTTTCCATTTCTTCCGTAACCACAGATAATGGTGTGACCTGATAATTCTTTAATTTGTTTTTCCACCTTATATTGTTTTAAAAAAACTTTTAATTCCCCATCAATGAAATAGGACGTTAATATCGAAATTGAATATGCATAAAAACTAATACTGAAGATAATCAAAAATGAACTGAAAATCATACCTTCTTCGGTTAAAGGCGAAACTAGTTCAGGGTTAGGTGACAATCCGACAGTAGAGACGGTAATTACGGTCATATAAAATGCACCGATAAAATCATAACCCTGAATATAATGGAAGCCTAAAACTCCCACGATAAAAATGAATATAAGAAAAAATATAGCTAAATATATTCTTGAAAAAAAAGACCTTAACCCCATAATTTATGACTCATAAACAGAGTTTTTTTTTTAAATTGATTAAATCTTTCAGACTAAAGATAAAAACAATTATTCGATATGCTAAAATTGGAGATACGAAAGTCAAAAAAGAACTATAAATAAAAAATAATCTTACAGAGGAACTCTTAATATGAAGAAAATATGCAATTACAGAGCAAACTCCAAAGGTTTGTTTATCTAACACAGTTCGAAACCAAAAATTCAATTTAATATTTTAATTAATTCAATACATTGCAATTTAAACAAAATCCTCGAATTCACTCTTACATTGCATGTGAATGAAAATTAAATATTTTCTTGATTGACTTTATAACTAATTATTTACCTAAATAGCTTTAATTATGATCTAAATATGATTTACTTGGCTTGATCAAAAACATCCTTTAACAAAAAAAAGGTTACCACATGACTGAGGCAACCTTGATGGAAAAATATATATCTTTTATCTTAAAACCATGCCATTGGATCTAGCCTGTTTTAATACAGAAACAATTCCTTTTTTATTGATTGTTTTCAAAGCGGATGCGGTCAGTTTTAGTGTTATCCACTCGTTATCATCTGGAATAAAAAATCTCTTTTTGATTAAATTAATTCCAAAGGTTCTCTTTGACTTTCTCTGAGAGTGAGAGACATTATTCCCAACCATTGCTTTCTTACCTGTTATACTACAAACTCTCGACATTTATTTATTATTTTATTTTAATCATCACTAAATTGATGTGCAAAAGTAAGAATTTTATTCAAATCAAAAAAACTATTCTGTGTTTTTATACACTGATTCTAAATCATGTAATAAATCTAACAGTAAGGTGTTAGAAGCTCTTCTCATATTCCAAATCCGATTGGAACCGAATTGATATCTGATAGCTTTAACTCCAAAAGGACCAGCAATTCCTGCCCATATAACTCCTACAGGAACATCATTAGACCCCCCTGTAGGACCCAAAATACCTGAAGTAGAAAGCGCATAATCTGTGCCCATAATTTTTTTTACTGACTGAGCCATTTCTTTGACAACCTCCGCACTGACAACTCCATATTGTTGAAGTGTCTTGGGAGAAACACCTAGGACTTCCATTTTAATTCTTTCATCATATGCTAAAATTCCTCCCTTAAAATACTTAGAACTTCCTGGTACAGTGGTGATTAAATGAGACAAATAACCTCCTGTGCAACTCTCTGTAGTTGATATTGTGAGATTTTTTTTAATCATCAATAAACCCAATCTATTTTCTATAGAATCTTTATTTTCTCCATAAATATAATTGGGAATAAGTAAGTATAGTTCTTGAATCGCATCTTCAATTAAAGATTCTAAGTAGCTATGATTCTGACCTTTTGCGCTCAAACGAAGTCTGACTCTGGTTTCGGCAGGTAAATAGGCAAGTTTCAATTCTGGACTCAGTGAATTTTCCCAATCTGCTAACTTTTCAGAAAGGATAGACTCAGGTATGCCTTGTGTTAAAATAGTTCGATGAATAAAATACCCCGGATTAAATTGAACCTGAAGACCAGGTATGACATGGGTATTCATAATCTCTTTCATTTCAATTGGTACTCCAGGCATAAAAATAAAAATTTTTTTATTTTTAGTAAACCACATTCCAGATGCAGTTCCAATAGGATTAATTAAAACTTTACATTTACTTGGTAAATCAGCTTGTGCTTCATTTAGCGAGTTAATTATTTGTCGACCTCGAGAGTAAAATAGATGTTTTATATTCTCTAATACCTCTTCATTGCGAACCAAGGTGTCGTTAAAATATTTAAGTAGAGTACTTTTTGTAATATCGTCATTTGTAGGACCAAGTCCTCCTGTTACGACCACGATATCAGTAACCGTACTGGCTCTTTTTAAAGTTCTAAGAATTGCTTCCTCAGAGTCTGCGATGGAGTATATCTTATCCACCTGTAACCCAATTTCGTTTAATCGCTGAGCCATCCAAGCTGAATTGGTATCAGTAATCTGTCCAATTAAAATCTCATCTCCAATGGTTATAAGTGATACTTTCATAAAAACAATTAAAATAAGCTTAAGTAAGTATATTTGACGGTAATTTGTATAGCAAAAAAGGGATTTCAAATAGTTCACTAAAAACTGAAAAAAAGCCCACTATTTAGATTTTATAGTTGCCATAAGCAACATATCAAAGATAATTTTAATAAATTTAAATAATTACTTTTGTTAAATTGGTTATTAACTAATTATCAAAAAAAATGAGATTTACAATTAAGATTTAAAAAAATATTTTTTCTAAAATCAGGATCCAATTTTAATGTTTATTTGAAAAATAATGAAACAACTTTTATACATTGTATTTTTTCTATTTCCTACATTTTTAAAAGCTCAAAATAATGTGGCCCCGAATTTAATTGTAACTGACATGAATGGAGAGTATCATAACTTATACTCCTACCTAGAGGAAGGGAAATCAGTTCTATTAGATTTTTTCATAGTAAACTGTTCTCCATGTGAAGAGGGATCTGGATATATGGAAAACTTGTGGAATAATTTTGGACCTGAAGGGACCGACCAATTGGAAATTTTATCTATTGAAGTTTATAATAATACTGATAATTTTGTTTCTGAAGCAGTAGATAATTGGAATATTCTTAATCCAGTTATTAATTTAAACAGCATTCCTTTAAATTATTCTCCATTTGTTTCTGAATATCCCAACTACATAATGATTTGTCCTGACCGAAGTATGACCATATTTAATTGGATTGATAATCCAGATACTTTGATGGAATGGGAACTTCTTCTGAATGAGTGTAATTACGGAAACAATTATACTGACATCAAATTATTTGAACCCGAAATCATTCACTGCCAAGGAGATATATATAGCAATGTTAACATTGGAAATGTAGGGTCTAATTATGTGTCTGAAATTATCATTTCAGTATTTATTGATTCTATTTTACACAGTAATATTTTCTGGGATGGAATTCTTCCTACTGGAGCGACAACAAACGAATCTACTTTTCCAATTCATTTTGAAAGTACGGGAATCAATAGCGATTTTATTTACTTTGAAGCCTTCAGCCCCTATGATACAAATTTTATCAATAACAGTTATTTTGTAGATATTAGCGATCAAACAAACACTAACTCCCAACAAATTAATATCGAAATTAAAAATGATAACTATCCGAACGACATTAGTTGGTCCCTAACAAATGAGCTTGATATTATTGTTGCCAGCGGAAGCGGATTAGATTACTCCCCTTTTGAATTGATTGAAATCAATATTTTACTTAATCAAAACACCTGCTATACATTTACAATAGATGATGAACATGAGGATGGGATGTGTTGTTCATTTGGATCAGGATACTATCTTTTGAGGGACAATCAAGATACATTGTTTTATGAAAATAGTGCTTTTAAACAGAAAAAACATTCATTTTATATTGAACCTGAAGAAGTTTTAAACATCACAGAGAACATAATAATTGACAACAAGATTCAATCAATCATTTATTACAATCTTCAAGGCCAACAAATAAAACTACCCAAGCCCGGAAGCTCATATATTGAGAAGAAATTATATGAAAATGGGAATTATTATTCCAGAAAATATTTTAAGACGGATGAATAATCTTATCAACCATCTTTAAAACCATCTCTAACTGCTGATGTTGACTTAAATTTGTATTGTCAACAAGGATAGCATCACTAACTTGAATCAAGGGGGCTGTCTCACGGTTCATATCTCTAAAATCTCTATCTTTTAAGTTGGCTTTAATTTCATTTAAACTAACACAAGATTGTTCCTTAAGTTCAGAATAGCGTCGACTTGCTCTCACCTCTTCTGACGCTGTCATAAACAACTTCAATTCGGCCTCTGGAAACACCACAGAACCAATATCTCTTCCGTCCATTACCAATGATTTATTAATGCCCATAATGCGCTGTTGAGCAACAAGTAACTGTCTGACTTCGGGAACAGCGCTAACAACACTGACACATTTAGAAACTTCCATCCCTCTGATTTCAGACTCTACATTCCTTCCATTCAAACAAATCTCATAAGTCGAAGGGGAAACCTGAACGAAAGATAATTGGATATTTACCAAATTAGAGACTAGGGAATCTACTTTAAGACCATCAGTATGTATAAAATTATGATTGAGAGCATAGAGAGATACTGCGCGGTACATTGCTCCTGTATCAATGTAGGTGTAACATAATGCTTTCGACAAGGCCTTAGCTAGACTACTTTTTCCAGTGGAAGAATAACCATCAATAGCAATAATGATACCGCTCATATTCAAAATTATTTCAAGTTAGTAGTGATTGAAAAAGTGTGCATCGGACCCGCGGCATGATACGCAGCTCGGGCGTAATTGAAATGGAATTTTTTAATTTTCATACCAAAGCCCCAAGAAACCCCAATATTATGTTTGAATAAGTCTAGGGCCATCTCTTGGCGACGCCTAAAATTATACCCTGCCCTTAGATGAAAGTTTTTTGTAAACAAGAACTCACCCCCTAAATGTATGTGTGATAATAGTTTCTCTCTAAATGTGGGAGCTAAGTCAATTTCTTCATTTGTAAGCGACTCTATAGAATTACTTTGGTTTGGAACATAAGTTAAATCCCATTTCTCAAGATGAGCCCAAGAAATAGACCATCTCAAGGGTGCATACTCTAGCTTCGACGAAAGTCCAAAAATTACTTCGAATGGCATTGGTTCGTAAACCTGATCGTATGATTTTAACTGAAATCCTGCATTCTTTACTAATATAGAAGCAAGCATTCGATTCTTTTTCAATTCGTATGTAGCAGATAAATCAGCTAAAAAGCCAAAAGAATTATATGCATCTAAATTCGAATAGACCGCTTTCAGCGTAGATCCTAACCTTAATGATTTGCCTTTTAAGACAAGGCCAGAAAGATAAAAAGCATACTCACCTGCAGTAAAATCTCCTAACACAAAACCAAACTCGTCGGTACGCGTAAAATCACCGTAATTCAAATATTTAAGTCCAATAGTAATATTTTCAAATTTTGAGGAAGGCAATCCATATAACAAGGACCCAAAATTGACTCCTGCATAATAATTAGTGTAATTAATTGAAAATTGGTGATTCATTCCCTTATTATTCAAAGAAGGAAGTTGCTGAGCCAAATTAATATCGTCATCCACTACATTTATAAGCGCATTCCCTAAAGCTGATATCCGAGAAGAGCTAATTAAATTTAAAAATTCATAAGTATTATCACCCCCTATTTGCGCAAAAAGGGACGAATAGGAAAACACTATTACACAAAAGAATCTGAGTAATTTCATAAAACAAAAATACAATTCTATTAATTAACGATGTCTCAAAGTTTTTAGTATTTCGAAAAAAGCGTTTAAATTTGTGAAAAATATAAAAAATTAACCCCATGAAAAATGCGCTTTATATAATTACACTTAACCTATGCATGCAAGCATTCGCTCAAAAAGAAACACTGACACTTGATCAGGCAATCATGGGAAGATGGGATGAATTCGCCCCTGAAAGACTGAATAATCTTCAGTGGATTCCTGGTAGCAATTCATTTTGCTACACCAAAGAAAACTCACTCTTAATTGAAAACCAGAAAGGAATAGTGAAAAATATTCATTTATCAAAAATAAATAAATTATTAACCAAAGACAGTTTAAGTGTATTCCCTCTGGTAAAGTGGTTAAATGAATCTGATTTTAGATTCACTCACAACAAGACAATATATATATATGACAGTAAAAAAAGTAGTTTAACTGAATGGGGAAGTTATCCTGAATCTGGACAAAATTTTGAATTTTCAGATAAAGCAATGGCCCTTGCTCACACCATAGAAAATAATTTATTTATTAAAGATTCCAATGGAAAAACCCATCATATTACCTCAGAATCAAATCTAGATATAGTCTATGGTCAGGCAGTACATCGCTACGAATTTGGAATTTCAAAAGGAACTTTTTGGTCGAACTCGGGAAACTATATTGCCTATTATAGAAAAGATGAGTCGATGGTAACCGATTACCCTATTGTCAATACGAGTGGTCGCATTGCAGAAGCAAATATCATCAAGTATCCAATGGCTGGAATGAATAGCCACCACGTAACACTTGAAATCTATAACATAAAGACTGAAGAAACTATTTTTGTTCAGACAAGTGAACCTAAAGAACAATATCTCACTAATATTTCTTGGGGTCCCGAAGATAAATTTATTTATATCGCACTACTAAATAGAGATCAAAACCAAATGAAACTGAATCAATACGATGTGAAAACGGGGGCTTTCATACATACCTTATTTGAAGAAACAGATGCAAATTATGTACAACCCTTGCATCCAATGTTATTCATAAAAGACCGGGCCGGAGAATTTCTTTGGAGATCTGAACGAGACGGATTTGATCATTTTTATCGCTATAATATTCAAGGTGATTTACTCAATCAAGTATCCAAAGGCAAATGGGTTGTAAAAGAATTTCTAGCTTTCAATGGCAATGAAATTATTTTTACTGGAACAAGTAAAAATGGACTTGAAACTCAAATATTTAAGAGCCACTTGAATACCTCTAGATCTGTGATGATTTCAAGAAAAGAAGGAATTCATCGACCTCAAGCAAACCAAGGTGGAAACTTAATCCTTGATTCATACAACAGCCTAAATAATTCTGGATCCATTGACCTTATCGATAGCTCTGGGGGTAAAATTAAAAATATACTTCAATCTAAAGATCCTTTTAAAAATACACTTCTGGGAAAAACTGAATTATTTTCGATCAAAACCAAAGACAAAATACTATTAAATTGCAGAATGATTAAGCCAAACAATTTTGATCCCAACAAAAAATACCCTTGCTTAATCTATGTATACAATGGTCCTGGAGTGCAACTTATTTACAATAGTAATCTAGCCTCAGCATCATTGTGGATGCACTATATGGTAAATGAACATGATTACATTGTATTCACCATAGATGGCCGGGGTTCTGAAAATAGAGGACAAGAATTTGAACAAGCAATCTTTAGAAATCTTGGACAAATTGAAATGCAAGATCAATTACTTGGTGTAAATCATCTGAAATCTTTAAAGTATATTGACCCAAATAAAATAGCAGTTCATGGTTGGAGCTACGGCGGATTTATGACCACAAATCTTTTATGTTCATATCCTGATGTATTTACTTGTGGAGTTGCTGGGGGCCCGGTAATTGATTGGAAGTTTTATGAGGTTATGTACACAGAACGATTCATGGATACTCCTGAATCCAATCCTGAAGGCTACAAAAATGCAAATCTTTTAAATAAAGCAAAAAACCTTAAAGATGACTTACTCCTAATTCACGGGACTCTAGATGATGTTGTCGTCTGGCAACATTCATTAGCCTTTGTTGAAGAATGTGTTTCTGCTGGAATTCAAATGGATTATTTCCCCTATCCAGGACACCCTCATAATGTTCGTGGAAAAGATCGAATTCATTTGATGCGAAAGGTTATCGATTATATTGTTGATAACAACCATTAATGAGGACATAAAACAATAGACAACTCTTTATTGACTTGAATCGTTTCTAAGACTTGTAAATGGCCTCTCCCATCACTATAAGCCCGATTATTTCTGGAAATTGAGGTAGATTATTTCCAATGAGACCCAAAATATCAGGATCTTCTTGTGAAGAAATCATTCTTTTCACAAAATTATCAATGTCATTATCTTTGATGAACGAACCCATGAAAGTATTCCATGTTTGATCAGAAACAACTAATTTACAAACTAAGGACAAATAAATATTTCCAAAATTCCTGGTTTGAAAATAATATGAACTTTCACCCAACCCGTCAACAATATTTTCAAGCAAATGACTATTTCTTACACCCAAATGGTCGTCTTTTTTCAAAATATCTAATCCAAATGGTCTGAACTGCTGTGTACTTTGTCTTAATGCGTATGTTTTAATCATCATTTTATCTTTAAAGTTCTTAATGCAAATAAACGCAGAGCTTGTGACAACTTGTGACATTATATATTTTATTTTAGAAAGAAAATTATATATTTAATTAGTACTGTAAAAAACATCACGGATTATCGTAAAAGGTTTATTCGCTATTAAAGCTCAAGGTAAAAAACTACTTAACAGACGATACATATTTTTTATTATTGAAAATAAGTTTTTGTTCTGACTATGACTGACATGAAATAAAACACAATAAATACCGCGAAGAAAATCAAGTATGGTATCTACAATTGAACCGCTTGTGAGAAGGCCTGAAACAAAGAGTAAGTGAATCATATAATATATTCATGAATACATTGCAACTATGATTAAATAAAACATCATTCCTAATTTCAAAGAAATCATCGCATTGTTCAAAAATCATACATTGTGTAAATTTATGTGATAAATGGTATGATTCCTGTAAAAAAAATATTTTCTCGCTGAGAATAACTTTTGTTCGTCGATCTTCCTGGGTTCTAAAAATCAAATTGACCAACTAAAAGAACCGGATATCGTTCATGATGAATATGGCCGCATCAATCTATTGTTAAATCCAAACTTTTCTAAATTTACTCAAAAGTTTACTAGATTAGTCCATATTCAGAGGAAATGAAGAGATGATCTAAAACTCCAAAGAATCTATTGTTCTCTATCACATTTGGTTTAATCAGAGAACAAGGTGAGTTAAAAATATGTGGAGCTGCTATTGGTTAACCAATTAGAGAGACAAACCATGTCTTTTCATCACGATTAGAATGTGTGGAATACGAAATAAAAAGTAATTAACTGTGAATTTTATACAGACGAAATTCAAGGAAAATACTTTATTATTAACTACTATAAAGACCTACAAGAGCCTAGAAAAAATAGATGTTATGCGGAAAAAGACTGCTTAAAGCTTTCCAGCGCTGAAGAAAGATCAACTGGACTTATCACCTGAACTCCATCGGGAAAGGCCAATAAAAAACGCAGAAGATGTTCCGAAAAATAAACTTTCCCTGAGAAAACATAGGCATTTGTCTTTCCTTTAATTAGTGGTCTTGTTTGGGGATAAAACTGAACCATTTGTGAATATGCCTTTCGATTTAATTGGAGAGAAACATTAAATAATTTATCTCCCTTGAAGCCAAAAGAATCAATCTCTTGTACTTGAATTTTAGAAGCCCACTTAATATGACTCTGAAGGCTTTCTACTTGTCCAATTCGATCAATATTGAAAATACGAGACTCTGCAGGAGCATTTGCTACATCTACACCAATAACCCCTGTATAATTAGCAGTAAAAGTAATAGGCTCAAACAAACGAGTAGAATCAGAATTTGAATTTAAAGAGGAATAATTCAATAGTTTTACTTGGATATTTTCCCGAATTGCAGAAGACAACTTTTCTATTTTCAAACCGTTACTTGCATTTAAGACGTTCTCTCCAATCTGAGCTTGTTCACTCATCATGTGCAACTTTTTTAGAATAGTATCGGAAAGATTATGAGAGGATGATAGACTTTTTATAGACTGCCTAATAAGAAGAGATTCCTCCGCATTAAAAGCAAAAGAATACTCCTCCCCTTCTTCTACAGGGATAAAATAACAATTATCAAAATCGATATCTACAACAAAACCCAATTCTTCCAAAAGAATAAAATAACGGTATACCGTTCGTTTAGATACTTCAAGAATCTCCGAAAGCTCAGAAGGTGTTCTTCTTCTCAGTCCTTTGAGAAGACTAATCAACTTAAATATACGCAAAATTTTTCTTTGTTCAGCCATAGGGTTACAAGACAAATTTAGTTTGTAAATTTACATTCAAATTATTTAAAACCAACTCGAATGAAAAGGCTTTTATTCACACTTATTTGTATCGTTACTTCAAACATCGTCCTATGCCAATCATATTGGCAACAAGAGGCTCATTACGAAATAAATGTGGAATTTGACACCGAGAAGCATCAATTTGATGGAAAGCAAATACTCACTTTTATAAACCATTCTCCAGACACTCTATTCAAGGTGTTTTTCCACCTTTACTTTAATGCCTTTCAACCAGGAAGTATGATGGACATACGTTCGAGAACGATTCAGGATCCTGACAGACGTATTGGAGATCGGATTTCGAAACTAAATAAAGATGAAATAGGTAGTCAAACTATTCTGAAGATACTTCAAAATGGGGAAGAACTGAGCTTCGAAGACGAAAAAACAATCCTAAAAGTAGATTTATCAGAACCGATATTCCCCGGAGATACTTCTGTTTTTGATATGACTTACAAAACTCAAGTACCATTGCAAATTAGACGATCGGGGAGAATGAATAAAGAGGGAATAGATTATTCTATGTCTCAATGGTACCCTAAAATGTGTGAATATGATAAAGATGGATGGCACTCCAATCCTTATGTAGGAAGGGAATTCTATGGAATTTGGGGTTCATTTGATGTTCGCATTAAAATGGATGCAAAATACACAATTGCAGCAACTGGAACTCTTCAAAATCCAGAAGAAATTGGACATGGATATGCGGAAATTGAAAAAACCACATCAAAAAAATTAACTTGGAATTTTAAAGCCGAAAATGTTCATGACTTCGTTTGGGCAGCTGACCCAGACTATAGTCACGATATCGTAGTGAATAAACAGGGAGGACCTGACTTCCATCTCTTCTACCAAAAAGGAGATAAGACAAAGGAATGGGAAAATCTAGGCCCCTACTTAATAGAAACTTTTGCCTATGCAAATAAAAATTTTGGCGAATATCCATACGACCACTACTCTATTATTCAGGGTGGAGATGGAGGAATGGAATACCCAATGGCTACGCTTATTACAGGACACAGAAAACTTAAAAGCTTGGTAGGAGTATGTGTTCATGAAGCCATGCATAGTTGGTATCAGGGACTTCTTGCAACCAACGAAGCCTTGTTTGCATGGATGGACGAGGGGTTTACATCATATGCTTCAAATCTAATCGAAAAAAAATTATTTCCAGAAGATTTTGAATTACATGCAGGATCTTATAGAGGATATAATCGCATAGCAGAGAGCAATTTAGAAGAAGCTCTTTGCACGCATGCAGACCACTTCAACACAAATTGGGCTTATGGAACTGCTGCCTATGCAAAGGGAGTGGTTATACTAGACCAATTAAGTCATATTGTGGGTCAGGAAGCGATTGACAGATCTTTAAAACGATATTTTAACGAATGGGCTTATAAGCATCCAAAAGCGAACGATTTTAAGCGAATTGTAGAAAAAGAAAGTGACATTGAATTAGATTGGTATTTCGAATACTTCGTGAATACCACCAAAACAATCGACTACGGAATTTATGAAATTGAAGGAAAAGCTGAGAACACCCAGATTGTACTTAAAAAAACAGAAATGCCTATGCCAGTGGAATTAGAAGTTATGTTGAGAAATGGCGAAGTTAAAAAGTTTTATATCCCTACTGTTTTAATGCGAGGAGAAAAAATAGTCGAAAAACAAGTTGTAATTCTTCCCGACTGGCCATGGACTAACCCATATTATAAAATTGAACTTGATTTTGCGCCTACAACTATTTCAAAAATAATACTTCACAGCACTGGTCATATCGCTGATATTCAAAATTTAAATGACCAATTAATACTTCCCCAAAACTGGGATTGGACGAAACACAAGTTAGGATTAGAAGTGGTTAAAAAGAAGAAGAAAGCCGCATTTCAAAAATTAGTCAAAATAAAAAAAGAGAACTAGGAAAAAGAAATATCTCTAAGGCTTAACTGTTCAAAAACAGACTTCCAGTGATTAGGATAAGGAGCAATTATAAATATCTCTTTCTTTATAAAGGGATGAAAAAAGGAAATAGATAAGGCGTCCAAAAACATAAAATCACATGCCCATTCTCTCTCTATCATTCTATTGTGAAACCGGTCTCCATATTTTGAGTCTCCTACAATCGGATGACTCATTTTAGTCATATGAATTCGTAGTTGGTGCATACGATCTGATTCAGGCAAAAGCTCAATTAGACTGTACCTTGAGGTTTCATATGAATGAACGGGGATATTTAACTCGAATTGACCTAGATGATTAAATCGTGTGAGCGCCTCTTTGTGAGATTTTGAATCGCGCCCTTTTACTGTACTAACAATACACCCATTTGGAGGATAAAACCCACGAACAAGTGCATGATAGACCTTTTGAACGAGATAATTTTTAAATATGTTTTGAAACTGATCAACTGCCTCTTTTTTCTTGGCAAGAATAAGAATTACAGATGTTTTTCTATCTAATCTATGGACGGGAAATACAGAACCATGACCCTGTTCTTTGAGCAAGTTCAATAGGCTTTTCTCTTGGGACTTATTTCTAGACATAAATGAGTGATGTACCAATATGTTATTAGGTTTATTGACCGCAATAAAATAGTCGTCCTCATAACAAAGTTCAATTATCATTCGCTAAACCAAATGGAATTGTTTTAATAATTGAGATCCACATCGAATAGACTTTACTGCCCAGTCAATTTTTTTCTCTAAAATCTTCTCTTGAGACATTCCCCAATCTAACTGAGATTTCTTTAGTCGAGTAACTACATCATGAAGAACTAAAGTAGCGGAAACAGAAATATTATAACTTTCTGAAAACCCGTACATAGGAATTCAAACAAATGAGTCAACTTGCTCAAGAACTGTATTAGAAAGTCCATCTCGTTCTGTACCAAAAAAGAATGCTGATTTTGTTCTAATATCAAAATCAGGAAGTAGTATATCTTGTCTATTTGGTCTAGTCGCAACAATTTGAAATCCAGATAATTTTAATGCGTCTATGCAATCTTGCGTATTGTTTTTGTTTTGATGATAATGATGCATATCTAGCCATTTTTGTGCCCCCATTGCAACATCCTTAAACAATTTATATGAATTGGAATTGGCATTCGCAATTAAATGAAGATCCTGAATACCAAAACAATCACAGTTTCGAATTACTGCACTGGAGTTATGAGACTAAAAAAGATTTTCAACTACCACGGTAAAATGACGAGTCCGATCAGACAAAACACAATCAAATGCATTTATTCGTTCGTAGCTCAAATACTACTTTAACTTATTCCATAATTTGGTGTTGTCCATAGAGTAATTTACTAATAAAATTGATTTGTTTGAATTTGGATAAATTATAGGTGAAAAAATGGAAACATTTTTTAAAATTATCGTTTCCATTTAATTTAAATGTATTAATTTTGCAAAATGAAAGATAAGTGTAGTGAAATCATAAAAAATTCGCTCAAGATATTCATGAAAGAAGGGATACGAAAGCCGAATATGGACGACATCGCTCGCACACTTAAAATATCTAAAAAGACCCTTTATCTTCATGTTAAAAATAAGACAGATTTAGTTGAAAAGGCTTTCATGTTTTATCAAAGTATTATTATTGATACCTTGGAGAAGATACAAGAAGAGGAACTTAACCCAATAGATGAGTTATTTAAGATTGATAAACAAATATGTATCCTACTGAAAAATAGACCAAAAAATCTGGTCAATAATCTGAAAACGTACTACCCCTCCGTCTGGGATATTTTAATTGGTATTCGCCAGAACTCTTTACTAGAAAGTATCAAATTAAATCTAGATAGAGGAATCAGTCTAAGACTATATCGCTCTGATTTAAATACACTTATTATTTCTAAATTATTAATCTGCAACAGTGATAATTTAGTTGATGAGCAATTATTCCCTCTAGAACAATTTGAATTTGAATCGTTATTGAGAGAAAATAGAATCTTTCATATACGAGGTATTGCGACGGAAAAAGGAATTCGCTATCTAACTAAAAAAATTATTCATGAATAGACAATTTTATGCAAATATCATTCTGTTGCTTCTGGGATTACAATTGTACGGACAGCATTCATTTTCTCTTGAAGAAGCACAAGAATATGGATTATTTCACAATAAAAATATAAAAAAATCATCTCTAGTCTTTGAGTATGCTCACAAACAATTAAAAGAAACTATTGCTGCGGGGCTTCCACAAATTAACTCGGAAATAAAGTGGCAACAGTTTCTTGAGGTTCCCACTACGCTGGTTCCCGCATCCCAATTTATGCCGGGGGCTCCATCAGATCAATATACAGAAACTCAATTTGGTATTCCCCATACCACCAGTGCAAGTATTACGGCCAGTCAAATGATTTTTAACGGAGGATATGTTGTGGCTTTAAAGGCGGCAAAATCGTTTATTCAGTTTGCAGAAATCAGACATAGCCTTACTCTCAACCAAATTTCTGATAGTATAAGTACAGCATATTTTAAGTCACTAATTGCAAAAAAAAATGAGCAATTTTTAAAGTATATGGTAAACGTTCACCAGGGCTTGCTGAATGAAGTGAAAATACAGTATGATCTTGGATTCGTGGAAGACATTGAGACAGATAAAATGGCCTTAACTCTCTCACAAATAATCATGAATTACAATCAGTCTATTAGACAATCCAATCTATCTGAGACCTATTTAAAACTTATGCTAGGAATAGATCTAGACGAAAATATTTTTTTGGAAGATAGCCTTCATTTACTACTTGAAAATTGTGCAGATATCTCTCTGGAAGAATCAAATATTCAAAATACACTCGAGTATCAGATGGCTGAGCTAAATGAAAAACTAAAATATTGGGATGTAAAACGATATCAGACAGATAAGCTCCCCTCTATTTCTGCATTTGCGTCCATCGGAACGAGTGCAATGGGAGTGGACTTTACCCCGCTTGACGCATCTACAAAATGGTATCCAAATGAGTTCATTGGCATCAGCATGAGTATTCCTATATTTGACGGCTTGGGCGGAAAATCTCGCATACAGAAAGCTATAATAGAAAGAGAGATAGCGAATCTTCAAAAAGAGAATACGAAGCAAAATCTGAAATTAGCTCACTTAAATGCAAAAAGTAACTACTTGTTTGCCCAACAAAGCCTAAAACATCAAGGAAATAATATTTTAATTTCCGAAAAGATCTACCAAAAAACAAGATTAAAATATAGAGAGGGAATCACAAGCAGCACCGAACTTACTCGCATTGCCAGCGAGTATCTAGAACATCAAACAAATCACTCTAAACAGATTTTTAATCTCCTTGTAAGCCATTTAAATTATAAACGATCTATAGGAAAATAAGACTATGACTAAAATAAGCGTATTTATACTCAGCATCTTTCTCGTTTTTTCTTGCAACAAAGAAGTTAGCCAGGAAGAGAAAAAATCTCAACTAAAGGAATTAAAATCTGACTTAGTAATTTTAAAAAATGCCATAAATAAATTAGAGTCTGAAATTTCTATGGATAATCCAGAAACCAATAAAAACAAAGTTGCAGTTCGGCTTATAGAAATTCAAGAAAAAAGATTTTTACATTATATTGAGCAGCCGGGGAAATTAAATTCTAAGGAGAATATTCTGGTCAGTTCAGAAATACTTGCACGGGTAAATAAAAACATCCCTGAGGAAGGTGACAGAGTTCAAAAAGGCCAAATAGTATTTGAACTCGATTCCGATATCATGAAAGGAACTTTGGAGGAGCTTAAATTATCAAGAGATTTTTCTAAAACTACCTTTGAAAGACAAGAAAAATTATGGGCACAAAAAATTGGTTCTGAGTTACTATATCTTCAAATTAAAAACCAGTATGAAACCCTAAATAAAAAAGTAGAAGTTCTTGAAAAAAAAATAGCAAAACTATTTATTAAAGCACCTATTACTGGAACTATAGAAGCCTTGTATTTGAAAGTGGGAGAATTAGCTAGTCCAGGATCTCCGGCCTTCAGAATTGCAAATATAGAACATGTTTTCGTTGAAGCAGATGTACCAGAGCGATATGCAAATATTCTTGTTAAAGGTTCCCCCGTAAAAATAAATTTCAAATCTCTTTCCCTAAGCAAGGAAGCTCCACTTAGTTTTATTGGACAAATCATCAATCCCGAAAACAACACCTTTAAAATTAAAATTGAATTAGAAAATGAGCAGGGTAAATTAAAACCTAATGGCATTGCTTCCCTTGAGATACTAGACTATAGTAATGAAAAAGCACATTTGGTTCCATCTAAAGTAGTTAAAAAAGATATGCGTGGTAATTATGTCTTTCTTAATCGCACAGGAAAATGTGAAAAAAAATATATAGAAGTAGGATTGTCACAGGGAGATATAAGTCATATTGTTCAGGGTCTAGAAGTGGGCGATCAAGTAATTGTTTCAGGCTACAATGATGTGGTAAGTGGAAGCCTTTTGGAAATAACAGAATAGCTATGAAAGAAAAGTATAGAAACTTCGGTCTTACGAACTTATCCCTAAGAAATAAAACTTCTGTTTTTATTTTAGCCCTTCTTTTGATTTTTTTTGGAGGCTTGTCTTACCAAAAAATGCCCAAATCTTTGTTCCCTGATATCGTGATACCGACCATCATGGTAAACACCACTTATCCAGGAAATTCGCCAGCAGACATTGAAAATCTAATCACTCGACCCATAGAAAAACAACTTAAGTCTATTAATGGAATTAAGAATCTAAATTCGAATTCGATTCAAGATAATGCAAATATTATTGTAGAGTTTAACACCGATGTAGATGTTAAAATAGCCCTACAAGAAGTGAAAGATGCGGTCGACAAAGCTAAAAGTGATCTTCCAAATGATTTGGATATGGACCCAATCATTACTGATATTGATTTCTCAGAATTTCCTATACTAAATGTCAATTTATCAGGTGATTTTAGCTTAGACGAACTCAAAGTCTATGCAGAAGATCTTCAAGATCAATTTGAATCTCTCACAGAAATTTCAAAAGTTGATATCACTGGATTATTAAACAAGGAAATCACAATAAAAGCTGACCTCCATCGAATGGAAAGCAATAAAATTAGTTTTGGTGATATTGAAGATGCGATTGCATTCGAAAATATTTCTATGGCCAGTGGAGATATTTTGCTTGGAAATTCAAGAAGATCTGTTCGAACCGATGCTGAATTTAAGAGCTCAAGTGAAATCGAAAATATTATCATAAAACGGGAGGCGGGGAATATTGTATACCTAAAAGATATTGCTAAAGTTGAAAATGGCTATGAAGAACGAAAAAGTTTTGCACGACTAAATAAAGATCCAGTCGTTTCTTTAAATGTGATTAAAAAAAGTGGTGAAAACCTTTTAGAAGCTACAGATAAAATCATCGCCTTAATTAAGGAATCAAAAGCATTTAATAGACTACCGCCCGATTTAAAAATATCAATCACAAACGACCAATCAGAGCAAACTCGGATGCAAATTAGTAATCTAGAAAATAGCATAATTTTTGGTGTCATTCTCGTTATTATTGTACTTCTATTCTTCTTGGGATTAAAAAATGCATTATTTGTGGGCTTGGCTATTCCACTGTCAATGTTTATTAGCTTTGTAGTTTTGGGAGCAATGGGTACCACAATGAATTTAGTGGTCTTGTTTGCATTAATACTTGCCTTAGGAATGCTTGTAGATAATGCAATTGTTGTTATTGAAAATATTCACAGACTTTTTCATGAAGAAGGATTAAGTTCATTAGATGCCGCCAAAAAAGGAGTAGGAGAAATTGCAATTCCTATCATTTCGTCAACTGCTACTACTCTAGCAGCTTTTTTACCACTACTCTTCTGGGATGATTTAATGGGTGAATTTATGGGATATATTCCGCTGACTCTAATTATTGTTCTTGGCTCATCATTGTTTGTAGCCTTGGTCATCAATCCGGTTTTTGCAGCAAGCTTTATGTCCAAAGAAAAACCCATTAAAGATAAAAGTATACTTCTAAAAGTAGCCTTATTTATTGCGATTATTTCCTTTGTGAATTACATCTTTGGAAATATATTCTGGGGTTCACTCATGCTGTGCTTTGTCTTTTTGACATTATTATATACCTATATTCTCAGTCCATTATCAATTTTTTTTCAGACAAAAAGTCTAATTAAGCTTGAACAAAAATATGCTCAAATACTTCGTTGGGCACTAAGCGAGAATAAACCCCAATGGCTATTAGCAGCTACAGGGATATTACTCATCTTATCCTTAGGCGTATTTATCTGGAAAGCCCCTAATATTGAATTCTTCCCAGTAAATGAACCCAAGTATATCAATATATTTATTGAAACTCCACTGGGCTCAGATGTTTTATGGACCGATTCTATTGCCCAACAGGTAGAATCCGAAATCATAGACATGCTCGTTCCTTACCAACACGCAGTATCTTCTGTGATGACCAATGTAGGTGCAGCCACAACTGACCCTAATGAAATCGGTAATGGCTCAGCAATTACGCCAAATAAAGCTCGAATTACAATCAACTTTAAAGAGTTTCAATATAGACAAGGAGTAAAAACCAGTAAAATTATGAGAGAATTTTCTGATCTGTTCAAAAATTCACCTGGAGTTATCATAAGTGTTGACAAAAATAGAGATGGCCCCCCCGTGGGAAAAGCAATAAATATTGAAATTGCTGGAAAGGAATTCGAAGAACTTTTGCTAATTGCAGAAGAAATGAAAAGCACCATTGAAAAAGAAAACATTAACGGTATTGAAGGTATGAAAATTAATCTTGAATCCAATAAGCCTGAACTCCTTCTAGATATTGATAGGGAACAAGCAAGAAGATTAGGTATTTCTACACTGCAAGTAGCCAACACGATTAGAACTGCACTTTTTGGAAAAGAAATATCTAAATTTAAAGATGGAGAAGATGAATATCCGATCATGCTGCGTTTAGACGATAACTATCGATACAGTGTTCCTGCTTTAATGAACCAACGAATTACATTCCGAAGTCCATCTAATGGCCAGATTAAACAGGTTCCAATTTCTTCTGTGGCGCAATACTCCTATAATAACACCTATGGTTCTGTGAACAGGAAAGACATGAAACGTCAGCTAACATTGTACTCTAATGTTTTGGAAGGATACAATGAAAACTTAATCAATAAGCAATTAAAAGATTTATTTGCAGGTAAACTACTTCCCCCAGGCTATGAAATTAAATTCACTGGCAAACAACAAGAGCAGCAACAGACCCAGGAATTTCTTTCTAAGGCATTGCTGATAGCTATTGCACTAATTGCTCTGATTCTTGTCAGTCAATTTAATTCGGTCATTAAGCCACTCATAATTATTATGACAGTACTGTTTAGTACAATTGGTGTATTTTCTGGTCTAGCTATTTTCAATATGGATTTTGTAATCATCATGACCGGAATCGGCATCGTTTCCTTGGCCGGTATTGTAGTTAATAACGCTATCGTCCTGATTGATTATATTGACTTAGTGAAATCCAGAACTAAAAAAGAAATGGATTTAACTGCTGAAGAGGACTTGGACTCTAAAACTGCCATTGCATGCATTCAAGAAGGAGGTGAAAAAAGATTAAAACCTGTTCTTCTAACAGCTATTACTACGATATTGGGATTATTGCCTTTAGCTACAGGAATGAATATTAATTTTTATGGTCTATTGACCGAATTTAATCCTCAGATATTCTTTGGTGGAGACAATGCCTTATTTTGGGGCCCAATGGCCTGGACAGTTATATTTGGATTAAGTTTCGCAACTTTTCTTACCTTAATTCTGGTCCCTGTAATGTACCTTTTAGTGGATAAAATTGTATATAAATTCTCCAAATTAGTGTCGTAAAATACTATTTGTAACTGTAAAAATGAAACGATATATTTCTGAATTCTTTGGAACATTCTGCCTAGTTTTTTGCGGAGCTGGATCTATGATAACGAATGACCTTAGCCAAGGAAGCATAAGTCATATCGGTATTTCTCTCACATTTGGATTGATTGTCATGGCTATGATCTTTGCTCTTGGAAAGATTTCTGGAGCACATATTAACCCTGCAGTCAGTATCGCATTTTCGGTCTCAGGAAATTTTAAAAAGAAAGATCTAATTCCTTATATTCTTTCCCAAACTCTAGGAGCAATTTTTGCATCTGGAATTTTATTTCAACTCTTCCCAACTCATATTTCTCAAGGGGGAACTTTACCATCAGGCTCAAATTTTCAGGCATTTATTATAGAGTTTATTTTGACTTTTATTTTGATGTTTGTCATCATCAACGTGTCGAGTGAATCAAAAGAAACTGGAACGCTGGCAGGAATTTCAATCGGTGGAGTAGTTTGTTTGGAATCCTTATTTGCAGGACCTATCACTGGAGCTTCTATGAATCCTGCGAGATCGCTTGCACCGGCAATTTTTTCTGGAAACTTAGATGGATTATGGGTATATTTGATTGCTCCTGTATTTGGGGCGATAGCTGCCGTTTATCTGTGTAGGGTAATGACAAGTTTGAACCCTATTAACAGACTTTGATTTAATTATTTGGTCAGAGTCTTCTTCCAAATTTTATATACATCTTGCTGTCTAGTTCGACCCTCAGGCATCTCTCTAAGGGGTGAACACTCTCTCAGGGTGTTATGACAGTCATCAGGCAACTTCTGATAAAGGACAGTTCCCTTTGTTTTCCAGTCGAGCATCTGCTCACTCACATCTTTTATGATTTTTGCCGGATTCCCGACTAATACCTTCCGTTCAGCAACCTTCATTTTGGATGGAACAAAGCACAAAGCGCCAACAATGGAATCAGAACCGATTTCACAGTCGTCCATTACTACTGAGTTCATTCCTATCAAACAATTTTCGCCAATAGTAGCTCCATGAATTATTGCGCCGTGACCAATATGTGCCCCACGCTTTAAATGAACTTTTGTGCCGGGAAACATATGAAGAGTACAATTTTCTTGAACATTGCAGCCGTCCTCCACTTCAATTTCACCCCAATCTCCTCTAAGGGTGGCTCCGGGTCCTACATATACATTTCTACCTATCACAACATTACCGGTTACATTGGCTTGAGGATGAATAAATGAGGATTCATGTATTACGGGAACATAGCCGTTAAATTCAAAAATCATACAATTGTTATCTAATTAAAATCGTGATGCAATATACTGAAATAAAGATTTATACACCCATAACGAAATCTGAAGCAATGACATAAAAATGCTGAGACAAAAAAAACACTAATTAACTAGCTAATCAGCAATATTTCATTATATTAAATTAAAATAAACTATGAAAAGCTATAAGGTCAAAACTCAGGACCAACTTTCTCTACATGTTCAAAAATGGAATGAAAATATAGAGACAAAGGCTAGTCTTTTTATAGTTCATGGTCTTGGAGAGCATCAAAATAGATATGCTCATATGGCTGAATTTTATTGTAGTAATGGTTTTCAGGTGTATAGTTACGACCAAAGAGGACACGGAAAGTCAGAGGGAAAAAGAGGACACTCTCCAGGTTTAAAATTTAATTTAAACGACTTAAAGAATGTTCTCAAAACCATCGGTGTAAAAAAACTTTTTTTGTTTGGACATAGTTTTGGTGGCAATGTTTTAGCAAATTTTATTCTCAGGAACAAACTGCTTTCATTTAAAGGAATCATCTTGTCTGCACCATGGCTAATACTATCAGAAACACCTAGTTTATTTGATCGAATACTGGCTAAGACAATGAATATTATTTATCCCAGTTTCACAAAAGACAAAAATATAGACCCAACTAGTATTTCAACCATTACATCAAGCCAAGAATTATATAAGAATGACCCCTTAAATCACAATCGAATTTCAGCCCGTCTTTTCTGTGAGTTTTTTGAATCTGGATTATGGGCTCTCAAAAATGCTAAAATGCTCAAAATACAAACTCTTATAGTTCACGGAGACAAGGATGATGTAATTTCCAAAAATGGTAGCATATTGTTTGCTAAAAACTCATTGGGTAAAGCAAAATATAAAATTTTTAAAAACACCAAACATGAGATTCACAACGATATTAGACAAAAAGAACTTTTCCTTTTCATTATGAAGTGGATGGATAAGCAATTGATATCTCTTTCCTGACAAAATTTGTATCCATAAAAAAATAAGAACTAGAACGAAAATGAAATAAAGACTTCAAAACCTGTGATTTTTGTAATTTAGCACCAGATATAAAATGAGATAAACCCAATAAAACAAAGACTATGATATTAAAAAATTATGCATTGGGTAGTTGGACTGCTGGGGAAGGTCAAGGAATAGCACTTTTTAATGCTATCACAGGAGCACAAATAGCAAAAACAAGTAGCAAAGGTTTAGATTTTGGTGAAATGATGGATTATGCCCGTTCTAATGGAGGACCAGCACTTCGAAAAATGACTTTTCACGAAAGAGGAAGAATGCTTAAATCACTTGCTCTTCATTTACTTTCTGTCAAAGAGAAATTCTATATACTTAGTTCTCAAACAGGAGCAACGAAAGTAGATTCATGGATTGATATTGAAGGAGGTATCGGTAATTTATTTGCTTATGCTAGTTTAAGAAAACAATTTCCAAATGAAAATTTTTATGTCGATGGTGAAAGTACATCCCTTTCAAAAGGAGGTAATTTTATTGGTCAGCATATTTGTGTACCTAAACAAGGAGTAGCCATTCATATTAATGCTTTCAACTTCCCTATATGGGGCATGCTTGAGAAAATAGCAGTAAACCTTCTGGCTGGTGTTCCAGCTATTGTGAAGCCTGCAACTGTGACAAGTTACCTCACGGAATTAATGGTAAAAGAAATCATTGAAACAAGAATTTTGCCCGAAGGAAGTCTACAATTGATTTGTGGCTCAGCTAGAGGAATACTTGAGAAGGTAACTTCTCAAGATGTAGTGACATTTACTGGTTCGGCTTCGACAGGGAAAATGCTAAAAGCACAAGCGAATATCATAAACGAATCAGTGCCCTTCAATATGGAAGCAGATTCTCTAAATTGCTGTGTATTGGGAGAAGACGTAAATCCTGGAGATCCAGAATTCGATATTTTCATCAAAGAAGTGCAAAAAGAAATGACTGTAAAAGCTGGACAAAAATGCACTGCTATTCGAAGAGTTATCGTACCCTCAAATAAAGTAGAAGACGTTCAAATAGCACTTGGGAAAAGATTAGCAAAAACTACCCTGGGAGACCCAGCAATTGAGGGAGTTCGAATGGGATCTTTAGCCGGGCTTGAGCAAAGAGAAGAAGTCAAGGAAAAAGTTATTGAACTTTCAAAATCGCAAGATATAGTATTCGGAAGTCTAACTGACTTTAATGTGGTGGGTGCAGACAAAGAAAAAGGTGCTTTTTTATCTCCTATTCTTTTTCTTAATGACCAACCTTTTTCAAAAACTGACTGCCACGATCTAGAAGCATTTGGACCAGTATGCACATTGATGCCTTACGAAAATAGAGAAGAAGCAATTGAACTTGCTAAAATGGGAAAAGGATCTCTAGTGTGTTCTATAGTTACCGCTGACGATGAAATTGCAAAAGAATTTGTGATGGGTGCAGCAGCCAATCACGGCCGTATCCTCATCCTCAATGCACAGTGTGCTAAAGAAAGTACGGGCCACGGATCGCCTTTACCATTGCTTACACATGGTGGACCAGGTCGAGCCGGTGGAGGCGAAGAAATGGGAGGAAAAAGAGGAGTAATGCATTATTTGCAGCGTACAGCTATTCAAGGCCATCCAACCAGTATAACGCAAGTGACCAATGTTTACCAATACGGAGCCAAACAAATAGAAAAAGATGTTCATGTGTTTCAAAAACATTTTGAACAACTCGAAATAGGGGAAACAGTTTTCACTAACAAGAGAACCATTACGGAAGGAGATATAGTGAACTTTGCAAATATTTCTTGGGATCATTTTTATGCTCATACAGACATTACTTCTCTGGACGAAACTATCTTTGAAGAACGAGTAGCGCACGGATATTTTATTCTTTCTGCTGCAGCTGGACTTTTTGTGGATGCAAAAAAGGGTCCTGTACTGCTAAACTATGGCCTAGAAGAATGTCGTTTTATAAAGCCTGTCTATGCAGGATCGACTATTGGTGTTAGATTCACAGTAAAGGAGAAAGTCGGTCAAGAAAAAAAATCTGAGGAAGACATCAGCAAGGGAATCGTTAAATTCTTAGTAGATGTGTATGACGAAACTGGTGAAACAGTAGCCATTGCTACGATCTTAACTATGGTGAAAAAATTAGAACAAAGCAATTAAAAAATGGCTAAAGCAAGTAAACTTGGAAACGTAAAAGTTACCATCAAAAACGAAATAGCTGAAATAGAATTTAAGCATCCTCAAAGTAATTCTTTGCCTGGAAATATTTTGCAAAAGTTGGCAGAAACAATCACCAAGATGGGAAAAAATAAGGAAGTTAAATTACTCTTACTAAAAAGTGCTGGAGATCGAGTTTTTTGTTCGGGTGCTTCTTTTGATGAGTTAATCAGTATTGATGATTTAGAAACCGGTAGAAAGTTTTTTAGTGGCTTTGCTAATGTTATCAATGCCGCAAGAAAATGCCCAAAAATAATTGTGGGACGAGTACAAGGAAAAGCAGTGGGTGGCGGAGTTGGAATGGCTGCTGCTGTTGACTATTGCTTCGCTACTAAGTTCGCGGCTGTAAAGTTAAGTGAATTAGCGTTAGGTATAGGTCCCTTTGTAGTCGGACCTGCTGTAGAAAGAAAAATTGGCATTTCCTCTATGAGTCAACTAGCCATAAATGCCACAGAATGGAAAAGTGCAGAATGGGCAAAAGAAAAAGGTTTGTACGCAGAAATATATGATTCTGTTGAGGAGATGGATAAAGCCATTGAAAAACTGACTGAAAACTTACGTCTTTCAAATCCAGAAGCATTGACTCTTTTGAAAAAAATATTTTGGAAAGGAACTGAGGACTGGGATGAAATCCTCGCTAAAAGAGCAGCAATAAGTGGTAAATTAGTACTTTCTGAATTTACTAGAAATGCCATAAATAAATTTAAGAGAAAATAAGCATGACCAAAAAAGTAAATATGACTCTTGGAGAATTAGAAAAAGCCTATCGTCTCATATCTACTGCTCGGGCAATGTCAGATCTATTTGAAGAAAATGCTAAAATAACAGGTAAATATGTACATGCGTGCTCTAGAGGTCACGAGGCAATACAGGTAGCTTTAGGAATACAATTAAAAGCCCAAGACTGGCTTGCTCCATACTATCGTGATGATGCTATGCTGCTAAGTATAGGACTGGAACCATTTGAATTAATGCTCCAATTATTGGCAAAAAAAGAAGACCCATTTTCTGGAGGAAGAACCTATTATTCACACCCAAGCTTAAATAGAAAAGAACTCCCAAAAATTCCTCATCAATCTTCCGCTACGGGTATGCAAGCAATCCCAACCACTGGGTTGGCTATGGGTATTCAATATTTAGAACATCAAAATCTAGCGACAGAATTTGGCCAAGATAAGCCAATTGTAGTTTGTTCTATTGGAGATGCTGCCATGACCGAGGGTGAGATTTCTGAAGCACTCCATATGGCTGCATTAAAGCAATTTCCCATTTTATATCTAGTACAAGACAATGAATGGGATATCTCTGCCCATGCCTCCGAAATTCGAGCAAATGATGCATCTCATTTTGTTAGAGGGTTTAAGGGCATTGAATTAAGAACAATAGATGGAAGTGATTTTGAAGAATCGCATGCCACAGTTCAAGAAGTAATTAATACCATTCGGAAAGAAAGACGCCCTTTCCTGATTCACGCAAAAGTTCCACTTTTAGGTCATCACACCTCAGGAGTTCGAAAAGAATGGTATCGTGATGATATGGAAGCTCATGAAAAAAGAGATCCCATTACCCGTATAAAAAAACAGATGGCAGCGCTTGGATTTGAAATAAAAGATTTTAAAAAAATAGAGTCGGATACCAAAGAAAAAGTCAAAATTGATTTTGAATATGCGCTTCATGCAGAAGATCCTTCTCCTGATGATTTATTTCTACACGATTTTGCTCCTTCGCCCATTTCTAAAGAAAAGGGCGAGAGATTCCCAAAAGGGAATGAAAAAATAATGATGGTGGATGCTGCTCTTTTTGCAATTCAGGAAATTATGGCCAAACATCCAGAAGCTATATTGTATGGACAAGATGTAGGCCATCGACTCGGCGGAGTATTTCGAGAAGCAGCCACACTCGCCCAGAAGTTCGGTACAGATAGAGTCTTTAACACCCCAATTCAAGAGGCATTCATCATTGGTTCTACCGTTGGAATGTCTGCCGTTGGGTGCAAACCCATAGTGGAAATTCAGTTTGCAGACTATATTTGGCCAGGATTAAATCAACTATTTACTGAAGTCAGTCGTTCTTGTTACTTATCAAATGGAAAATGGCCGGTAGCTGCTGTCATTAGAGTCCCAATTGGCGCATATGGATCGGGTGGACCATATCATTCTTCTTCTGTAGAATCGGTGCTTACAAACATAAGAGGAATTAAGATTGCTTACCCCTCTAATAGTGCTGATATGAAAGGTTTAATGAAGGCCGCATTTTATGACCCAAACCCGGTAATTATTTTGGAACATAAGGGACTTTATTGGTCTAAGATCAAAGGGACTGAGGGAGCAAAAACTATCGAACCTGATGAAAATTATATCATCCCATTTGGGAAGTTAAGGGTGGTATTAGAGGCAGAAATAATAAAAATTGAAGAGGGTAATACTCTAGTTATTATTACCTACGGAATGGGGGTCTACTGGTCAAATAATGCGGCAAAAAAACACCCAGGAAAAATAGAAATTATTGATCTCAGAACGCTTGCTCCAATTGATAGAGAGGGAGTCTTTAGTGTGGTAAGAAAGCACAACAAATGCATGATTGTGACTGAAGAATCTAAGGGATTTGGATTTGCTCAAGGCCTCGCCGGAGAAATTCAGCAAGAGTGTTTTGAATTCCTAGAAGCACCAGTTCGAGTTATAGGTGCTGAAGATCTTCCAGCTATTCCTTTGAATAGTATCCTTGAAAAATCTATGATTCCAAATGCAGAAAAAGTCGAAAACCTTATCAAAGAAATGCTAGATTACTAAAAGAGTCCAATTTAAAATTGGGCTCAATATCATTATTGAAAGAATGAACAAAGACGCTTTTCTCTATAAAATTATTTTTAGGTGTTTAACTCTTTTTTTACCCAGTCAACAATGTTTAAACACTTAGCATGTTATTAGCAATCATTACAAACTTAAATTTCTTAAAATCAAATAGTTATTTACACAACTAATTAAAAAAAAACTGTACAATTTTACAGAAACATTGTAATCGGATTTTCAAGGTAAGCCTTAAGACTATTTAAAAAAGCTGCACCAGAAGCTCCATCCACCACTCTGTGATCACACGAAAGTGTTAACTTCATGATGTTTCCAGGAACAACAACTCCAGATTTAACCACAGGTATTTCTTGTATTCCCCCCACCGCCAATATACATGCGTCCGGAGTATTAATAATCGCAGTAAATTCATCGATACCAAACATACCTAGATTAGAAATTGTAAAAGTACTTCCCTCCCAATCAGATGGTTGAAGTTTTTTATCTTTCGCCCCTTGAACAAAACCCTTTACTTCAGAAGAAATTTCAGCCAATGTTTTAGTATCTGTATATCTCACCACTGGAACCAAAAGACCATCCTCAACAGCTACAGCAACACCTACATTTACATGTTCATTTCTGCGGATAATATCTTCTCTCCAAGAAGAGTTTACTTTGGGATGCTCTCTTAAGGAAACAGCAGTTGCCTTAAGAATAAAATCATTAAAGGATATTTTTTGAACTGACTTGGCGTTAATTGCATTTCTAGAAGAAATTGCATTGTCCATATCCACAGAGATAGACAAATAGAAATGAGGAGCAGTAAACTTAGACTCAGCCAATCTTCTGGCAATAGTTTTTCGCATTTGAGAAACAGGCTCTTCGTGAAATTTTTCTTCCAAAACGCCAACTCGAGCAACACCACTCTGTAAATTATCTACATCTTTCTTAACCACTCTTCCTCCCTCACCAGAACCGGAAATTCGCGAAATGTCAAGCCCTTTTTCTTCTGCTAAACGTTTAGCTAAAGGAGAAGCTTTCAACCTACCAGAATGAGAAGAAGAGCTCGAAGTAATATGAAAGGGTTCTAATGAAACTTGCTCGGGAGCATTGGGAATTACAGTAGCTGAGGGGATTGGCTCTACTTTCTCTTTGAGCACCATTTCCTTTTTCTCTTCCACGGAATCTTGGTCAGAGTTTATCAATCGCTGAATATCTTCACCCTTGTCTCCTAAAATGGCTAAAATACAATCTACAGGAGCAGTCGATAATTCTTCAACCCCAATATACAAAAGGACGCCTTCTTGGAAGGATTCAAATTCCATAGTTGCTTTGTCTGTTTCGATCTCTGCGAGCAAATCACCCTCAGAAATAGCATCTCCTACTTTCTTATGCCATTTGGATACGGTACCTTCTGTCATAGTATCGCTCAATCTAGGCATACGTACAATTTCAGCCATAATTCTATTCTTTTATAAATGGATATTCTTCAGCATAAACATTTTGATATAGAGCATCATTTGCAGGAAAATCAGAAGATTCAGCAAAATCTACTGCTTCCTTAACTTCAGCTTTCACTCTATCTTGAATTTGCATAATTTCCTGGTCACTTACCCAATTCTTACTCATAATATAATCAAGAACCTGAGTGATAGGATCAATTTTTTGATATTCAGCCACTTCGTCTTTGGTTCTATACTTTTGAGCATCAGACATGGAGTGCCCCTTAAATCGGTATGTCTTCATCTCCAAAAAAGTTGGACCTTCCCCCATTCTAGCTCGATCAACCGCAACATTCATTGCCTCGGCAACAACCTTAGGATTCATTCCATCTACAGGTCCACAAGGCATCTCGTAAGCCAAACCTAGCTTCCATATATCAGAGTGATTAGCAGTTCTTTCGACTGACGTACCCATGGCATAGCCATTATTTTCACAAACAAAAACAATAGGCAACTTCCAATTCATGGCCATGTTAAAGGTTTCGTGAACAGCTCCTTGACGAACAGCTCCATCCCCCATGAAACATATTGTCACTGCATCGCTTTTTTTGTATTGATCAGCGAAGGCTAAACCAGCGCCTAGGGGAACCTGACCCCCTACAATTCCATGACCACCATAAAAATTATATTCCTTTGAAAACATGTGCATTGAGCCACCCTTACCTCCAGAGACACCAGTGACCTTACCATAAAGTTCTGCAAGAATATTTTTGGGCTTAACACCCATAGCGATTGGCATCACATGATCTCTATAGGCGGTAATCATTTTATCTTTCTTGGGATCAATAGCGTGAATAGATCCAGCAAGAATAGCTTCTTGACCATTATATAAATGCAGAAATCCTCTAATTTTCTGTTGTATGTACAAAGCCCCCGTTTTGTCTTCGAACTTTCTCCAAAGAAGCATATCCTTGTACCATTTTAAATAGGTTTCCTTAGTATATTTTAGTTTTCCCATCTTTTGATTAAAATTTATCAATTGCAAATGTAATCATTTGTTTCAAATTTATTGCACCTTTTTTAAGGCATCGGATTTAAATGAAAATGGAAGTAAATCCCCAATAGAATTAAACTCTAACACCTGATTACCTGGACATTTTAAAAGTATTTTAATAGGCTCATTTTGTCTAGATTCATATTCACATATTGTTTGTCTACATGCTCCACAAGGAGCTAAAATATCAGGCAATAATAATTTATCCAAATCACAGGTAATTGCTAAGACTTTCATCTTTAAATGTGGAAAATGGGCACTGCATGAAAAAATAGCAACTCTTTCTGCACATAAACCCGAGGGATAGGCAGCATTTTCTTGATTCGATCCAGTAAAAATAGTTCCATCTTCAAGTAAAATACAGGTCCCAACTTTAAAATTAGAATATGGAGCATAAGCTTTTGACTGAGCTTCGTGTGATTTATTTATTAAATCTTTATAATCCTCAGGCAAGTCAGACCAATCAAATCGCTTGTAAGAGATAGTTAAATATTGTGCTTTCATATTTTTAAGATACGCTTTGAAGAGGAAATAGTCTTGAAAAAAGAATTATATTTTCTGAATAAGAACTACGGCATAGGCTGAGACACCTTCTTCTCTACCAACAAAACTGAGTTTTTCAGTAGTTGTAGCTTTCAAAGAAACTTGAGAAGGCGAAATCGACATCACCTGAGCCAAGATATTTTTCATTTCTGGCACATATGGATTTACTTTTGGATTTTGCAATGCGATAGTGGCATCTATATTTCCCAATTCAAAACCTTCCTTCCTCAATAGTTTCATGACATCCTTTAAAAGAATTTTACTATCAATTCCTTTATATTTTTCGGAGGTATCAGGAAAATGAAAACCAATATCTCTCAAATTGGCAGCACCCAAAATAGCATCACAAATAGTATGAATTAATACATCTGCATCAGAATGTCCAACAGAGCCTTTAGAATGTGGAACTAAGATTCCGCCTAACCAGAAATCTTCACCTTCCTCCAATCGATGAACATCAAAACCAAAACCTACTCGAATATTCATCAATAGTTAATTTTTATCAGTTCCGTAGAGCGCTGCCATATCAAACAACATAGTAAATCTCAAGGTATTAGCCAAAGGACTCCGAACGCCCTGAGTAGCAGGTAATAAAAAGGCCATATCCAAAGAAAAGACATTCATTCTCATTCCTACCCCCACCGTAAAATATTTTCGAGCTCCTTTATTTTCATTCTCATGGAAGTATCCTCCACGAAAAGCAAATTGTTTCAAATACCAGTATTCCGCTCCAAAAGAAAACATGAGTTCATTAAACTCCTCTTGGGCACCACCAGGTGCATCCCCAAAAGATTGGAACATTCCCTGAAGAACACCAACATTGGGATCCATTCCTGCTTCAATTAACTGATCTCCATTTTCATCCAGAATAGGGTCTCCTGATTCGTCTACAGAGTAAACTGGAGGAGTAGGAACCAATAATTTATTAAGGTCAAAGGCAAAAGAAATAGAGTTATATTCGTCTATCTCCATAAATAGTTGAGTCCCAACACGAGCATTCATAGGAAGAAAATATTCTTCACCTGCATCAGTATAAGAAATCTTGTTACCAACATTAGAAACATTAAATCCAGCTGACCAATATGCGTCTTTGTCTTCAATCTCAAAACTATTACTTTGATAGTAAGAAGATAAATCTACCGCAAAAGCATTTCCAGGTTTTGTGGGCGCCCCACCAGGAACATTTATTCCTCCTGTAAGATTGGAGTAGATATAGCGCATCGCCAAGCCAGCAGAAAAGTTTTCTGAAAGCTTCATAGAATAAGCACCATCCAATGCAAATTCATTCGGACTAAACTTAGAAATAGGCTGACCTGAATTATCTGTAAATTGAATTTCTCCCAGAGAAAAATATCGTAGACTACCCCCAATCGTACTCTTAGAATTTATTCGTTTGAAACCAGACAAATAACTCAAACTAATTTCTGGAACCAAATCTTGTAACCACGGAGTATAAGAAATAGAGAATCCTTTATCATCCTCAAGAAAGGCCATTTTAGAAGCATTCCAATGGATAGAATTGTGGTCTGGAGAAGTAGCTACTCCCACATCTCCCATTGCTCCAGCTCTAGAATCTGGAGCAATCAGTAAAAAAGGTACAGAAGTAGAGATTGTATTTAAATTCTCCAAATAGAGGTCGCTCTGGCTCTGAGAATATAAAAAAGAGTTAAATAAAACCCCAAGAATGATAATTAGAACTAATTTTTTCATGAGTTAGTTGTTTAAGCTGTTAAATTTATGAATTTAATAACGCAAAACTTATTTAATTAGTAGCATTTGATTGGAAAGAATCTTTTCGACCTCCAAAGTGGAACTTTTAACCATAACCTTACAGTAATAAATTCCACTAACGACAGTAGAACTAAAATCAGAGGATCCATCCCAAGTAAAATCTGAATTGGCGTAAGATGAATCAGAAATGGTATTACTCATAGTCTTCACAAGTCGCCCCACTTGATCGAATATGTTTAACGAAACTTCCAAAATCTCATTAGGACGATTATGTTCAAAATGAATTCTAGTAAAATCAGAAAATGGATTAGGAAAATTCATTAAATTTTCAAGAATCATATCTGTACTATTTACGACAACAAATTCAGTAAAAGCTTCAGTAGAATTATTATATGCATCCCAAACTTTTATTTTTAGTTGATGAACACCTTCTTCAATGCCCGTGTACGGATATACTACTACCCCTTTTTTGTATGAATCCAAATCGGACTCGTAAAATTGATTGAGAACTTTAGAGGACTGACTATCCTCATCTAAGGTGGCTACAATATCGTGACCTATTCCGTTTCCAGTAGTATTTATTCCTGAATCATCGCTAATGATTGCATATAAATTGGGATTTGAATCGGTCAGTCCCCCACTCATAAATTCTTCAGAGTTCATGAATAAATCTACCTGAGGTCCTTGGTCATCATTACTTGCATTTTCATTAATTCCACCTACATAAAAATCTATAAAAGAACCTAATGCATCTTGAACATTATCTGATGCATATAAAGAGAATTTCCCTACCCCTTGGGCAAAGGCAATATCTTTAGGCACGACAAACTCAAATTCAAAAGCACCTGCTTCAACACTAACATTACCTGAATAAAGCAGACTTTGTTGTAATTCAAAATCGAAAGGATCTAAATAATCAAAATCGTTTGTCTGAGTCTGCAAAACTTGAGGCTTATCAAAAACCTTTGGTTTTAGAACTCCAAAAAAAGAGGTAACCTGATTCCCATGATGATTAGCTACAATTCCAGTTACTCTGACCCTAGACAAAGCTTGAATGGAAGAAATAGGTAATCCAGTATCTACATCTACAAGTTCTTGAATCAAAACTTTTAGTTTAGGAATAGGCAACTTTAATGCAGGATCTCCTAGTAAGGCAAATTTTAATTTATTGGTTGCAGATAATCCGGAAATGTTTAAATCATTTTTTATTTCTTTTGAAATTTGCCCAAAAGATAAAATCTCACCCACCTTTTCTGGAATTGCATATTTGTAAAAGGATTTTGATAGATTATTGGCGTCGTTTTCAGTAATCGTTCGGGTAGTGGAAAACAAAGCAATTCCTGCTCCTTGGGAATTTAACAAGACTTGTTCGCCAGCCGAAATCCGATCTGGATCGTCATATCTAGAAAACTCACAAGTTGCAGTCACAAAAACAGGCATTTGAAAAAGATTGTCCCAAGCATTAATATCTTCTAAAACCAGGACACGCTCCTCTGCCCACCCCACTTCGCCTCCATGACCATAATAATGAATAATTAATGCTCCAGAGGAAACAACATCTGAAATAGCTAGACGCGCATCAGGATATCTTTGCCCGCCTGAAGATGATACTTGCTGATAAGCGTCCAAATAAATTTTATTAATGTTATAATTATGATAACTAGTGTCTATGTCCTGAGCAATTTTATCAATATTTTCTTGCAATCGAAACTCCCATGATTCATCGTCAATGTCATCCGCTACAAAACAAATATTAGACCGCCAATCACCATGTGAATTTGAAGACATATAACGCTCAATTTTGTCGACCATGGCATTTGCTTGTGAAAGAGACTGAACTACAATTCTCCCCAGCCCTATATCTAACCCATCATTATTAATAGTTTGCTGAGCCCCTTCATTAGAATCGAGGAAACCAAGAAAATCATCGGTACAATAAGATGGTCCTAATTTAAAGGAATATTCAGATTGAAATGTGGGTACAAAGTTTTGGTCTAACTGATTTTCACTCAGTAAAGAAATCCCTTTATAGTCGTAACTAGCATCTCCAAAAAGAAGAACATTATCTAATATCTCGTCTTCGGTGGTTGCTTTTTCATACAACATTCTTAGGTATGATCTAAGAGCAATTAAATCTTGTTTCCCAGAGCTAAACTCGTTATAAATCTGCTCAGTGGTAACAACATGCACGGATATTTGGTCTTTTTGGATATGTAATTGAGCCAAGCGATTGGCGGCTTCTAAAAAGTCTGGATGAGTAATAATCACAAAATCAACTGGCTCATGGCCATGTAAATTTTGGTTCTCCACAGAACCATCAAAAATAGGGTTTAAATAATTTGTCTCATCTAAATGATGTGCAACAAATGTTTTAAGAACATCTGTTTGAGAATTAAAAATATGCTCCTCAGAAATCGACATGGATAGAATAGAGTCGGGATGAGTTACATCCCAAACAAGAAATGACTCAATAGGAGAGTTTAACTTAAAAGCAGTAATAGATCCTTCTTCTATTGAAGAGGGCTCACTAAAAATAAGCTGGTCTCCTTCAAATGCAATAGAACACTTTGCTTGAATTTCAATATAATCAAGATATGCAAAAGCGGAGGAATTACCATTTTGATTATAACTAACATTAATAGAAACCACCTCTTGATCAGAAAGAAATTCTGAAAAAGCATCTCCATCATCTACATATATAGAAGAACTTACTTGGGTCCCAATGGGAACTTGAAGGATCTGACTACCTTGATTAGAAAAATCTAAACTAGAGGAATTAGAAGACCTACCAACCACTCTTGCATTTAATCGAATCAATTCGGATTTTATTCTATTCTTGAAATCGAAGTCAAAATTATATTGATCTAAAAAGCTAAAGTATTCTCCAAACCACTGTCGGCCGCTATTTTTTAGGTTTATATGTTCCCACTCGTAAAATTTTCGATCGGTATAAAAGTCTATTTCGTTTCCTGGCACTAAAACATCTTCTTGCATAGAAATTCTTTTACCATATGAATCTCCTATTCGGATGTAATAATAATTATAAGAATCATATATATTTTGACGATGACTAAATACATGGCTAGGAGAAAGTTCCCATCGATTTGGTGACTCTCCATAAAAAAGAATGTAATCGTTTGAGTCAAAGGACCCATCCTGTTCTCCATGGACATAAATTGGATTTTCATGAAGGTCATCAAGCCTAAAAGACTCATTTAATTCAGGTAGCATAGCTCCTCCGTTTCCATATAATTGAAAATTTCTAGGATCTACATCAGATATATCTACCCCTATATCAATTAGGAAATCACGATTTATCTTGTAAACACCATCTTTATTAACTTTTAACTTATACCAATCTCCAGATGTAAGGACTGAATTTGAACTTGCTGGCTTTTCATCAATCTTAAAATCAGAATAAACTACATTACTTCAGTAGTTAACTTGACTTACCTTACATTGAGCGTCTATGGGTACAAAAGATAAAACCAAAAATGGAACTTTCCTCTCATAACTAATGTGCCAAGATAGATTCTCATTAATTAAATCATTAGGAATAAGTAATTTTTCTGCTGGGGAATAAGCTAGCTTTTCAAGAACATCTATTTCTACATGAACAGAATCTGCATTTTCAGGAAGTCGAATTTTAACTTTATATATTGGTAAGGAATTTTCGGAAAAATCATAGAAGGCATCCTGAAAACTTAAGACTGACTCTTTGATTCCATTGTTATAAATGGAATTTGGCTTTTCCCAATTTAAATTGACTTGACTTATATCTTGTCCATAACATATTGCAATAGAGCTCAGAAATAACAGTCCTGATTTAAAACACAGTATGAGGTGTTTTAGCATAAAAAAATTTCTATTAGATTAAAGATTTGTAATTATCAAATTTAGTAACGATAAAACTATATATAAATTGTCTAACTTTATTAGGTTTTGTTACAATTAATTAACAAAATCATAAAAAATGTTATTGTACTATCTGGTAGGTAAAAATTTGAAAAATTATCGTATTATTGTGCTTTATAATCAAAAATGAGTATGATTTCAAAACAAATATTATCACTAGCCCTATTTATATTAGTTGCATTCACAAATGTTGCTAATGCCCAAGACGCAGCCTTTACTCAATTCTATGCAAACCCTTTGTATTTAAATCCGGCAATGGCTGGTTCGGCATATTGCCCACGTATTTCAATGAATCACAGGAACCAATGGCCAAGCCTAAAGTCTGCATTTATAACTAATTCTATTTCATACGATCGCAACATTGAGTCTCTCCATGGTGGTTTAGGATTACAAATCTTTAATGATGTTCAGGGTGAAGGTGCATTGTCCAACACTCAGGTGAGTTTAATTTACTCCTACCAACTTCAAGTATCAAAAAAATTAACGATTTTATCAGGTATTCAGGCCAGTTATCAACAAAGAGCGCTCGACAAGACAAAACTATTTTTTGGAGATCAAATTGATCCAAACTATGGATTTGTATATCCTACACGAGAAAACGTAGCTCAGTTTGCGGATAACATTAGCTATACTGATATCTCCCTTGGATTAATGGCCTTCACTAAAAAGTATTTCTTCGGAATGGCTTTACATCATATTACTGAACCAGAGGATGCTTTTATATCTACTAGTTATCTTCCTAAGAGACTAACTATTCATACTGGAGCAAACTTTGCTGTCGGAAATGCCAGGTCCATGGGGTTGATTATGGATGATGGTCCATTTATTACTCCAAATCTTCTTTATATGTCGCAAAATGGTGCCCAACAATTAAACCTGGGGCTTTCATTAACTAATCAGAGTTTCTCTGGAGGTTTATATTTTAGGAATAATTTCACCAACTCTGATGCAGTACTAGTTGTTCTTGGATATGAGTCCAACGGAATTCGACTTGGATATAGTTATGATTATACTATTTCAGAACTGATGGGTAGTTCGGGAGGAGCACACGAGGTTTCCCTTACTATTCAAATGGCATGCAGACCAAAAAGAAAAAAATTAAAAGCAATAAAATGCCCTAAATTTTAGGTAACTTAGACAATCAAATTATCAGAAAACTAAAAGCACTATAGATCATGAAAATGTCTACTCTTTTTTCTAATTTCCTCTTTATTGCAGTTATAGGATCTGTTTTAGTATCCTGCAGTAACAAACACAAAAGTGTTTCTCAAACTACGGGTTGGAAAATTAACACTTCCAACAATGGAGGATTTGAAGCAGAACTTAACTACGAACAAAAAATTCCCGTCGGAATGGTATTCGTTGAAGGAGGAACTTTTATAATGGGACAAACCTCTGATGATGTTTTAATGGAAAATGATGCTCGTCCTCGTCAGGTTTCTGTTGCCTCATTTTACATGGATCAAACAGAAGTAACAAATGTAGCCTATAGAGAATATCTGTTTTGGCTTCAAAGAGTATTTGGTGAAGGAATCCCACAAGTATATTGGAATGCGCTACCTGATACTAATGCCTGGAGAAGTGAGTTAGGATATAATGACCCATTAGTATCTAATTATCTTAGACATGCAGGATTTACTCACTATCCAGTGGTAGGAGTTTCCTGGGATCAAGCTGAGGATTACTGTGCATGGAGAACAGACCGCGTTAATGAATTAGCATTAATTGAAGTAGGAGCATTAAAATACAACAATGAGCAATTTGATGACGACAACTTTAATACAGAAACTTATCAAGCAGGTGCTTATATCGGAAAAAGAAAAAGGGGATACAAAGACTTAGCAAATCCAAAAAATAAAGATGGACGAACTGGCCGTTTAGAAGACGGTGTTCTAACCGCAAGTTATAGACTACCCACAGAAGCTGAATGGGAATATGCTGCCTGGGGGAGTCTAGGAAACTCAATAGAAGGTAATATAGCTGACGGTAGAGACTATCCTTGGAACAGAAATTCATTAAGAGACGATAGAAAAAAATTCCAAGGAGAACTTCTTGCAAACTTCAAACGTGGTGGTGGTGACAACATGGGTATTGCGGGAACACTTAATGATGCTGGAGCTAGAACAATGACAGTTAAATCATTCCCTCCCAATGACTATGGATTGTATGACATTGTTGGTAATGTAGCAGAGTGGGTTTTAGATGTCTACAGACCATCATCAGATAATTTAGATGACTTCATGCCTTTTAGAGGAAATGTATTTACGGATAAGGCAAAAGATGAAGAAGGATATAATTTAGAACCTGATTCTCTAGGTAGAATGCAAAATGTTGAGTCTACTGATACAGACCGAAGAAACTACATAAAAGCAAAGAATTCAGACAAATATCAAGGTGATATTGAATCAAGTATATACTTTTCTGAAGGTAATACTGGCGGTGAAGCCGCCATGTACGATTATGGACAGACAACCTTAGTGAATGACTTTGTTCATGTATACAAAGGAGGTTCATGGAAAGACAGATCTTACTGGTTAAATCCTGGAACAAGAAGATTCTTAAATAGTGATTTGGCTTCTGATCATATTGGCTTTCGCTGTGTGACTGATCGAATGGGGTCTCAAAATTTGAGCCCGAACAAAAAGAAAGCAAGAAGATAATGTGAAAAAGCCCTTAACTAGTGGCCTTTTTTATGAAAATACAATCAAATTACCCGAGCTAATGGTTGAAAAGCTCTATAATATCTTCCTACGTCACCCTGTAATCTCAATAGATACTAGACAAATTAAAGAAGACTGTATATTCTTTGCACTTAAGGGACCTAATTATGATGGAAATAAATTTGCTTCTAAAGCTCTGGAATGCGGAGCTGCATTTGCCATTGTAGACAACAAAGAATGTTCTTTAGACCATAGATATATTATGGTAAATGATGTTCTGGAATCTCTACAAGAGCTTGCAAAACACCATCGATCAAAATTGAATTGTACACTGCTTGCAATTACAGGAACAAACGGCAAAACAACAAGCAAGGAACTATGCCAAAAAGTTCTAAAAAATAAATTCAGAACCAAAGCAACAAGAGGAAATTTAAATAATCAAATTGGCGTACCATTAAGTCTATTGTCTATAGATCATGAAGATGAATTTGCCATTATAGAGATGGGAGCAAGCCAAATTGGTGATATTGATTTTCTCTGTCATATTGCACAACCCAATATTGGAGTCATTACTAATGTAGGAAAAGCTCACCTAGAAGGATTTAGATCTCTTGACGGAGTTTTAAGAACTAAAACAGAACTTTACAAATACCTTATAAAAAAAAACTTACCCATCTTTATTAAAGACAACCAAAGCCTTCTTCTTTCTAAAATACCTGAAATTTATCCCAAGATTAGCTATGGAGAATTGAATTCTAGCACCTTTAAAATAGAACTGATCGAGGCACAACCATATTGCAAAGTGATGGTGGGAACAGAAAAGATTCAAAGTAGGTTAATTGGAGATTTCAACTTTGAAAATATAGCTTTATCGATTGCAGTTGGTCTAAATTTTGGAGTAGAAATGAAAAATATAAAGGAAGCAATTGAAAATTACATCCCTTCCAACAACCGATCACAAATTATTCAATCAAAAAAAAACACTATCCTATTAGACGCCTACAATTCAAACCCTATGAGTATAGAAAATGCCATTGCCAACTTAAGTAAAATATCACATCCTAAAAAAGCAATGATTATTGGAGATATGTTTGAATTAGGAATTGAAGCAGACAAAGAGCATATAAATTTAATTCAACTTTGCTTAAAATCAGGCATAAAAAATGTAATCTTAATTGGGGAAACATTACATAGACTCAATAAAACAGACTTTGTTTCATTTGCAAAAAAAGATGAATTGATTGATTATCTTAAAGATAATATTATTTCAAGCACATTTATACTAGTGAAAGGGTCCAGATCTCTGGAGCTTGAAAAAATTAAAGACTACTTATAGATTTCTGGAAAAATCTTCAAGAACCAAACCTCCAAAATCCCCTGAACTCATAAGCAAAACTACTGTCTTTGAGCTTAGTTCTGATTGCACAGAAGAAAAACACATTTGATTATCAGTAAATACGATTAAGTCTTTTCTATCAAAAGAGATATGAACTAGTTCTTTAGAAAAATCAGATATATTTTTGTTTATTAAAGTTTGCGGATTAAAGTAAACATAAGAAATATCAGGACCATTCATAGAATTTTTATATTCTGTCAAAAAGGTTTGGCTTAAACTACTAAATGTGTGTAGCTCTAAAATCGCAATAACCTTACTATCTGTGTATTGCTCACATACTGCTTTTACAGTGGCTTGCACTTTAGATGGTGAATGAGCAAAATCTTTGTAAACGATCAAACCTTCTCGCTCTACAATTTTTTCTAATCGGTGAGAAGCGCCCTTGAATGAATGCATAGCATGAAAAAAAATCGACTCTTCTACCCCTAGCTTTCTACAAATATTTAAAGCACCCATCATATTTAACAAATTATGAGTACCAAAAATCTTTAATTCAATTTGCTCATTATTAAAATGAAGGAAGGTTTTCCCATCTTCAATAGTAAATTCAGGTAATTGGTAAGGTTCTGTTTCTATTTCTGGATTAGCTGAAGATATTACATTCAAACTTTCGTCATCAGCACAATAAGTTAAATAGCCACCAGTTTCTATTTTTTCAATAAATTCCTCAAATTGCTTTAAATAAAATTCAAACGTAGGAAACACATTGATATGATCCCATGCAATTCCGCTCAAAAGAGCAATATGTGGCTTATAAAGATGGAATTTAGGCCTACTGTCAATGGGAGATGATAAGTACTCGTCTCCTTCTAAAATAATGATAGGAGCTTCTGTGATCTTAACCATCGTATCAAAGCCCTGCAGTTGGGCTCCAACCATATAATCACAGTTAATAGATACCTTTTGTAATACATGCAAAATCATAGAAGTTATGGTTGTTTTTCCGTGGCTTCCACCAATCACAACTCTAACCTTGTCCTTAGACTGCTCAAAAAGATATTCTGGATAAGAATAGATCTTTAAATGTAATGATTGTGCCTTAAGAAGTTCAACATTGTTTTCTCTAGCATGCATTCCCAAAATAACAGCATCTAAACCATTATGAATTTTGGATGGAAACCAACCAAATTTTTCTGGTAAAAGACCCGCAGAATCCAGCCGAGATTTTGATGGATTAAATATCTCATCGTCAGAACCAGTTACTTTATCTCCTTTATTTTTGAGTGCCAATGCTAAATTATGCATAGCGGATCCTCCAATTGCAATAAAATGAATTTGCATGTCTTATCTTTATAAAAATAAAGATAACAATTAGAACTAAAAATGAAAAGACTCACTAAATTACTTGGGCTTATAATATTGCTTTTTTTCTCCTGCAAAACCAGTCAAATTAGAAACCAAAATAACAACGAACCTAAACTAATATTCGAAATGAAGAAAAGTGGATGCTATGGTACTTGTCCAATTTATAACATTGCTTTATATAGTGACAGAACTGTTAAATATCATGGGAAACGATTTACTGAAAATATTGGTCAATTTGAGTGGTCTATTACACAAGAAAATTATGTAGATGTTCAATACACAATTAATAAAACATTTAAAAAAAGTAAGTCCTTTAACATGAAAGTGCAAGACTTACCCACAACAACACTGAGTCTTTCGAAGGGAATAGAAATTGAATTTAAAGGGGCATGTCCAAAAGAATTTAAAAAAGAATTAATCCAAATTGAACAGAAAATACTTGAAAATTCAGCTTTAAAATAATAGGTCATTACTTTGAATATTAAAAAATAGAATCAATCATATCTTATTTAAAATAAGTTTAAATAAGCAAATCATTTTATTTGCGATTGAATGTCTTATGCTCTACTTTTATGTTTGAAATAAATCTATTAATTCATTGTTAAGATTCGAATACTTTTTTTATGTCAAAAATAAATATCTCAGTAGATTGTGTAGTTTTTGGATTTGATTCTGATCTAGAATTAAAGGTACTTCTTATAACTAAGAAAGAAAATCCAAAAATAGCTAGTATAAATGGGATAATTCAGATAGCTCTTCCTGGAGATCTAATTAAACACGATGAAGAATTAGATCCGGCGGCAACTCGTATTCTTAATAGCTTAACTTCAATTGATAAAATCTTCCTCAAACAGTTTGCTATTTTTAGTGACCCAGATAGAGTGAAACAAAAAAAAGACCAATTGTGGTTACGAAATTTTAGGCAGAATCCTGAAGAAAGAGTAATAACTGTGGGTTATATATCCTTAATAAACATTCAAGATTTTAAACCTGAGCCATGCTCTTTTGCAGATCAGGTCTTATGGACTAGTGTCCATAATATTCCCGAACTTACTTTTGATCACAATGAAATTCTTAATACTGCAATTCATTTCCTTAAGAAGGAGCTAAACCATCAAATGTCATCAATTCTTTTGCCAAAGAATTTTACCCTTCCCCAACTTCAAAAGCTACACGAGAATATTCATAATAAAAAGATGGACAAGCGAAACTTTAGGAAACAAATCTTGAAAGAGGGAGTAATTACAAAGACAAATCACATGAATAAAACAGGCAGAAAAGGAAAACCTGCAACTTTTTATCAATTCAATGAAGACAAGTATTAAAATTAGATTCTAAAATCTTTTTGCACCCACGAGCCGCCAACTGAAATGACATTTTCTAGTGCTAAATAATCTCTGTGATTTTCTTTTGTAATTCCTCCTGTTGGACAAAAATAAACTTGAGGAAATACTTGTCCAAAAGTCTTAATAGCTTCTAGCCCACCTGCAATATGAGCGGGAAAAAATTTAAGTGTATCCCAACCCAATTCAAGTGCATCCATTATTTCACTTGGTGTAATTGCTCCAGGTAAAAATGGAATTTGAGTTTGCTGTAAAAGTTCAACCAACTCACAATTCAAGCCAGGAAGTACAATAAAATCTACTTGTGCATCAATCACTGCCAAAAGCTGCTCTCTTTTTATGACGGTACCTACACCAATCTTAAAAGAAGATGGGGCATGCTTTTTTGCCAACTTTATAGCTTCTAAAGCACAATTTGATCGCAAGGTAATTTCAATACAATTAATGCCGCTATGATCAAGAAATTTAATCAAGGGTATTACCACATCTAGCTGTTCAAGTTTGACTACAGGAACAACTGGGTGATTCTTAAGAAAATCTCTAATTCCGTTTTGGCTTTCCATATACTAAAATAAAATTGAAGCACCTTGATCACTTGGCCCCACTAAGTTTCTTAAATTTTCAAATAGTTCTCTCCCACTCCCCTCCTGATTAATTTTTGGAGGAATTCCCCTTGGTCGAGACAGTATCAAATCTTCATTCATACACTCTAGAACACCTTTTTCTGCATCTAATATTAAAATATCGCCATCTTTTAACTTAGACAAGATTCCACCATCTATAGCTTCTGGAGCCAAATGAATTGCTGCAGGAACTTTACCAGATGCTCCTGACATTCGTCCATCGGTAATTAAAGCCACCTTGTATCCATTATTCTGAAGAATACTTAATATTGGAGTTAATCTATGAAGTTCGGGCATGCCTTTAACTTTAGGGCCTTGATATCTGACCACAGCGATAAAGTCTTTATTTAATTCTTTTCTATTGAAAGCCTCCAGAAGATCTTTCTGGTCCTCAAAAATTAAGGCAGGAGCTTTTACAATCCAGTTCTCTTTTTTTACTGCAGATACTTTAATAACCGAATTCCCTAAATTTCCATTCAAAACTTTAAGACCACCTGTTTTTGAAAAAGCATTTTCAACTGAAGTCAACACCATCTCGTCCAAAGAAGAGTTTGGTCCTTTTCTCCATACCAAAGCTCCTTCTTTGAGAAAAGGTTCTTGTGTATAACTATGCAAACCTTTTCCTAAAATAGTACGAACATCCGCGTGTAAGAGACCGTGATTTATCAATTCCTTTATCAAATAAGACATTCCCCCACAAGCTTGGAAATAGTTAACATCGGCGGATCCATTCGGATACATCTTGACCAAAGACGGAATAACTGAGGACAAGTCAGAAAAATCATCCCAATTAATTATAATCCCTGCGGATTTTGCTATTGCAATTAAATGAAGTGTGTGATTGGTAGAACCTCCGGTTGAAAGAAGACCAATAATTCCATTGACAATAGTTTTTTCAGAAACTATTTCGTACAAAGGTCGATAATTGGTTCCCAACTGAGTAGTTTCTGAAGCGACCTTGACGGCATGCTCTGTTAAAGCGTCTCTAAGAGGAGTATCTGGATTGACAAAAGAAGAACCTGGAAGCTGGAGTCCCATAATTTCCATCAACATCTGGTTGCTATTCGCTGTCCCATAAAAAGTACAAGTACCAGAGGAGTGGTATGCTTTGGACTCTGATTCCAATAAACCTTTTCGATCAATTTTTCCAGAGGCAAAATCTTGTCTAGTTTTTGCCTTATCTTCATTTGAAATACCTGTCTTCATAGGCCCTCCAGGGACAAATACAATAGGCATATACCCGAACTTTAATGCACCTATTAACTCACCAGGAACGATCTTGTCACATATACCCAAACACATTGCCGCTTCAAACATGTTGTGAGACAAGCCAATTGCTGTAGACAATGCGATAATATCTCTACTAAACAAGGACAGGTCCATGCCGGCTTCGCCTTGAGTCACTCCATCACACATAGCGGGAACACCACCTGCTACTTGAGCAACTGCATGATATTTAGCGGCAAATGATTTAATTAACTTAGGATATTCTTCATAGGGTTTATGAGCAGAAAGCATATCATTATATGCAGTAATTATTCCAATATTAACCTTTTTCTCTCCGATTAAACTACTTTTATCTTCATCTGAACAAGCTGCCATCGCATGGGCTAAATTACCACAAGAAAGAGCCGAACGAGACACGCTTTTTTCAGACAAGGACTTCATTAAAGAAACATAGTCATGTCGAGAAGATGCACTTCTTTCAACAATTCTTTTTGTTACATCTAAAATTGTTTTGTTCATGGGGAGAAACATTAAAACGTCCAAAAGACTTCAACTAATCTTTGGTTTTGGTGAATAAATGAGGACACAGGAAACTTCTCTGGATTTTTCTTTAATTTTGCTTTTGAGAAAACCTGCATTTTTTCGTCTCCTCGAAAATACAATAAAATTGTTTTAGACTTCAATATTGTTTCTTTATTAAATGTAATTCTGTCTATTGGACCACTTGGAGCTTTGGTATTTACAAGAGAAGGAGTTACACCACACTTTAAGGCTAGAATAGATTTTATATCCTCGGGAAATAAAGATGCAGTATGGCCATCTCCACCCATACCAAGGAGAACACAACTAGCACCATCAAAAAATAGTTTGTTTCTTTTTATCGATTCAGCTAAATTCAATTCTATATTATTTGTATCATAAACCAAACCAATAAAATTTGCACGAGTCGCAAAATTTTGCAACAAAGCTTGCTTAACCATTCGCTCATTACTAAAGGAATCTTTAATGCTAACAAAGCGCTCGTCAACCAGACCCACAAATACTTTTCCCCAAGATAAATCTACATTTGACAACAAAGTATATAAATTCATAGGGGTACTTCCTCCAGACAACAAAAGGTAAGCCTTTCCATTCTGATCAATATCCTTAATTAAGGCCTTAGAAATTCTCTCAACTAGATTCACCTCAAGCAGATGAACATCTAAAAAAATACGGGTTGATAGATTCATAATTACTTATTCCAATGGTGCCCATCTAATAATATATGGTCCCCAGGTCCATTACTTCCTGCATTATATAAATGGTTCATGATTTTGCTATTTTTCCAATTTTGACTTATTGAGTCTATCCATTTCCAAGAAGCCTCCACCTCATCATTTCTCATAAATAAAGTTTGATTTCCTCTAATGACATCAATCAAAAGACGCTCGTATGCCTCGGGAAAACGGTCGGTAAATGAAGAACTGTAATCCAGCACTAATGAGGTAGGTTTGTAACGATAACCCCCTGGGCCAGGAATCTTAACGGTTTGAACCAATTCAATACGTTCTTCTGGCTGAAGACTTATAATTAACTTATTGTTTACAATTTCATGACCATCAGGAAAAATATTATGTGGAACATTTTTAAAATTAATTACGATTTCAGAATATTTATCGGACATGCGCTTCCCAGTTCTTAGATAAAAAGGAACACCAGCCCATCGCCAATTATCAATGTTTGCAAGAACCGAAGCAAAAGTCTCGGTATCAGAATTAAAATGACTGATATCCTCTAAATACGATTTTACCGACTGGCCTTTAACTTTTCCTCGAGTATATTGCCCACGAGAAGTATGCGTTTTAATATTTTCAGAATTAAATAATCTCAATGACTTTAAGACCTTCAATTTTTCATCTCTAACGGTATTAGCATCTAAGAGACTTGGTGGCTCCATTCCGACCAAGCAAAGAAGCTGAAGTAAATGATTTTGTACCATATCTAAAAGTGCCCCGTATTTGTCATAATAATCACCTCGACTTCCAACTCCTAGCTCCTCAAAAACAGTGATCTCTACATTTTCAATATGCTGTGAGTTCCAAGCATTTTCATAAATATTATTTGCGAACCGCAAAACCATTAAGTTTTGAACTGTTTCTTTCCCTAAATAATGATCAATCCTGAAAATCTGAGATTCCTTAAAATGCGATATGATATCGCGATTGATTGATTCAGAGGATACAGAATCGTAACCAAGAGGTTTCTCAAGAACTACTCTAGACTCATCATTGATTAGGCCTTGAGTAAATAAATTCTTTGTGATTTTAGCAAAAAGTGATGAAGAAGTAGAATAATAAAAAACACGAACAATAAGTTCTGTATTTCTCAATAATGAGGAGAGACCATTTAAGGATGTGTCTGAGGATAGGTCAGCCTGATAATATAAACACATATCCAAAAACTCAGTAAATGAATCAACTTGTGGGAAATGATGGACTAATTTTTCATTTAGAAAGTCTTTAAATTCCTTTGGATTTTTTGCTTTTCTAGAAACAAGAATGATTTTGGAATTTGAATTGATTTGACCAGCCTGTAGTCGATAAAAAAGAGCTGGCAAAATTTTCCTAATAGCCAAATCACCAAGCCCACCGAATATAATTATATCGGCGTCTTTCAGGTGGGTTAAAGCTTGTTTATGTTGTTTCATTAAAGGTAAATTAAAGGTGATAAACTAAGAAAAAAAAAGAGTTCACAAAAAAATATTACTGGATTCGAAACTGTCCGGAACCATTTGGGTTTATAGATAAAATTTTGAGGCTGGTAAAAACATACTGCGGAAAAGACTGAATATACAAGACTCAAAAATTAAATCTCAAACCCATAAACTATTAAGCGTAATATCAACACAAATATACATTTTTTTTCATTTATTAATACACAAGTTTTATATACATTTACAGATATAAAAATTAAATACCTTTCACATGAAAAACACCTCTCAAATTATCACAATTAGTTTAATTGTAGCTTTAGGAGGCTTTCTTTTTGGTTTTGATGCAGGAATCATTTCTGGAGTAATGTCTTTTGCTGGACCCGAATTTGATTTGACAGAAATTCAATCTGGATGGGTAGTAAGTTCTCCGTCTTTTGCAGCAATGATTTCTATGCTTTTTTCTGGGAGATTAAGTGATAATATAGGAAGAAGAAAATTATTAATTATCGTAGCACTTCTTTATGCTGTTTCTGCGGTATTTTCAGCAACTGCAGTTTCTTATGAAATGCTTTACATTGCCAGAATGATTGGTGGTTTTGGGTTTGGTGCGGCTTTAGTTTTAGCTCCAATGTACATTGCCGAAATTTCTACAGCAGAAAATAGAGGAAAGTTAGTTTCTCTTCAGCAACTTAATATTGTTTTTGGATTTTTTGCAGCTTTTCTAAGCAATTACTTCTTTAACAAATACAATACTTTAGACAGTACTTTTCTTACCGATGAAAATGTTTGGAGATGGATGTTGGGTATTGAATTAATTCCCGCATTATTATATTTTTCACTATTATTTTTTGTACCCAAAAGCCCAAGATGGTTGTATTTAAAGGGTCAAATATCAGAAGCTAAAAAAGTGTTTGTAAATATTTATGGAAATGAAAGAGGAGACTTAGAAATTAAATCCATTGAAGAAAATAGCGCAGCGGATAAGAATAAATCCAAATTAAAAATTAAAGACTTATTTAAACCATCCCTACGATTTATTTTAATCGTTGGCTTAATTGTTGGTGTATTACAACAAATTACTGGTATTAATGCAGTTTATTTTTATGCTACATCTATTTTTAAACAAACTGGTATCGGTAGCGATGCTGCTTTTTCATCGGGTGTTTTATTAAGTACAATTTCAGTAGTATTTACTTTTTTGGCAATTTACTTAATAGATAGAATGGGTAGAAGGCCTTTGTTATTAGTTGGAACAGCAGGTATTGCGGTTAGTCTATTAATATGTGCATATGGTTTTAACCAAGCTACTTATCAATTAAAAGAGAAAGATGTTAATCAGTTTCAGTTTTTAAATTCAAAAAGATTAATTACTGTTGTTGATAAAGTCTATACGAATGATGTCGATTTTAAAAATGAGATTAAAAGCATTCTTGGGACTAATATATTTAGTAAAAATGATGGTGCTATTTTAGAAGCTGCAACCAATATAGATTCGACCTTAATTTTAATTGGTATACTCGGTTTTATTGCCTGTTTTGCTTTCTCATTAGGTCCTGTAATGTGGGTATTGTTATCTGAACTTTTCCCACTAAAATACAGAGGTTTAGCAATAGGATCCATTGCTTTTGTAAATTCTTTTATTAGTTCTGTTGTGCAACTTGTATTTCCATGGGAATTGTCTAATTTAGGAAATTATCTTACATTTCTTATATTCGGAATTATTGCATTCATTGGATTTTTTGTCATGGTAAAAATACTGCCAGAAACAAAAGGTAAATCTCTAGAAGAACTAGAAAAAATGTTAATAAAATAAGGATGCTAGATACTCTTGACAAGGTGGGGCTTGATTGGAAATTTGATAAAAAAAATGACGGCTCATTTTTTGTTGAAAACGCCAATCACTTACCTATTTTATATTTCCCTCTTATGAATACGGCTGGGATGAAATCCTTTGTTACTCCTGATTTAAAAGGTGATGTTTGTAAGGATTTTCATCACTATTTAACTACTCCAACTGTAACCGAAGAGATTCACAGAACGCTTTCCAGTAGAAACTTTTGGGTAAAAGCAAAAGGTCAGAATCCTTGGTCTGCTTCTGGTCAGAGTGCGTTTCAGAAGACGCACAAATGGAATGGTTTAAAAGATACATCTTCTATTGAAGCAAGTATTGGAGCCTTTAGTACCAAAAGAAAGCAAGAAGAAACTTCTTTAGAAACAAAAATAACAATATTTATTCCAGAGGGTAAGGACTTTGTTGAGGTTTTAAAAATCACGGTTACCAATACAGGTGAAACCCAACAAACTTTTGACCCTTATTACGCTCTTCCTCTTTTTGGTCGTTCGGCAGATAACGTGAGAGACCACAGGCAAGTGACAACCATGTTTCAAGAAAACTATATCGAAGATTATGGTGTTCGTGTTAAGCCAAAAATTGTCCACGATGAAAGTAGTCATTCTATTAACGAGACCAACTATGTGTCTTTAGCTTTTGACGGAAACGCTCTCAAGCCAGAAAAAATTTGGATAAGATTACATGATTTTATTGGCGAAGGTGGAACGCTAGACAATCCTGAAGCAATTTACAAAAACCTTACTCCTCCTGAATTAACTGAAACTGAGCGACACGGTAAAGAGGCCATTGCTGGTTTTAAATTTAAAGAAGTAACTCTTCAAGCAGGAGAAAAAGCGGAGTTCATAATACTTCACGGTATTACGAATGATTTAAACGATCTTGATGTTTGGAGAGCAAAGTATTCTAAGGTGAGTTCTGTAGATGAATCCCTTCAAAATACACTTGATTTTTGGAATGAAAAACTCAACAGTGTTCAGATAAGTACTGGAAACAATCATTTTGACAATTGGGTTAAATGGATTGAATACCAAGTAAAATGTAGACAAATAT
>CAZEWZ010000010.1:0-56648 GCA_964516765.1 uncultured Cryomorphaceae bacterium | reverse complement strand
CTGAAAATATATCAATATTGATTTAGCATTCTTATATCTTCTATAAAGTTAGAATAATTCACTCTTGAGGTCACAAAAAAGCCCTGTTGGTTTTTATTGTTATTGTCGACCTTGCACAAACTAAGAATCTTTTAATCCGCTCACTTTAAAAGTTTTTAATATCTTGAGGTGGATTTAAGATTATACCTAAATAAAAATAAACACTATGAAAAGTTTGTATTTACCTATTATTTGTTGCCTATGTCTAATTGGTTCGACTTATGCTCAAAATATCTTCGATGACTTTGATACTTATAAAGCAGATGAGTATCTAGGTAACGAGGCTGGGGGGTTGTGGACTACCTGGAGTCTTGCACCCGGAGGCGGAGAAGATGTATTGGTCAATGAGACCACCTCTTTTAGTCCTAACAACTCTATTAATCTAGTGAGTGGGGGGGCCATGGATGTGGTTTTGCCTCTGGGTGACCAGTCCTCCGGACAGTGGACACTTTCTTTTATGATGCAAATTGAATCTGGTTATGGGGCTTACTTTAATGTTCTTCACGATTTTGCCGCCGCCGCCTCGAATTGGGCTGTTCAGGTATACTTCAATGCCTCGGGGATAGGCAACCTCACTGTTGGGGGGGGCGCAAATGACCTTGGAACATCCTTCACTCACCCTGTTGGTTCGTGGTTTGAGATAAAAATAAATTTTGACATAGACTCCGATGTGGCTGAGATTTACTTCGATGATGTACCCCAATATACCTGGATGTGGAGTGAGGGGTCAGTAATGAATAGCCCTGATATTTCCGGATTAAACCTTTATCCTAATGCGCAGGACGGTGAAAACGATTCATATTTTATCGATAATGTCTCATTCTCAACTTACGGCTTATCACTAGTAGAATTAAATGATAATCTAAACTGTTATCCAAACCCAGCTAATCAAGAGTTTACGATAGATCACCCCGAGAACACTTTTATTGAAGTTTTTAATCTTCTTGGAGAGTCTGTTTTTTCTACTTATTCTAACAGCTTAAAGTCAATTGTGGACTGCTCGCTTTGGTCAAAGTCTAGTTATGTATTACAATTAACCACTTCTGATGGCTCTGTAAAAAGAAAAAACATAATCATTCAGTAAAAAAACGACTTGCATAGGCTTTCCTGAGGGTCTTTTTAAATAAAACTCACCCGAGTTTGTGTCGGAGAGGGAAAAAGGCTGCTAAATGGCTTTATTTTGATTTTAGATCGCGAAAACGTCTTTGATTGCGGTTTTGTTCCACGTGGAACTACCGACCCATGTAAACTAACAAAACCGATATGTCAGCTGGAGAAACTCCTGATACTCGACTAGCATGAGCAATCGTTTTTGGTTGAAGTGTTGTTAATTTTTGCTTTGCCTCGGAAGAAAGAGATGCTAATTCGTGATATTGAAAGTTTTTGGGTATGTGAACATGATCAAGCCGACTTAACTTTTCAGCATTTTCTTTTTCCCTATTGATGTAACCGCTGTATTTGATTTGAATCATCACTTGCTCAACGCCCTCTTTATCAAAACCGTTTTCGTGCATGAATTTATTCACATCAGGAATATCTGATATTGAGGAGTAGTTTATCTGAGGTCTTGAAAGAATTTTCGCCAATTTGGTCTTCTGTGAAACATAGGAAGATCCGACAGAATCTAATATGGGGTTTATTATTTCAGGAGAAACAGATAGGGATTCAAAAAACTTTTTTAGGCTTTTGACATAAGCGGTTTTCTGATTTAACCTGTCTAGCCTATCTTGAGAAGCTAGGCCTATATCAAAACCTAGTTTTGTGAGCCGCATATCAGCATTATCTTGGCGTAATAGAATGCGGTATTCGGCCCTAGAAGTAAACATCCTGTATGGCTCGTCAGTTCCCTTCGTTATTAAGTCATCTATTAATACGCCTATATAGGCCTGAGACCGCGTTAGGATAAAGGGCGGCTTGTCTTGCGTGCTCTTTGCAGCATTAATACCAGCCATAAGTCCCTGGCATCCAGCTTCCTCGTAGCCTGTAGTTCCATTAATCTGACCAGCAAAATATAATCCACGAACCAGCTTAGTTTCTAAGGTATGGTTTAACTGAGTTGGGTGAAAAAAATCATATTCTATAGCATAGCCTGGACGAAACATTTTTGCCTTTTCAAATCCATTTATCCTTCTTAAAGCTGCTAGCTGAATATCTTCAGGTAATGATGTTGAAAATCCATTGACATAAATCTCGCAAGTATCCCACCCTTCTGGTTCAACAAAGATTTGGTGTCTATTTTTACTCGGAAATCGTGTGATTTTATCTTCAATTGACGGACAATACCTTGGACCAAGACCCTTAATTCTTCCTTGATACATTGGAGACTTTTCAAATCCAGACTTAAGAACTTCGTGAACTTCATCAGATGTATAAGTTATATAACAAGATCTTTGCTCTATTGGATGCTTAGTGGGCATAAAAGAAAAGCCTGTGATTTCATCATCACCCGGCTGTTCCTCCATTTTAGAAAAATCTAAGGACCTGCCATCAACCCTAGGTGGGGTGCCGGTTTTCATTCTACCAGACGTAAATCCGAGAGAAACCAATTCGGAGGTAATTCCATGAGAAGGGCGTTCTGCAGCACGACCCCCTCCAAAATTTTTATCTCCGATGTGTATAAGTCCATTGAGAAAGGTTCCGTTAGTCAAAATCACTTTTTTTGCTCTAATTTCAAGTCCAAGACTAGTTTTTACTCCAAGAATTACTCCGTCTTTGATTAAAAGTCCGACCACCATTTCTTGCCAAAAATCTAGATTTTTAATACCCTCTAAAATATTACGCCACTTTGCGGCAAATCGCATTCGATCAGACTGGACGCGAGGACTCCACATGGCCGGGCCTTTAGATCTATTAAGCATCTTGAACTGTATCATTGTTTCATCGCTAACCTTACCAGAATAGCCGCCCAACGCATCAATCTCTCTAACTATCTGTCCTTTTGCTACTCCACCCATAGCTGGATTACAAGACATTTGAGCAATTGTATTCATGTTCATGGTAATCAAAAGAGTCCGTGCTCCTAAGTTTGCGGAAGATGCAGCAGCTTCACAGCCTGCGTGACCCGCACCAACAACAATTACATCATATTCATCTAGAAACATAGGCAATGTTCCATGTGGAACAATTTTATATTAGTAAGCATTTTGTATATTCAAATTCATGACTATCAAGTTTTACAACAATACAGCAAGATACTTGTCTTCTTTTCCACGCATCTGATCTAAAGCTTGATCTGTCTTATCTGTATAGCCACACAAATGAAGAAGTCCGTGAACAATGACCCGATACAACTCATTCTCAAAAGACACGCTGTAAATTGATGCGTTCTCTTCGACTCGCTCAATACTTATATATATGTCGGCAATCAACTCATCGCCAAGGCTATCATCAAAAGTAATAATATCTGTATAAGTATCATGCTTTAAAAACTCAAGATTTATTTTATGCAAGTAGCTGTCGTCACAAAAGATGTAGTTCAATTGCCCTATTTTCTTGCCCTCAGAGGTGGAGACGCCTCCTAACCAGTTGATTACTGATGTAGAGTCCTTGAGCAAAAACGAACACTCACTATGAAAATTTATATTTGTACCCTCCATGCTTATTCAATATTTAAAAAGTAGTCATTTACTCTAGATTTATAGAAGGGCCTCAACTTTGGAGGAATGGTATTAAGGAGCTCTGCTTGTTTACGTTTATTTTTCTGATATTCCTCAAGAATCTCGGCCACCTGATGAGGAAGAGGGCGACCCTCTTTGGCTTCTCTCTTATCCTCTTTACCTCTTTCTTGGTCTGCGTTTTCCGCTTGAAGCAAGTGCTCTATAATTTGGTTTTGACGAAGAAGGGTTTCATGCGTGATATTATCGTTGGCAATGTCCTGTTCTGTCTGCTCCATCTTCTCAATAGCATCCTGAAGTTTTTCGGTTTGACCATTTTCTGACTCCCCCATTTTTTCTATCATCTTTTCAAGTTGTTGGCGAACCATCTCCTGACGAGCCATCATTTTTACTAAATCCTTCCCATTTCCGGGCTTTTTTCCTTGGCCGTCTCTTTTTTTCATTTGCTCTATTTGCTTTTTTAACTGTTCCTGCATTTTCTTGATGTCACCCGGGGATGGATTTCCGTTTCCGGGCTTATTGCACTGCTGCTGTCCGGGAGTCTTGTTGGCTTGATCTTCCTGCATGGATTGAAGCACATCACTTAACATAAGCGCTAAATTATTGGCTGATGTCATCACAAGTTGTTGCTGATTTAAAGCAAGGTCAGTCTCTCTTTCAGCCATATTCGCTAACGACTTCTTAAAGTTATTATTAATCGCGGCCATTTCTCTATTAATGGTTGCCTTGATTTGGACTTGCCTCTTACTTAAAGCAAACAAAGAGTCTTCTAATATTTTTGAATCATCATTAAGTTTATTTTGCCAAAAAAGAAGGTCTACATATGTTGGGTCACTTTTTTTAGTTTCAGCCAAAACAGTTAGCAAATGCTCTTCTTGTAATGATAAGTCAATGAGGTTTTCAAGGATTTGCCGCAAGGCGTTCATGTCTTCCGGTGGTCCGCTATCTGAGGGAGAGGGTTGCGCTTGGTTAAGTTTTTTTTCCAGCTTTTGCATTTGACTGATGCTGCTTTTTTGTGACTCGCTGGTTTTCTTTCTTTTTTTGTTTGCGGAGTTTTCCCTACTTTCGCCCATTTTTTGCTGCACCTGATCTTGCAAATCTTTAGTCTGCTCTAGGTTTTCTTTCTTTTCTAGGGCTTGATTTTTTTTCTGAAGCTCATCAATCTTATCTGATAATTTGTCGAATTCTTCTTTAAGGTCTTCTTGACCTTTAGTTATTTCCTCTTGGGGCTTACTGCGGCTATCGTTTGCGTCCTTGAGACTCTCTTGCTTTTCTATAAGCTCTTGCAAGTCTTCGGTAGTTTCCTTAAGAGCCTCTTCAAATTCAAACTTTTTTAACATCTCCAAATTCCTGTCGAGTTCTTTTTCGAGATCTTCGTTACTCATTTGCATTTCCTCAAGTTTTTGCATCAACTCGTCGGTTTTCATTTCTTCCATCATCCCCTCCATCTCCTGAAAAAGTTCCCTCATTTCATCCGTCATGAGCTCGTCCATGAGGTCTTGTAATTGATTTTGTTTGTCTAATATTCTTTTATCTTGTTTAGAAAACTGCTTCTTCAAAGCGTTTTTCTGTTTGTTTTTTTTCGCAATCTCATCTATATTTTTTTCTAACAGCTTCTGCTTATCTAAAACCTCTTTTGCTTGTTGCTTATCCTCCCAGGTGAACTCTTCTTTGGTGAGCAACTTCTTTCTTAATTCTTCGAGCTCATCTTGAAGCTCTTTCGCTAGGTTGACATTGTCTTCCAACTCGGCTTTAAGTTCTGCTGTTTTTTCTGATTGTTGCTCTCTCAAGGCTGCTTTACTTGGGTACCTGAACTCAAAAGACCTGCTTTTGGTTTTTTTTGAACCATTCACTTCATCATTGTCGTAAACCTCAAAATGATACTCAAAATAATCCTCGTCGTTAATCTGTTTTTGGCCCATGTCGAACACAAAAAAGAAATTATCTTTATTTACTTCTGATTTAATCTTTATAGGAACAATGCTATCCCAATTTGTGTGGCCGTTTTCGATTACAAACAACACCTTTTCAAAACCGTAGTCATCCCTAATGTCTCCTTTGAAGTACTTAATATTCAGCTGGGTGGAGTCAACCACCTCGGTCACGCCAATAATTGGATATGCATCTTTAAGAACCTTAAACGAATATTTTAAAGAGTCTTGGGGGGTTACTTTTTTGTTTGAAACAAGAAGTGTATAGTCCAAAGATTCCCTTGCTTTTTGCGTAAACCGAAACTGGTCCTTAGCAACTTGATCTGCAGTGAAATGTTGACTATCCCACAGAACTATTAAGCTATCTGCGTGGTCGGTAAAAAAATCCCAAACCGCTTGGGTTCCTTCGGGTACGATAACTTCACCCATATTAGTAAGCGTCTGGTCTAATTTGCCTATATAATCAGGAAAGTTAAGGCTAAGCTTGAATTCCGACAAGGAGGGCGCCTCCAAAACTTTTAAAATATTTGATGAGGAATAAAGACCCCCAGCGTTAAACTTAAAAACTTGGCTCTGTTGAATGTTTTTAAAGTCGAATTCGAAAATGTGTTGAGCCAAACTCTTCATTTTAATTGGAAATCCGTTCAGGTCGAGAAACACCTCTGTGGGAATTTCTCGGCCACTTAATTGTAGTGAGAGAGTGAAATCCTGGTGTTGAATACACTCTAGGTTTGAGTTCAAAATATCAAACTGAAAAGGTGGGGGGGGGGTGTATTCTGTTGTGTAATCTAAAATCCTTGCGGAACTCTCTGTAAGGAGATATTCCCGGTCTGAAGCGAAGAGACCCGCAAAAATGAACAAGGGTATTAGCGCATACTTAATGAATTTTTTATTCTCATAAAAATTTACGGCGCCCACAAAGGGAACCCACTTTAGTTCATTTGACTTTTGAATAATACTTGCCTCGATTAACCCCCGCTGTGCGGTAGTGTTCTTTTTCAATTGAATCACATTTAACAGCTTGTCCGCTACTTCGGGAAAATGCCGGCCGATAATCTGAGCCGCTTGATCATCGCTAATTTGTTTACCTAACTTGGCTAGTTTCAAAATTGGTTTTGCCACCCAGAAAAGAAAAAAGAGAGACGATAGTACTACAAAAGACCAGAAGAAAAGGGCGCGAGCAAACACTCCAAAACGACCAAAATACTCAAGTAACGAAAAACCAATGATACCAATAGCTGAGAAACTAAACGAAAGAATTAGTCCTTTGATCAAAATGTTTTTATAATATTTTTGAATAAAAGCTTGAAGCTTATTCAGTAAGGCGATGTAAGCGTTTTCCATAAAACAAAAATAAGACAATAATGCCTAGTTTTAGCCTCAAAATCAAAATTTTGGTTTTGTCGTGTGGAGTGCTGTCTAGAGCAAGCTCTCCTCCTTTTTTCTGCTTAGATTATAAAGCATTCATACCTGTGCGCGTACAACAATAAATTCGTAATTTTGAATTCTAATTTTGTTCGAGAAAAAATGAAAAAAAGACGCGTTAGAGTTCGTTTTGCTCCCAGCCCAACGGGGCCCCTTCATATTGGGGGTGTTCGAACGGCTCTTTATAATTATTTGTTTGCTAAAAAAAATGGGGGGGACTTTATCCTTCGTATTGAAGACACGGATCAAAACAGGTTTGTTTCTGGCGCAGAACAGTATATTGTTGACGCACTTAATTGGTGCGGTATTACAATTGATGAAGGTGTTTCTGTGGGGGGGGGCAAGGGTCCATACAAGCAGTCTGAAAGAAAAAACATGTATCGTCAATATGTTGATCAACTCATCGAGTCTGGAAGCGCTTACTATGCTTTCGATAGTTCTGAAGAGTTAACCGCCATGCGGGAGAAGTTAAAGTCGGCTGGTATGGCTGCCCCACAATATAACGCGATTACCAGGACTGCTATGAAAAACTCTTTAACCCTTCCTGATGAGGTGGTTCAAGCCAGACTAGTTCGGGGAGATAAGTATGTTATTCGAGTAAAAATGCCAAGAAACGAAGATGTTAAATTTAATGATGCTATCCGAGGATGGGTTAATGTAAACACTAATAATTTAGACGATAAAGTTTTGTTTAAGTCTGACGGAATGCCAACCTATCATCTAGCAAATGTGGTGGACGACTATTTAATGGGTATTTCACACGTCATACGTGGAGAAGAATGGCTTCCTTCAGCGCCCCTTCACGTGTTGTTGTATGATTTTTTAGGTTGGGGTGAATCTATGCCAGAATTTGCTCATTTACCTCTTATTTTAAGGCCTGACGGAAACGGAAAGCTTTCAAAAAGAGATGGCGATCGTTTAGGGTTTCCGGTCTTTCCGACTAATTGGGAAAACCCCGAAACAAAAGAAAAATCATCTGGCTACAGGGAGAGGGGTTATTATCCCGAGGCATTCAATAACATGCTTGCTTTTTTGGGATGGAACCCGGGAACAACTCAGGAGCTCTTCAGTATGTCGGAACTTGTGAGTGCCTTTTCTCTTGAACGCGTTGGGCGAGCAGGAGCAAAGTTTGACTTCGATAAAACAAACTGGTTTAACCAACAATACCTTCGAAAGCAAAACGGTAAAGAACTCGCTTATCAGCTTCAACCTTTTCTGGAAAAAGCGAGCCTACAAGCAGAGGATTCTTTCGTGGAAAGTGTCTGTGAGCTAATGAAGGAGCGTGCCACTTTCGTGGAAGATATACTTAGAGAGGGCCGATACTTTTTTGAAGCACCTAGCTCATATGACGAAAAGACTATTCGGAAAAAGTGGAAGGAAGACACTCCTGAAATTATAGCAGAACTCTCAGATCTACTAGAAAAGCTCCCCCTTTTCGACCCCAAAAGTATTAGCTCATGCTTTAAATCTTTTCTCGAAGTAAAAAATTTAAGTTTCGGTGCGGTGATGCCGAACTTCCGGGTTTCTGTGACCGGTTTGGGTGCAGGGGCATCTATGAATGAAATTGCTGCCCTGCTGGGTAAAAAAGAGGTGCTAAACAGAATCGGTAATGCTCTTTCTAAAATAAACAAATAACTATGGGGCTCATTTCTGTTGAAGATATTCGTTGTTACGCATACCACGGGTGTATGGATGAAGAAGCTGTTATCGGAACCGACTACTCTGTGACGGTTACAGTTGGCTCAGACTTATCAAAGTCCTCAAGGTCTGACAAACTAGAGGACACAATAGATTATGTTTCTATTAGCGCGATTGTACAAGAGGAAATGGCTATTCGTTCTAAGCTAATCGAGCATGTCGCAAAAAGAATACTTAATCGACTTCTAGACCAATTGCCAGAGATTGATTCCGCAAAAATTATTGTTACTAAACATAATGCGCCCATTCAAGGAGATGTTCTTAAAGTTAAAGTAGAACTGGAGGCAGGTAGGCCTCTCTAAAACTAAATATATTGTTTGGTAAAGCGACCGAATTTGTTAAATTTGCTGTAAATCTATGGTCGGATGGCCGAGTGGCTAGGCAGCGGTCTGCAAAACCGTCCACCCCGGTTCGAATCCGGGTCCGACCTCATTAAAAGAAAAAACCTTCCAAAATTTGAAAGGTTTTTTCTTTTATTTACTCTGAAGAAAAGAGCTTATTACATTAACTACAGGGGGGGTAAATCAGTTCGAGTTTTTTACTCTTGATATGCGTCGGGCTAAAACAGTCTTTGTAGTGGTCAACCTGTGTTTGATTCTCAAGAAGCGAATAAGCACATCGACTCTACTTATAATTCCCTTATTTTTTGCTTTTTGTAAAAGGTCTGTAATTAGGTCAGTCATGGGGGGTTTATTGTTTATCTTTATTTATGCTCAACTAAGTTATACAATCTTTTTTTAACTGAGATGGTTATACAAAAAATTATTTTCTTGGTCTTATGAAAAAGGCTCCTTTTGAAATATATAGCGCTTCGGCTGGTTCTGGTAAAACTTTTGCGCTGGTAAAAGAGTATCTTAAAATTTGCTTGACCGCACCATCTAACCAAAAATTTACTGAAATTCTGGCTATCACTTTTACCAACAAGGCAGCCTCTGAGATGAAAGAGCGAGTAATTTTTTGCTTAGTCTCGTTTTCAAATCCTAAGCCCGTTAATTGTTCGGCAATAGAAATGATGCGTTTAATTTGTAAAGAAACGGGCTTGGCGGAGGGGGTGGTTCGGGAAAAATCTCTTGCTATATTTTATAGCATCCTTCACAACTACTCTAGGTTCTCAATTGGTACTATTGATGGTTTTACTCATCGCATTATCCGAACCTTTGCGCAAGACTTGGGTTTGCCACAAAACTTTGAAGTTGAATTAAACGGAGAGCTCTTAAAAGAACAGGCCGTCGACCTACTCATAAGTCGCGCGGGGGGAGAAAGAAAAGAGCTTACTGAGTTGCTTGTAAGCTTCATAAAAGAAAAAACGGAAGATGACAAAAGCTGGTTGATAGAAAAAGATTTCTACGCCGTGGCTAATGAGCTTTTTGATGAAAACAGTCGAGAGCGGTGTGAAGAATTAAAAAAACTAACCATTAAAGATTTTTTAAAACTGAAAAAATCTATCGTGGCCTTCATAAAAAATATAAATCGGAAATTTAATTTGATAGGAAAAGCATATACAGACGAAATGATAAGTGGTGGAATAGATGCTGCATGGGTTTCTGGGGGATCAAGGGGGATAACAAAATATTTTCTCTACCTGAAACAAGGGGAGTGGCAAAAATATAAACCAAACAATCGTGTGTGGGAAAACCTCTGGAGTGACAATTGGTCTTCGAGTGTGGCCCCCGCTGATAGCCTTGCAGCTGTTGAGCGCTTACGAATAAAAATGATCCCTTTTTGTAGGGAAATTGAAGAGCTCCTTTGTGAGTACCCAAAATACATACACCTGAAGTTTGTAGACAAAACATTTTATCGCGTTGCGGTGCTGAATGAAATAAGTAAAGAGATCGGACAAATAAAGGAGCAAAACAATATTATTCCACTAAGTGAATTTAATAAAAAAATAAACTCCATTCTTGAAAGTGAAGAGGGAAGCTTTATTTACGAACGTCTTGGGGAAAAGTATGTAAACTACTTTATTGATGAGTTTCAAGACACATCTTTGTTGCAGTGGAAAAACTTACTACCCCTTATTGAAAACGCGATCGCTGACGGAGAAAAAAAAGGCTCTACTATGGTTGTTGGAGACGCAAAACAGGCTATTTATAGATGGCGAGGTGGCGATGTAGAGCAGTTTATAGCTGTTCAAAAAAAAGCGGAATCCTCCAAAAAAAACTCGCCCTACAGCTCTCGTTTAATATCCTTAGAGCACAACTATCGTTCAAAAGCTGAGATTGTCGAGTTTAACAACAACTTCTTCTCTTTTGTTTCTAAAAAAATTAGCACTGATAAACATTCTAAGCTCTACAAACGTTTGGAAGCAAAAAACATTCAGGGTGGTGGGGGGCTTGTTTCTTTTTCTTTTATTGAAAAAGGGGCGTCCTATGAAGAGCAGCAAGTTGCTCGCTGTCTAGAAAAAATTGAGGATCTTGTAGATGAGGGGTTTAACTATGCCGATGTGTGTGTGTTGACAAGGACAAGAAAAAAAGGAGCCCTTGTGGTAAAAAGCCTCTCTGATAGAGGAGTGCCCGTGATCTCTTCAGAGTCGCTACTCATAGGCAGCTCTACTGAAGCGCAATTTGTAGTCAACTTTCTAAGATATCTAAACGAGCCCGAACACCCCGTACATAGGTTTAAGTTAGTAGAATTCCTTAAAGAAGGTGGGTTTTGTCCGTGGGAAGAAGTAGAGACGCATACAAATTTGAACCACCTATGTAAGGGTTCTAAACACTTTTTTAATGAATTTCTCTCTACCTGCATTGAAAATTATAAACCCCTCTATTGGGCGTCTCTTTCGTTAATGGAGCTTTGCCATCATATCATAAAGTCTACGAACCTAAACTCAACCGCTCGCATATATATGCAATTCTTTCTAGAAGAGGTTTGGGTTTACGAAACAAAAAACTCGCAAGACATTCGGGGGTATATAGAGTATTGGGAGACTCATGGCAAAAAACTATCTATTTCTATACCTGAGGGGGTAAACGCTGTCCAAGTAATGACTATACACAAATCTAAGGGGTTAGAGTTTCCCGTAGTACTATTTCCTTTTGCTGACTGGGATATGTGGAAGGAAATAGACCCTAAAGCTTGGGTGAAAAATAATTACCAAGAATTGCTCGGTTTGCCAAGCAGTCTTGTTTCGCTTAATAAATTATTTCTCTCGGGCTCTGAACAATTAAAAGACATTTACACAGAAAATGAAGCAAGTGTTTTGCTGGACAATATCAACATGCTTTACGTAACCCTAACAAGGCCTGAAAAAAGACTATACATTTTCTCTTCTACAAGATTTGATTCAAATAAAAGGCGGTTGGCCTCTTTCTTCAAATCATTCCTAGAGCAAGAGGGCTTATGGAGGGAGGGAGCTGAAAAGATTCTGATAGGACAAGAAAAGCAACCGGAGAAGGTCTTTTTCCCTGATATGAGCCTTATTCAAAACACAAAAACCATAAAAGATTTTTCAAAAGTTTTACGGCTCAGCCGAACAGCCCCAGAAAGCTGGTCTGTTCACGCCCCGAACGCGTCCATTGAAAATGGCAACAAAGTTCATGAAATCTTATCTTTTATTGCGCACAGAAAAGACCTTAAGCCCTCAGTTGAAAGAGCTGTTCGTGAGGGATTTATTTTAAACGGGGAAGTTGTTGAGCTTATTGCTTTATTAAAAAGCATAATTGATAACCAAACTCTAAAACCCTATTTCTGTGAAGGCCTAAAGGTGAAAAATGAATGTGAAATTATTTTGAACGGCGGAAAAGCCCTTCGACCGGATAGATTGGTTTTTGATGGTAACAAAGTGCATGTATTTGACTATAAAACCGGAGAAGAGCGAGAAGAACACATAAATCAAATAAACCAGTATAAAAACACCTTGTCGGGGATGGGTTTTGATGTGAAAGAAAGTTTTCTTGTTTACATTGGTAAGCCAAAAATAAAACTAATCCAAGTAAGTTAGGTATGGAAAAGTTTATTAACAAAATTGCAAAAGAAATCTTCATTTCAAGAAAAGGAGATTTGGAAGGCTTGATTATTGTGATGCCAGGAAAGCGAGCTGGTACATTTTTCAAAAAAGCGCTATCTGAGTTAAGCGAAAACCCACTTTGGTCTCCAAAACTTTACTCTATTGAGTCTTGGGTAGAAGAAATCTCGGGGCTTACTATTTTGGATCGTACTTCTCTAATCTTTGAAATGTATCTTTCTTATGTGGAGGTCTTCCCTGCAAAAGAACAAGACTCTTTTGAAACGTTTATTCGGTGGGCGCCGACCATGCTAACTGACTTCAATGATGTCGATGCTTATATTGATAAACCAAGCGTCCTTTTCAACTACTTACATGACACTAAAAAGATTGAACTTTGGACACCTAAAAAAACAAAGCCTTCGCAAATAGTCACCAAGTATATTCGGTTGTGGGAGTTACTGGGTGAACTATTTACTAATTTCCGCGAGCGCCTTGAAAAGCAGGGTCTTGCTTTTCAGGGTATGGCGTATAGAAGGGCTTCGGATAATATTAGTTTCTGGATGAAAGATCGCGGTCTAAAAAAAGGTTCTGTTTGCTATATCGGCTTTAACGCCATGAACCCTTGTGAAAAAAATATTATGAAGGCGCTTATTTCTGATGGGGTTGCTGAGGCATACTGGGATGCCGACAAATACTATATGAATGATAAAAAACAAGAAGCCGGAAAATACCTTCGAAAACATAAAAAGTGGGTAGAACTTCAGGGTGGGCGGTTTAATTGGGTGAGCTCTAACTTAATAAATAATAAAAAAATTAACTCTTTTGGAGTTCCAAAAGGAATTGCCCAAGCGCAACTGGCTGGAACACTTATTAATGATTTATCACAAAAAAACCAAGAATTAAGAGATGTTGCGCTTGTTTTGGCAGACGAAAACTTATTACTTCCTGTCTTGGATTTCTTACCAGAATCTGTTGATAAATTAAATGTTACTATGGGAAGCGCGTTGCGGAACACTCTGCTTTTTTCTCTTTTTGACTCCCTTTTTTTGCTTCATATAAATAGGTTGCGACTTGGTGGAGAAGATGCTGGGTTTTATTATAAAGACCTCTTTAAGGTTTGGGAGCATCCGCTATTTAAAAACGCTGAAAATATCTCGGCCTTAAATAAATTAAAAGAAATGCTCGCGCGTGAAAACCTTTCCTTTCCAACAAAGAAAAGGATTCTTTCTACCTGTGAAAAAAGTGTTGCTGACTGGTTGAGCCCCGTTCTTAACTTCGATCACAAAAACCATTTCTCCCTAATTGACAACGCTTTATCTATAATCCGTTTAGTTAAAGAAAACCTTCTAGCCCAAGGGCGTAAAGGCTGCCTCGAATTAGAGCAATTATTTTCTTTTGCCAAGCTTTTTCATAGAATAAAAAATCTTCAAGAAAAGTATGGGTTCATTAAAGAGTTAAAAACAATTCAACGGCTCTTCCAACAAGCCTCAAGTATCGAGCGTTTGTCTTATTATGGTGAGCCCCTTTCAGGGTTACAAGTTATGGGGGTGTTAGAAACTAGAAACCTTGACTTTAAACACATCATTCTTCTTTCTGTTAATGAAGGTGTTATTCCTTCTGGAAAAAGTGAACAATCTTTTGTTCCTTTTGATATTCGTAAAGAGGTGGGCTTACCGACTTATATGGATAAAGATGCAATATTTGCATATCATTTTTATCGATTGTTTCAGAGGTGCTCCTCTGTTACGTTCGTTTACAACACCCAAACAGGTGATTTGGGTTCTGGAGAGAAAAGTAGATTTCTGTCGCAAATAGAACATGAGCTCGTACCAAAACACCCTAAAGAACTTTCTTTTCGACAAGAAGTATTGTCTCATCCGCTTGACAGTGTTGTTAGGAGGGGGTTGTCTATTGCAAAAAATAAGGCCGTTATTAAAAAGCTGCAAGAAATTGCGGGCACAAAAGGTTTTTCTCCATCTGCCTTAAACCGCTATAAAAGCTGTCCTTTACAGTTCTATTATGAGAAAGTATTAAACATAAAAGACCCTGATAGTTTAGAAGAAATCGTTGAGGCAAACACTTTAGGGACGGTGGTACACCGAACGCTTGAGGAACTTTATAAGGAAATATTAAACCTTGTTTTGACCCCTGAAATGTTAAAGAGCTTACTAAAAAAAGTTCCTGAAAAAACAAAAGAAATTTTCTCTAAAGTGTTTAAACACGGGCAAATTAATTTGGGAAAAAATAAACTTATATACACCGTTGCTGAAAGCTTTTCTAAATCTTTTCTTTCCAATGAGTTGTCTTTAATTAATTCAGGAAACGAACTTGTAATAATGAAGGTGGAAGAGGGACTTAAGTGTTGTCTAATTATTGAAAACTTAGACTTCCCTATTTATCTGAACGGAAGTGTAGATAGGGTTGACCTATTAAATGGTTCCTTAAGAATCATTGATTATAAGACGGGTTTGGTAAACCCTGGAGAGTTAAAAAGTAATGATATGAAAAAAATTATCAGGGACTTAGATCGGCACAAAGCTTTTCAACTCTTTTTTTATGCCTATTTATACCACAAATCTCTTCCAAGGGGAAGGACTTTTGAAGCAGGAATTATAAGTTTTCGTTCTTTAAAAAAGGGATTTATGGCCGCTTCTTTTGATGGGGGATATGAAAATAAAACAAAGATAACTGGGGAGATGCTTGGTGTTTTTGAAAAAGAATTAGTAGAATTAATAAAAGATTTATTTAATCCTAACACCCCTTTTCACCATAATGATAGAAAAGAGCCTTGTCGATTCTGTGATCCGGAAGCCTTTTTGTAATTTCTTTTTTATCCCTACTTTCGGACGTTTTTGAAGTCACTTTCTACATTCACCTCTATTCTTTTGTCTTGGTTGGCTAATTGCCAAGCTGTATGAAAGACTAGTTTTGTTATCTTTTCAATCTTTCCAAAATGTATTTTTTCTATCGTATCTGTGGGTTTGTGATAGTCTTTATGAACCCCATTAAAGTAAAAAATTACCGGTATATTGTGTTTAGCAAAATTGTAGTGGTCGGAACGATAATAAAACCGGTTTGGATCTTTTGGGTCATTAAAAGTGTAGTCTATTTCTAATTTAGTAAAGCTATTGTTTGCTTCTTCTGATATTTGATGTAATTCTGTACTTAATTTATCGGACCCTATTAAATATACATAGTCTGGATTTCCTTTGTGTGCTTTATCCATTCTTCCAATCATATCTATATTAAGGTTGGCTACTGTGTTTTCTAACTTGAAAGTCGGATTTTCCACATAATATGCTGAGCCAAGAAGCCCCATTTCTTCTCCTGAAACTGGCATAAATAAAATAGACCTTCTTGGACCGTTTCCTTCTGATTTTGCTAACGAAAAAGCTTCTGCCATTTCGAGTATAGATACTGTGCCAGAACCGTCGTCGTCTGCCCCATTGTGTACAATACCTTCATGAATTCCGATATGGTCGTAATGAGCGGTTACTATAATTAATTCCTCTTTTAAATCTGTTCCCTCTACATAACCTAAAACATTTTCCCCTACTAATTTACTAGATTCCACTTCTGTTTTAAAAAAACCGGTTGAAGCAAAAGAATAAGAACCTTTTCTTCTTTTTAATCTTTTTAACTTTTTTAACGAAAATCTAGTAGCTCTCTCAAAAGATTTTTTGTCTACAAAAAGGAATGGTAGGTTGAATTCTGGCCCTTCTATAAGAGAAGATTTTATTTCTTTCTCATATTGTTTTTTATTTCTTTTTATATGGGCACCCACATTAGTGCCTACAAAAATTACTGCTTTTACTTCTTTTTCTCTTGCTTTTTCTAAGCAGTGTTTCCAATCAAACAAGTCTTTATCTATATTTAAAACGATAACCCTCCCTTTGATAGTTTCTTTGGTTTTTATTTTACTCCCTAAAAAAAGAAGTTCTTCAAAAGAAATAAAAGTACTTCCAAAATAAGGAAAAGAATAATAGTCTTCTAAATAATTAACTGAGCCGTTTATATCTAAATTGCTTACTGTTAATTTTTGTGATAAAAGAGGGAACTCTTGATAATAAGTTTTTTCTTTATAGGGTTTTATTCCTATATTAGAAAAGTGACTAGCTATATATTCCGCTGCCATTTTTTGGCCTACCTGTCCTGTTTCTCTTCCCTCTAAAGAGTCGGAAGCTATAATAGTTAAGTGTTTTTGTAGATCGCTAACGTTTATTGTAGAAGCATAATACTCAACCCCTTTTTCTTGAGAAAAAGCAGAAGAACAAATAAAACCTATGTAAATAAAATACTTTATCATCGTTATCTGTATGCTATTTTATTTATTCTATTTAAGTGCCTTCCTCCCTCAAAATTTGTCTCTATAAACTCTTTTGTAATTTCTTTAGCCTCATTTAGGGAAATAAAACGGGCAGGCATAGTTAAAATATTTGCGTTGTTATGTAAGCGAGATAATCTCGCAATTTCCTTGTTCCAACAAAGAGCGGAGCGTATTTCTTGGTGTTTGTTTGCAGTCATATTTATTCCATTTCCTGAACCACAAATTAAAATACCTAAATCTACTTCTTTTGCTTTTACTATTTCTGCAACAGGATGAGCATAGTCTGGATAATCTACCCTTTCTTCATTTTTTGGTCCAAAATCATTTACCTGTATGTTTTGTGAAAGTAAATAAATAATTATTTCTTTCTTATGTTTTACCCCAGCGTGGTCAGAGGCTATAGCTATTTTCATTTATCTCTATTTTAATTCAAAGATACTCTTTCTTTCTTTTTAACAATTTGTTTTTTTATTGTTAATTAAATAAGTAATCTATTGATTTTTAGTGTTGTTTTATTAACATTTTTTTTTTTGTATTTTTTTTTTCTGTTTATCTTTAAGGATAACTTTTGCTTGTTTATTGTTTTATTTTTATTAATAGTATTTATTTATTTAAATAACGATTATAACTTATTAATTCTTCTACATATTTTATTACACTACTTTTATAATTATATAAACAATTTAATAAGTAAAAAATATTAATATTTTTTTATTAAACGAGTTACTAACACCTGTTAATATCTCTTATTATTATCTATATTCCTTTGTTTATTATGTTTATTTCTTCTTCTTTTTTGTTGATATTTTATTATAATTGATAATTACAATAAATTAAGTTTATTATTATACAACATACTAACCGCATAGTATAATTACTATATATTTTATTTTATTTAAAAAAAAAATGTAATAATAATATGCTAAATATTTTTCTATTTAACTGCTTTAAATTTTTTACTTATTTTTGTCAGAACAAATAAAAAAAACATGAAAAATACTTTTGTTTACATTCTATTTATTTTTGCTTTTATTTCTTGTACAAATACAGAGGGGCAAGAAATAAAAGTTTCAACTCTTAAAAATATTGAATTAAAAGGGAAATTTACTATCCAAAGGCAAGTAGGAAAATATTTATTCTTACATCGTACAGAAGGAAAATACAAATATGTAATAGATAGTACTAAAATATCTTCTGAAGGTTCTTTTACGTTTGGAGAAAAGAAATTAGCAAAAGGATATTATAAATTAAGTCTATCCAATGATAATAATATTATTGATGTAATATTAAACGATAAAGAACCATTAGTGGATATTCAATTTAATCAGGTTCGTTTAGATAGAGGTGTTGAAATAATAACATCTAATGAAAATAAAGCTTTTTGGGAATTTAAAAAGAAGGATGATATAATCCAGAAAACAATAAAAGCTCTAAAAAAACAAAGAGGACAATTTAGATCGCAAGGAAACGATGTAAAAGTTAATGAAATGAGTAATGAAATAAATAAAAAAGAAAAAGAGTTATTTAATTTTATCCAAGTTGTTATAAATAAATATCCTACTTCTTTTTTTTCAAAAGCAAAAGTGGCAAGTAAAGCAAAGAATACAGAAGATAAATCTATTTATTTTAATGATTTAGATTTTGATAACGAAAATTTTATTAGATCTGATGTATATTCCACTCGTTTTCAAGATTATATAATAAAACACAGCGGTCATACCGAATTAGGGTATTATAATGCGGTAGATGATATAATGAAGAAAGCAAAAATAAATGAAAAAGTTTTTGAATTTGCTTTGTATAATTTACTAGACGGTTTTTATGGTTCGGGATTAGAAGATGTAGCTACCTATATTATGGAAGAATATTTTTATGGAGAAGCATGTGGAGAAATAGAGATAAATAATCTTTTAAAACAAAAAGCACAGTTAATTAAAAATTTACAAGTAGGAAATATTCCTCCTGACTTCACAATAAAGAGCAATTATGGGCAAGAAATAAATTTAAAGAATACCACAGTAAATAATAAATATACAATGGTTATGTTTTGGGCAACACACTGTCCTCATTGTATGAGAGATCTGCCTGGTTTTGTAAATGTTTATAATGAATATAAACCAAAGGGTTTAGAGGTTATTGGGGTTGCACTAGATATGAATGAACAAAAATGGAAGAGTGAAATAGAAAGTAACAACTTTAATTGGATAAATGTATCACAATTCAAAAATTATAATTCTCCTGTATGTAAGGATTATAAAATAAATAAAACACCTTCATATTTTATAATGGACAGAGAAATGAAAATAGTTTTAAAACCAAAAAGCAAAGGAGAAATAATGAGTTTTTTAAAGGCGAACCTATAAAAAAAAGCAAACTTTTAAGTGAGTTTTTTTATTATGAATGAAACAATATTTTATTTTTTTGCCGTTTTTATTGGAGTAATTTTAGGATTAATAGGAGCAGGGGGTTCTATATTAACTCTTCCGTTTTTAACATACTTAGTTGGAATAGAACCTATTTTAGCCACTTCTTATTCTCTTTTTATTGTAGGAATAACTTCTTTTTTTGGGGCACTTACAAAAATTAAGGAAGGAAATATAGATAAAAAAATTGCTTTATATTTTTCTATACCCTCTTTGTTAAGTGTATACTTTACTAGAAAGATAATTATTCCCTCTATTCCTGATATAATTATTAATTTTAATGGATTTATTATAAGTAAAAACACAGCCATAATGGTTTTGTTTTCTTTTATTATGTTTTTTGCGGCACTTTCCATGATAGGTTTAATAAAAGGAAGAATAGGAAAAAAACAAAGAAAGAATAATGTTTCAAAAATAATAATTGAAGGAGTATTAATTGGTTTATTTACAGGCTTAGTTGGAGCCGGAGGGGGTTTTATAATTATACCTACTCTCGTTTTATTTTCTGGTCTTTCTATGAAAAAAGCGGTGGGGACCTCTTTAACTATAATAGCTGTAAAGTCATTATTTGGTTTTATTGGAGACATATCTAATTCATTAAATATATCTTGGGATTTTCTTTTACCTTTTTGTTTATTATCTATTATAGGAATGTTTATTGGTGTTAGAGTAGGAAGAGGGGTTGATGGCGATAAACTAAAAAAACACTTTGGTTATTTTATTTTAATAATGTCTTTTTTTATTATTTTGAAAGAAACATTATAAATAATTAACTAATAACTAACAGGTTAATAAAGAATACATAATGAAGATAGAGCAGATTTACACAAAATGTTTATCGGAAGCAGCTTATTATATTGAGTCTGATGGGGAGTGTTTAATAATAGATCCTTTAAGAGAGACAAAACCCTATATTCAAAGAGCTCGAGAAGGGAAGAGTAAAATAAAATATGTTTTAGAAACACATTTTCATGCAGACTTTGTTTCAGGGCATGTAGATTTAGCAAAAAAAACAGGAGCAAAAATAGTTTACGGGCCCAACGCAAAAGCCGACTTCAAATTCAAAACTCTAAATGATGGAGAGGTTTTAACTCTTGGAAAAATTAAGATAAAAGCTATTCACACCCCAGGTCACACCCTAGAATCTACTTGTTATTTACTGATAAATGAAAGTGGAGAGCAGAAGGCGTTGTTTTCTGGAGACACCTTATTTATAGGAGATGTGGGACGGCCAGATTTAGCAGTAAAAACAGATTTAAGTAGGGAAGATTTGGCGGGGCTTCTTTTTGATTCTCTTCGCAATAAAATATTACCTCTAAACGATAATATAATAATATATCCCGCTCACGGCTCTGGCTCTGCGTGCGGAAAGAGTATGAGTAAAGAAACTTTTGATAGTTTAGGAAACCAAAAAAAAAGAAATTATGCCCTTAAAGAGGGTTTATCAAAGAAAGAATTTATTAAAGAGTTATTAAAGGATATTCTTCCCTCTCCTTTATATTTTCCAAAAAATGCCCAGATGAACTCAACTAAAGAAAACAAAGAAATAGATCAAATTATTTCTTTAGGAACAAAAGCGCTTTCTTTAGAAGAATTAGATAGAGAGGTTGGTCAGGGAGCATTAATTTTGGATGTGCGCAGCCAGAAAGAATTTAGTGAAGGGCACATTCCTAATTCGTGGTTTATAGGTATAGATGGAAGTTTTGCTCCTTGGGCAGGAAGTTTGATAGAAAATTTAAATCAGAAAATACTAATAGTTTGCCCGGAAAATAGGGAAGAAGAAGTGGTGAAAAGATTAGCACGCGTCGGTTTTGACAACACCTGCGGTTATCTTTCGGGCTCCTTCGAAGCGTGGAAGCGCGAAGGAAGACCTCAAGAAAAGGTGTTAAACGAAGAAGCAAAAGACTTAGCGGAACAGTTTTGGGATGTTGAAATAGTAGACGTAAGAAAGCCGAGCGAATTCAAATCCGAGCACTTAAAAGGCGCCAAAAATTTACCTCTAGATTTTCTGCATCAAGAAATGGGGGAGGTAGATAAAAACAAAACTTACCACATTCATTGTGCGGGAGGGTATCGTTCAGTTATATTCATTTCTATACTAAAATCAAAAGGATACCAGAGGCTTATCGATATAAAGGGAGGATATAGCGCCCTTAAAACAACAAGCATACCAAAAACAAAATTATTTTTGTGATAGTGAGTTATAAGACAATATTAAAGAAGAAGAAAACAATCTAGTGGGCTTCTAACCAATTCAAACCCTCTCCCAAGTCAACCACTAAAGGAACAGACGAAGAGTAAGCCTCTTCCATTGCTTTTTTAACGAGAGGCTTAAGAATATTCAACTCTTCTTTTAACGCGTCAAAGACGAGTTCATCATGCACTTGTAAAAGAAGTTTTGATTTTAAACCCATCTGCTCTAATTTATTATGAATATCAACCATAGCCACCTTGATTATGTCTGCAGCAGAGCCTTGGATTGGGGCGTTTATTGCGTTTCTTTCAGCATGACCCCGGACAACACTATTTCTTGAATTAATATCTTTTAACCTTCTTTTTCTATTCATAACAGTTTTCACATAACCATGTTCGCGAGCAAAGGCGATGTTTGCGTCCATGTATTCTTTAAGTTTCGGATAGGTATCAAAATAATTTTTAATTATTTCGCTAGACTCCTTCCTAGACAAACTAGACTGTTGACTTAAACCAAACGCAGAAACACCATAGATAATTCCAAAATTAACCGTTTTTGCGTTTGAACGCATTTCTCTACTTACTTGATTTAAAGGGGTGTTAAAAACTTTTGAGGCGGTTATAGCGTGAATATCTAAGCCTTTTTTAAATGCGTCTATCATCGTGGGGTCTCCACTTAATTCCGCAATGAGACGAAGCTCTACTTGAGAGTAATCAGCAGCCAAAAGTAAAAACTGATCATTTTTTGGAATAAATGCTTTTCTCACTTCACGCCCCTTTTCTGAACGAATAGGGATGTTTTGAAGGTTAGGATTGTTTGAGCTAAGCCTTCCCGTAGCTGCTATCGCCTGGTTAAAAGAGCTGTGTATTCTTCTCGTTTCTGGATTTACTAAGTTAGGTAAAGCGTCTACATAAGTAGAGCGAAGTTTTTGTAAAGAACGAAAATCTAGTATTTTTTCAATGATAGGGTGCTTTTTTTTCAAGCGACTTAACACGTCTTCTGAAGTCGAAAATTGGCCAGTTTTTGTTTTTTTTGCTTTATCATTTAGTTTTAGATGATTAAACAATACATCCCCAAGTTGTTTGGGAGAGGCAATATTAAACTCAAATCCAGCTAGTTCACAAATTTCTTCTTGAAGCTTAACAATAGAAGAGGCAAGTTCTTCAGAAAACACAGACAAGCTTTCGCGGTCGAGATTGATTCCTTCACGCTCCATTTTAGCAAGCACGACTATCAGGGGCATTTCAACATCTTTAAAAAGAGTTAGCAAATCTTCGTCTTTTAATTGAGGATTAAACACCCCCTTCAACCTCCACGCGATGTCTGCGTCCTCGCAGGAAAAATCTTTAACCCTGCTAGGCGAAATGCTGCGCGTGTCAACTAGATACTTACCTTTCCCCATCAAGGCATCAATTTTAATCGGAGAATAATTTAAATATGTTTCCGCAAGAACAGACATGTTGTGACCCATATCCGCCTCAAGAAGGTAGTGCGCAATCATCGTATCAAACAAAGGCCCAGCTAAATCAATTTTGTGTTTAGCAAGCACTAGAAGGTCGTGCTTTATGTTATACCCGACCTTTTCTATTCTTTTGTTTTCGAAGAAAGGTTTAAAAATAGAAAAGATTTTATTTCTCTCTTCCACCCCAGAAGGAATAGGTACATAATAAGCCTCCTTAGTTTTGAAAGAAAAAGAAATACCCACAACTTCCGCTTTTAAGGCCTCTATAGAAGAGGTTTCTGTGTAAAAAGAAACAGATTTTAATGTGATTAAACGCTCAACGAGAGCCATACATGATGCCGTGCTGTCAACTAACTTGTAGATAGGCTTTGACGTTTCTATTGTTTCATAGTTGCTGCTGAACAAATCATTTTGATGTTTTTCATTAGTGAAAAGATCTACTTGTGAAGGGTTTGAGTTTTTTTTTGGATTAACTAGATCGGCAGGATTTTTCTCTTTTTTAGGCCCAAACCAACGATCAGAAAGACGGCGAAACTCTAACTCTTCGAATAGATCTTTGACCGCCTCTTTGTTCATTTCTTTTCGAATGAGTTTGTTAGCGTCAAAAACCACAGGAACCCGAAGGTTTATAGTAGCCAACCTCTTAGATAAAAAAGCTAAATCTTTATTTTCTTCTACCTTTTCTTTTTGTTTACCCTTGAGATCATCAGTGTGATTATACAAACCCTCCATACTGTCATACAGAGACAAGAGTTTTTTTGCGGTTTTATCTCCAACACCAGGTATTCCTGGAATGTTGTCTGAGGCATCCCCCATCATACCAAGGTAATCAACCACCTGGTCTATACGGTTGATTTCAAACTTCTTAAGAACTTCAGCAACTCCCCAAACCTCGGCCCCCCCGCCCATTCTGGGAGGCTTATACATGTAAATATTTTTGGAGACTAATTGAGCAAAATCTTTGTCGGGCGTCATCATATAAGTGGTAAAACCCTCTTTTTCTGCTTTTTTTGCAAGCGTACCAATTACATCGTCTGCCTCAAAGCCGGGTTTTGCAATAACGGGAATATTTAGCGCGTCCATCATCTCAAAAATGAAAGGTAAAGCAGAGGAAATACCCTCAGGCATAGCCTCTCTTTGGGCCTTGTATTCAGTGTATTCTAGGTGTCTTTCCGTAGGCTCAGAGGTATCAAAACAAATAGCCCAATGCGTAGGTTGCTCTTTCATTTGTACGTCCATAAGCGTGTTTACTAACCCTAAGACCGCAGAAGTGTCTTGTCCTTTTGAGTTTATTCGAGGGTTTTTTGCAAAAGCAAAGTATGCCCTATAAATAAGCGCAAAAGCATCAAAGAGAAATAATTTTTTTTCAGATTTAGGTGTCATAATACAGGTTTACGAATAATAGCTAAGATATAAAATTTCGTCATCGTCAAGTGTCGCCCTAACATTAAAATAGGCACATCATCTTGTTCAAAAGAGCCCCTTCTATGCTATATTTGTTAAAAAACAAGTAAATGAACAGGGCAGCTCGATTTATGATACTTTCTTCTTTCGCTTTTTCCTTAATGCATCTATGCGTAAAAACCCTTCCCCACATTCCTGTTTTTGAGTTGGTTTTTTTTCGCTCTCTAACCTCCCTTCTTCTGTGTTTCTTTAGTCTTAAAAAAAGAAAAGTGGCGCTGCTTGGTAATAATAGAAAAGTTTTGTTTGCCCGGGGGGCTTTAGGAACAACCGCCTTAACTTTGTTTTTTGTTACACTTCAAAACATTCCCTTAGCTGGCGCCGTAACAATTCAATACTTATCTCCTATTTTTACTGCTATTTTTGCGGTTTGGATAGTAAAAGAGAAATTAAAGCCTAGACAGTGGTTTTTTTTCGCACTCTCCTTTTTAGGTATAATGATGCTAAAGGGGTTTGATTTGTCCGGACAAATTTCCATAAAGTTTGTTGGCTTAGGTGTTCTTTCTGCGGGTTTATCTGGACTGGCATATAACTGTATTCGCTTTTTAAGAGTCACTGAAGACCCCCTAGTGGTTGTTTTTTATTTTCCCCTTGTCGCGACACCTATTATGGGGTTTTTGTCTTATTTTGATTGGATCAGCCCTAAAGGAATCGACTGGTTGTTTCTACTTCTTTTAGGGCTTTTAACCCAGTTAGCGCAAGTTCTTATGACCAAGGGAATCCAAGGCGATTTTACCGGCAATACCATGATTTACAAGTATGTGGGTGTTTTGTTTGCATTTGTATATGGCTATTTATTTTTTGGAGAAACATATTCTGTGTTCAGCATTTTTGGAATTTTACTATTACTTTTGGGGGTTGGTTTAAATATGATTTATAAAAACAAAGAAATATCACAATGATAGAGGGGGGGGTAGTAGATTCAGCATCAAAATGGTTGTCAGGCAATTACGACGAAAATACAAGGGCAGAGGTAAAAGCGCTTATTAAGAGGGGCGGGGATCCGTTAATTGAGGCTTTTTACAAGGACCTTGATTTTGGCACAGGAGGAATGCGCGGCCTCATGGGCGCGGGTACAAACAGAATCAATGTTTACACAATTGGTAAGGCTAGTCAGGGCATGGCTATAGCGTTAACCGAATCTTACCCACACCAAAAAGTATCTATAGCGATTGCCTATGATTGTAGAAATAATTCCCGGCTTTTTGCTCAGACTGCCGCAGAGGTTTTTTCTTCAAACAGCATTCATGTTTATTTGTTTAGCGACCCACGACCGACCCCAGAGCTTTCTTTTGCGGTACGTGAATTAGGGTGCCAAGGCGGGATTGTTATAACCGCTTCTCACAATCCAAAAGAATACAATGGATTTAAGGTTTATGGAGAAGATGGCGGCCAGATAGTTAGCCCCTTTGACCAAGAGCTAATAAGCAAGGTTCGAGGCCTTAGAATAGATCAGGTGAAGTTTCATCCCCAACCAGCATTGATACATTTTTTGGGGGAAGAAATGGATCAAGCGTATATTGGAAGAATAAAAACCCTCAGTCTTTCTCCGGAGGACATATTCAAACAGGCGGAGATGCCAATTGTATTCACAGGGATTCATGGAACGGGTTCAGTATTGGTTCCCAAAACCCTTAAAGAGTATGGTTTTAAAAAGGTGATCACCGTCGCTTCTCAAGATGAAATAAACGGAAACTTTCCTACAGTCCAATCCCCAAACCCAGAAGAACCGGAGGCTTTAGGTCTAGCGATTGAATTAGCAAAGAAGAAACGAGCTGTCCTTGTTATGGGAACAGACCCCGACGCCGACCGCGTCGGTATAGCGGTTCCAAATAAGCAAGGAGAGTTTATCATTTTAAATGGAAACCAGACAGGATCTTTGTTAGTAAACTATTTATTATCTAAATGGAAGGAAAAAGGAAAAATAGACGGGAACCAATTCGTTGCCACAACAGTAGTGACGACCGATTTAATAAATTCTTTAGCCCGAGCAAGCGGAGTTAAGTCATATAAAACACTAACAGGCTTTAAACACATTGGTGCCCTAATTAAGGAGAAGGAAGGCAAAGAAACCTTTATTGGTGGAGGAGAAGAAAGTTATGGCTATTTGGCAGGTGATTTTGTTCGCGATAAAGATGCCGTAATATCTTGCGCAATAATTGCAGAAATGGTGGCTTGGGCAAAAAACCAGGGAAAGGATCTTTTAGATCTAATGATGGAAATGTATAGGGAGCATGGGTTTTATTTTGAAGAACTATTATCCATTACTAAAAGTGGGCGAAGTGGAGCGAATGAAATAGCTAAAATGATGCAAAACCTGCGATCATCTCCCCCAAAAGAGATTTTGGGAGAAAGTGTGGTCGAAATAATAGACTTTTTAGAAGGCTCCAAGACAGGACTCCCCGCCTCAAATGTGTTACAATTTGTTACTCTGAACGGAACAAGGGTCACGGCGCGGCCCTCAGGAACGGAACCCAAGATAAAATTTTACTTTTCAGTTCAAGGAAAAATAGGACAGTTCGCCGAATTTGAACAAGAAAGAGAAAAAATGCAGAAGAAAATAGGTCAAATCAAGGACGAAATGAAGTTAAACGAAGATAAATAGGTACAAAAGCACATAATTTCAAAAAAACGAACAAAATAACAACATAAAGCTTTGAAAAACAGTGAATACAAGGGGTTCAGGCAATCAATATTATTAACGAACCATTGTTGATAAGTGGCCTAAAAAAAAAATAAAAAACAGCGTCTTTCGTCCGAAAAAGACTTTCAGGCCTAAGTAAACCGTAATTACAACCCCTTAGAAATCAGTGTTTTCAAAAGTTGCTGGAATTTCCCCCCAAACAATATTTTTTTGGAAAACGGAGATCTATCTTATTATATTTGAGTCTATTAACTAAAAACCCTTTAATTATGGAAGCAGTATTTAAAAATTTAGGTTCGTTTATTTCGGGAATCGTTGGATTGTTGATGTCCCTTTTGGGTCTCGGAATCGTAGCCGAAATTTTATTAGGAGCCGGGTCTCCATTTACAGTGATTGACAACATTACCGGTTTGGTAGCTCAATTTGCTAGTGGAGGATTTGTAGGATTAGTAGCCTTATTGGTTGTTTTATCTTTTATGAAGAAGTAGTTAAATAAGCATTAAGCCCCAAAAGGGGCTTAATGCTTATTAATTTTTTAAGACCGCACACATGAACGAAGATCAAAAAACAATAGTCAATAGAATTAAAAATTATCTAAGTGAAGCGGTGGAGATAGCTGTGCCGATTTTATGTTTAGGAGTGGTGGTTCAGTTAATTATCGGAGAGCCCCTTCTGGGTTGGAGTCCAATTCAAAATATTCAAAGCGCAATTAATTCGCTGGGGCAAAATAATTTTATTGGAGTTGCCGCACTCTTGGTTTTATATTCCGTTTTTAAGAAACAGTAAACACATAATATTATTTAAGCCCTTTTTTTATAAGGGCTTTTTTCTTTGCCCGATTACATTATTTTATCCTTAAATTTGTAATGAATTCAATTTTTCAAGGATGAAAAAGTTAACCTACCTATTTATTTTTTGTTTTCAAGTCAATAGTTTCGCTCAAGACACCCAAACCCAGATCGACTCAATAATGACTCTCTACCCTAACTGTGCCGAATACCCAATGGATGTTCTTGTTCAGTTGGATTCGTTGCTTGTAGCGCTAGGGTCCGAAGGGGATGTTGAAGATTTAGTCCAGGAAAGCGACGACCAAGTAGACACGATATTTTTCAATTATTTGAGCGAAAATTATTCGAATTTAATCCAGAACGGACAGATAGACTCAGCCGTTGCCTCTACAATAACCGAATTGAATCTTGATGGCTTAGGTCTATATAATATTAATGGAGTAGAGCTTTTTTCTAATTTGGAATTATTGTCTTGCGAAAACAACAACCTACTTTCTTTTCCATTGTTACCCAACCAGATCTCGACTCTCTTCGCAAAGTGGAATAATCTCAACGAGATTTTGCACTTACCCCCAGAAATAGTTACCATAGACCTGCGTCACAACTCAATAAACACGATCGCTTACTTACCAGAGAGTGTCGAAGACCTAAAGCTGTGTTTTAATGAACTCACCAGCCTTCCCAATCTACCAAATAATTTAGAGGTTTTATTTTGTGCATATAATGATTTAACCTCCCTACCAACCCTTCCTAATAACGTTGAACAAGTGCTTTGTTATGGCAATCAAATAAGCGGGGTTGATTTTTTGCCCGAATCAATCGCAACTCTTAGCATACAGAACAATAATTTAACTTATCTACCCCACATTCCAGATGCGCTTTTAAATCTCGACATTAATAATAACCCCATTGCTTGCGTAAACACTTACCCAGAGCAACTAGAAGAAATGCTAGGTAACTACCCCTCTTGCTTTTTTGGCTGTACCGAACAAGAATCGATTAATTTCTCGATTGAGGCCAACTTAGATGATGGGAGCTGTGAACACCAACCTTCCATCAACTGGCCTCAGAATCAAGAAGAGATTAATACTGGGACAAATGCTACCTATCTTATAGAAGAGTTGCAGCAAGGCGACTCGATTATCTTAGAAGGCTTTTCGATAGGAGCTTTTTATGTCAATTCAAACGGCGGGTTAAATTGTGCCGGGTTTTCTACTTGGGGTGGTGGAGTTGGTTCAATTGCTGTTTATGCAGACGACCTCACCACAGAAGAAAAAGACGGCTTTAGTCAGGGAGAACAAATCGTGTGGCTTGTTAGTGAATTAGGGCTAACTGATTCGATAGAAAATAACTACTATATAGCGGAAGCAAATTATATTTCGGGTTCAGACGCCTATTCACAAAACAGCATTAATTTAGTTTCAAATTTTGTTTTTTACCCGGAGGACTTGGCGATCATTGGATGCACTAATAATCTTGCGCATAATTATGAACTATCCTCAACAATAGACGACTCTTCTTGTGTTTTTCAACACGAAACAGACTTAGCGGAATTAATTGATTCTATTGCCAACATTCAGGAGGCTTTTGCCTTACTTCAGATTGAGCTTGCGAGCCAACAATCTTTTGAGGCGACGAACTCGTATCTTTTAAGCGCCCTAGAGGCTTGGAACATATCATTAATTTTAACGGAAGGCTGGAATATGATAGGTTACTGTTGTCCTAACCCAGTTGACATCAGTCAAGCTCTGTCAAGCTGTCAAGAAAGTATAGTCATCGTAAAAGATAATTACGGGGACGCATATTTACCCGAATTTGATTTTAATGGGATTGGAGACCTAAACCCAGGACAAGGGTATCAAGTAAAAGCGTATCAGGAGGTGTTAAATATAAACTTGTGTGATTGGTTTATAAGTGAAGTTTTTGAACACAGCGAAGACGGACCATCTATTGAGACGGGTATTTATGGATGCACAAACACAAGTGCTTGTAACTATCTGTCAACGGCGTTATTAGATAACGGGTCTTGTGAATTTCCAGAACCAGGCTTAGACTGCGAAGGGAATTAAGCCACCTTAGAATTGAAAAGGTTCGCATTACCAAAAGAGTCTGATCAACCATACTGATTATCATGTAGCTAGAGTATTCTGTAAAAAAAGTCGTTTTAATGCCCTTTAGATTTTGTTGTGCTTTCGTTTATTTTTTTGTATTATTTTATATCTATGAGTTTTCCCAAAATTCGTCAATTCGAGAATTAATGGCGCAAGGGCACACCCATAGTCTTCTAATTTGTAAGTCACCTTTACTGGCAAATAGTCATAAGCTTTTATTTCGACGAATTTATTTATCTATAAGTTCTTTAACTCTTTGAGAACCTTCTGGGCGATATTTTCGGAGGACCTTTTTCCAATTCGGAATATATGAATTCACCATTACAAAGCAATACCATAATTTACATTTTCCACCTTCCTAAAACGTTGTCTAAAGCATCCTGCACAGTTCTCCCCCCCTCTTTGTAGTGTTCAATTATTTCTAACTGAGGCTTATCTACTCGACAACTTTTGAACTCTTCAATTTTTGCATGTAATTCTTTATCCATTTTGAACGCGTTAAAGCAAACACACACTATACTTCGGTATGGTACCATATATTGTATAGCGGTTTGTTTTCACTTAAAAAGAAGCAGATGAAAAAGGGAATGACAACAACTATTTTTTGCGCTAACGGGAAATTAGGAGGCCCTTTTGTGAATCTGGCCTTAGATGTTGGATTTAAAATAAAGAACACTTGCAAATCAAAGATTTAAAAGAAGCCGCCTTGAGCTATTAAAACAAATACTTTACAAAAAAAACCCGCTTTTTAAGGCGGGTTTTTTTTGTGGTGCTACCTGGATTCGAACCAGGGACACAAGGATTTTCAGTCCTTTGCTCTACCAACTGAGCTATAGCACCAAACCAATAAGCGAGCAAATATAACCACATGCCACCTATCTATCAAAGAAATTACTATATTAATTTCAAGATTCTTACTTTTGTAAAATATATTTGCTCATGGATTTAATGATTGACATAGGAAATAGCCGAATAAAGTACGCTGGATTTGTAGATAATCAAATCCAGTACAGGGGTAAATGTGACCTCAGCGGCTTCCATAAATCTATGGACGAGTTCAACACCAATAATGTACTTCGGGTTGTAGTTTGTAGCGTCAAACCTATCCCAAAAACTTTTTCTTGGGCACTAGAAAAGAGAGGATTAAAATACATTGAATTACACAACCTCTTTCCACCCATTGTTAATAAATATCAAAGTCCGGAGACTCTTGGATCAGATCGTCTTGCTTTAGCGGTCGGGGGTTTTCACGCTTTCCCCGGAAAGGCGGTCTTAATTCTCGATCTAGGTACCTGCATGACGTTTGATTTAATAGACAATGAGGGGGCGTATCTAGGTGGGTCAATTTCTCCCGGACTACAGATGCGGCTTAAGGCTCTGCATACATTTACCGCCAAACTTCCGCGAGTTAAGTTGTCAGAACCCAAAGATCTTTTGGGCAAAAACACTAAGGAATCTATTCTTTCAGGGGTTGTTTTAGGAATGGCGATGGAACTAACAGGAACAATAGATGCTTATGAAGGGCGTTACCCTCAAATTAAGGTAATTCTTACAGGTGGTGATGCTCCATTTTTTGATAAGAAATTAAAAAAGAGCATCTTTGCCGACCCCGACCTTCTATTAAAGGGGATGAATTTTATTTTGACACAAAATGCAAGAAAAAATATTTAAAAACCTACTTTTCGTACTTCTTTGTTGGCCACTTTTTTTAACTGCCCAACAGAACACAATCTCTCCTTACTCAGTTTTCGGAATAGGCGAGATCCAAAATCAAGGCTTTTCCCTAAATAATAGCATGGGAGGTTTGGGTGTTGCCCTTCGCCCTGAAGCTTTTTTAAATCCAATGAATCCCGCTTCTTTGAGCGGATTAAGGCTAACTACTTATGAGGCTGGAATTTCAGCTACCTCGATGTTTTTATCTGAAGGTAACTTGAATCAAGAATATTTTAGCGGAACTCTCTCTTACTTGAGTTTAGGCTTCCCCATATCTAAAGGTTTCGCGGCTAGTGCAGGGTTAATGCCCTACTCTTTTCAGGGCTATGAATTGCTGCAGAGTTTTGAGATAGAAGGCCTCGAAGACACACTGGCCTATGACTTAAACCATTCAGGGTCAGGAGGAATTCACCGAGCCTTCGTCAACCTTGGAGTAGAACTTTTTAAAGGCTTTTCTGTTGGCGGCACATGTAGCGGTGTTTTTGGTAGACTCAAGAGCAAAAGAGACCTTGTTTATTCTCAAAATGATTATTTAAATAGAAGAGATGAAAACACTTATACAGTTAGAGATTTTGTCGTTGACCTAGGTGTTCAATACCAAACTACCTTAAATGACAAAAGTCTCATCTTAGGTGCAAGTTTTCAGCCTGAATCAAGTCTCAATGCTGATTCAGAAGATCGTATTTACACATACAATGTTGTTGGAGATTTTGAGTATATAAGAGATACAATAAGCGCCTTTTTAAGCTCTTCAAGCGGGCTTGTCTTACCAAAGTCATATGTTTTAGGCGCCTCTTTTTCTGAAGATAAGCATTGGATGGTGTCTGCTGAGCTCGATTTTAAAGAGTGGGCAGAACTTCAGCTTTTCGATGAAACCGACCCCCAGCTTAGAAATGCGACACAGTATAAGTTGGGGTTTTGGTGGACCCCAAATCACAGCAACATCCACAACTATTTAAGTAATATTCAGTATCGAGGAGGTTTGAACTTTAACACGGGCTTTTTGTCTGTTTCAGCTTTTGGAGAACCAATAAGTCCCACAGAAATACGAGAGATGAGTTTTAGCCTGGGTTTGGGCCTCCCTTTAAAAAAATCTAAATCAACGTTAAACCTTGGTTTTCAGTTTGGGAAAAGAGGGTCTCTTGATGCAGGACTGGTAGAAGAAAAGTATCTCAAATTTCAATTAGCCCTAACCTTTAACGACAAATGGTTTACAAAAAGAAAAATCGACTAATCCAAAAATATTATGAAGCATAAATTACGATCATTAGCTTTTCTATTGTGTAGTACATTTTTTGTTTTTGCCCAACAGCAAGCAGACTCTTTAAAATATGGCTCAGACAAGGTTCTTTGTAATGAAAACCTATCGATTTATACAGAGTTTTACAAGCAAAAAAATTACACAGACGCCTATCAACCCTGGTCTTATTTATTTAATAATACGCCCAAGAGAACAAAAAACATATATATTCATGGGCCAAGAATTTTAAGAGACCTCATTAAAAATGAATTAGATACCGTAAGAAAAAGTGTCCTTGTGGATTCTTTGTTGCTGGTTTATGACCAAAGAAATAAGTATTACCCAGGACAAGAGGCATATGTAAATGGACTAAAGGGCGCAGATATTTACAAGCAAAAGAAACAAACAGTTGACGGCTTAGAAGAGGCGAGAGCATGTTTGTCGTCGTCTTTTGATGAAGCAGGATACGAAAGCTCTTCTAGCGTGTTAAATTATTATTTTTTGGCAACAACTAAGTTAGTTCAAGCGAAGCAGCTAAATGTTGAAGACTTAATAAACCTTTACTCAGACCTTCTAAGGGTCATTTCTTATAGACAAGCCAAGCTGGGCTCTGAAATATACAAACTTACAAACAAGGAGGGTGACCCGACAACAAAAAAGGAAAAAAAAATAATAGAAAAGGACGAGAAAGAGTTAAAGACGCTCGAAGATGTTAAAAACAACTTATACAAAACGGTAGGGCCGCACGCCACATGTGATAAATTAGTGCAACTTTATACTGAAAACTTCGAACGTTATAAGGAAGATATTCAATGGCTAGAAAGAGCCGCTAAGTTGTTGTACAAAAAACAGTGTACAGATACCGAAATATTTTTCAAGATTTCAGAGGCCCTTTACAATATTCACCCTTCTCCTTTTGCTGCATATAAAATGGGGGTAAGTGCGCTAAAGAAAGAAAAATATGACAAAGCATTGGAGTTCTTAACTTTTGCATATGAAAACGAGGAAGATGACATTTATAAATCAAAATATGTTTTTAAGGTAGCTCAAACACACGCCAAGCTCGGCCAAAATCGCAATGCTAGAAAGTTTGCCTTACTCGCGGCTAAATATAGAAGCGCTTGGGGTGAGCCATATTTACTCATCGGAGACTTATACGCTCAAAGCTCACGAAAGTGTGGGGAGTTAAAAACAGAATTCCTCAAAAGAGTTGGCTACTGGGCGGCTATAGACAAATATGAGTTTGCCGCCAAAATAGATAAATCAGTTTTAGAAAAAGCGGAAAAAAGAATTGTTAAATACACAGAACAGATACCAAGCAAAACAGATATTTTCACAGAGGGTTTGTTGGGTGTGCCCACCTACCAAATAGAATGCTGGTATTCAGAAATGGTGTCTGTTCGAGTCCCCAATTAAATCAGTAAATACTGGTGTCTTTCTGCGCCCATGTTATTATGAGTTTTAACAAACGAAACATCTTATTTAGAATTTTTTTTTTATGCGCGCCATTTATGTTTTTCTCATGTCAAACAGAAAGCAACGAAAGACAAAACTTTTCTAACCAACCACAAGAGCCTTTAGCATCTTCAACACATGTAGAGTGGCTTTATACAAAGAACGGGAGGGCGTCCTTTGTTTTAAAATCACCAATGATAGACAGGTATGGGGGGGGGGAGCCTTATTTAGAGTTTCCACAAGGTCTGGAAATAAATTCTTTTGAAATTACAGGTCAAAAAGATGCCTCTCTTAGCGCAGACTATGCAATTCAAAACCTGAGCACTTCAATCATCGAGGCTAGGGGAATGGTGGTCCTAGAAAACGCAGAAGGCGAAAAGCTAGAAACAGAGTACTTGATTTGGGATGAGAAGGAAGAACAAATCCACACAAAAGAGTTCGTGAAAATCACAAAATCAAACCAAGTAATTATGGGTGAAGGCTTTATTTCGGATATTTATTTTTCAAAGTATTCTTTAAAAAAAAGTAGAGGAGCCATCGAAGTCGGGCTCACAAAACCATAATTAATTTTTTTATATTGACTCCCATAAAAAATAATACAAAAACTAAAAATTTCGTTCATTTGTACAATGCAAGAGAGCCAAAGTTGAATTAAAACATCTAAATGATCACTGAGCATTTACTAATTATTTTATTATCACTTTTATTTTCCGCTTTTTTTTCAGGAATGGAGATTGCTTTTGTAGCCTCTAATAAACTTCACCTCGAGCTCATGAAAAAGAGGGGCGGTATTAACGCCCGTATTTTGACTCCCTTCCTTGAAAACCCCTCACGATTTATTGCGACAATGCTTGTGGGCAACAATATAGCTTTGGTCATATATGGAATTACAATGGCGGAAGCGCTTGAGCCGATAATAATTCAGTTTTCTAATTCAGAAATAGTCCTATTATTCTCACAGACTATCTGTTCAGCGTCTATTGTTCTGGTTACTGCAGAATTTTTACCCAAAGTTCTTTTTGCTCTGAATGCCAATCGATTTATTCGACTTTTTGCCTTTCCTGCCTGGCTTTCCTACTATCTTCTTTATTTTGTTGTTGCGCTAGTCGTAGGCGCATCTAATATTATTCTTAAACACATAATCCGAGTCAAACATTTAGACCAGAAGCCGGCCTTCGCGAGAACAGATTTAGCGCAATATCTTCAAGAGCACACGAAAACACACGAAAATAAAGAAGGGCTTGATGCCGAGATTAAAATTTTTCAAAATGCGCTTGATTTTTCAAGAGTCAAGGCCCGAGAATGCATGGTTCCAAGAACCGAAATTCAAGCCATTCACATTGAAGAGGATATAGCAAGCTTGAGAGACAAGTTTGTAAAGACAGGGCTTTCTAAGATTCCAGTTTTTAGAGAAAGCATAGATCAGGTTATTGGCTTTGTTCACTCTTGCGAGCTTTTTAAATCTCCTCGAGACATTATGTCTATTTTACTTCCGATCTCAATGGTTCCTGAGACCATGACAGCCAGCGAAATACTTAAGCTTTTTATTCAAGAGAGAAAAAGCATTGTTTTAGTTGTAGACGAGTTTGGGGGAACCTCGGGGTTGTTGACCGTAGAAGACATACTAGAAGAGATTTTTGGAGAAATAGAAGACGAACACGATGTTCTAGAACTTGAAGAGCATAAAATTTCTGAACAAGAATTTATATTTTCCGGAAGACACGAGATAGACTATTTAAATGATAAATACCAACTAAACCTCCCCGAGTCAGGTGATTACGAAACCCTTAGTGGGTTAATAGTCAAGCACTGTGAGTGTATTCCAGAATTGAAGGCCAAGATTGAATTTAATGGTTTTATGTTCCACATCATAGCTGTAGAACAGACAAGAATAGAAAAAGTTCATCTTTTCAAGCAGACCTAAAAGAACTATTTTTCAAGAACTTTCGTATATTCGCTCACTTGAAGAACAAAAAAAGAAAACCATGATATCACTAGACAAACTGAGAAAAAAGTCAGGCTTATTAATAGCAGCGGTTGGAATCGCTCTGGGGGCCTTTCTTTTGGGCGACTTAATGAATTCAGGAACTTCATTCTTCACTAGCGCACAAGGCGTTATAGGAGAAATAAATGATGCTGTTCTTGATTATAGAGACTTTGAAACAGAGGCACAGAATTTAGACAGAATTTTTAACGGCGCGCAGGATAGGAATGTACTTAGAGATAACCTTTGGAACGACAAGTTAAATGAAATTATTATGGGAAGTCAGTATCAGGAGCTTGGAATAGCAATTAGCCCTGAAGAACTCGCCTCTCTTAGTTTCGGATACAAAAGCGGAAACATGTCTCCTACGGCAAAGCAATTTTTTGGCATAACAGGTCAAGATGTTAGCACGCCTCAATTAGCCTCACTAATTCAGCAAATTCACGATAATGACCCTCAGCGGTGGATGTATTTCGAAAATGTGATCAGAAAAGAGCGTCAAGGACAAAAGTATAATAGTTTGGTTCGTCAAGGATTGATTGCCTCTAACACAGATGCGGAGACCTATTTTAACGAACAAGGTACTCAAGCGTCAGGAAGTTATTTATTTAAAGCTTTTGATAATAAAATAGAGGTTAGTGACGCAGAGGTTAGCACCTATTTCAGGTCTCATAAAGAAGATTATCCGCAAAATGCTTCTCGAGAAATCAGCATGGTCACCTTCGAGATCACCCCAACTAATAGCGACAAAAAATCTGTGGAGAAGCGAGTTTCAAGCTTCATAGAAGACAAAGTTGTTTTCAATAAAAACTCAAAGAGTAATGAGGTTCAAGTGGGTTTCCGAAATACTTTAGATGCAGCTACTTTTGTAGAGACTAATTCAGACCAATCTTTTGACCCTTCGTTCTTTGCCAAAGGTCAACTATCTCCTGCTATAGAAACAGAGATGAGAAATGCAGAAATTGGATTCATTTTTGGACCCTATGAGGAAAATAACAGCTATAAAATAGCAAGATTGAACGCTAGAAAGAATGACTCTATTCAGGTAGCTATTATCTCTCTCGCAATTGAGGCAAGTGAGGAAACCTCTAATGAAATTTATGCTCAAGCAAGCGAGATGGCCTCATCACAAAACCTAGAAGAGTTGGAGGTTATGGCGGAAGAGAAAAACATAGCCCTAACCACGGTTAATGTTCAAGAGGGTGACAGATCTTTTGCAGGCATTGAGCAAGCAAGAAGTTTGGTGTTTTGGGCTTACAATGAAAACACGCAAGTAAACAGCGTAAAGTTAGACGACCAAAATAATAAGATTTATGTTCTCATGTTGTCTGATATTGTTGAGGAAGGAGTGCAAGAATTAGATGATGTGCGAATGCAGGTTGAGGCAGCCTTAAGAAAAGAGAAAAGTGGGGAAGTCCTTTCGGAAGAATTTAACCAGGCTATTGCTGTAGCAAGCGACATGAAAAGTTTAGAAAAAGAAATGAAGCTTGTTGCAGAACAAGCATCTACGCTATCCTTTTCATCTAACACGATTCCCGGGGGATTTGAACCCAATGTTGTTGGCGCTTTTTACGGTGTAGAAAAAGGGCAACTGTCTTCTCCTATTGTGGGTAATCTTGGGGTTTATGTGGTTAGCCCAATGGAATTTAAAGAGTCCAAAGTTCCAATGGAATTGACATCCTTAAAAAATCAGCTTGAATCTCAACTTCAACCGCGAGCAAATTTTGAAGCTTTCAGCGCGTTAAAGGCCCTGTCCGATATAGAAGATAATCGCGTCAAGTTTTACTAAAACAACTATTTAGCTGCTCAGCCTGAGCGCAGCTATATTATTAAAGATTTAATCCCGTAATAATAGCTTTTTTCGCAAGGTAAGCAACCGCTTTCAATCAAACGATATACTTCCGACGATCGAGTTGTGTCATATTTTTTGTGAGACGTATAAAATTCTGGTTTGAGGCTTGAGAAAGCGAGTTGTCCAGAGCCTAATTCTTCAAATGTTTTAGGATCCATTAATGATGGAGCGCTTTTTAAATTTACAGAAAAACCTACCAGAGAGATTTTTTTTTCTCCGCAATTAAAAACTTTAATGTATTTGTGGTCCCGATGTTCCAAAAACCGGATTTTTTCTATCGATTTTTCCCAAACAATATCACTAAACATTTTCAGAATTCGGTTAGCATCTTCGGCGTGTTTAGATTTTAACTCTCCCCAGTCTTCTCCAGTAATGGAATTAGCAGCAAGAAATTTAATAAAGTCCTTTTTCAAAGGCTCCAATTCTTTCATAGAAAGCAATCTGTAACTCATATTTTTCTCAGCTTTAGAATATTTATTGGGGCTTTGAAATTTCTTGATGGTGTTTTTTATATTTATCGTAAAGTCGAGTTTGGTGGTTCGAAAGGTCAAGCTTTTTTCCTTGTATAAAAGCTAAACTGATTTGGTTGGTCAGAACATTAAGAGCGTCTCCGTCAGAAACAATTAGCGTAGCATCCTTACCAACCTCTAGGCTACCAACGCGGGCTTCAACTCCTAATATTTTTGCGGCATTTAAGGTTATGCTCATTAGAGCCTCTTCCTTGCTTAATCCGTATGCAGCGCTTGTTCCCGCTGTAAAAGGAAGATTTCTAGAGCCCATTCGCTCCATATCTCCCTGGTAGTCTAAACAATAAAGCACCCCAGCATCATGAAGTATTTTTGGGCTTTTATATGAGATATCGATGTCTTCACCAGCTCGAAGAGGAAGTCTGTGTAATCTATTTAAGATAATAGGGATGTTGTTTTCAGAGAGAAAGTCAGTAACCCGCCAAGCATCTTGTGCACCAACAAGAACCACTCTCGCAATTTCCATTTTTTGAGAAAATATAACAGCTTCTTTAATTTGTTTGACAGTTTCTACATGAATATATAATGTCTGAAACCCTTCAAACAAGCCTTTCATAGCCTCTAAGCGCAGGTCTATCTTTTCATTACTAGACTTAAGGTAGCCTTTGGATAGCAGGAAGAATTCTTCGATTTCCTCAAGTTCTAGGGTTCTATTATGAGCTTTAAGCTCATCGCTACCCTCGCCCGAGTTGTTTAGTTTACTTGGAAATACTGGCCAGTTTAGATGAACCCCCTCGTCTTTTTTATAAAGGGCATCTTCGTAGTTCCAGCCGTCAAACTCCACTAAGCTTGAACTTCCAGAAATCACCCCCCCCCTTGGGCTAATTTGTCCAAGAAGAACTCCATTTGTCCGAATAGTTGGGATTACGGGAGAGTCTGTGTTGTAAGCCACAAAGCTTCGAATGTGAGGGTTGAAGTCACCCACCTCGTCATAATCTAAGGATGCGCGAATAGCGTCAACATCCGCTAACCCAAGAGTAGTGTTAGGAAGAATAAACCCAGGATATACATGTTTGCCAATTAAATCAAAATACTCCGCGTCAGAAATATCTATGCGTATCCTACTTGCGTCTTCTACAGTAAGAATTTTCCCATCTTCTAAGATAATTACCGAATTTTCAATAACCTCGCCATTGCCAATGTGAGCGGTTCCCCCGTATAGTAGAATTCTTTTCTTTTGGGCGGAGGCAGGGTGCTGAGCCATGGCCCCCACAAAGCATGTAATACTCAAGATAAAAATTGTAATTTCTTTCATATTTATGAACATTTAATTAAAAATCTTTATAGCTAGTCGTCATCACAATGGAACAAATGCGAACCTTCTGTTTTTATTTTCTGAGTGCTCGCTCCGCTCTTTTTTTCAGACAACATTTTTTGAATTAAACGGCTTCGCTCTTCTGCATTATGCACCCGCTTTATTTTGTCTAACTCCAGAGAATAATACAATCGCCCATCTACATATGTTTGTTCAGCCACAGCATATATTGACATGGGGTGTTCCGACCAAAGAACAATGTCCGCATCTTTATTTTTTTTTAAGCTCCCCACTCTGTCGTCTACATGCAATAGTTTTGCAGGGTTAAGTGTAACAAATTTCCAGGCATCTTCTTCTGATGCTCCGCCATACTTAATTGCTTTTGCAGCCTCTTGGTTAAGCCTTCTAGCCATTTCAGCATCATCAGAGTTAAAAGCAGTCACAATACCCATATCGTTTAGAAGAGCCCCATTATGGGGGATGGCATCGTTAACCTCATACTTATAGGCCCACCAATCAGAGAAGGTTGAAGCTCCAGCGCCGTGGGTTTTCATTTTATGTGCAACCTTGTAACCCTCTAGAATGTGCGTGAAAGTGTTTAGCGTGAAATTCATGGAGTCTGCTACATGCATAAGCATGTTTACTTCAGACTGTTTATAAGAGTGGCAAGTAATTTCTCTTTCGTCGTTAAGAACCTCTAATAAGCATTCTAAATCCAAATCTTTGTATGGCATTATGGCTTCTTTTTTTTGGCTGCCAGCAAGCCTATTCCAGCTCCTCCAAGTTTTACCATACTCTTTTGCTCGAATAAAAGCATCGTAGAAAACTTGCTCAACACCCATTCTAGTTTGAGGAAATCGAACCCTAGAGTAAGAGCCCCAATTACTTTGCTTTACATTTTCTCCTAATGCAAATTTAATAAATGGTTTTGCTCCTTCAAAAAGCATTTCTTGTGCGCTGGAACCCCACCGCATTTTGATCAGCGCAGACTGACCACCAATGGGGTTTGCGGACCCGTGAAGTAACTGCGCCACAGTAACCCCCCCCGCAAGCTGCCTGTAAATATTTATGTCATTAGGGCGAATAGCATCTGCCATGCGAACTTCAGCTGAGCTAGACTGCGATCCTTCATTAACGCTCCTTAGGGCGATGTGAGAATGCTCGTCAATAATCCCAGAAGTTAAGTGCTTACCAGTCCCATCTACTTCTGTGAAGGAAAATTTACTCTTAACACCTTGAACAGACTTATTCCCAACAGCAATAATTTTTCCTTCGGCTATTGCTAGGCTGCTATTAGTTATTACACCTTCCTCTTCGTTTGTCCACAGAGTGACATTATTAAAAATGATTGCATTTTGTTTGGGCTTCTCGGTCCAACCATATGCCATATTTGGAAACCACTTTTCACCCATCTGGTTCAGGGTGTGCACCCTACTCATATTAATAACCCCAGGAGTGTTCTCTTTTTCTTTTTTCGTCTCTTCTACAAAAGCTTCTTTTCTTTTTGCTACAAAAGAAATCCATTCGCCATTTCCTAATTGCCCCTCCCCTTCTATTGGATCAATTCCGTGACCACTGAGTCGAACCATTCTTCCCTTCGAATTTTTGTAGGTGATGCCCACAAGGTTGTTTTTGACGGTGAAGGAAATACTCGTGCTGTCTCCGGAATCAAACTTTGCAGACAAGGACTCAGGGCTACCCCCAACTTTCATTGGCAAGATTTCACCATCAATCTTTAGGGCATATGTACCTCTGTAGTCGTGACTTGGCTTGTGGTTAACAACAAACCTCTTACCTCGAACCCAATTTTCTAGCAGAATAGACTCTTCAGCAAAGAGGTTGTTGTCAAAAACAAGAAAGTTAGCCACCATTCCCTTTTTAAGTTTGCCGTAATCACCCTCCAAACCTAGCATTTTTGCAGGCACGACCGTAAGCGCTTCGATGGCAACTTCTTTGCTTAAGCCATACTCGACAGCCTTTTTAAGTGCGGCAAAAATTTCTGTTTTGTCTTTTAATCCAGCACAGGTAAAAGCGAATGAAATATTTTTAGAAGCAAGCAGCGCAGCATTGGCAGGGGCGAGCTCCCAATGTTTCATTTTAGACAAATTTAAGTCTAGACAATCGTATGGGTCGCCCACATCGAAAGCTTTTGGAAAATTCAGCGGAAGAACAAACGAAATATCGCTTTCAGTAAAGCTTTCGAGGCTCATGTATTCGTCTCCAACCCCCTTAATTATGAAGGACATTTGAAACTCATCTGCTAGATTCAGAACATTACGAATGGCAAAGTGGGTATCAATTTCAATAATTGGTTTTAGTTTTAAGTTGGAGTGAAGCTCAACTAGACTTAGGTTGCTTTGGTCTTGGTTGTGATTAGCCCAAAGAGCATCATATATAGATTGTCTTAAAAGAGAGATTGACCCCATAAAAGATCTAGGATAGTCCTGAGAAGAGCTTCCTTTTGAGAAAGAATAATGAGCTAGAGCTTTAGGAATGAGCATTTCTTTTTGCGCCTTTTTAGACCCCAAGCTTACTACCGCAGAGCTTCCTCTCACAATCCCATCTTTTTGATATGATAAGACGGTTCCAAATCCAGATTTTCGAAACTCCTCAGCGTCATTTTCTTCGGGTATAAAGTTCTGCCCGCCATTAAATTCAGGTTTTAAGGCCTGATTCCAAGCGAAGGCTCCTTGCGTACTGCTTTTCATTTGGGGTTTGGGGCTCCACTCCTGCGAAACGACTGAAGCTTGTCCGTATGTAGTATAGGGGTCAATAAAAGACGGGTAAACATGAGCCCCTTCAAGATTGTGAATGATAGCATTGATTGGAATCGTTTCGTTGTTTCCAACTGACAATATGCGCTCGTCTTTCACAAGCATCACTCCGCGTTTAATAGTCGTAATTGCATCTATGTGAATGGTGGCATTAATAAAGGCATGCAGACCTTGATATTTTGAGACAACGCCATTTACAGGAAAGTTTTCTTGAGCTTGGACACTCACCAAAGAGGGAAAGACAACTAAGAAGACCCATGCTAGGGAAATATTTTTCATAGATTGATAGTTTACAAGTTGTGAATTTAAGACATTTTTGCTAATGGAGTTTATTTTCTTTCTTGGCTTTGGAATGGACTAAATTTTTTCTAGCTTAGGTATTCAATCAACAACTTTTGGCCTGATAAATTCAATCTACTGGGGCTCAATAGTTTTTACTTTATCTATTGTATTTCAGCTAAAGGAAGTACAAAAACCGAAAAAGAGAACCAAAGCAGGCAATAGTTCAATCCGAGACTTTGGCTTACCCTGAAGGTGTTCAATTTATCGGCGCTCATGAAAGATTCCATCTAGCGATTGTTTACCTTTGAGTATATATTTTATTGAAATTATTAAAACCTCTTGGCCTGTTTGGTCATAACAAAGATATATGTCTCATAAAGTACAGATTAAACCCACAGGTGAAAAAGCAGTTTTGGTCGGCGTAATAACTCAGAGCCAAAACGAAAAAAAATCGAAAGAATATCTAGATGAGCTTGATTTTTTAACTCAAACTGCTGGGGCTAAATCTGTTAAGAGGTTTGCGCAAAAAGTCTCAAAGCCTAACCCAAAAACATTTATAGGTTCTGGGAAAATAAGGGAAATAAAAGTTTTCGTTGAGGAAAATGACGTGGATCTCATTATTTTTGACGATGAGCTAACCCCTTCTCAGCTAAGAAACATTGAGGCGATTTTTGGAGAGCGAAAAATATTAGACCGCACAAATTTAATTCTTGATATTTTTGCAGGAAGAGCCCAAACGGCTCATGCTTGTACTCAAGTAGAATTGGCTCAATACGAATACTTGCTCCCAAGGCTTACTCGGATGTGGACCCACCTCCAGAAGCAAAAGGGAGGAATCGGAATGAAGGGTCCTGGAGAAACCGAAATAGAAACAGACAGGCGGATTATCCGAGAGCGAATTTCCTTATTGAAAAAGAAGCTAAAAACCATTGATAAGCAAATGGCTACTCAAAGGCAGAATCGCGGGAAAATGATTCGTGTTTCCCTAGTTGGATACACGAACGTTGGCAAGTCTACCATAATGAATGCCTTAAGTAAATCACAGGTTTTTGCTGAAAACAAGCTCTTTGCCACCTTGGATACGACAGTGAGGAAGGTTGTAATCGAAAACTTACCTTTTCTTTTGTCTGATACCGTTGGTTTTATTCGAAAACTCCCCACCCAACTTGTAGAATCTTTCAAGTCTACACTAGATGAAGTCAGAGAGTCTGATTTTTTAATTCATGTAGTAGATATTTCTCATGAGCACTTTGAAGAACAAGTGGCCTCTGTGAATAAAACATTAGATGAAATTAAAGCATCAGATAAACCCACATTAATGGTGTTTAATAAAATAGACATTTTTACTTACATTCAAAAAGACCTAGATGACTTGACGCCTAAGACTCAAGAAAACAAATCTTTAGCTGACTGGGAGAAAACATGGATGTCGCACATGAACCAGAATTGTATTTTCATTTCTGCTCATAAAAAGATCAACTGGGACGAATTTAAGAAGGTTACATACGACTTGGTTAAAGAAATTCATGGCCGGCGGTACCCCTTTAATAAGTTCTTATACTGAATTCGATTAAATTAATTGCACCAACTGATTTAATCACTAGAACAAATAATTCTGTCGTATATTTGCAAAACATGAAAAATTCAAAAAAACAAATCATAAAATATATTTCGAGCCTAATGGCCTTGTTTGTCTTTTTGATCAGCTCTGGATTTACTTACCATTGGGAGGTTTGTATACATTCCGACTCAGAGATTATATGCTCTCCCACCCAAGCTTCACCCTGCTGTTGTCTATTTTCTGAACAACTCAGCTGTTGCTCAGAAGTTGGAGATAAATCTTGTGACGTTAATTTCAGTTCTTTTATACAGTTTGATTTTGAGGCAATTTTTTTATCAATTGATCACAAAACACTACTTCTTGATGTGAGTGATCGTATAGTTGCCCGGTTATTTCAGCCAGATAATAATACTCTCAGTCAACGTAAAAGTTCAGTGTCGAACCGCCCCCACCAAGCATTACGCAGGACTCAAATCCAAATATTTTTACTGTGATATTTTTTTAAGAGAAACCTTTCCCAAAGAAGTCACTTAAAAAATAAAATCATGAAAAGACATTTCACATTTCTAATGTGCATTGTAGCCTTCGGGCAAGCTTTATTTGCGCAAGAAGAAGAACAAAATCAGATAATATCGGGGTATGTTTATGAAAGATTAGCGTCAGGAAAATTAGTCGCACTTCCAGGGGCTAATGTCTTTTGTTTAAAAGACAAAAAAGGAGCTGTTACAGATAAAAAGGGCGCCTTTTTTATTTCAAGTCATAATGGATATCCACATCTAATCTCAGCTAGCTTTGTTGGCTACCAAAGTGACACGGTGAATCTAATGAAGTCTGAAATGATTGAATTTGTTCTAGAGTCTAGCGTACTTCAAGAAGTCAGCCTCACTGATCGACAAAAGAGTACTGCCAAATCCCTAATAAAAATTAAAAATGTCGAGTGGGTTTCAGCAACAGAACTTCAAAAAGCTGCTTGTTGTAATCTTTCTGAATGCTTTGAGACCAACTCTTCTGTGGACGTTAGTTTAACAGACGGGATTACAGGAGCAAAACAAATTCAGATGCTTGGCTTAGACGGCGTCTATACACAACTTTTGTTTGAAAACATGCCGCTTTTGAGAGGGCTGTCAGCATCCTACGGGCTAAATTACTTGCCGGGGTCTTGGATTGAATCTATTCAGATTGCGAAAGGGACGGGTTCTGTGGTGAATGGTTTTGAGTCTTTAAGTGGTCAAATTAACGTCGAGTTATATAAACCCAAGACCGCAGACAAGCTTTTTTGGAACACGTATGTCAATGGTTCCGGGATGATAGAAAATAACTTTGTTTTATCAACTCCACTAAACTCTGGATGGAAAACAGCATTATTAGGCCATTATTCAAGCTTGGGTCAATCTGTCGACATGAATGGAGACGGGTTTGCTAATAACCCCAAAATGAATCGATTAACTCTTCTTAATCGCTGGGAATATACAGGTTTCGACAACAAGCATGTTCTTTTTGGTTTCCGTTATTTAAGCGAAGACAGGCAGTCGGGGCAAATTTCGGGAAATGACCCCCAAACCGATATATTCGAAATTACGCCCGCTTACGAAGTTAATATTCATACTGAGCAAGGAGAATTTCACTCTAAGACAGGGTTTATATTTAGTAAACCAGGAACCAGCCTGGGAGTTATTAGCTCGTTGAGATATCACAATCAAGAAACATTGTTTGGAAACTCTTATTATTCAGGTTCGCAATACAGCCTCTATTTCAATGCCATTTACCAGACACCAATTGGATCCTCTGAACAGATTCTAAAGTCAGGGATTAGTTACTATGGTGACAACTATAAGGAAAACCTTTTGTTAGGGAATGCGGAGGAGGGCTTGTACGAGAGATTCGACCAAACCATTGGAGCTTTTTCTGAAGCACAAATCAATATGGGTGAGAGATTTTCCAGCACACTTGGTTTGCGAGCTGACCATTCAAAGCAGTGGGGGATGTGGTATAGCCCAAGAATTCATATGAGATATAACCCTATTGAGACGATGGTTATGAGGGCTTCAGCAGGGAAAGCTCATAGACAAGCTAACGTCTTGGCCGAAAATATTTCTTATTTTTTCAGTTCGAGAACACTAGAAATCCAAGAAGCTTATGCTGATTTGGATGTTGAGAAGGCTTGGAACTATGGGTTTAATTTTGCTTATAATTTTCAGTTTTTAAAGAAGGAAACGACCTTTAACATAGACTACTATCGCACTAATTTTACTAACCAAGTGGTTGTTGATGTGGAAGAAAGTCAAAAAATAAAGATATATAATTTAGATGGCCCTTCTTCTTCTATGAGCCTTCAGTTGGATGCTACCATTGAACCCTTGGATGGTTGGGAAATCAAATTAGCGCATAAATGGAATGAGACCTTGTTGACTTACCGTGACAATCCAACCCTTTCTACACTAGAAACGAGGATTCTTTTAGATGTTCCATTTATTGCAAAATATCGTAGTCTTGCTCAAATATCCTACACTTCATGGCAGGGTAGATGGGACGCTCACCTGACTCTGCAAAACATTGGGCCAAGCCGAGTGCCAAGTCAAGGTTCTGATGAGGCTTTTGTTGAGGGCTTTTGGTCTCCGGATTTTAATTTGCTTTCCGGACAAGTAACACGTCAATTCGAGCATTTTGAATGGTATTTAGGTGTAGAGAATGCACTTAATTATATGCAACCAAATCCCATTCGAAGTATCCAAAGTCCTTTCAGTGATAATTTTGATGCAGCTATGATTTGGGGCCCTGTTATGGGAAGAATTTGGTATTCAGGGATTAGGGTAAGGTTAAACAATTAAATAAAACAGATATGACAAAGACATTAATTTTAGTTATTTTTTCGATGTTTTCCTTGAGCCTTTTGGCCCAAAAGAACGTGCAGAGTGCAAGCATCAAAACAACCGCAGTTTGCGAAATGTGTGAAGACCTAATTATCAATAAAACACTTGCTTTTGAAAAGGGAATCAAGTTTGCTGAGATGGATGTTAAAACAGGTCTTTTAGAAGTTCGATATAGAAAGGACAAGACTTCATTAGATCATATTCGTTTTGTGATTAGTCAATTGGGGTATTCCGCAGATTCGATCAAGGCAGATCCTAAGGCCTACGAGGCTCTTCATTCTTGTTGTAAATCAAAGTGTGAATAACCATAGGCGAAAAAAGACCGGCTAAAGAAAAATACTTTTATTTTTAATTCCGTTGTGTCCTCGTTTTTTTGGCACGATATCGCAGGAATGTAGGAGATATATTTCCCGTGCTTTTTTTGTGTAAATACTGAGTATTTTTCCAGATTAGGCTATACGACACACACGAAATGAGTGTTTGTTTTAAACTCTCACAAACATGAATCCTTTAAATTTAGTACCGTTTCAGACGGATGAAAAACCTTAGCGGACTATTTTTTAGTCTTGGAGACAAGAGGCGCCCTCAAGCCTATGTTTATTGCCAGCCCGCTTCCTTTATGTTAAATAAATTCTCTAAAACCTCTAGTTGAATAGGGTTTGGTAAACCTCTTCTACTTTTCCAAATTCGGTGATTTTAATGCCAAAATTTTTCTTATTTATTTTGTTGTATCGAGAAATAAATATTTGTTCAAAACCAAGTTTTTCTGCTTCTAAAATACGTTGTTCCATTCTGGTCGCAGGCCTAATTTCTCCTGATAACCCCACTTCCCCAGAAAAACATATTTTGTCGGAAATGGACAGGTCTTCGTTAGAGGAAAGAATAGAGGCTACCACACAAAGGTCTATGGAGGGGTCGTCAACTTTGATTCCCCCTGTAATATTCAAAAACACGTCTTTTGACCCTAACCTGAAGCCACAACGCTTTTCTAACACAGCCAAAAGCATACTCAACCTGCGAAGGTCAAAACCTGTAGCACTTCTCTGGGGCGTTCCATAGACTGCACTGCTTACTAGCGCCTGAACCTCAATGAGCATAGGTCTCATTCCCTCAATGGTAGCTGCCACTGCTGTCCCACTAAGTACTTCGTCTTTTTGAGAAAGGAGAATTTCAGAGGGGTTAGGAACCTCGCGAAGCCCCTGATTCCCCATTTCGTAAATACCTAATTCAGAAGTGGAGCCAAACCGATTTTTTTGCGCCCGAAGTATTCTATAGACATGGTTTCTATCGCCTTCAAATTGAAGAACGACATCTACCATATGCTCTAGTATTTTTGGCCCAGCGATACCTCCATCTTTTGTGATGTGCCCAATTAGAATAACGGGAGTGTTAGTTTCTTTTGCAAATCGTAGTAGCTCTGCCGCCGACTCTCTAATCTGTGAAACAGAGCCAGGGGAAGAGTCAATTATTTGAGTATGAAGAGTTTGAATCGAATCAATGACCAATAAGTTGGGTGTCAGCGATTCCACATATTTAAAGATATTTTGGGTAGAGGTTTCAGTTAAGATATAACACTCCGAGGCGCTTTCCCCCAACCTTTCGGCTCGCATTTTTATTTGCTTGTCGCTTTCTTCTCCAGAAACATAAAGAGTCTTACAATTTTTCAGGCCTAAGGCTAGTTGAAGCATCAAGGTTGATTTTCCGATACCTGGCTCTCCACCCAAAAGAACTACTGCACCAGGAACAATACCCCCTCCCAAAACTCGGTCTAGTTCTTTGTTGTGGGTTTCAATTCTATACTCCTGGTCCAATGAGATGTCCGAGACTTTTAAGGCGCGAACTTTGTTCCTAGGTTTTTTTTTTGCCCAAAGATCTAGAGTATCTTTTTGAACAACTTCTTCCACCACGGTATTCCACTCTTTACATGTAAGGCACTGCCCTTGCCATTTTGCATGAGAGGTTCCACAACTTTGGCAAAAGAAGGAGGTTTTCACCGTTTTTTTAGCCATCTGTTTTAATTATTTTTTCAATCATTTTTGTGCTGGAGTACCCAGCGACAAATTCAAGAGTAACGACCTCGCCGCCATAACTAGTAACCCAATCATAGCCAACAATCTCTGTTACGATATAATCGCCCCCCTTCACTAAAATATCGGGACTAATTGAGCTGATTAGTTCAATGGGCGTTCTATCACCAAACAAGACAATTGCATCTACAAATTGCATCGAGGCTAAAAGCACAGATCTAGACCTTTGATCTTTAATCGGCCTGTTAGATCCTTTTAGATTAGAAATTGAGACATCTGAATTGAGGCCCACAATTAGCTTACCTCCTAAATCTTTAGCGCGAGCTAAATAATCAATATGACCTAGGTGAATTAAGTCAAAACAGCCATTGGTGAAGACTATTTTTTCTCCTGACAAACGCCAATTTTTAACTTGCGTATCTAGAGCACTAGGGGTCAAAATCTTAGATTGAAGAAGGTTTAGATGTTTCATCAGTGTCTAGGGTTCGTTTTGCGAAAGATAAAACAATTGTGGCAATAATTCCTGTCAATAAAATCATGATTGATTGCGTGGTGTGGATTAAAACTGCTAGGGTAACCCCTGTAATTTCCGAGAGGCCGATGCTGACCACGCCCATCGTGACAGCGGCGTGGTATGGACCTAAACCTCCTTGAACAGGAACAATCATACCCAAGCCTCCGACAACAGTTATATATAACCCGTCAACAAGGCTAAGCCCTTCGGTGTCCACAAAACTAAAGAAACAGACGTAGGTCATTAGTAGGTACATGAACCAAATCAATACCGTATATAAGACAAAAAGACCTTTTTGTTGCATGTGAAATGCTGCTTGAAAACCTTCCTTTACACCCTGCCACAAAGACAAGATTTTTATTATTGTAGGGCTTTGCTTGATTTTCCCCCAGAAAATGTACAAAAGAATAAAAAACAGGAATAGGGCCAGAAAAACAATTAGCGTTGTATAGTTTGATTTTTGATCGGACTCGTTGCCGATAGCTTTCATAGCAAAAGATGAAAGAGCTTTAAATTTCAAAATTAAAGAAAGGCAGATGCACAATACAAGCATTATTAAGTCTATGGCTCGCTCCAATAAGATTGTCCCAAAAAGCTTATTGACAGGAATTCCCGTCACCTTGTAAAGGCTAGTGCAGCGAACAATTTCACCGGCACGAGGAAAAAGAGCATTGGCAAAGTAACCAGCTGCAATGGAATGTGTTGCGAGAGTTACGGTGGTTTTATAGTTCATCGTCTTAAGAAGCATTAACCAACGTAAGCCTCTAAAAAAGTAGGCTAGATAACCAAAAACCATAGAAGCAAAGAGGTATTTATAATCTGCATTTTTTAAGTCTTCGACCATTTTTTTCAAATCGAGATCTTTGAAGACATAATATATAATGAGTACGCCAATGCTTAAAAAAAACAGGTATTTAAGAGACGAAATAAGTTTCTCTTTCATTTTAATTTAATGCGTTTGTGTTTTCATTAGGAAAGACAATAGCTGGCCGAAAAGATTGAGCCTCCTCCAAAGAGAATATTCCATAGCAAATAATAATTACAACATCTCCCACTTGAACCTTTCGGGCGGCAGGACCATTCATGCAAACTTCTCCAGAATCTCGAATTCCTTTGATTGCATATGTTTCAAGCCGTTCCCCATTGTTAATATTTACAATCTGAACTTTTTCCCCTTCAGAAATGTTTGCCGCCTCCATCAAAGCTTCGTCAATAGTTATACTACCAATGTAATGTAAATCGGCTTGGGTGATTTTTATTCGATGAATTTTAGATTTTACTACCTGTATTTGCATGTCACAAATATAATAAAATGTGATGCATAAAGAGATTTCCTTTTTAAATTAATTGACTTGAATTCGAATATTATCGATAAGGCGAATTTCTCCAGCATAAACAGCAATACAGGCTAAGTGAGCTTTGGAGTTTTTCCATTTAACAGATGGCACAAGACTCTCTGGGTTAGAAATTTCAAAATAGTCTAACCGAAGATCTAGATCGCTCAGATACTCTTGATTCATCCACTCTTTTAATTCTAGAACAGACTTGCTTTTTGAATAATTTTTTACGCTTAAAAGCCGCTCGTAAATCCTCGCAGAGGCTATTCTGTGTTTGTGAGATAAGCGAATATTTCTCGAACTCATTGCTAAGCCGTCAGACTCTCTTATGGTTCTGCACATTACAATTTTTATATTAGGAAACGCTTGTTTTTTCAAAGATTGAACAATACACAATTGTTGTGCATCTTTTTCACCAAAATAGGCTCGACTGGGTTGGATTAAGTCAAAAAGCCTTGACACCACTTTCGCGACCCCATCAAAATGACCAGGGCGATAAGCGCCCTCCAGAACCTTATCTAGTCTACCAAACTGAAACATTCTAAACTTAAGGTTATCCGGATAGACTTCTTCGACGCTAGGTAGAAAAAGTACTTGGCAGCCACAATCCTCCAGAATACTAATGTCCTTATCTATAGTTTTGGGATAATTTTTTAAGTCTTCATTGTTTTCAAATTGCTTAGGGTTGATAAAAATGGAGCAGACACATATGTCATTTTCCTTCAAAGACCTGTAAAGAAGGGTTTTATGCCCGCCGTGCAGGGCTCCCATGGTCGGAACAAAGCCAATGGAGGCGTTTACAGGTAAGCCAGCTAAAAACATTTCTAATTTTGAAGAGGTTCGAAAGACATTCATGGGTCAAATATTTACTATGCAGCGTCCAAAGCTACTGAAAAACCTAACAAATCCGATAATTTTTTGTATTTTTGCCTGCACTTTTATTATTGCTAGATTAATAAATACTGAATTATGACTAAGAAAAGAATATTATATGTGTCGCAGGAAATAACCCCGTACTTGCCAGAGAATAATTTATCCAAAATATCAAGATTACTTCCACAAGCAATGAATGAGTCTGGAATCGAAGTTAGGCTCTTCATGCCTAAGTTTGGTTGTATAAACGAAAGAAGACATCAGCTTCACGAAGTCATTAGGCTTTCTGGGATGAATTTAATAGTCAATGACATAGACCAACCACTAATTATAAAAGTTGCGTCTATTCCCCAAGCGAGGATGCAAGTTTATTTTATAGACAATGAAGAATACTTTAAAAGAAAGTTTACCACGGAAGACAAAAAAGGTAAGTTTTATGCAGATAATGACGAAAGAGCCTTGTTTTTCTGTCGCGGTGTGATTGAGTCAGTAAAAAAGTTGGGTTGGTCTCCGGATGTTATCCATTGCAGCGGATGGATGGCTAGTTTTTTACCGATGTATCTAAAAAAGTTTTATCACGATGATACGCTTTTTGAGAAAACAAAAGTAGTTTTTTCCTTTTTTGATCATTCCTTCGAGGGCAAATTAAGCGCAAAGCTTTCTGAAAAGTTAATATTTGATGGATACTCTGAACAAGAAGTCTCAGGATTTGATAATGCCAACGCCAAAAAACTTTCTGAAGTGGCAATTTCTCATTCCGATGCAATTATTAAAGGAAGTGCTGATCTTGACTCAGAGATTTTAGAAATGATAAAATCCTCAAAACTCCCCACATTAGAGTACTCAGAGGGAGGCTATAAAGAGAATTACAAGCCTTTTTACGAAAGCTTATTCCAAGCAGAGTAAAGTAGCAGAAATTCAATCAGGCCAGGTTATTTTTTTTTAAAATAATTTAACCTTTTTTTATTCACACTCGGGATCATAAAAACACAAACAATTCAAAAAAAGCAAATTGAATCTTGTTTTAGAAGTAAATTTTTTAATAAGTTTGCTAGTCTGTAATGATTCTAAATTAGTACAAAATAAATTTCATATGAAAATGTTTAATTTAATTCCTTCATCTCTAATACGCGTTGGACTTTATGCTCAGATTATATGAAAGATCATTCAAAAGCATACCTATTGATTGCATTGGTAATATTTATTTCAGCTTGTAAAAAAGACTGGAATGAATTAGGCTCCCAGCTTATTATTCAAGAAGAACTAAAACCTATTTCTTTAGCTGATCAAAATTTAGAATTATCACTGGTAAAAGAAGATTCTTTGTCGACATTAAATCGACCGACTTTTTTTATTGGATCTATCAATGAAGCTATTTATGGCCAAACACAAGCGGGGGTTTATTCAGAATTAAGCTTACCGAGTTCTAATGTCAACTTTGGCTCTTTTGCCCAAGTAGACTCTCTAGTTTTGTCTTTAGATGTTTCGGGATACTATGGTGACACACTTTCTCCTATTTTTTTTCGTGTTAACGAAATGTTAGAGTCAATAGAAACTACTACTCTCGACCAAGACGGACAAGACAGCACCACGTCTATTTATTCTTCTAATCAATTTGAATACGACATTGAACAACTTGGAGAGAAAGAACTACTGTTCAGCCCGTCGATAAACGACGAAATCAGAATTCCCATGTCCTTAGACCTAGGACAGCATTTTCTTGATTCTGATCCGGAAAATTTTATAAATAATGAAGCTTTTCAATCTTTTTTCAAAGGGCTTTATGTTTCTTGTGACCCATCGACAACTATGGGTTTACTTCTAGAGTTAAGCGTCAGCCAAAATAGTAAGCTTTCACTCTATTATCACACCGATGAAACAGACTCACTTTCATATGATTTTGAGATAGACAATAACGCAGACAAAATGACGTACTGGCATCACACCCACTCTTCAGATATAGAATTACTTATTGGTGCAGAAAATATTTCTACGGGATTCGTGCAAGGTTCAGTTGGCCTAAGAACTTACATCGATATGCCCTATCTATCGACGCTTAAGGATTCTTTTTTTGTCATACATAAAGCAGAGTTAATATTGCCCTATATTTCAACAGAAAACGATGAGATATATACTCCGCCAGCAGCCCTAGGTCTCGCAGTTGTAAATTCAGACGGGAAACTAGAGGTTCTAAATGAAGATCAAAACATTCAAGGGTCTTCTTATTTTGACGGATCTATCGACCAAGTCAATAAGTCATATACATTCAATATTGCTCGCTACGTTCAGAAAGTAATTGCTGAAGAAAACTATTCTAGTCGGCTAGCATTATATGTTCCTACCTCTGTTTCACAACCGGAGCGCGTTATGATAGGTGGTAATGGACTCGAGGGGACTAGTATGGAAATTAGGTTAAATGTATCTAGATATTAAAGTATGTGTGGGATTGTTGCCTATATAGGTTCTAAAGAAGCGTATCCAATTCTCTTAAGTGGATTAAAAAGATTAGAGTATCGAGGTTATGACAGTGCGGGTGTTTCACTGCTTCATCCCTCAGGTATAATAACATACAAGAGACAAGGTAAAGTAATGGAAATGGATGAGGTAATCCCACCAAATCTTGAAAAGGCTAACATAGGAATTGGTCATACACGATGGGCGACTCACGGGGCTCCAAATGACATCAACTCGCACCCTCATTACTCGAAATCAAAAAAAATTACTCTCGTTCATAACGGAATCATAGAAAATTATGAATCCATCAAAGAGAGGCTTCAAAAAACTGGGTACACCTTTCAGAGTGATACAGATACTGAAGTGCTTGCCAATTTGATAGAAGATGTGTTAATTAACGAGAGAGTGAACCTTCCCGAGGCGGTCCGAATTGCACTAAATCAGGTAGTTGGCGCATACGCTATTGTAGTAATCGAAGAAGGCAATTACGATCAAATCATTGTTGCAAAAAAAGGGAGCCCGTTGGTTGTAGGCATTGGAGAGGGCGAATATTATATCGCATCAGATGCAACCCCATTTATTGAACACACTAAGACTGTGGTCTACCTAGAGGATGAAGAAGTTGGAATTGTATCATTAAAGACAGGTTTAGAAATTAGAAGTATTCAAAATGTATTGAAGACGCCATATATTCAAGAGCTGGAGTTAGAGTTGTCGGCAATCGAAAAGGGGGGCTACGAACATTTTATGCTGAAGGAGATAAACGAGCAACCCAAGTCAATTGTTGACACGCTTCGAGGAAGGCTTCTAACTCGTCAGGGAAGCATTAAACTGGGAGGATTCTCTGCTTTTGAGAAAAAATTTTTGAACGCGGACCGTATAATTATAGTTGCTTGTGGAACTTCTTGGCATGCCGGAATGGTAGCAGAGTATCTAATTGAAGAGTTGGCGAGAATCCCTGTAGAAGTTGAGTATGCCTCAGAATTTCGCTATAGAAACCCAATTATTACTGAAAGAGATATAGTGATTGCTGTATCACAGTCAGGCGAAACAGCCGATACTCTATCCGCCATTCAATTAGCAAAGAAAAAAGGGGCTACTATTTACGGTATCTGCAATGTGGTGGGGTCAAGTATTCCAAGAGAGTCACACGAGGGAACTTATACTCATGCAGGTCCAGAAATAGGCGTCGCTTCCACTAAAGCATTTACAGCTCAGGTAACGGTTTTCACTTTAATTGCTCTTCTTTTAGGTCGTAAGAAGGGAACAGTTAAAGATCAGTATTTTAGAAGGTTAATAAGAGAATTAGAAGATATTCCAACCAAAGTAAAAAAAACACTAGAGTTAGACTCACAGGCGAAATTAATTGCTAATATTTATAAAGATGTACCCAATTGCCTCTTTCTTGGAAGAGGAATTAATTTTCCAGTGGCTCTAGAGGGTGCTTTGAAGTTGAAAGAAATCTCCTATATCCATGCAGAAGGATACCCTGCAGCTGAAATGAAACATGGACCAATTGCCCTGATTGATGCAAAAATGCCAACAGTAGTTTTGGCTACAAAAACTGAACATTATGACAAGGTCGTGAGTAACATTCAAGAAATAAAAGCTCGGCAAGGTAAAATTATAGCTATAATTAACGAAGGAGATACTGTTATCCGTAACATAGCAGATCACGTAATTGAAGTCCCTGAAGTTGATGAACTACTAAGCCCCTTAATTACAATAATTCCACTTCAATTAATTTCTTATCATATTGCAGTAATGCGAGGATGCCACGTAGATCAGCCCAGAAATTTAGCTAAATCTGTCACAGTAGAGTAAGGTTATGTGTTCAAAGTTGTAACCCCTACAACCTAATTGTAAG
>CAZEWZ010000009.1:0-62881 GCA_964516765.1 uncultured Cryomorphaceae bacterium | reverse complement strand
CTAGGCGAGCAAGGAGGTGCGGGGAATCTAGTGATTTGTGAAATAATTAAAATACATATTGCTGAACATATTTTAGATACTGATAAAAAAATAAACCCAGATAAGTTAGATCTGGTAGGTAGAATGGGCCATAATTGGTACTGCAGAGCATCAGGTGATGCTATATTTAAAGTTGAAAAACCTAATTCCAAATTAGGGATGGGCTTTAATAGATTACCTAATTCTATTAAAAAAAGTGTTATTCTGTCTGGAAATGACTTAGCAAAATTGGCAAATGTTCATTCACTTGCTGAGATAAAATATATTGATAAATTGAAAGAAAATTCAGATATTGCAAAACTATTTAATTCATCATCTAACAAAGAAAAAGCGCGAGAACAATTGCATCAGAGAGCCAAAAATTTATTGGCTGAAAACAATATAATACAAGCTTGGAAAATATTATTAATTGACAAACTAAATAGCGAATAAATATGAGTAATCTATCCATCGAAGGAAAAGTAAAACGTATCCTTGACGAACAAGTAATTAGCGAACGTTTCAAAAAAAGAGAATTTGTCATTGAAACTGAAGAGCAATACCCTCAAGTTCTAGTCTTTCAATTGGCTCAAGACAAGACTAATTTAATTGACCCACTAAGCGTTGGAGATAAAGTCGAAGTTTTCTTTAACTTAAGAGGCCGAGAATGGCAAAAGGAACCTTCTGCTGAAATTCGGGTATTTAACACCTTAGATGCCTGGAGAATTCAAAAGGTAGAATCAATTCCTAATCAAAATGAGAGCGGAGCTCCTTCGGAAAACCCTATTGAACCGGCAGGACCAGAGGACGACCTTCCATTCTAAAAAAAACCTCCATATTTGGAGGTTTTTTTTTGCTATTTCAATAAGAAATGAAACATATGTGTAGATAAATCTTTAAATGTTTTTTTTTAAATATGGAAATTTTTACTCTCCTTCAGCATAGGATGATTTTTAGGAATTAATTCCATACTAGCAAGCTTTCTGGTTACTACATAAATGAACAAACCTGTATAGCCCATAAAAGCACCTATCTCTACAAAACCTATCTGCCAATGAGACCCAACTGTACCAGGCATAATCATGACATAGAAGTCCAAATAGTGACCGATTAACACGATTAAACCGATAAAAATGACTCGTAGCGAGTAACGTTTAGCATCTCGACTCATCAGCATAATAATCGGAACCACAAAATTAAACACTAGTGCGGTCATGAAGGGAATACTGTATTGATCAAAACGGGCAATATAATAGGTAACCTCCTCTGGAATATTTGCATACCAGATGAGCATAAATTGAGAAAACCATAAGTAGGTCCAGAATATGCTGAAAGCAAATATAAATTTACCTAAATCATGAATATGATTTTCATTAAGAGGAGTTAGCATTCCTCTTCTTTTTAAGTGAACGACAGTCATAAGAACAACAACTAGAGCCGTCACAAACATACTCGAGAAAACATACCAACCAAACAAAGTAGAGAACCAGTGGGTGTCTATAGACATAATCCAATCCCAAGCTAACATAGATGAAGTGACCGCAAAAAAGACAATAAAAACAGCTGAGACTTTTTTACTATGATTGTAATATTCTAAACCGCCATGGATATCTTCTTGAAGGGAAAGTTGGGTTAACTTTCTGAGCGCAAAAATCCATCCAGCAAAGTAAATAATAGCTCGAATTAGGAAGAAACCAAAATTTAAATACGCTTCTTTACCCGCAATAATTGGGTCATAATTAGAGCTTTCTGGATTCATTATATCAACTGCCATCCAATGATAAGTATGGTTTCCAAACAAGTGAAATCCGCCTGTAATAATGATGAGAAAGATAACCGCTGAGACATAGGGCAAAAATGATCCAATACACATTAAAACTCTTTTTATAAGAACAGACCATCCGACTTCGGCGACATATTGAAGTGCTAGAAAGAATACAGATAGCAACGAAGCTCCTAAAAAGAAAATAGAAGCGACTAAAAGACTTGACCAAGGTCTTTGTTCTTTTGCATGAAGCGCATGAACAGTATCTTGAATAACATGCTCAAGATCGTGTGCCTCAAACATTTCTTCATAAGAAAAATGCAAATTAAACTTCTCTTCAATAGCATGGTATAAGTTAGAAAAATGAGCTTCGTGTCCATGAACATTTTCTTGTCCCTCATAATACTTATCATTTGAGTCAATGTAAGCTACATTAGACTCGTAATCGGCATGAACAAGATGATTTGTGTGCACTTGACTCTGTAAGACTTCGAAATGTAATTCCTCTGCTAAAAAACGAACCTCGTGACCTACTTCGTCGTCTGAATAGTAACCAGCACCTTGAATAAAACCATAGGAAAGTGCAGCTAACCCAAAAATCATGAGTAGCAAGGAAAGAATCTTTGTATTTTTAGTAACCGTATACATTCCGTTTCTTATTAGAATTATTAGTTTGATACCTTTTGAAGGGCGTGGACATAGTGAACAATTTTCCAACGCTCAGTCTTAGAAAGTTGACTTGCATGAGGTCCCATCGCATTCAATCCATAGGTTAGAGCATGAAATATATGGCCATCAGTCAATTCACTCATGGTCGCGCCTGATCTCCGTGGAGCTACATTATCTGCATAAGATGGAATACCACCATATACGGGATGAGAAATAGACCCTTTCCCATTTCCATTGGCTCCGTGACAGTGCTTACAAAACATCTCAAATAAAGCTTTTCCTTCTAAAAGGATTAAATCGTCGAGAACCAAAGGATTCTTTAATTTTTTTCCTGCCCTCAAATAATCTTCGAGACTACTGTCATATTCAAAAGGAGTAAAACCTCTAGGGATACTTCCTTTGACCCCTAATTGAGAAGTAATACCATTTTCAAAAACAGGATTTTCAGAATAGGTTTCATAAGAAGGTGAGCGATACATATTTGGCATAAATTCGTAACCCGGATTAGAACCGTCTGCTCCGCATGATTGGAGAAATACACCTGCTATTAATGCCACTAAGCTGACATATGCGATTTTTATTCCGTTTTTCATTGTATAGAACTTTAGTCTATTAATTCATCTTTCACTTCAATGGCGCCCGTCTCTTTCATTAATGAGATAATTTCAAATTCATTGTCTTTGACAAGAATTTCCATAAGAAATTTATCGTCCGTTGTTCTTGGATCTGGGCTTGAAGCAGAAGATCCAGGGAAAAGCTGACATCTAACTAGATACGTAATAACCATTAAGTGGGAGGCAAAAAAAACTGTAATTTCAAAAGCAATAGGGACAAATGCGGGCAAGTTATCTAAGAGTGTAAAGTTTGGTTTTCCACCAATAATCATTGGCCAATCAATGATCATCATATACCACATCATTAAAAGTCCTAAGAAAAGGCCAATACAGCCATAAATAAATGCGGTTATTGCAAGTCTAGTCGGTTTTAATCCCATTGCATGGTCAAGACCATGAATTGGAAAGGGGGAATATACTTCGTCTACATGAAGTCCTTTTTCGCGAATATCCTTCACTGCTTGAAGGATTACATCGTCATCGTCGTATATGCCGTAAATAACTTTTTTACTCATTGTGATTTTTTTTACTTTGGGAACTGGAAGATTTGACGATAGTTTTCAATTCTGCCTGAGCAATAACTGGGAAAGTTCTAGCATAGAGTAAAAATAAGACGAAAAAGAATCCTATTGTTCCTATAAAAATTCCCATATCAACGAACGTAGGAGAGAACATCGTCCAAGAAGAGGGGAGATAATCTCGGTGAAGTGAAGTAACGATAATCACAAAGCGCTCAAACCACATTCCAATATTTACAACAATAGAAATAAAGAAAGTGAAGGCAATACTAGTTCTAAGTTTTTTGGACCACATAAACTGTGGCGAGAATACATTACATGTCATCATCGCCCAATAGGCCCACCAATAGGGACCAGTTGCTCTATTTAAAAAAGCATACTGCTCAAATTCTACACCGGAGTACCACGCAATAAATAATTCTGTGATGTAAGCCACACCCACTATAGAACCCGTAACCATAATCACGATATTCATATATTCAATATGTTTGATCGTAATGTATGACTCCATGTAAACTACTTTACGCATAACTAATAACAATGTTTGCACCATCGCAAAACCAGAAAAAATAGCTCCTGCAACAAAATAAGGAGGGAAAATGGTGGTATGCCAACCTGGAATTACAGAAGTTGCAAAATCCATGGATACGATAGTATGAACAGAGAGAACCAAAGGAGTAGCTAATCCAGCTAAAACAAGGGATAACTCTTCAAAGCGTTGCCAATGCTTTGCTCTACCAGACCAACCAAAAGACAATATTGTGTATACTTTTTTTGTAAGAGTTTTCTTTGCTCGATCACGAATCATAGCAAAATCAGGAATTAAACCCATATACCAAAATACAAGAGAAACAGTGAAGTAAGTAGAAATCGCAAAAACATCCCACAAAAGTGGAGAGTTAAAGTTAACCCAAAGTGATCCAAAATTATTTGGAAGTGGAAAAACAAAATAAGCTAACCAGGGTCTCCCCATGTGAATTAGTGGGAAAAGAGCAGCTTGCATAACTGCAAAAATAGTCATCGCTTCAGCGGAACGATTTATAGATAAACGCCATTTTTGTCTAAAAAGTAATAATACAGCCGAAATAAGAGTTCCAGCATGACCAATACCAACCCACCAGACGAAATTTGTAATATCCCAAGCCCAGCCTACTGTCTTGTTTAAACCCCAAACTCCGATCCCCGTTCCAATAGTGTACACCATGCAACCTGCTCCCCATATAAATGCAAGTAGAGCAGTTAAAAACAATGCCCACCACCATTTATTTGCAGATCCTTCTATTGGTCGCGCTACATCTTCAGTGATATCATGTAATGACTTATCATCTAATATTAAGGGCTCTCTGATGGGCGATTCGTAATGCATTTTTATATCTAATTAAATTTATGCCTTATTTCGTATTTTAGTCTGATACCATACAGAAGGTTGGGTATTTAACTCTTCAAGAAGATGATACGATCTAGGATCTCTTGCTTTTGCATACACCTTGCTACTTTTGTCTAGACCATCTCCAAAGACCATTGCACCAGTATCACAAGCAGTAGCACATGCGCAGTCTACTTCTCCGTCTTCTAATTTCCTTCTTTCTTTTTTGGCATCCAATTTCGCCTTTTGGATATTTTGAATGCACATCGAGCATTTCTCCATTACCCCTCTAGAACGAACAGTTACATCAGGATTTAAGACCATCTTCCCAAGGTCCTCATTCATATAAAAGTCGAACTCATCGTTATCAGAATAGTTAAACCAATTGAATCGACGAACTTTGTAAGGACAATTGTTTGCGCAATATCTAGTCCCCACACATCTATTATAAGTCATGTGATTCAAGCCTTCTCTAGAATGTGTGGTTGCAGCCACGGGACAAACGGTCTCACAAGGAGCGTGGTTACAATGCTGACACATTACGGGCTGAAAAACAACTTCAAGTGACTCCGAAGTGGAAGCAACTTCCATTGCTAAAAACTTATCTATGGACGAAATTTCTTCTTCGTCAGCAACTTCTTCAGTCATATCAGATGAATAATATCGATCAATACGTAACCAGTGCATATCTCTGGATTTTCTAATTTCTGCCTTCCCGACCACCGGTACATTATTTTCTGCGTGACAAGCAATAATACAAGCCCCACAACCGGTACAACTGTTTAAATCAATAGAAAGATTCCACCAGTGGACATCGCGGTCATGTTCTTCCCAAAGTGTAATTTTCTCAGGCTCTTGGGGACCTTTATGAGTTTCGAGCATCATTTGCTCATTTCCTGCTCTAGGATCTTGATTGAACTCTGAAAGTGTTGTTTCTTTCACAATTCGGTCTCTCCCCATCATAGTATGATGCAGCTGAGTACAAGCGAATTCGTGCACTGTATCTTCTACTTTACTGAGTGATACGCCAGAGAAAGTAGACTGAAACTCTTTTGCCAATACAAAGGCGTTAACACCAATTCCATCGCCTGCTTTACCTGATCCATTTCGTCCATAACCAATTGCCAAACCAACTGTTTTGTATGCCTGACCAGGTTGAATTAATACCGGAACTCGAATAGTCTTACCGTCAATGGTCATATCCACTATATCGCCATCTAGGGCTCCGTTAGAAACATATTCATTATTAAGACCTATTTCTTTAGCAAAACGAGGGGAAATCGTTAAATAATTATCCCAGGTAGTTTTAGAAATTGGGTCAGGGAGTTCCTGAAGCCAAGGATTATTAGCAAATTCACCCGAACCAATACCTATTTTACTATACAGAACCAAATCAATAGCATCGGAAGATAAATTCGTTAAGGGTTTAACAGTACTGCGTATAGAAGATTTAAATGTGACCGACTTTTCTTTTGTACTCAATATGTGAACTCCGTCGTGAAGAGCAGAATTCCATGAAGTAGAACCTAAAATATTATTTCGCCAATAGTCTTGCAAGAAGTTGTAATAATCATCTCCTAATCCCGTCCAAGACATTAAAGAGACTTGTGCCTGGCGGGTATTAAATAGGGGATGAATGGTGGGTTGAACAAGAGCATATATTCCTGTGTAAGGATTTGCATCATTCCAACTTTCAAGATAATTATGATCGGGACAAACAAAATTCATTTGGGCAGCAGTCTCATCTAACTTTTCTGCAAAGGAAACGGATAAATCTACTTTGCTAAGCCCCTGTTTAAATTCTTCTGCTTGAGCGAGATTATATGCAGGATTAACATTGTAAGCAATGAGTGAACCAACTTGCCCATTATTCATGTCATGAATAAGCGCTGTAATGTCTTGGTCTTTACCTTGTTTTAAATTTGATTGTATCGAAAAATCAATTGTTTTCCCAGTGTTGTCAAGCAAATCATTTATTGCATTCACAATCAAGTGAATATGAATATTATTTCCACCAGCAATGACAAGAGACTTCCCTTTGGCATTCCAAAGATCATTTGCCATTTTCTTCAGTGTATTCGAATGATCTGATAAAGCAACTTTAACTGAACTTACTCCAGCCTTCAACGAAAGTAGATTATACAAATTGAGAAGGACAACACCCATTTCAGAAGCCTTCACTGGAGTCCTATAATCTGCATTGGCGCCTGTAAGAGACAAATTAGACTCAAATTGGTAGTGACGCGACATTGATCCGTTATTTGGATTTCTTCTAGCCGCAAAGCTTTTTCCGTGACCTGCGTCTAACCAATTTCCCAAAAAGTCTGCAGCAAAAGAAGCGACTACATCTGCCTTCTCAAAACGATAAGTAGGAATAACTCTCCTGTTATAACTTTCTAAATTTGCGTCTAACATGGCTGAAACAGACATTACATCATACACAACATGTTTGGCTTTATATTTTTTAACAAAAGCTTTAATAACAGAATTTGTAGAGGGAGAAATTACGGAGGAACTTAAAATTACTATTTCCTTTCCCGAAGTTTTCACATCATTGAATCCCTGAATAATTTTTTTATCCACACGAGACCAAGAACTTGTCTCGCCATTGTCCATTGGCTCCTTCAATCGAGAAGTATCATACAAATTCAAAACAGAAGCTTGAACTCTAGCGTTAATACCTCCATATTCACACAAATCATTCGTCTTTAAGAAAATTGGACGCCCTTCTCTATTCTTAATCAATAAGCTAGCAAAATCATTTCCATCGTAAAAACTAGAAGCATACCAATTGGCAATACCGGCGATTGTTTCTTCGGGCTTGACAACATAGGGAATAACTTTTTGAATGGGGGTTTCACATGCGGCTAGAGAGGCTGCTGCCGTACTAAATCCTAAAAACTTCAAAAAATCACGACGAGAAGTAGAAGACTCAGATAATTTATCGTCATCGCCTAAAAAAGCTTCAGTGGGCAATTGATCAGCAAACTCTTTTTCTTGGAGAAGATCCAATTTGGGATTATTTGCTAATTGACCTAAACCCTGGAAATATGTTTTATTTTTAGCCATCTGATTATTTCCTTTTCAAATTAGTAATGACATTTACCACACTCCAGACCACCTATTTTCTCAGCGGTCATATCCTCACCATGATATTTTTTCACCCAATTTTCATTTAAATCATGATAATAGGGATTGTCTAAATCTACTTTAGTTTCTCTGTGACAATCTATACACCAACCCATTGTTAAAGGGGAATATTGTTCAACAACAGACATCTCCTCAATGGGTCCATGACATGTTTGACATTCTACCCCGGCCACATTGACATGTTGTGAGTGATTGAAATAAGCCAAATCAGGCAAATTGTGAATGCGAACCCATTTAATAGGCTTTTGCTCATATCCTTCAATATAGGTTTTGGATTCTGGATCAAAACCAATAGCATCGTATATCTTTGAAATTTCTTCAGTTCCAGAAATTGTTCCGGAATTGATATAAGTATGACAATTCATACACACATTTGCAGAAGGAACTCCTGCAGACTTACTGTGTCTTGCCCCGGAATGACAATAATTACAGTCTACACCATTTTCACCAGCATGAATTTTATGAGAAAAAGCGATTGGCTGTTCGGGTTGATATCCTTGTTGGACTCCAACAGCTAGCAACTCATTCCATGCTAATCTACCTCCACTAAAAATTAAAAAGAGACAAATTAATACAATCACTACAGGAGTAGCTTTTAGCCAAATCATAACACTTTTAAACAAACCAAAGGTATCTTGACCTTGGGCATCTTTTAGAGAGTTTTTGATACCGGAGAGAACTAGACCAAATAAAACAAGAATAGCGAGAACGATTAAAAGGACAATTCGAGGATCCGTGGGTTCAGCGTGAGGAAGTCCATCTAAACCGCCGGATACAGCTACTACTTCAGGAGGTCCCACTTCAATATAGGCCATGATGTTGATAAGGTCTTCATCAGAAAGATAAGTAAAAGCCGACATGGCAACTTTGTTGTACTCCTCGTATACTGCAATGGCTTGTTCATCTCCACTAGCAATTAATGCAGATGAATTTCTAATCCATGAGTACAACCATTCTGTTGAATACTTTTCTATGGTATGAGCACCCAAACCAGGCCCAACAAGCTTTTTGTTTTCTGGACCTGCATAATGACAAGAAGCACAGTTACTTGAAAATAGACTTTCTCCTAATTCCACACTTTGAGCAAAACTAAAATTGAATGTACCAATAAATAAGAGGGCCAAAATAGCTAAATACTTAGGCTTGTATAACTTACATAATTGTCTTATCATAATGGGTGCACTTTCCAGCATTTAAAGTACTTTTTTATCGAATACAAAAATAACAATTTACTGATTTAGCTAGTACGCTTAAGCCCATAAATTAATTAGTTTATAATGATTCTAAATTAATCATGTTTACGGTATTAGTTTTTAATTACATTTGTAGTAAAACAGAGCCCATGAAATTTAATTTGTTATTATTTTTTATCATTATTATTTCGCTTGAATCGACAGCACAGAACTTTGATTCGGACTATGAAATCCTTAAAGATACCTCAGAAAATGTGCTAAATTTTGTCAACACCTTTCGGGTAGATGATTTATTGAGTAAGAAAAAAAGAAGTGCTGAAAAAAAAATAAGAGCATATAGAATTCAGCTATTTTCAGGACTAAGAAGTGGGTCTAACCAGACAAAAATTATATTCAAAAAACTATATCCAGAAATTATTGTAGAAAACTCTTATGAACAACCTTACTTTAAGACTAAAGTAGGTGCTTTTAGAACTAGGATGTCGGCAGAAAAAAAATTAATTGAATTTAAAAAATATTTTAAATCAGCGTTTATATTTGAGGAAGACATCGCAATAGACAAACTATGAGTTGTAAAAAAAACAGGAAAATACTGGTTTTTTTAATTTGGTTGATAGCGTTGCAAATCGATTATCACCTTTACAAGGATCTTTTTACTTCTATCTGTTCGTAACCTTCAATAATATCACCAATCTTAACATCATTGAACTTATCAATATTTAAACCACACTCATAGCCTTTGGAAACATCTTTCACATCATCTTTAAATCGTTTTAAGGAACCTAAGGCTCCTGTATAAACAACTACTCCATCACGAATAAGACGTACATCAGTTCCTCTTGTGATTTTACCATCTAATACATAGCAGCCAGCAATCGTTCCGACTTTCGAAACCTTGAAAGTCTCTCTTACTTCAATATTACACACGACAACTTCTTTGGTCTCGGGAGAAAGCATACCTTCCATAGCTTCCTTTACTTCATTTATAGCATCGTAGATAATAGAGTATAACCGTACATCAATCTGTTCTTTTTCGGCCAATTTTCTTGCGGAAGTTGACGGTCTAACTTGAAAACCAATAACGATGGCATCTGATGCAGTCGCTAATAGAATGTCAGATTCAGAAATTTGCCCAACTGCTTTATGAATAATATTCACCTGTATTGAATCTGTAGAAAGTTTTTGAAGAGAATCAGATAGTGCCTCAATAGAACCATCAACATCTCCTTTCAATATAATATTTAACTCTTGGAAATCTCCTAAAGCAAGCCTTCTACCAATTTCGTCAAGAGTCAAATGCTTTTGTGTTCGAATACTTTGCTCTCTTTGGAGTTGGGTTCGCTTTAATGCAATAGATTTTGCTTCTCGCTCATCTGTCATAACATTAAAATTATCTCCCGCTTGAGGTGCACCACTTAGTCCCAAAATACTAACCGGTGAGGACGGTCCTGCTGCTGCAACATTATTTCCACGCTCATTAAACATAGCTTTAATCTTTCCAGTAAAGTGACCTGCTAATAGAAAGTCGCCAACTTTTAGTGACCCTGACTGAACAAGCATAGTAGTAACAAAACCTTTCCCTTTATCTAATGAAGCTTCAATAATCGAACCGATTGCAGGCTTTTCAGGATTTGCCTTTAAATCTAGCATCTCTGCCTCGAGCATCACTTTTTCTAAAAGCTCTTCTACTCCATCTCCTTTTTTTGCTGAAATATCATGAGATTGAAATGTTCCTCCCCAATCTTCAACCAACAAATCCATTGCGGCTAATTGCTCTTTAATTTTATCAGGATTAGCATTAGATTTATCAATTTTATTTATGGCAAAAACTATGGGAACCCCTGCAGCCTGAGCATGAGAAATGGCTTCTTTAGTTTGGGGCATGATATCATCATCAGCAGCGATTACAATAATAACAATATCTGTTACTTGAGCACCTCTTGCTCGCATGGCTGTAAAGGCTTCGTGACCTGGTGTATCAATAAATGTAATTCTTTTTCCACTCTTTAAACCAACTTCATAAGCTCCAATGTGCTGAGTAATCCCTCCGGCCTCACCTGAGATTACATTAGCATGTCGAACATAATCAAGCAAGGAGGTTTTACCGTGATCTACATGCCCCATGACTGTAACGATAGGAGATCTAGCTACTAAATCTTCTGGTTTATCAATCACCTCAATGATAGACTCTTGCACTTCAGCACTTACAAATTCAACTTCAAAACCGAATTCATCGGCAACAATAGTCAGGGTTTCTGCATCTAATCTTTGATTCATGGTAACCATGATACCCAACATCATGCACGAAGATATAATTTGGGTTACGGGAACTTCCATCATCGTTGAAATCTCATTGACTGTAACAAACTCTGTTACCTTAATTACCTTACTTGCTTCGTCAGCTGAAATTTGATCTTGCGCGTCTTGCTCTCTCCTTTCGTCTCTTTTAGATCGTCTATGTTTGGACCCTTTTGACTTACCTTTTCCAGTAAGTTTATCCAAAGTCTCTGCAATTTTCTTTTGAATCTCTTCCTCTGTAGGTTCAACCTTTGCTACCTTGGATTTTTTACCAGGCTTGCTTGCAAACTTACCCTTCCCAATTTTACTAGGTCCTTTTCCAATTTTATTTCCAACAGCAGGGTCGTTTATTCTTTTTCTTTTCTTTTTATTGTCTTTATTCCCGGATGGATTGCTTGACGAAGCGACTTTTTTCTTCTTTGGTTTTGCAAACTTACTCAAATCTATTATCTGCCCAGTTAACTTAGGACCAGATAACGTTGTGGACTTTGCTCTTAATATTTCCTTGGTTTCAGACTCATTCGGTTCTTCTATAGAAATTGCTTCTGGACGATTAAGTTTTTCTACCTTTATCTGAACAATACTAGAATCTTTTACAGAAACATTAACATCAATTTTTCCAATTTGCTTCGGACTTGAAACTGAACCTTTCGCCTTTATAACTTCTTCTGATTTTTCTTTAAAAATGACTTTTGATGTAATATTTGAATCTGTTAGAGACTCCGTTTTTTTGGTTTCGGTTGGTCCAGCAACTATTGGAGTAACTATATTTTCTGAAAACCCCTGCTCATTGTTCTTTTTGGGTAGGTCTTTTACATTTTCAGACTCAACTTTTTTTACTTCAGTAGAAACCTTTACTTGAGGGTTCACATCTATTTTACCGACTATTTTAGTACCAGAAATAGGGGCTTTGGCTTTGATTACATATTCCGATTTTTTGATTGCGACTGCTTTTATTGCTTCCTTTTCTTCTCTTCGTGCCTGCGATACTTCAGCGGAAAGCTTATGCTGCTCAACATCCGCATTAAACTCTTGCTTCAATAATTGATAAGCATCTGGCGTAATCTTGGTGTTAGGTCTCGCATCAATTTTAATCCCATTCGAAGCGAGATGGTCAACGATGTTCGCAGTCCCTACATTTAATTCTTTAGCTACCTTACTTAATCTCATGCTTGATTTTATCTTTTAACCATTCTATCTGTGAGAAATCTATTCATAAACTAATCTTCAAATTCAGACTTTAAAATAGTGTGAATCTCATTAATTGTTTCTTCTTCTAAATCTGTTCGCATCAATAATTCTGAAACAGAAAGTTCAAGCACAGACTTTGCAGTATCACAACCGACATTCTTCAACTCTTTAATTATCCAATCATCTATTTCATCAACAAACTCAGTTAATGCAACATCTTCAGAATCATCAACATCTCTATATACATCAATTTCATATCCTGTTATTGACCCTGCTAATCTGATATTCGTTCCACCTCTACCAATAGCTAATGAAACTTGATCTGGCTTTAAAAATACTTCTGCTCTATTATTGTCTTCATCTAAAGTGATTGAAGAAACTTTTGCGGGACTTAATGCTCGTGTAATAAATAATGAGGTATTGCTCGTGTAATTAATTACATCAATATTCTCATTACCCAGTTCTCTCACAATTCCGTGGATACGTGACCCTTTCATTCCAACACAAGCTCCAACTGGATCAATGCGTTCATCATAAGATTCTACTGCAACTTTAGCTTTTTCTCCTGGAATTCTTTCTACACATTTAACGGTGATTAATCCATCAGCTACTTCCGGAATTTCCTGCTCAAACAAACACTCTAAGAATTTTGGCGAGGTTCTAGACAAGACAATCCTTGGCTTCATTCCTTTTAATTGAACTTCGTGGATAACCCCTCTAATCGTATCTCCTTTTCTGAAAAAATCAGATTTAATTTGATGATCTTTAGGAAGTATTACCTCATTATCCATATCATCAATAATGATGACTTCTCTGTTTCGAATGTGGTGAACTTCACCAGATATTATCTCACCAACTAAGTCTTTGTATCGATTATATAAATCTGTATTATCGTGTTCTTGAATTCTACTGATAAGATTTTGTCGCAGTGATAAAATAGAACGTCTGCCAAAATCAATCAAATGAACTTCCTCAGACACTTCTTCAGATACCTCAAAATCTGGCTCAATTTTGATTGCATCAGAATAAGCAATCTCCGCATTGTCATCTTCAACTTCACCGTCTTTGACGACGATTCGATTTCTCCATATTTCTAAGTCTCCTTTGTCAGGGTTAACAATAATATCGAAATTATCATCAGAACCATATCTTTTGATTATCATGTTTCTAAAAACATCTTCGATTATTCCCATCAAAGTTACACGGTCGATATTTTTATCGTCTTTGAACTCTGCAAATGAATCTATAAGGGCTAAATTTTCCATTTTTATCTCACTTAAAATGTAATTAACACTACTGTTTGAGTTATATCTTTATGATTAATTGTTCGGTGATGAACAACCGTAACTTTTCCTTTTCCGGTGGTTTTTTTTTCTCTAGTCTTCCATTCTAAACTAACAGACTCATCATTAGAAGCTATCATTTTTGCTTCAATTACATCTTCACTTTTTAAAGTTAACCTTACTTTACGACCAATATTTTTAGCAAATTGCCTTAGGACTAAAGGTTCTCCAACTCCAGATGATGAAGTAGTCAATGAGAAATCTTCATCTTCTCTATCCAGATTAAACTCAATTGCACGGCTAACTCTTCTACAATCTTTTAAAGTAAGAGTAGTGTCACTATCCAATAAGACGCTAATATCATTATTGGCATTCACCTTTAATTGGACTAAAAAAATATCAGTCTCTTCTATGGCCTCAGCAATTAATTGCGCTACTTTATCCTTCAATCTATTAAGTATAAAAAGAGGGGACTTTTCGTCCCCTCTTATTCTTTCATCTTAAATTCGAAGCAAATATACGTTTTTTTTCTTTTTTACTATCGCATGACAAGCCTTTTATATGCTCTGTCATTATCCGAATAAACTTTTACTAAATATATACCGGCAGAAAGAAATGATAAATCAAAATATTCAATTTGATTACCAACTGCGTCTAATTTGCGTTGCTCTACAATCTGACCTTGGAGATTAAGAAAGTCGATGGTAATATCTTGCCTTTGAGTAATATCAAAGGTGACATAGCAATCTGAGTTTGTTGGATTCGGATATAAAGCCATAGATTGATTAAGCACTTTATCATCAATTGATACAGATAAAGAAGTATGTACATATATATCATCAATATACATCCAATAATTATTCTCATCATTGTGGTGACGGAAAGCAATATACACATCCTTGCCAGCGAAGGCACTTAAGTTGACAATTTCTTGGGTATATGTACTACTTGGTACGATTTTATTTAACACTAATATAGTATCTAGTACAGAAGTACCTAGATTAATTATGGAATCTATTTGTTCTTCATAAATGAGAATAGAATAGTTATCTAAATATTGAGAATCTTTTGCACGAACATAATATGACATTTGTGTGTTTTCTTCTATGTGAAGTTTTGGCAATCGGAGTAAGTTATCCGGATTTAAAGTTCCTTCGTTATCAATATATGAAGATGAACCTGCGGCTCTACTACTATTGAAGCCTACAGGATCAGATTCAGAATTCAAGTGAGTCCAAACAAATCCATCTGAATCTCTATCTGCATTCTCCCAACATGTAGTAAGAAATTCATCTTCTTCAAAGTTCTCTAGAAAAGGAATACCAACAGGTATACATGAAGAGTTTTCTTCACAAGTTCCGTCATCAACTGTGGCATTCAAATCATAATTTAGAGCATCATCATCTATACAGCCGGCTATTTCATCTTGGCTTTCGGCATAAACAAAGTTAAAGTCATCAATATAAAATTGTCTTATTTGCGCTTCTATTGTCATCGACTTAAACTCAACTCCAGCTAAATCTATTACCCCGTCATCAGTTGAACGACTTTGGTATACAAATGGCCACATATGAATTTTCTCTTCATTGATACTCAGTGTGGCAATTCCATTGGTTAAATCGATTAAATGAGAGACTTCAAACCACTCATCTACAGGGATTTCAAACATTTTCGCTACTTCTTCACCAACATTGATATATGCTGAACCATTATTTTCTGCATAAAACTCCATTGCGATTATCGATGCGTCATTACTATCACAATCCACTTGTTCCTCTTCATCACAAGAAACTTGATGCATGATACGATAATAAGATCCACCATTGAAAGGAACATACATCTGAAAACTCATTTCATGTGCACCGAATTTCTGATCTCCTAAAGACTTGTACACATTTGAACTAGGCCCGTTAAAAACAAACATAGAATTATCTCCACTTTGGGAGAAAGACTGGGACACTTGAGCAAAATTTTGCTGCTCGCACAAAGTCTCCCATTCTTGCGTCTGAGTAACTAATTCGGTGAAGGGCTCATAAGATTCAAAATCATCAGTCATCTGAACTTCTCCTATATAACCGACATGAAAATCTGAAAGAAATTCTTGTGGTTCATCACTTGAATCGGTAACAACAACTTGGTAATCACCATAAGGTACTCCTTCAATCAAAGATTCTTGACTAAACGCATTTCCAATTTCATCAAGCCAAGAATACGTAAATGGACTTACTCCACCAAAAACAGAAACTTCTAAATTAGCATTAGATATATTAGAACTAGAGGCAGGGCTAACGTTTAAATCTACAGTCATTGGAACAGTACACACATTTTCTTGTTGAATTCCCGCGGCAGCCAAAACTCCGTAAAAACCTGTATAAGTATCAGTATATGTTGTATCGTTAGGATTTACTGTTATGATGGTCGGGACTCCAGTAATACCAAAAGCATTGTGAGCAGCATCTCCTCCGCCATCATAGCCACTTACCATTGGTAAACCATGAACTCCTGGCATATATTCTTCCTCAAAATCAAAGCATGCTTGTGTATCAGAACCAGTATCAATAGAAATAAAAATAACATCCTTATAATTACAACCGAAATCTTTGAATCCCTGACCTACTTGAGGAGCTACTCCTTGACAAGGACCGCACCAAGTACCCATAAAATCAACAACTACGTATTTTCCTTGACATAAATAATCATATAATTCATGGGTTTGTCCATGAATATCGGTAACAATAAAATTTGGAGCTATGTCTTGGGCTTTTGAAGGAAGGCAAAATAACATTATTGCTAAAAGTAGATGGTAAATATTTTTCATGGCATATATTTTTATTGATAATTTGTAAATATAACAATTTTGATGAAGTCAATCAAAAAAATTAATTTAGAGCTTAAATTAAATACCAAGTTCTTATTATAAATCAAAAAGTTAATATCAAAAATGTAAAAACCCCAGCAAGAGCAGGGGTTTTCATTTTTTTGTTGTCCGACTAGGGCTCGAACCTAGACTCTTCTGTACCAAAAACAGACGTGTTGCCAGTTACACCATCGGACAATTTGTGCAAATTTATTGCTTTTTTTGACTTGTCACAACTATTAAATAAAAAAGTCATGAAAAATTTACTTGAGATTAGTAAAAAATATCGTGGACTTTAAAAAAATGACACGCACAAAAAATTTTATACCTTCGCAAATCATGAATTTTAAATAAAAAAAAATGCAGTATCAAAAAATAAACAACATATTTGGTTGGATATGTTTTTTAATTGCTTTGACAGCTTATATTCTAACTCTGGAACCTACCACAAGTTTTTGGGATTGTGGAGAATATATTGCCACCGCATTTAAACTTCAAGTTGGACATCCTCCCGGCGCTCCCACATTTTTATTGTTAGGGAATTTTTTCGCAAATTTCGCTTTTGGTGACATTACAAAAATTGCATACATGATCAATCTCATGTCTGCTGTTTGCAGTGCATTTACAATCCTATTTTTGTTTTGGACCATAACAGCTTTTGCAAAAAGAATTTTAAAGGGCGGAGTTACTACTAACAACATTGGTTCAATCATAGGTGCAGGAATGGTGGGAGCATTAGCGTACACCTTTTCTGATTCTTTTTGGTTTTCTGCAATTGAAGGAGAAGTATATGGAATGTCATCTCTCTTTACCGCCCTTGTTTTTTGGGCAGCTCTTAAATGGGATGAAGAATATGATACAAATGGAGATGGAGCAAACAGATGGCTTTTACTTATTACGTATCTTATTGGTCTATCTATTGGCGTTCACATGCTAAATCTTCTAGCGATTCCAGCCGTGGTGTATATGTATTATTTTAAAAAACAAAAAGTTACCCCTAAAGGTTTTGCGTTTACTGGAATATTCTCTATAATTATTTTAGGTTTTATTTTCTTTGGATTGATTCCACAAATAGTAAAGTGGTTGGGCATCATTGAACGAGTATTTGTAAATAGTTTTGGGCTTCCTTTTAATAGCGGGACTATCTTTTTCATAGCGGCATTGGTTGGGCTCATATACTTGGGTTTAAAATTTACTAAAGAACGAGGAAGAAATTTATTACACACAGCTATTCTCGGACTCACATTTATATTAATTGGTTACTCGTCCTTTGCGGTATTGGTGATCAGGTCAAATGCAAATACCCCAATTGACGAAAACAACCCAGAAGAAGCCGTAAGCTTACTCGCCTATCTAAACAGAGAACAGTATGGTTCCAACCCGGTTTTGTACGGACAATACTATACGGCAGAACTTGATAAAAAAAATCCATATGATAATGGTACTCCGGTGTATGTCAAAGATGAAAAAAGTGGGAAGTATATTATTTCTGACCCAAGAAAAAATCACACTCCGAATTTTGATAAAGCACATTCAGGTTTTTTTCCCAGAATGTGGAGCCGAGACGCAAGACATATTGATGCCTATAAAAGATGGGGAAATATTCAAGGGAGTAATAAAAGAAAACCTGGATTAGCTGACAACCTAAGTTATTTTTTTAATTATCAGGTTAACCACATGTACTTTAGATACTTCATGTGGAATTTTGCTGGAAAACAAAATGACATACAAAGTCACGGATCTATCTCAGATGGTCAATGGCTTACCGGAATCAAATTTTTCGATACTTGGAGATTAGGCCCTCAAGAAAACTTACCCTCTGGACAAGCAAATAATCCTGGAAGAAATCACTTTTATATGTTACCTTTCCTTATTGGTTTGATTGGACTTATCTATCACTATAAGCAAAAAAATAGAGATGCATGGATTGTGACATTGCTTTTTATATTCACTGGTTTAGCAATTGTGGTTTACTTAAACCAATATCCTTTTCAACCTAGAGAAAGAGATTATGCTTATGTTGGCTCTTTTTATGCATTTGCCATCTGGATTGGACTAGGAGTTCTGGCACTAATTGAGAAACTACGAATTTATATACCAGCTCAAGTTTCTACCCTTTGTACGACATTGATTTGCCTTATTGTAATCCCAGGTATTATGGCCTCAGAGGGGTGGGATGACCACAACCGCTCTGAAAGATATACTGCACGTGATTTTGCAAAAGCTTATTTAGATTCTTGCGATCCCAATGCTATATTATTCACCATGGGAGACAACGACACCTTCCCACTATGGTATGTTCAAGAAGTCGAAGGCTATCGAACCGATATTCGCATAGTGAATCTTAGTTTACTAAATACTGATTGGTATATTGATCAAATGAAGCGAGATGCATATGACGGGAAAGGGGTTCCCTTCACTATGCCTAACCGATTGTATAGACAGGGAACAAGAGATGTTGCTATCTTCAAAGATGTGGGAATATCAGAGCAAAGATGGAGAGTAGATAGAATGAATAAGTGGATTCAAAGCGATCTTCCTCAAACAAAAATTAACTTGGGAAAAGATTATGTTTTTTTTCCTACCAAAAAGTTAAGTATACCTGTAGACAAGAAAAAAGTCCTTGATAATGGGACTGTGAAACTAGAAAATGCAGACCAGATTGTTTCTTCTATTGCTTGGAATCTTAATGTGAATCAAATGGAAAAGAAGCACATGATGATTCTTGACATGATTGACAACAATAAATGGCAAAGACCAATCTACTTCTCTATTACTATTGGGAATAGTGCAAGCTCATTCTCATACCTCTGGGATTATTTTCAGCTTGACGGATTAGCTTACAGGTTTGTACCTATAAAGACAAAGTCTGACAGAGGAAAAATTGGACGAATTGATAGCGATATTTTGTATGAAAATTTAATGGTGAAATTTCAATATGGAAATATGAATTCCCCAGATGTTTATATGGATGAAACAAATCTGCGTTTAGTGATGAATGTAAGAAATAATTTCTCTCGATTAGCGGAACAACTTATCATTGAAGATAAGCCTGAATCGGCTTTAAAAGTTCTTGATAGATGTTTGGAACTGATGCCAAACGAAAAAGTTGAATTCAATTATTTTGTTCTTCCTATTATCGAAAATTATTATGTGTGTGAGCAAAAACAAAAAGCTAGACAGATTATAACTACGATGATTGGAATGATTGAGGAAAAGCTAAGTTATTTTGGACAATTCAAGGGGGAAAATAAAAACACTATTTCAGGAGAAATACAAAGATCTCTTAGTTTGTATAGCAGTGTGGTAAGAATTACGAAAGCATTTGATGATAAAATCTATTCTGATCAATTAGAAAACAGCTTCCAAGAACAAATGCAAAATAGCCAACTTCGTTAAGAAAAAACATTCAACTTAATATCCAAAAAGCTTTCATGATTTGCGTTTTTAGTATCAATTCCGGATTGTCTCCAAAAAAGACTTACCAATTTTGAATATCATAACTGTGGAACCTTATTTATCTTAATTCTTATAACTATCACCGGGTTTTTATCTAGGCTTAATTTAATACCTCGCTTGTCCCCCCGATTTTTATTACGATGAACACCATTATGGTATTTAAAGATTTATCTAAAGGGTATGATTCAGAAAAAAATACTGGTTTAGGACCTGAAATAAGTTACTAAAGTCTGCCGGAGAATTTACCTAGAGAATTCCAAAATTTAGCAAAATTCTTATTGATCATTAACAAGGTAAACAGAAATATCTGGCCAACAATTAATTCCCCCTCGAAGAATAAATATTTTAGAAAAACCATACTCATCTTTTAATACTTTCAAGGCCTTTGAACTCCTCAACCCATCATTGCAATATAATACCAAACATACATCCGAACCAATAAATTTAAACTTAGTATAAAAATCTACATCATAAAAATCTAGTGTAGCACATCCCTCAAAATGTCCATTCATATACTCCTCAGAAGTCCTCACATCAACTATGATCGACGTTTTTGAGGCAGCATGAGACAAAAAAACATTTTGATCTACTTGGAATTCGTCTGGCAAACTACAAGAAATATAAAGCGATAAAATCGCCGATAGAAATAATTGAGTTAATGATTTTGTCTTACCCACTCTATATCTTTTAAACTGACCCTATCCTCTACCCCGTTAACATCTTCTAAAAGATGATTGATTAATCTCACTAAGTTCTCATCCTTTATTTTAATTGAGGGCATTAAACCTTGGTATTTCTCTCCGTTCACAACTATAGTTTCAGCCTGTCCATAAAGAATATTCTGTATAGCTCTTGTTGGATCTTCTAAAAAATAATCTGAGTTCTTAATGGGGGGGAAAACACCCTTGATTCCCAAAGCATCAGATTGATGACAGGCCACACAATGTTTTTGATACAATTGTATTCCGTCGAGATTTTGATTACTCTCACTCTTTCGGACTTGCCTCAAAGAAGGGTCTTCTATTTCCTGTTGACAGGAAAATAAAAGAACACTGAATATCAGTAAAAGGTTCTTCATTTACTTCATGTTGCCACACATGTTTTTGGGTATAACCCATGCATCGAATTCATCTGCCGTCAAAAAACCTAAATTTATTGATTCTTCTTTTAAAGTAGTTCCATTCTCATGAGCAGTCTTTGCGATTTTTGCAGCTTTGTCATATCCAATTTTTGTGTTTAAAGCAGTCACCAACATCAAAGAATTATCTAGATTTTTTTTCAAATTTTCGTAATTAGGTTCTATACCCACGGCACAATTTTCAGAAAAAGATTTACAAGCATCCCCTATCAATCTTGCTGAATCTAAAAAGTTAGCGATCATAACTGGCTTAAAAACATTTAACTCGTAGTGCCCTTGAGCACCTCCAACAGAAATAGAAACATCGTTCCCCATGACTTGTGCGCAAACCATAGTCAAAGCTTCACATTGGGTCGGATTGACTTTCCCTGGCATGATGGATGAGCCAGGTTCATTAGAGGGAATAATTATTTCACCTATACCAGATCTCGGTCCTGAAGCTAAAAGACGGATATCATTCCCAATTTTATTTAAAGATATCGCAAGCATTTTTAGTGCTCCGTGAGATTCTACTAATGCATCATGGGCCGCTAAGGCTTCAAATTTATTTTCTGCAGTCACAAAAGGAAGGCCAGTAAACTCGGCTATCTTAAGTGCGACCATAACGTCATATCCCTCAGGAGTATTAATTCCAGTTCCTACAGCGGTTCCTCCTAGTGCAATTTCGGAAAGATGAACAAGGGTATTTCTTAAGGCTTTTAGACCGTAATTCAACTGAGAAACATATCCAGAAAACTCTTGTCCTAAGGTCAGGGGAGTCGCATCCATCAGGTGAGTCCTTCCTATTTTGACCACCTCATTAAAAGCCTTTGATTTTAGTTCTAATACATCTCGTAATTTTTCTACTCCTGGAATGGTAACATCGATCATCATTTTGTAAGCGGCAATGTGCATGCTTGTGGGGAAAGTATCATTTGAAGATTGTGATTTATTAACATCGTCGTTGGGATGAATAATTTTGATGGCATCTGAAAGAGATCCTCCATTTATAACATGTGCCCGGTTGGCGATCACTTCATTTGTATTCATATTAGACTGAGTTCCTGAACCTGTTTGCCAAATAACAAGAGGAAACTCTCGGTCGTGCATACCTGATAGAATTTCATCACAAACCACCGAAATCATGTCTCTTTTTTGTTGAGACAAAACCCCCAACTCACAATTGGTGTGAGCTGCAGCCTTTTTCAGATATGCAAAGCCATATATAATTTCTATTGGCATGCTAGATTCATTCCCTATTTTGAAATTATTTCTAGAACGTTCAGTTTGCGCGCCCCAATATTTTAATAAAGGAACTTTCACATCTCCCATGGTGTCTTTTTCTATTCGAAATTCCATAATGTATTTTGTTGATTGAAAAAGTTATTAATAAGTAAAGATAGGAATCCAAAACTATAGTATCCGTCTTTTTAGTTCTGTGATTTCATCTATAAGATTTACTTTTTCGAGAAGTTGCTCGGCATCAAATAGAATTTTTCGCAAAAAAGATTGATGAACAATCGATGATTCTCTATATGGTCGATGATCAAGAGACTTATACAAGGCATCTAGATTCTTGTTTAATTGCTGAGATTCTCGATTAATAAATGTATTTGAAAACTTGCGCCACACATAATCAATAGATTCTTCTGAGGGGTGTACTCTATCTTTCTTAAAAAATCTGTAATCTCTTAATTCATCTATCATGATCTCATAAGCAGGAAAATAATATACATCAGAAAAAGAATTTTGTATCATTTCGCAGGCCAAAAGAAGAGAAGCTTTGGATAGGTTATTTTGGTGTAAACCCTCCTTAATATGTCTTACTGGACTAACGCTTAATAGAATTTTAATTTGTGGGTTTTGATTCTTTAATTCATCATAGAACTCATTAAAAGCAAATTTGATTTCTGCCGGAGTCGACAATTCTTTACTAAAATTTGAACTTGGTATTTTATGACAATTGGCTATTTCTTTATGACTGTCCAAGGTTTTATATAAGAATGCAGTTCCAAAAGTAATCACTAGCAATTGAGTCTGTTTCATTTGGTCTTGAACTGTCGATCGGATTTTATTTAATTGCTTTACCAAATCTAACCTAGACAAGCCCCAATGAGAAGAATGATACGAATGATGAAAAAAAGCAGCATCTCGTTCAACAAATAAAGAGAAATCAATAGGCTTATTCTGGAGTGCTTCCCTAAGATTATTTAATAGAGGAATGGGATGAAAGTGAGTTCCAAAAGGATTCTTTACACAAGTATATTTATAATGAAGTAATTTGTTGGCTATGTGGTCGGCAAAACAAGAGCCTATAAAGAAAAAATGATCCTCATAGCCCAATGTAAAAGAAGAATCTTCTATGGAAATTTCTGTGTACCAATCCATTTTACATAAGGTCTTTAATATTCTCCGTGATAACAGCTAGTAAAGCTGCATTTTGTGATTCGACAAGAGGTCTTCCCATCAGTTTTGGATGCAATATCATCGCATTGACAAGATCTTCCTCGTTCATCTCTTTTCCCAAAAATTTATCCTTCCATACTGGCTCATTTTTACGAATCAAATCGATAGGAGCCATCTTTAATTTTCTTAGTAATCCCTGGATTTCTCTAGAACTAAGTGAATCTTTCATATATAAAACAATGTCGAAATTGATTTCATTTTCTTTCAAAAAAGAAAGTGCTTGCCGACTTTTGCTACATCTTGGATTGTGGTATAATTTCATACTAAATGTATTTTCCTAGCGCGTTTTTTCAAGTATAAACTACTCTTTTTGTCCCTCTTGCATGAGGTAAGCTTTTATAAAAGCATTTAAGTCTCCGTCCATTACTGCTTGTACATTAGAACTTTCATATCCTGTGCGAACATCTTTTACCATCTTGTATGGATGCATAACATAGTTTCTAATCTGAGAGCCAAAGTCTATCGCTTTTTTGCTTCCTTCTAGTTTATCTTTCTCTACTTGACGTTTTCGAAGCTCAAGCTGATACAACTGAGAGCGAAGTAATTGCATGGCTTTGGCTTTATTTTCGAGCTGTGAACGTGTCTCAGAATTCTCAATCATGATTCCAGTCTCATGATGTCTGAGTCTGACGGCGGTCTCTAATTTATTGACTCCTTGCCCACCAGCTCCTCCTGCCCGCATAGTTTCCCATGTAATATCCGAACTGGCGATTTCAATTTCAATTGTCTCATCTACCAAGGGATAGGTGAAAACAGAAGCAAAAGATGTATGTCTTTTATTTGCGGAATCGAAAGGAGAAAGTCGAACCAATCTGTGAACTCCATTTTCACCTTTTAAATTTCCATAAGCAAAATCCCCATTAAATTCTAGTGTACATGACTTAATACCAGCTGTTTCAGCTACATTCATATCTAATTCTCTTACTTTAAATCCGTTTTTCTCGCCCCACATGATATACATCCGCATAAGCATATAGGCCCAATCTTGACTTTCGGTTCCTCCAGCTCCTGAGTTGATCGACAAAATGGCATTCATGTTATCTTCATCTTTAGATAACATATTTTTAAATTCCAGATCTTCAATATTCTTTAATGCTTCTGTGTGAAGTAATTCCACATCATCATCGGAAGCCTCGCCTTCTTTATGAAATTGAAAAATTACTTCTAAATCAGCAATAGAAGATGCTACCAACTCATATTCATCTACCCATACTTTTTTGGAGCGAATATTTTTTAAAAGGGATTCTGCTTGCTTAGGATCATTCCAAAAATCAGGATCATGCGTCAAGTCTTGCTCGTCCGCAATCAGCATTTTCTTTTTCTCAATTCCCAAATATCCATACAATGCAATCAATCTCTTTTGGTATGTTTTTATAAGATCTAGGTTAATCATAAAACAAATATAATTCAAATGGGAGAAATGCCTAAAATAATCGAAACATTAATAAAAACTGGGAATACCGGCTTAACAAAATTATTTTAGAGTTTCAAATGCAATCTTAATCAAGGAAAATTCAAAGCCTCTGGAAGACAAATATCTTATTAATTTAGCCTTTCTTTTTATCGAATTTAACTCCAGTTCCATAGCATCTTTCTTTTTTAGTAATGCCAATAGGGTATGAAAATAATCTTCTTCATCAATTTCAGTCAGGCCCATATTGATACATGTCTGATGAACTCCTCTTCGCTTTAATTCAAGAGAAATCTTCATTCTCCCCCACTTTTTAATGCGAAATTTACCCCGGGAAAAATTTCTAGAAAATCTTTCTTCATTTAAGAAATGATGTTCTATCAATTCACCTAAAAGCATGTCTATTGATTCATCTAATAAACCCCAAGATTTTAATTTTTTAATTACTTCTTGATGGCATCTATCTTGATAAGAGCAGAAGGCCTGAATCTTTTTACGGGCAAGTTTTAGGTCGTAAACTTTCATGATTAGCTAAAAAAAGCTGTCCAGAAATGTCTGAACAGCTTTTTTTTAATGTTAAAGTGATAATTCGTCATCTTTCTTATCAAACATAGCATATTGTAATAGATGATAGGCATAGATGGGGCGAATTTTAACCCACTTTTTGTATTTGATAAACCATTTCAACTGCATGGAAGGAAATCCTTTTGTGAGATATGCAGCAATAAAAGGATGTGCACAAACAGTCACTTTTGGTTCTTTATCTTCTCTAATTGCGTGATTCAATTTATCTTCTATTTCGTCGACAATCAAAACTGTAGCTTCCACATCTCCTTTTCCATTACAAGAAGGACAACTTTCAATCGTTTTTATATTCATCTCAGGACGAACTCTTTGTCTTGTTATTTCGATTAAGCCAAATCTACTTGGGGGTAATATTTTATGTTTTGCTCGATCTTCGTTCATAAATCCTTTAAGGGATTCAAACAAGTTCTTTCGATTTGCAGAATCTTGCATATCAATAAAATCGACTACAATAATCCCACCCATGTCACGAAGCCTTAGTTGTCTAGCAACTTCTTCAGCAGACGCTAAATTAACTTCTAGAGCATTAGCCTCTTGACTTTCAACATTGTTCGTTCTATTTCCGGAGTTTACATCAATTACATGCAATGCTTCGGTATGTTCAATTATAAGATAAGCACCCTTTTTCATCGATACAGAACGTCCAAAAGATGATTTAATTTGGCGTTCAATATTGAATTGTTCAAATATGGGTGTTTCTCCTTTATACAACTTTAGAATATCCTCCTTGTCGGGAGCAATCATTTGCAGATAGTGAGATATTTCGTTAAACAATTCATTGCTATCAACAATGATTCTGTTAAAACTGTCATTAAGAATATCTCTAAGAATAGCAGAAACTCTACCTACTTCTCCTAGTATTTTCTGAGGAGGTTTTGCTTTTTGGAGTTTTTTATATACTGTTTTCCATTTCGCAATCATATTGGTTAAATCACCATCTAATTCAGCTACTTTCTTATCCTGAGCAACAGTGCGAACTATAACACCAAAGCCTTTAGGTTTTATACTTTGAATTAAACGTTTTAATCTATCTTTTTCAGCTGAATCTTTAATCTTTTGAGATACAGAAACTCGATCTGAAAAAGGAACCAATACAAGATACCTTCCCGCTATTGACAGTTCCGAACTAATTCTCGGACCTTTAGTTGAAATTGGCTCTTTAGTAACTTGAACCAGAAGATTTTGCTTGCTGGTTAATACACTATCGACAATTCCTCCCTTAGGGATATCTTTTTCTAGAGAAAAATCTGCTAGAGACCACTTGTTTTGACGTCCTGTAGTAGTTTTTCTAACAAACTTGTTAAAAGAACGCACTTGAGGGCCTAAATCTTGATAATGCAAGAAGCCGTCTTTATCATAACCCACATCCACAAATGCAGCATTGAGTCCTTGAACAACTTTTCTTACTTTACCTAGGTAGATATCACCTACTGCAAAACTATTATCGCTCTTTTCATTGTGGAGTTCAACTAGCTTCCCATCTTTGAGCAGTGCTATCACTACTCCTTTGTCAGAAGACTTTACAATTAACTCATTCACTAATAAAAATTGTTTTTAGCTTCGGTTGATTTAAAAAACACATTTATTTTGTTTACAAAAATAGATGCGTGAAGTAGAAATTATTTCTTCTTCTTGTGACGATTTTTCCTTAAGCGCTTTTTTCGCTTATGTGTTGACATTTTATGTCTTTTTCTTTTCTTTCCACTTGGCATAGTGTCAAAATTTAACTTGTTAATATTATTTAAGCTTCTCGAGCATTGATTCGGCCGTGGTCTTCAAATCATCTTCTGATTCAACTATCAAGGATTGCAAAACAAGCCGAGCATTAATTGTGTCTTGTAAATTTTTGTAACATATCGCAAGCTGCATATAAGCTTCTTGTCTTTTTGAACCAATATTAAGAACATTTTTAAAGCGTTCTACTGCCTTTTCAAATTGTCCAGATTGCATTGAGAAGATTCCCATATTCCATTGTAAATCTACATTTTCAGGATATTCTTGCGAGAGACTTCTCATCTGCAGTATACCCTTCATTTGAGCCTCAGGACTATCGCTGTTTTCAATATTAGAAAAAGCATCTTGAATTTTTTCTGTAACAGTCATTACTTGAATTGACTGTGAGGAAATTTTGGTTCTAACGGAGCTTGTATAAATATAGACAGTTAGGGTTAAACCCAAGACAATAGCAACAATAGGACCTCTTTTCATCATGAAAAATTATTTTATATTTACTTTAGTTTTCACACCTTCAATGAAAATTTTTGCAGGCTTAAAAGATGGAATATTGTGGGCTGGAATGATAATCGTAGTATTCTTGGAAATATTTCTACCTGTTTTCTCAGCTCTCTCTTTAACAACAAAAGATCCAAACCCTCTTAAATACACATTTTCACCAGATTCTAGTGCAATCTTAACTTGTTGCATGAAAGCTTCAACAGTTGCTTGAACATCTATTTTATCAATACCTGAGTTTTCTGCAATTTCGGCAACGATATCTGCTTTGGTCATTTTTTTTTACTTTTAAATCTATTTATATCTTTATTAACCCCTAAATTTACGGATTGCAAAGATAGTTATTTACATTTAATCTAAAAAAATATCTTAGTTTATTTTAAGGCTCTAAGATTCTCATTTACAAAACATTAAGATTGACCTTTTCTAGACTTATACTACGATGGTACCATAATAGCCACAGAAACCTTCCCTGGAGATCTACAAAAGATCCTTATAAAATATGGCTATCAGAAATAATTCTTCAGCAAACTCGTGTAAATCAGGGCAAGGCTTATTATTTAAAATTTTTAAATGCTTTCCCAAATATTGACGACTTAGCAAAAGCTGATGAAGAATATGTTTTAAAATTATGGCAAGGATTAGGATATTATTCTAGAGCTAGAAATCTGCACAAAACTGCAATATATATATCTGAAGAACTTCAGGGACATTTCCCAAAGAAATATAAAGAAGTTTTAAAACTTAGGGGTATTGGACCATACACCGCAGCAGCTATTTGTTCAATCTGTTATAACGAAAAAAGAGCAGTAGTGGATGGTAATGTATATCGAGTTTTAGCCAGAACTCATAATATTCAAACGGAAATCAACACCAACAAGGGAATTAAACAATTTCAACACATAGCTGACAAGCTAATTAGCAAAAAAAATCCGGGAGACTACAACCAAGGTCTTATGGATTTAGGCGCAACAATTTGCCTACCAAAGAACCCTCAATGCACCTGCTGCCCTATGCTCAATCTGTGTAAATCTGCTGGAGATGATAAAATCCATCTTCTTCCAGTTAAAAAGAAGAAAAAGAAACCAATTAATAGAAATATAAGCTATTTGTATATAACTGATGGGGAGTTATTTTATATGCAAAAAAGACAACAAAATGATATTTGGAAAAACTTGTACGACTTCCCTCATTTAGAAGAACAAATTGGAATAAAAAACCAGACACCTAGCGTCCAACAAAAATTAATGGAAATCTTACCAAATCAGCCATTTAAAAATATTAGTACTCAGAAATTTATTCACCACTTGAGCCATCAAATACTTTATATTTCCATAACTATTATCAAAATAAATCGATTATCAAAAAACAAAAATTATATTTTGATGAATAGACAAAAACTACTTAAAACTCCTCTACCTAGACCTATTGATTTTTTTTTCAAGAACTCGATAAACACGATTGATTGACAAATAAAAAATGATTATTTTTACTGGATTAAATAAATTAAATACATCATGGGGGGGGCATTTAATAAAGTTATTTTAATTGGACACTTAGGTAAAGACCCTGAAGTCAGAACCCTAGAAAATGGGGTGCTTCTGTGTCGCTTTTCAATGGCAACATCTGAAACATTCAAAAACCGTCAAACTAATGAGAAATCAAGCCATACTGAATGGCATAATATTTTACTTTGGAGAGGATTAGCAGAGGTGGCAGACAAATACCTTCACAAAGGAGATAAGGTTTTAATTGAGGGCCGCATTCGATCTAGATCGTTTAAAGATAAAGATTCTGGACAAATAAAACTTATGACAGAAATCATAGGTGATAATTTGCAAATGATGGGAAGTAAAAAAAATATCGATGTCATAGAAAAAAAGACATTAGAAGAACAAAACATAAAATCATTTGTTCAAGAATCTCCTATTGAATTAGATGAGGATTTCCCCTTCTAAATTATACACCTAAAAAAATAAAATTGGACCCTGAAACCTACTTTAATCTTATTAGCTTAACACTACTTAGACCCATAGAAATAAATACAATTATTGCTTTTGCAGTCTTATTTATACTTTTAACTACTTCCGCTCTTATCTCTGGAGCAGAAGTAGCTTTTTTTGCTCTAACACCATCGGAATTATCAAGTATTCACTTAGAAAAAACAAAGAAGTCCCAACTGATCGAGCGATTTCTCCAAAAACCTAAGGAATTGTTGGCAACTATTTTAATTGCCAATAATTTCGTTAATATTGGAATTATTATATTGGCTAGTCAAATAACATCTCAAATATTTGATTTTCAAGAATTTGAATGGTTGAGGTTTGTGATTCAAATAGTATTAATTACATTTTTACTCCTCCTTTTTGGAGAAGTCCTTCCTAAAGTTTATGCAAATAACAATGCAGTATCATTTGCTAAGTTAATGTCAATTCCAATCAGTATTTTAGAAAAAATATTAAAACCTATCAACGCTATCCTAATATTAAGCTCAAAACTTATCAATAAAAGCACAAAACACGAAAGCGAAGAAATATCAGTCGATGATTTATCCAATGCGCTTGAGTTAACTAGCTATGAAGATGAAGATAGAGAAGAAAAAAAAATTCTTGAAGGAATTGTTAAGTTTGGAAATACAGATGTAAAACAGATTATGAATTCTCGTACACATATAACTGCCATTAATCAAGATGCTTCATTTGACCAAGTTCTTAAAATAGTTAAAGAATCTGGATTTTCAAGAATTCCAGTTTACGATAAATCTTTTGATAAAATTAAAGGAGTTCTGTATATTAAAGATCTACTTCCTTTCATAGGGGAAAAGCCATTTAAGAATTGGATAAAACTTGCAAGAGAAGTATTTTTTGTTCCAGAAAACAAAAAAATAGATGACCTACTTAAAGACTTTCAGGAAAAGAAAATTCACCTAGCTATAGTAGTAGACGAATACGGAGGAACTTCTGGACTTGTTACACTGGAAGATGTTATTGAAGAAATTGTTGGCGATATAAATGATGAATTTGATGATGATGATATTATTTATTCAAAACTAGACGAGGATAATTATGTCTTTGAAGGGAAAACTTCGCTCAACGATTTCTACAGAATTCTTCAGATAGAAGGAAGTGATTTTGAGAATGAAAAGGGCGAATCTGACAGTTTAGCAGGATTCATTCTTGAATTGACTGGAAATATTCCTAAAAAAAATGACCAAATTTATTTTAAGCATTTCATTTTCACAATTGAAGAGGTAAACTACAAAAGTGTCACTCGAATAAAAGTTGCACTAAGAAATAAAATCGATTCCCAAAATGAAAAATAATACTATAGTAATCATTGTATTATTTTTGTGTATTGGATGCTCAGATACATATAGCCCAAAACCGCGTGGCTTTCAACGAATCGATTTAACAAAAAAAGAATACGAGCTATCAAAAACCCAATGCAGTTTTAATTTTCAAAAACCAATTGAAGTTAAAGTTTTACAAGGCAAGGAAGAATGTTGGATGAATTTATATTACCCAAAACACAAAGCCACTATTTATATTACATATAAGGCATTGGAAGGTGATTTATCAAATGTGTTAGAAGAAAGTCATCAATTAGTTTACGACCACTCCAAAAAATCTGACGGAATAATTGAAAAGGCCTTCCTAAATCATAAGGAAAGGGTATTCGGGGTAATGTATGATATTCATGGAAATAGCGCCTCTAATCTTCAGTTTTTTGCCACAGACAGTATCAACCATTTTATTCGAGGAGCATTATATTTTAACCATTCTCCAAATGCAGACTCAATTCAGCCAGTAAAAGAATATATTAAACAAGATTTACAAGTCCTAATGGAAAGCCTCAATTGGTCTTAAATTTCTTATTTGGAACCAAAGAGTTGATTGTAGCACAAAAATCAAACAAGCTGCCACCAAGTGAATTGGTTGCATAATTGACATCATATCAAAGTAAGTTAATACAATCCCACTACATACTTCAATAATCACAACGATAAAAATAGTGTTGATAATGAAGTATCTATTACTTAATGTTAAGTTTCTCAAAAATAATAAGCCATTTGTAAGCACTAACAAAATAGCAAAGGAACGATGAACTTTAAATATTACTCCCGTCATTCCAATCCATAAATCCCTTTGCTGGTGCCCCAAGCTTTGTGATATCTCATCAATTAACTGACGAACCTGAGTTCCCAAAGTGATCTGAGTCAAGCTAAGTATTAGCGCGAATGAAAGCATGTAATATATTCTAGAATCAAAAGTACCGAAACTACTGACAGGTTTGGGAATCTCTGAAATCAAGTATACCATAACGGTAACTATCAATAGGGCCATCAACATGTGGATAGTTATTTTTGCAGGCAACAAGACAGAGTAAACCACAGTAGCACCCAACCAACCCTGAAAACCCATAAGAACGATTACTAAAGCACTTAAAAGAATAATTTTAGGCTTAGATTTTCTATACTTAAATGAAGCTAAAAATAGAATAAAAGTAAACAAACCTGAAAGTGCTCCAATCAATCTATTTATATATTCAATCCAAGTATGTAATGGATTAAAAATATGATAATCGTGTTTGCTGTATGCAGTCCAATTTTTTAAATTATAGATCTCTGATGTAATGAAATCATTATTTGCAGTCCATAATTGTTCGTCAAGTAAAATCATCTGACCCTTAGAGAAAGGCTGAAAAGACTCCCATTGAATTTGAGAAACTTCTGTAGGAGGAATGATTAAGCCAAAACATTTGGGCCAATCTGGACAACCCATTCCAGAACCCGTCATACGAACAACTGCACCCGCAACAATAATCAAAAAAATACTGACAAGCGTAAATTTCGCAAAACTTTTAAAACCCATTTATTATTTGATTTAAGCTGCAAAGATAAGAACCTAAATTGGGAATCACACAGTTAGATTTTAAAATGAAATTCCCTTCTCCAATAAAGAAGAAGGGAATTTTAATATATATAAAATTTATTGTGGAAATAGACTATTGTTATGCACAACAAGGTTTTGTGCAATCAGAATTACATTGTTTGCCTTCAACTAGTTTCTTAGAGGCACAACATGGCTTATCAGAGGATTCTGAACTAACATCTTTTTTGTCGGCGCACTTCGCTTTTTGCTCTGCAGAACATGCTTCTTTTTTTGATGAGCAACATGATTTCACTGATTTACCTGGACTGTTTGGTGAAATTACAGAAGCTGAAAAAGCACCTTTTCTGTAGTTGTTGACAAAGTCGACAAGATATACTTCAGAGGTAAGTTCTGAATTGTATGAAAGGACCGCATTCTTAGTATCAAAGTCTACTCTTGCTTCAACTCCATCAATATTATTGAGTTCTACTTCAATGGCACGAGCACAACCCATGGCACAAGTCATTCCATCAATATTCATTGACATTTTCATAACCTTTGCTGTTACTTCTTGAGTAGATTTTTCATTCTGAGCCAAAAGACCTGAATTGAAACTATTGGATAGAGTAATCATTAAAACAATGATGCTCAATTTTGAGATTTTTTTCATTTTTATAAATTTAATTTTGGATTAATATACAAATATACAAAATCTCACTTTAAATAAGTTAAATAGGTACCTTTGGCAATTATTTTTAATATTATTGGCTAGCTGAATGCTGAAAAAATTAAACTCACCAATTGGTCATTGGATTCTACTTCTCACACTTTCTGTAGTCTGGGGGAGTTCTTTTATTTTGATAAAACGAGGCTTAGATGTATTCAGCTTTGAACAAGTAGCTGCATTGAGACTTTTTATTGCCTTCTTATTCCTCTCTTTTATTGGAAGAAAATTTTATTCCTCGATTCCTATAAAAAAGCTATTACCACTTTTTCTTACTGGATTTATTGGAAATGGTATTCCAGCCTTTATTTTTGCAAAATCAGGAACCTTCCTTGACTCTGGTCTTATTGGTATTTTAAATGTATTAACTCCTCTTTTTACACTCTTCATTGGATTGCTATTTTACGGTTTAAAAGTAAAGAAAGAAAACTACTACGGTATAGCAATCGGTATGATGGGTACCATTTATTTACTTTATCCAGAGGTAGATTTATTCAACAAGAAAACTTTAATCTATAGCATCATGGTTATTGCTGCTACGGCTTGCTACGGATTGAGTACAAACATCATCAAGGCGTATTTGCAAGAATTAAGTGCTGTTCAAATCACGACACTAACCTTTAGTTTTCTTGGACCTTGGGCTGGAATTTACTTATACTTTAGTGATTTTTGTAATATCATGAAAGTAAATCCAATCGCATGGGAAAGCTTAGGCTATATAACTGTTTTAGCGATATTTGGATCTGCCTTATCAGTCGTTGTATTTAATAAATTAGTGCAAATGACAGGCACACTTTTTGCGACCTCATGCACTTATTTAATTCCTGTTGTAGCTATACTTTGGGGAGTACTTGACAATGAAGTAATTACCCCGCGTCATTTGCTAGGTTTTCTTATTATATCAAGTGGAATCTATCTAGTAAACAAAAGACACTAGAGCTATTTTGTTAGTTCAGTTAAATTCCTTAATTTCGCAAACCAAATAAGTTTTTTTAAAAAAAAATCTAACAGATGTACGCAATTGTAGAGATAGCAGGGCATCAATACAAAGTTGAAAAAGATCAACGAATTTTTGTCAATCGTCTTGATGGAGAAGAAGGATCGAAAGTTACTTTCGATAAAGTTCTTCTGATTGAAGATAAAGGCAAGTTTACCGTTGGCGCCCCAGCTATAAAAGGTGCAAAAGTCTCGGCCAAGGTTGAGAGTCACCTCAAAGGAGACAAAGTTATTGTCTTCAAGAAAAAAAGAAGAAAAGGTTACAAAGTGAAAAATGGTCACCGTCAATATTTAACTCAGTTAACTATTGGTGCCATCACTAAAAAAGCACCAGCTAAAGCAGCTGTAAAATCTCCTGAGAAGCTGACCAATAAAGTTGCTCAAAAAACTGTAGCTAAAAAGACTAATTAATTAACCTTAAAAATTGAACCATGGCTCACAAAAAAGGTGTCGGTAGTTCCAAAAATGGTCGGGAATCAGAATCAAAACGACTTGGAATAAAAATTTTCGGTGGACAGTTAGCTATTGCTGGTAATATCATCGTAAGACAAAGAGGTACAAAACACAATCCTGGAGAAAATGTAGGTATAGGAAAAGATCACACACTTTTTGCCCTGTGTGATGGTACCATACAATTTAATAAAAAAAGAAACAACAGATCATATGTTAATGTTGTTCCCTTCTCTGAATAATTATTTTCTATCTAAATATAAACCGTTTCAAATGAAGCGGTTTTTTTTTGCTACAATCTATTAGTAGAAGTCATTAAGACTTAAATTGGTAAAGTTTTAGTCGAATCCCTCAGATATCCTTGTAATATCTTATTTTTGTTTAACAAAAAACAAGAAAAATGTTACAAGTAGGATTCATTAAGAAGCATAAAGAAGATGTTATTCAAAGATTAGCAATCAAAAACTTTGATGCAAGTGAACGTATAGAATGCATTATTTTACTGGATGAAAAAAGAAAAAGAAATCAGGCAGAACACGATGATACTCTAGCACAGTCAAATAAACTTTCTAAAGAAATAGGAGAACTTTTTAAATCGGGAAATACAGAAAAAGCCAATATTAAGAAAATCGAGACTTCCCAATTAAAAGAAAAGTCAAAAAAGTTGAGTCTCCAATTGACGAAGACTCAGAATCGTCTCCATAATCTCCTCATTCAGATACCAAATATCCCACATGTATCAGTGCCTAAAGGTAAATCTGAATTACACAACAAAGTGATTAGTGAAGAAGGAAAAATCCCAGATCTCGGAGATGATGCAAAACCTCACTGGGACATTGTAGTAGAAAAAAATATTATTGATTTTGAATTAGGTGTGAAAATTACTGGAGCTGGGTTCCCTGTGTATAGAGGGAAAGGAGCTAGACTACAAAGGGCACTAATTAATTATTTTCTAGACAAAAACATAGCAGCTGGATATGAGGAAGTAATGCCTCCCCACTTGGTTAATGAGGCATCTGGCTTTGGAACAGGTCAATTACCTGACAAAGAAGGACAAATGTATCATGCTACTGAAGATAACCTTTACCTAATACCAACAGCAGAAGTCCCCATAACAAATATCTTTAGAGATGTAATTATAAAAAAAGAAGACTTGCCGATTAAATGTACCGCTTACACTCCTTGTTTCAGAAGAGAAGCAGGATCCTACGGAAAAGATGTACGAGGACTAAATCGACTTCACCAATTTGATAAAGTAGAGATTGTACAAATTCAACATCCAGATGACTCCTACCAAACTTTGAATTTAATGGTAGAGCATGTAGCCGAAATTCTTCGAGAATTAGGATTACCCTTTAGAATTACACAATTATGTGGGGGAGATATCAGTTTCACCTCTGCACTTACCTTTGATTTTGAAGTCTATTCAGCAGCTCAGAAAAAATGGTTAGAAGTTAGTTCCGTATCCAATTTTGAAAGCTACCAAGCTAATAGACTTAAACTCAGATATCGTGACCAGGATAATAAAACAAAACTCTGCCACAGCTTAAACGGCTCTTCATTAGCCCTTCCTCGAATCATGGCTGCCCTAATTGAAAACTTTCAAGACGGTAAAGGAATAAATATACCCGAAGTCTTAATTCCTTATTGTGGCTTTAACAAAATATAAAACTAAAAGAAGTTCAAAACTCAAAAATTTCATGGTTTACAGAAGACTTTTACATATATTATCCATCTGTATAGCAGTTTATTATAGTTCTTGTCAAGAAGCTAATATCAACAAAGAGATTGGCTTCAGCAATCTCCTAGACACAGTTCTTAAACACCATAAAAAGCTTTTAAATCAATTGGATTCTGTCAAGTTGAATATCAATATCGAAGCTTGTGAAAATCGGATTGCTTTGATGGGGCATCCAGAAATAAATGAACTTCAAGAGCAATGGCTAAAAGAAGAAATAAATGCATATGTAAACATTAAGACTTTACTTCAACAGATGAGAACTGATCTCAACTTTTTACAAAATGAATTTATATATTCTAAAATACAAATTCAATCTCTCAAGCAAGATCTAATTCATCGACACCTTTCAAAAATAGATTTTTATACTTATTTCACTCAGGAACATCAATCTGTTTTAGCATTATCTATATCTACAAAAAATATTAACGAAAGTTATAAAATAGAACTAGAAAAAATCTACGCGTTAGAATATAAACTTCAAGAGGTCTTTGTTCAATTAAAAAGCTTAAAAAGAAAAAACAATAATGAGTTCAAATAAAAAAAATCTCTTACTAATCATATTTCTTTTTTCATCTCTTTTGATCTCTGCTCAATCAGAACTAAGCCCGAAATTAGCGAAACAATATTTTGATCAAGGAAATTACCAAAAAGCTGGCGAGATTTACAAAAATTTATACTATAAACATAAGTCTGCGAATTATTACCAAGCCTTAATGTCATGCTACATTGAACTCAATGAAATTAATAATGGAGAAAAACTTGCAAAAAATTATTTAAAAAAGAATTCTGCGAATGCGTCAACCCTAATTGACTTGGGACATATCTACAAAATTTCTGGTCAAGAAAAAAAAGGGAGGAAAATATTTCTAGAAGTATTATCACTACTAGAGTCAAATGATAAGCTTGTGTCGATATCAGCTGCTAGATTCAGCAAATACCAATATTTTAATTTAGCTATTCAAGCCTATGAAGTTGGGCTTCGAAATCCCTCTAAAACATCATATAGGTATCAAATTGCTCGAATTTACGGGCAACTAAATAATTTACAAGCTATGTTTGAAAATTATATAGAGCTGGTAATAGCTAATAAAGCTTATTTAAAGAATGTCAAAATAGCCTTATCCAGAACAATTAGTATAGACGCTGAAAATCAAAATAATCAGCTCCTAAAAAATACTCTTCTGGTAAAAATGCAAAAATCGAACAATGAAAATGTTGCTGATTTACTGATTTGGTTATTTATTCAAGAAAAAAAATTTAGTGCTGCATTCGAACAGGAAAAATCTCTTGACAAAAGATTTAATTTCAGTCAAAAAAAAATATTTGATCTGGCCACTATTTGTAGAAAAAATAAAGCCTTTGTAGTTGCTTTGGATTGCTATCAATATATAACTGATTTGGGAGTTGAGTCTCCCTATTATCTAGATTCTAAACTTGCTATTTTAAAAGTTAAGAACGAATTATTAGTTGATTCTTCGGAATCAAATTATGAAGCTTGGGCACTTCTTGAAGCTGAATACCTGAGAGGGCTAGCTGATATTGGTAAGACAAGTTACACTATTTTAATTTTGAGAGATTTAGCATGTCTTCAAGCCTTTAGACTTCACCATGTAGAAATAGCTTTTACCACTATTTTAGAAGCTCTAGAAATTCATACTGCAAGTGCAGAAGATTTGGCCAGGTGCAAGCTAGTTTACGGAGATATTTTACTTCTAAAAAATGAAATTTGGGCTGCCATCCTAAGCTATTCTCAAGTTGATAAATCTTATAAACATGACCTACTTGGGCATGAAGCAAAATTTAGACGTGCTAAAATTTCTTATTATCAAGGAGATTTTGATTGGGCTCAAGCTCAATTAGATGTATTAAAAAAATCCACATCTAAATTAATTGCCAATAATGCTATGGAACTATCTTTACTCATACAAGATAATCTCAACCTAGATACTACAACAGTCACTATGAATATTTTCTCCAGGGCTGATTTACTCATCTATCAAAACAAACTAAACGAAGCCTACTTCACTCTTGATAGTATCATTATTGACTACCCCGGACATAGCCTAATTGATGAAGCGTTGTACAGACAATTCGAAGTAAAAATTGTACAAAACAAAAAAGAAGATGCAGCTGAACTTCTAGACCAGATTATACAATTTTATTCTTTCGATATTTTAGCAGATGATGCCAAATTTCAATTGGCGCAACTTCAAGAATATTATTTTAAAAATATAGAGCGGGCATCAGAATTGTATCAAGATATAATTAATAATCACCAAGACAGTTTTTTCCTAGCAGAATCTAGAAAACGCTATCGAAAACTTAGGGGAGAAAAATTATGATTATCTATAACATAACTTTAAATATCGAGGAATCTGTTGAAACTGAATGGCTCATTTGGATGAAACAAATTCATATACCAAAAGTGATGAAAACAGGGCTATTTATTTCCTCAAAAATGAGCAAAGTTCTCGTAGAAGAACAAATGGGTGGAATCACATACTCAATTCAATATTCTTGTGAAAACAAAGAAAAATTAACTGATTACCAAATAAGGTATGCACCTAAATTGCAAGAAGAACATGCCGCGAAATATCCTGGAAAATTCGTGGCATTTAGAACTCTTCTAGAGGTGGTAAGTGAATTCTAGTATGAAAAGAGTTAGGGCTAAGAAACATCTTGGGCAACACTTCTTAAAGGATTTGTCTATTGCCAAATCCATAGTGGAAGGGCTAAGTGGTGTAGGTTATGAAGATATTATTGAAGTTGGTGCGGGAATGGGAGTATTAACTCAGTTTCTTTTGCCTCGTGCATTAAAAACGCATATTGTAGAAATCGATCCAGCATCTGTATTTTACCTTGAATCATTATATCCCAACCTAATTCCAAGAATTCATAAAATAGACTTTTTAGAGGTCGATTTAACAAAAATTACAAATAAGCCTTTTGGCTTAATCGGAAACTTTCCCTACAATATTTCTTCACAAATTCTATTCAAAGCTCTTGACTATAAGGACCAAATTCCCGAGATTGTTGGAATGTTCCAAAAAGAAGTCGCAGAACGAGTAGCTAGTGGTCCAGGAAATAAAAAGTACGGTATTATCTCAGTTTTGCTGCAAGCTTATTACGATATTGAATATCTTTTTACTGTTCATCAAGATGTCTTTGACCCTCCTCCAAAAGTGAAATCTGGAGTAATTCGACTAAAAAGAAACAATCAATCGAAACTAGACTGCAATGAGAAATTATTTAAAAGAGTGGTGAAACAATCTTTTAGCCAACGAAGAAAAACATTGAGAAATTCACTCAAACCGCTCATTGGAATTCATGAATTCCAGGACCCAATACTGTCACTAAGAGCGGAAAGATTATCGGTAAAAGATTTTGTGTATCTAACTAATAAGCTTGAAAAATTACAATCATGAAATTTGAATTAACAAAAGAATTTCTAGAGGTCATATACTCTAAAATTGAACTTAAAGAGTTCGACGAAATCAGAGAATTACTAGCCGACTTACACAGTATAGATATCGCAGAACTAATTGAAGAATTAGATGAAGAGCGAGGGAAAATCTTATTTGAACTTTTTGAGGACGAAGACTCTGCTGATATTCTTGTAGAACTTGATGAAGAAAATAGAGAGTCTGTTCTAGAAAATCTTACTTCCCAAGAAATTGCTGAGGAACTAATTGAGAATCTATATTCTGATGATGCAGCAAATATTATATCTGAATTACCCTCTCAAAAGAAAGTAGAAGTCTTGTCTCACATTGAAGATCTGGAACATGCAAGCGATATCGTCGACCTTTTGTCTTACCCAGAAAATACTGCGGGTGGATTAATGGCTAAAGAATTAATTAAAGTCAATCAAAAATGGACCGTTCTAAAATGTGTGGTTGAGATGAGAAAACAAGCAGAAGATGTAGATCAAGTATTTTCTATTTATGTGGTAGATGATAATGCTGCATTATTGGGAACTTTATCGCTCAAAAAACTACTTCTTGCGTCTGAAAAAACGATTATACAAAATATTTATAATGACAAAGTGATTTCTGCTAAAGCAAATTTAGGTAACGAACAAGTGGCAAATATAATGGAAAAATATAACCTAGTTGTCTTGCCTGTCATAGACGATTTAAACCGATTGATTGGACGAATTACAATTGATGACATTGTAGATGTCATTAAAGAAGAAGCAATGGAAGATTACAACAAGGCTTCAGGTATTTCTGAACAAGTAGATTCTTCTGACAGCATATTCACCATTACTAGAGCAAGACTTCCATGGCTTCTCATTGGACTGATGGGGGGAGTTATGGGGGCAGAGGTTATAGGATTATTTGATATTGAAAATAATATTCAACTTGCATTATTCACTCCATTAATTGCAGCCATGGGAGGTAATGTAGGTGTTCAATCTGCAGCGATTATTGTTCAGGGATTGGCTAGCAAAAGTCTGGGTATGGACACTATAGGACAGCGAATGCTTAAAGAATTGGGAGTAGCATTAGCAAATGGATTGATTTGTTCTGCGGTGATTATGGGGCTCACGTTTTTACTAGGATATTCGACAGCTATTTCGTTAACTGTAAGTATTTCTTTGATAGCTGTAATCATATTTGCGGCACTCTTCGGGACTTTCGTTCCATTAGTCTTGGATAAATATAAAATCGATCCCGCACTTGCTACTGGGCCATTTATCACAACTATTAATGATATCTTAGGTCTGTTTATTTACTTTATGATTGGTAAACTATTCTTAAATTTATAATGAAAATTTTATTTATAGATACGGTTCATTCGGTTTTAGAAACTAGGCTAATTAAAATGGGTTTTCAGTGTGATATAGGAATTGATTTAAACCGTCAAGAAATCTTATTAAAAATAGGAAATTATCAGGGACTTGTTCTTCGCTCAAAGACCCCCATTGATATTGAATTTTTCGAGGCGGCAAAACAATTAAAGTTCATCGCTCGTTCAGGAGCTGGACTTGAAAATATAGATTTAGTAGAAGCTGAAAAGCGTAAGATTCAGTTATTTTCTGCCCCAGAGGGCAACCGACAAGCATTGGGAGAACATGCCTTGTCTATGATTCTAAATCTATTTAATAAAATCTCTATTGCAGATAAAGAAATTCGAGAAGGAAAATGGAATCGAGAAAGTAATAGAGGCATCGAATTATCGGGAAAGACAATTGGCATTATTGGATACGGAAATATGGGAAAATCATTTGCCAAATGCCTCTCTGGATTTGATTGTAATGTATTAGCCTATGACAAGCACAAAAAAAACATTAGCGACGATTATGTAACCGAATCAAGCCTTGAAAATATCCAAAATAATGCAGTAATTATTAGTTTTCACACTACATATAATATAAGCACTCACAACTATCTGAATGAAGAATTTATTCAGAACATGCGAAAGGAATTTTATCTCATTAATACATCAAGAGGAAAAGTAGTGAAAATCGAAGCACTTTCAAAAGGATTGAAAACTGGAAAAATACTTGGAGCTTGCTTGGATGTCTTGGAATTTGAAAAAACAAGTTTTGAAGACATGTTTGACCATGAAGTACCCAACAAATTAAAAGAATTATTAGAATTTAAAAACATACTACTAAGTCCTCACGTGGGAGGATGGACTATTGAATCATACGAAAAGTTATCCCTAGTTTTGGCAAAAAAAATCGAGCTTAAATTCGGCTCAGAACTCATGTGAATTTCATTTCTGGCACCTCTCCCTCAAATAAAAGAGTTCCTCGCGTTGCTTGTTTAATTTCCTCTATAGATACTCCAGGAGCTCTCTCTAAAAGCTTAAATCCTTCTTGGGGTATAACTTCCAAAACAGCTAAATTTGTAACAATTTTTTTTACGCAAGCAACTCCAGTCAAAGGCAAATTACATGATTTTAAAATCTTCGAATCTCCATCTCTATTAGTATGCATCATTGCAACAATAATATTTTCTGCGGAAGCAACTAAATCCATAGCCCCACCCATTCCTTTAACCATTTTACCTGGTATTTTCCAGTTTGAAATATCACCATTCTCAGAGACTTCCATGGCTCCCAAAACTGTTAATTGAACATGCTTACCTCGAATCATTGCAAAACTAGTTGCAGAATCAAAATATGCAGCTCCATCGAGTGAAGTTATAGTTTGCTTTCCTGCATTGATTAAATCTGCGTCTTCTTCTCCATCTAAAGGAAAGGGGCCCATTCCTAAAATTCCATTTTCTGATTGAAATTCGACATTAATTCCTTGAGGTACAAAATTAGCTACCAAGGTAGGGATACCAATCCCTAAATTTACATATTGTCCATCTTGAAGTTCTTGTGCTATTCTTTTTGCAATACCTATTTTGTCTAATGCCATCTTATTTCATTCTTATAGTTCTGTGTTCTATTCTTTTCTCAAATCGATCGCCTTGAAAAATACGTTGAACGAAAATTCCAGGTGTATGAATTTCATTGGGATTAATTGTTCCAACTGGAACTAATTCTTCTACTTCAGCAATAGTTATTTTCCCAGCCATAGCCATCAATGGATTGAAATTTTTTGCAGTGGCCTTATACACAAGATTTCCAACCGCATCTCCTTTCCATGCCTTAACAATAGCATAATCTGCAGTTAAAGATGTTTCTAAAATATGTGCCTTTCCATTAAACTCTCTAACTTCTTTGCCCTGAGCAACCTCTGTTCCGAATCCTGCAGGGGTATAAAAGGCTGGAATCCCAGCTCCGCCAGCTCTGCATCTTTCGGCTAGGGATCCTTGGGGGATTAGGTCAACCTCTAATTCTCCGCTCAGCATTTGTCGTTCAAACTCATCATTCTCTCCTACATAAGAAGAAATCATTTTTTTTACTTGTTTGCTTTGAAGCAATAAGCCTAAACCAAAATCATCTACTCCGGCATTATTGGATATACAGATTAGATTTTGAGTATTTTTAGAAACAAGTTCTGCAATACTATTTTCTGGAATACCACATAAACCAAAGCCACCCAACATTAGAGTCATTCCATCTTCGACACCTTGAAGTGCTTCTTTCACACTATTTACTGCTTTATTAATCATCTTTATATTCTTTAGAATTCTTCAACTTCTTAATCAAAATCAATATTTTCTTTCTCAAAACCTTCACAATCTAGAATTATTTCCATGTGACTTGGTCTGTCAAAATCTGATTTCGAAATACCTATATCAGTATTTTTATAAACTCTTGTCATATATTCACCCCAAATAGGTAAAGCCATGTTGGCACCTTGACCTAGAGTGATACTTCTAAAATGGACAGCTCGATCTTCGGCTCCAGTCCAAACTCCAGTCACCAAATTTGGTACTACCCCCATAAACCATCCATCAGATTGATTTTGAGTGGTCCCTGTTTTTCCTGCAATTTGATTTTTTAACCCGTACTTCCAGCCTAGCCTTCGGCCTGAACCTTTTGTAGTGACGCCCTGCATTAGATCCAACATAACATATGACTTTTCTTCACTTAAAACTTCCGTAGTAATCGGACTAAATTCCTCCAATACAACCCCATTTTTATCCTCTATTCTATTTAAAAAGATTGGACTAGTATATACTCCCTTGTTAGCAAAGGTACCATAGGCACCAACCATTTCAAATACAGAAACGTCGGGAGTTCCCAAACAAATGGACGGAACAGGGGGGATTCTACCATTTAACCCCATTGATCTGGCAATTTTTCTGACAGATTTAGGTCCAACTTGCTTCATTAAATAAGCAGTAACGGTATTAACTGAGTTAGCCAAAGCCTCTTTTAAATTAATTTCACCACCATACTTTTCACCTGAATTTCTAGGAATCCAATCTTCTTTGAGGCCCCAAGTTTCCTTTTCAAAAACAACCTGAACATTAGGTACTTTCATGCACGGCGAATAATTATGCTGATCAATCGCTGTTGCATAAACAAAGGGCTTAAAAGTCGAACCAACTTGTCTTTTGGCTTCTTTTACATGATCGTATTTAAAGTAATGGTGATTTATTCCTCCAACCCATGCCTTTATGAATCCTGTTTGAGGATCCATAGACATCATTCCGGTCTGAAGAAGATATTTGTAGTGCATAATAGAATCTCTCGGAGAAAGAAGTGTGTCCACTTCTCCATCCCAAGTAAATACATTCATAGATGTTGGTGTATCAAAAATCTTATTCACCTCTTGCGATGACAAAGATTTATTTCTTAATTTTCTGTATCGTTCAGAGCGTTTCATGGCATTTGTCATAATCGTATCGACTTGACCAGGACGTAATTTTTTATCAAAAGGAGCGTTGATTAAATCCTCTTCTTCCTCACCATCGCCATCCCAATGCTGATAGAATTGCTCTTGAAGTATCGGCATATATGCTGCAACAGACTCCTCTGCATATTTTTGCATACGAGAATCTATGGTGGTAAATATTTTTAATCCATCTGAATATAAATTGTAAGGGGTATCGTCTGGTTTATTATTTTCCTTTAACCACTGCTTCATGTATTTCCGGAGATATTCTCTAAAATATGTGGCTAGACCATCATTGTGATTTGTCTGCTTAAACTGAAGAGAGATTGGCAGAGATTTAATGGAGTCCAACTCGGATTCAAGTAAAAGCCCATTTCTATACATTTGTCCAAGAACAATATTTCGTCGGCGAAGTGCGTTTTTAGGAAATCGTTTGGGATTGAAAAGAGATGGATTCTTTGCCATTCCGACTAAAATTGCTGACTGATCGATGGTCAGGCTCTTGGGGATTGTGTTGAAATATATTTTAGCCGCGGACTTTACTCCTACAGCTAAATAAAGAAAATCAAACTTATTTAGATACATTGTTACTATTTCATTCTTGGTAAAGTTTCTTTCAAGCCGAACTGAAATAACCCATTCCTTAAATTTTTGCATGACTCTATGAAAAATATTAGAAGAGACATCTGTAAAAAGCATTTTAGACAACTGTTGAGTAATAGTTGAACCTCCACCTGAATTCCTTCCTGTTATGGCTCCAAGTATAGCACGAGCTAAAGATTTTACATCAATGCCTGAATGATCCATAAAACGTTCATCCTCTGTCGCTATAAGTGCATTAACAAGATGAGGAGATAAATCTTCATAAGTAACCGGAGAACGGTTTTCATAAAAAAACTTACCTAATAAAACTCCGTCAGATGCATAGATTTCTGTGGCTAAATTCTGCTGGGGATTTTCTAGTTCCTCAAAGGAGGGTAATTCTCCAAACCACCCTGAAGAAGCAAACCAAACACCCAATGAAATAGCAATGACAGGCCCCACCACTAAAAGCCAAAAAAAACGAATAAATCCTAAGATAAATTTATTTTTCATATTAATATGATTTTTCTATTCGAACACCAATATCTTCTATGCCCAAAAGTACTGAGTCGCGCATTCCGTGAGAAATATTGAACTTATATATTCCTTGTTGAATCTCTTGATTTTCTTTAAAAATTAAAAGGCTGTGCTTTATAGGTCCAACTCCGTTACCCAACCATCTTCCGTTAGGTTCGGCTAGCAAAAATTGAACGGTATCTGTTCCTGAAGAGCCATCAGGAAAAATAAGATCAACAAAAAAAAAAATATTCGAATACCTGTACTCACCATTATTTCTCAGACCAATTAAAAAATCCGTCTGACACGAATTTTCAGAAATATTATACTCAAATTGAATTGGAAAATTTATGGGCCAGCCATTTTTCGGAATAGGTTGATAAGAGTCCGCTATTTTTTGGTTATCACAAGAGGTGAAAATCAAAAAAAAGATACAGACATAAGTATAAATTATTTTAGTTGCAGACATTGAATTTAATTGACCTAATTGGACTTAGAGGGAGTGGATTTATTTTTATATTCAGACTTTACTTTAGCGATCACTTTTCTGTGATTGAGCCCTTTTCGATCGATTGACTTATCGGACTTTTCTTCTGCCTTACTGGAAGGGTTATTCGAATTTAATTTACCTTGGTTTGATTTATGGAAATTTGATCTCGACTTTTTTCGGTTCTTTGAGGATTTTCCTTTATCAAATCGAGTAATACTATCTTGGCCCACTACATTTTCATAATCAGGCTGCGCGACTTCATAAACTGTAGCAACATACATCTCTAAAGATTCAGGAGACTTTTTATCGTTATTTTGACGAATAATCTCTAGAACATCATCTAGATTCAACTCAATAAAAATTGAGGGCTCATTAGTGTATGAGTACCAAACCTTTCTTCTGAAAATATCGGTCTTCTGTAAAAAGGCCATTCCTTTTTTTGTTTTGAGCTTCAAATTAGAATCGGGGAAATCCTTAATCGCTTCTACATACATGTCTAACTCATAATTTAAACAACATTTAAGCTTACCACATTGACCCGCTAACTTCTGAGGATTTAATGATAACTGTTGGTAACGAGCAGCACTTGTGCTGACAGATCTAAAGTCATTTAACCAAGTACTACAACAAAGTTCTCTTCCACAAGAACCTATCCCTCCCATTCTCTGAGCTTCTTGACGAACCCCAATCTGACACATCTCTATGCGCACATTAAATTCACTTGCCATTTGCTTAATGAGCTCTCTAAAATCGACTCGCCCTTCTGAGGTGTAGTAAAAAATAGCTTTGATGTTGTCTGCCTGAAATTCTACATCTCCAATTTTCATATCTAATCCCAGTTTAGATGCTATTTCTCTACTCTTGTGCATAGTCTTCTGTTCCCTGCTACGAGCGAATCTCCACTTTTCAAGATCATTTATAGAGGCATGACGATAAATAGTTTTGACTTTTTCACTCGTTAACTCTACATTCTTTTTTCGCATTTGAAGCCTAACTAACTCACCTTTTAAAGAAACTACTCCTATATCATGTCCAGGACTACTCTCTACAGCAACGGTATCGCCTATTTGTATACTTAAACTTTTCTTGTTCTTAAAGAATTCTTTACGTCCATTTTTGAAGCGAATCTCAAAAATATCAAAAGGGGCTTGCCCAGCAGGCAAACTCATATTAGAGAGCCAATTAAATACAGGCATCTTACCACAGTTACCTGTACTACATGAACCTTTACTTTGACATCCGGGAGCATTCCCTGAATTGGTTGAACAACTTGTACATCCCATTTTTATTTCTTTTTCAAGTTATCGCTTGTTTTAACTTTCTGTGAAGTAATCGTGCAATTTTAAATGAGGTATCCAAGAATAAAATCTTCGGATTTGCATTTCTTTCAATGTGAAGATACGCCATATTTAACTCCTCTAAAACTTCCATACAATTATCTGCATGAATGAATGGTGAAAACTTATCCATCGTAAAGTTATTTCCACTAACATTTATTTTCATCATCTCCTGAAGACCATAGTTTTTAAGCAAGGCGTCTCTCATAACATTTGTTGCATAAAGCAAGAAAAATTTTTGCTTTTCTCTACCACTTTTTGCCATTGTATCGGACCATCTCACTAATTTATCAATATCCTTTACCTGTAATGCACTAAAACAAAAACGCATCCATTGCACAAAATTTAGCGCATTCTGATCAAAATCTTCAGTATCCTCTATCATGTGTAAAGCATAATTTAAATCTCCTTCCACCATTACAGAAACTTCTGCTGCCCGAGCAGAGTCTACATCTCTACTTATTAAGTATGCCTCCACATCAGAATCTTGGTGGGCAGGAATTCGTAACAGTTGTGTTCGTGACAAAACAGTTGCAAGTATTTTTTCAGTCTGTTCAGAAACCAATAAAAAACATGTTTTACTTGGTGGTTCTTCGAGTAACTTCAATAGCTTATTTGCCGCTTGAATATTCATTTTCTCTGGCATCCAAATAAGCATAGTTTTTATTTCACTTTCAAAGGGTTTTAAGCTTAAACATTTAAATATTTGAGCACTTTCTTCTACGGAAATTATTCCTTGTTTATTTTCAACCCCAATCTGTTTGAGCCAATCGAACAAAGAAAAATAGGCATTATCAGACAAGGCGTCTCTCCATTCAGATAAAAAATGATTACTGACTGGTTTAGTCTTGACAGAAGATGTTCTGGTTACCGGAAAAATAAAGTGTAGGTCAGGATGGGAAAACTTTTCATGTTTCACACAAGAAGGGCAAATACCACAGGAGTCATCTTTTTCTCTACTTCTACAGCCTAAATATTGAGCATATGCAAGAGCTAGAGATAACTTTGCAGAGCCTTTAGGTCCTAAAAATAGTTGAGCATGAGGCACCCGTTCTTCTGCAACAGAACGAAGTAATAGCTCTTTTATCTTATTGTAACCAAAAATTTCTTTAAACAGCATGTCTTCAAAGATACAATTTGGATTGAATTATCTCATATAGTGACTCATTTTAAAGAAAAAATATTTCAATATCAAAAGAGGATTGTAGAAGATTCATGAAAAGAAAAAACTATTTGAATAGCTCTTTTTGGAAATGAAATAGAAGGTGTATGTTTGATGAATGAAAACTATAGATTTATTTAATTTCAGAGGGAAAAAAGCTTTAGTTCGTGTTGATTTTAATGTCCCACTAGACAAAAACTTTGTTATCACAGACGACTCAAGAATAATGGCTGCACTTCCTTCTATTGAAAAAATCCTCTCTGATAATGGTGCAGTAATATTAATGTCTCATCTTGGAAGGCCAGAGAATGGAGCTGAAGAAAAGTATTCACTTAAGCATCTTATGCATACCATTTCTTCTGCCTTAAACAGACCAGTAAAATTTGCCAATGACTGCATTGGAAGGAAAACAAAAAATACAGCTAAAATCCTAAAAAATGGGGAAGTTTTGTTGCTAGAAAATTTAAGATTTCACTCTGAGGAAAAAAACGGTGATAAATATTTTGCTAAACAGCTTGCCTCTTTAGGTGATATCTTTGTCAATGAGGCTTTTGGAACAGCACACAGAGCTCACGCTTCGACCTCTGTTATTGCTGATTTCTTTGAAAATAAAAAATGTTTTGGTTACCTAATGGCTAATGAAATTTTAATGCTCGAAAAAATACTACATCATGGAAAGCATCCCATTACAGCGATTATGGGAGGAGCAAAAGTTTCTTCCAAAATTACTATTATCAAAAAGTTAATGACTAAAGTAGATAGAATAATTATTGGAGGAGGTATGTCTTATACCTTTGTAAAAGCTTTAGGAGGAAAAGTTGGAGATTCTCTTGTTGAAGAGGATAAAATCAGTCTTGCACTGAGTCTTATTTCAGAGGCAAAGGAGAAAAAAGTCAGCTTCTTAATTCCGGTCGATTCCTTAAACGCAGATGCTTTTTCCGATCAAGCTAATACTTATTCAAGCGATGTAGGGAATATAAAAGACGGTTGGATGGGGTTAGATCTTGGAGAAAAAACTAGGCAAATTTACCGAGAAGCTATTTTAGATTCTAAAACCATATTGTGGAATGGTCCCATGGGGGTTTTTGAAATGGATAGATTCTCAAATGGAACAAAATTTATTGCTGAAGCAATTGTAGAAGCGACATCAAAAGGAAGTTTCTCACTAGTAGGAGGAGGGGACTCGGTAGCTGCATTAAAAAAATTTAAGATGCAAGATCAAGTGACTTATGTATCTACTGGAGGTGGAGCCATGCTAGAATATCTAGAAGGAAAAAACATCCCAGGGATTAAATCGATCAATGATGCATAGATAGTCGGAACTTATTGATAGTAGATATCTGTATAATTGACACTTGAGTAAGGTGAGAATTAATTTTCTTATACCTATATCTTTTGAAGCTCTTTTAAGATATCTGGATATATGTCTAAGGTATATTTGACCATAGGCTCATAAAATACAGAGTCATTTAGCAGATCGGGTTTAACAAAACCAAAGGGCTTGACGAATTTGTCGAAAAAAATCAAAAAAATAGAAATGAGTAAAAGTGATTTTAGTCCCCCAAACAAAGAACCCATGATTCTATTCAAAAAACCTAAAGCCACCATCTTAAGAAGCAGAGTAAGTAGCTTTCCTCCCAATGAAACAATGATTACAATACTAATAAAAGTAATTGCATAAGATGCCACACTGAGATAGCTACTTTCTATGTCTAACCAATTAGATAGATACTCAAAAGTCATTTTTGAAAAGATTGAAGCTCCGTATATACCGAGCACCAATGCTAGTAATGAGGTGAATTCGAGAACTAAACCCCTGCGAAACCCCTTATATACTCCATAAATAATTGGGAGCACTAAGATTAAGTCAAAATAATTCATGTTATAAATTTACGATGAGAAAAGAATATTACAAAGAACATTGTATTTTTGTGTTAAATTAATAAAAAATGAGCGTGATAGAATCAAAAGAAAAGTGGGCTAATCTAGTATCATTTATCTCGAAAGAATTTGGTCAAGGAGACACATTAGATCTTCAAGCAATTCTTTTTCTAATTGGAATTCAAGAGTTAGGAAAAGGCATGTCCGAATTCAGCAAAGAAGAAAAATTAGACTTGTTGCATATTGCTATATGCCGACTATTGAGCAATTATGGTTATTATGAATTTGAAGGAAGAGACAAGGATGGTTGGCCTCATTATAAAACTAACGAAAAATTACCTGCATTAAAACCTGGGGAGCAAACTATTTTAATGAAGGAAGCTGCTATTTTATATTTTGAAAATAACGGAGTAGATTTTTAGTAAATCTCTACGGTCAACAAAGATTTCTTATCTTCTTCAATCACCAAAAGTGCTTGACCGTAAGATTCTCCCTTCACTGCTTCAACTTTTAATACCACCTCATTGATAAATGAAAATTCTACTGTCCCATCCATAGATGTTGTGCCAGTTCTGTAAACTATATGCGGAGCATCAACAGATACTGAAGTATTTACTGTTGCGCCAGAAACAGGATTCAACTGTGCATCAACAACTTTTATTTCAGCATCATAAGTATGAACTACATCACAAGAACTAAAGATTGAAACAAAAGTAAATATAAATGAAAATTGAATAGCAGTGAGCGAAGTAGAACATTTCATATGTGCGATATATTTAGTAATATTGTGACTATTTAAAAGGTAAATATACGAATTTATCGTGTAAAATGTAGCGCAAGTTAATTTATAAAGAAAACATGCTCAGCAAGATTAAAGAACATCTCATTGAAGTATATAAGTTTAAAACTTCATCAGCTGAAGAACTAGAGCAATTCAGAATAAATTATCTAGGCAAGAAAGGCCTTATCAACGGACTGTTTATTGCATTTAAACAACTGTCTAACCAGGATAAAAAAGAATTAGGACAGCCACTTAACGAGTTAAAAAACAAAGCTCAAGAGAAATTTAATGAACTAAAAGCATTGATTTCCCAAAATGAAGAATCGAGTAGTAGCGATATTGATTTAACAATGAGCGCGGAACCCTCTCGCTTAGGTTCTCGGCACCCACTTTCTATCGTAAAAAACGAAATCATTGACATCTTTGCACGCTTAGGATTTACTATTTCTGAGGGTCCAGAAATTGAAGATGACTGGCACAATTTTAGTGCCTTAAACCTCCCAGAAGAGCATCCTGCACGTGACATGCAAGACACCTTTTTCATTCAACGCTCGCCTGATATTCTACTTCGAACACACACCTCATCCGTGCAAGTGAGATACATGGAGAAAAGCACGCCCCCTATTCGAACTATTTCTCCAGGGAGAGTCTTTCGTAATGAAGCGATTTCTGCTCGATCCCACTGTATTTTTCATCAAATTGAAGGTTTATATATTGATGAACAAGTTTCATTTTCTGATTTAAAGCAAACACTTCTTCATTTTGCTCAAGAGTTTTTTGGCACGGAGACTGAAATTAGACTTCGTCCGTCATACTTCCCTTTTACTGAACCAAGTGCTGAGGTAGATATCTCTTGTAAGATGTGCATAGGAAAAGGTTGTAATATTTGTAAATATTCTGGCTGGGTAGAAATTTTAGGTTGTGGAATGATCGATCCAAATGTGTTAAAAAACTGCAATATAGATCCAAATAAATTTTCTGGTTTCGCTTTTGGAATGGGAGTAGAAAGAATTGCCATGTTAAAATATCAAATTAAAGATCTGCGATTTTTCTTCGAAAATGACCTACGCTTTCTTGAGCAATTTAAAAAAGCCTGAAAAAAAAGTCTTTAGATGAAGTTATTATGCCAGCTTAAAATCAATCTGCTTTTTTATTAAATCGACACTTAACAAGCGTACTAGAACAGAATCTCCTAGTTGAAATTTCTTTCCTTTGCTTCTTCCAATCAAACAAAAAGTTTCTTTGTGAAACTGGTAATGATCGTCTTTTAGATCACGGACAGAAACACGTCCTTCACATAGGCTATCTTTAAGTTCCACAAACATCCCAAAATCTGTGACTCCAGAAATCTGAGCTTCGAAGACGTCTCCCTCTTTTCCAAGCAAATATTTTACTTGCATATATTTTATTGAAGCACGTTCAGCATCTGTAGAAAGCTTCTCCATACTCGAAGAATGCTTGCACTGTTCTTCAATTTTTATTTTGTCATGATTTTTTTCTCCGTTCAAGTACTTTTGCAAGAGGCGATGAACCATCACATCAGGCCAACGTCGAATGGGAGAAGTGAAATGAGTGTAATAATCAAATCCAAGTCCATAATGCCCGATATTGTCTACTGTATATTTAGCCTTACTCATAGTTCGAATAGCTAAAAGTTCTACCATATTTTCTTCAGGTTTTCCATCCACATCAGATAAAATACGATTCATAGAATGAGCAATTTCCTTGGAATTATTTACATCTACACTATGCCCAAACTGTTTTACAAACGTAGAAAAAGTACTAATTTTTTCTGGATCAGGAATATCGTGAACTCTATAAACAAAAGGTTTGTTTGAAGCTTTCCCGTCTTGTGATCTTCCAATAAATCTAGCAACCTTCTTATTGGCTAGCAACATAAACTCTTCAATCAATTTGTTAGCGTCTTTAGCTTGTTTAAAATACACTCCTTTGGGATTATATTTTTCATCTAATTGAAACTTGACCTCAACCCGATCAAAGGTAATAGCTCCTTCCTTAATACGTCTCATTCGCATCTTCTTAGCGAGCATATCCATAAATAAGATTTCCTCTTTGAAGACTCCTTCTTTCTGTTCGATGACTTTCTGAGCATCCTCATAAGCAAAACGATGGTTCGAATAAATAACCGTTCTCCCAAACCATTCTTTAAGAATTTCTGCTTTACTGTTCATTGTAAAGACAGCCGAAAAACATAGTTTTTCTTCGTTTGGTCTCAAAGAACAGACTTTATTTGATAATTTCTCTGGCAACATAGGCACCACGCGATCAACTAGATAAACAGATGTAGCTCTTTCATATGCTTCGTTACTTAATAATGACCCCTCCTTGACATAGTGTGAAACATCTGCAATGTGAATACCGATTTCCCAACTATCATCTCCAATATTTTCTATAGATAGCGCATCATCAAAATCTTTGGCATCGTGAGGATCGATTGTAAAAGTAGTTACCTTTCGCATATCTCTTCGCTTGCTGATTTCTTCATGAGATATCTTCTCTGGTATTGAAGCAACATAGTCCTCCACCTCTTTTGGAAATTCATAGGGCAAGCCAAATTCGGCAAGAATAGCATGGATTTCTGTATGGTGTTCTCCTGATTTACCAATAATTTTTGTGACTTCTCCAAATGGACTTTTGGCTCTTTTTGGCCAATCAAGAAATTCGACAACTACCTTGTCGCCATTCTTTGCTCCGTTTAACTTATCTTTTGAAATATAAAAATCTGTTCCAATCCGATTATTGTCTGGAGTCATGAAACTATTTTTCTCATCAATGCGCATATTACCAACAAATTCTTTCCTTCCACGTTCTATAATTGACAAAATTCGGCCTTCAGGATTTTTACCTGTGTGAGTTCCAGTTAAAGCTACTCTAACACGGTCTCCTCCAAAAGTCTGCCCGGCATTTCTAGAAGATATATATATGTCTGAGTCTAATGATTCGCAAATAACATAACCAGCACCTGAAGGAGTTTTGTCTATTTTTCCTTCGAAATAGATAGGCGGCTCTTGAGAGCCATAGAGACCATGGGAAACTTCTTTTATTGAACCATCAGCCAACAAGTTTTTTATAATAAACAAGACTTGGTGCTTTGTAATTTTATCATCCACATGAAGAATTCGGCATATTTCTTTAGACCCCATAGGTTTAATAGCACTATTACAGAGTTCAGTTATATTTTTTTTTAAAGCCGATAAATTAGGGGATTTCTTAGACTTTTTCCTTTTGTTTTTCATTGTCGTAAATGTAAACAAATTTAAAAATAGTAAAGCCTAGAAAAAAAATAACTCAAATCATGTGAATTGTTATGAATTAGTTATTATGTCTATCTTTGATAGATTAAAAATCTATTTATTATAATTGCTAACGAAAAACGTAATCATAAATCCGTTATTTAAATTTATTATGAAAAAATATTCTGTTTTAGCTCTATTATTCATTCTTTTCATGAATAGTCTAAATGCACAAAATTGGTGTGGATCCATGGAACATCGTCACGATCTAAATAAAGACAATCCTCAAGCTGCGGAATTACTTGAAAAAAGATTGAAAAACTTTAATAAACTTCAACTAGAAAATACCGCAAGGGGAATTAAAAACACCAATCATTATGTGGTGCCTGTTGTTTTTCATATAATCCACCAAGGTGGAACTGAAAATATTTCTTTAGAACAAGTTGAAGATCAAATGCGAGTATTAAATGAAGATTTTGCTCGACTTAACCCAGACACAACGAATACACCTGAATATTTTGCTTCTCTGGGTGGAGATGCACAAATAGAATTTAGACTTGCTCAAATTGATCCCCAAGGTAATTGTAGCCAAGGAGTCACTCGAACTTTTTCTTCTCTCACAGTGAATGCCCGAAATAATGTCAAAGAACTGATTCAATGGGACCCGGAGCATTATCTAAATATTTGGGTGGTAAGAACTATAGAAAACTTTAGTGGAGAGCCTGGAAATATTGTACTTGGGTTTGCTCAGTTCCCAGACCAGCTATGGACTGATGCAGATACCGATGGTGTGGTTATTCGTCATGATTATTGTGGTTCTATTGGAACCGCTTCTAGTTCTGTCGGAAGAACGCTTACTCATGAAGCTGGTCACTGGCTAAATTTAGTACATATATGGGGAGATAGTGATTGTGGAAGTGATTATGTAAGTGATACACCTATATCGCTTGAACCAAATTACAATGTTTGTACAAACAACTACCCATGGCATGTGGGTAGTGATTATTGTGGTCTCGGAACTAATGGTGAAATGTTTATGAATTACATGGATTATGTTGATGACAACTGTATGAACATGTTTTCTATTAATCAAGGAACTCGAATGCGGAGCGCAATTAATCAGTTCAGAAATAATTTAACTACAGACGAAAACTTAATTGCTACAGGAACAAATGACAATTATATGTCTGATGTCTGCGCTCCAATCACAGAATTTAGTTCTAATTTCACATTTGGTTGTGTAGGCGATGGTTTCAATTTTGAATCGGAGGTTTACAATACACTTATCGATGAAAGTGTTAGTTATGAATGGACCTTTTTGGGTGGGTCACCTTCTAGTTCCTCAGATCAAAACCCAACCGTCAGCTATCAAAATCCGGGTATATATTCTGTTAGCTTAAATGCTATTAATGATTTCGGAGAAAGTGCTTTAACTAAAGAGTCCTTCATTTCTGTATCAGATGACAATATAAATACGCCTGCACCTTATTTTCAAAATTTCGAAGTGAGTAGTTTTCCTGTTTTCGAAAATAATCCAAATTTGAACTGGCTTATATATGAAACAGTTGATCCCTCTTGGCAAAGAAATACGGCTGCTTCTAGCTCTAGTTTTACTGCTATTGACAATGGCCAAAATAATGCATCTTTTCGTATCAGAAGTTCAGAATTCACTCAAGAAGCAGAAAAACATGTCGTGATTACACCTAGTGTTGATCTTAGCAATTCAAATCCGCCTGTGCGACTATACTTTGATCTAGCTTACGCTAAAAAGAATGGAAATTCTTTAGATAATTTAATTATTTATGTAAGTGATGATTGCGGAAGAACATGGACAAAAAGATTTGACAAAGATACAGAGCAATTGATTACTAATGGAGGTGGAAATAGCTTCTTTGACTTTGTTCCAAATGACAGTCATTGGGAAACATTTAATGTCAGCCTTAATAGCTTTGTAGGAGAAAGCAGTGTTTCATTAAAAATTGAATTTGCAGGGCAAGAAGGAAATTGGATGTATTTAGATAATTTTATAATAACTGAGTCTAGTCAACTTTCTATTGAAGAGAACGAAATCTATGAAATAAATGTATACCCAAATCCTTCTAGAGGTTCTGCATCAATAAAATTTGAAAGTGAAAATACAGAGGATGTTCAAGTAAAAATGACAAATATTTTTGGAGCTATAATTGGTAATGAAGTACTGAAATCCAAAGTAGGAGAAAATAATTTTTTGCTGAACGAAATGTTATTTGGTCTAGAAGCAGGTATTTATTTTGTCTCAGTAAAACAAAAAAATGTAGAAAAAGTGTTGAAAGTTATCATCTCGGAATAATATGAAATTTTAAAAAACACTCAGCTAAAGACGGGCTTTTTTTTCTAAAATAACTATTAATATTGAAGATTGTCAGACAAATAAATCAAACATCCATCAAACTGTTTTTATTAATGACATTTTTCACGCTCTAAATATCCTATTCCGTTAAATACGCATTCGTATAAATATTTTGCCCCAGAAGAATTTTTAACAATTAAAATATTCTGTTGTTTAAATAAATATTGAAATACTAAATCAGCTTATGCGGTATTTAATCTCAGATAAGAGATAATATTACATACCTGCGCTAATGTGCGGGGAATTTCTTCGAGATGAAAATGTCGGCCATATAAATTTAATGTAGAAAATTGGCTAGTCTTTATATGATATTCTGGATCATAATGTAGTTCTCCTATAACGTTATGATCCCAATCTGGGAGATAGACTGCACTTAAATAATCTTTCGCAATGACTACGAACTCTTTAATAGAGATCACTATAAAATCTAAATTCTCTGGAATAACATATCAAGAAAACATCGACCACTTCTTGAAAATCTATATATTGACTCAGATAAATATTCATTTCACCAATATAAAAACTTATAAGATTCGCCACCAAAATCTTCCCCTGACATCGTATGTCCAACTATATCTATCAGAATAAATGGGAGCTATAGATCTATTAATTAGTTGCTAACTAGTATACAGAGGGGCAAAAAGGGGATTATAAAAACATATAAATCTGTTTCATATAAGACAATAAATTTCAATGTAAATTACGCTTATGTTAAAATTAATTGATATTATATCGTTCAAAACATATTAATCAGTAAACTATTTTAAGAAATTAAAATAAGACTATATGAGAGTAATTATTAGAAAAGGAATTAAATCAGATTTGGGAGAAGTCTTGGATTTAATTAAAGAATTGGCGGAATACGAGGATGCCCTGGAAGATGTGGAAATTAATCTTAAAGATTTAGAAAAAGATGGATTTGGAGTACAACCCTTATTTCAATTTATAGTAGCTAAAAAAAAACATGAATTGGTAGGATTATCTTTTTACTTCGTCAGATACTCCACATGGAAAGGTAAGTTTTTATACTTAGAAGATTTCGTAGTCAAAAAGAAATACCGAGGTTTTGGGATAGGAGCATTATTATTTGAAGAGATGATTAATATTTGTATAGACGAAAAATTCAAAGGAATGTCTTGGCAGGTACTTGACTGGAATTTACCTGCCATTAACTTTTACAAAAAATATGATGCAGAAATTAGTTCTACTTGGTTAAACGGAAAATTAACCGAGAAACAAGTACATTCATTTTCTTCTAAAAAAATTGTTTCCTAGCGTCTTCATCCATTATCAAAAGTTTGCTTAATAAAAAAAGCCATTCTTTCGAATGGCTTTAATTTAAATTGCATTATTTCATCCCCCCGAATGATTAACATAATTTACTATGCAATAGTAACCAAAATTTATTGAGAAATTTAAAAATATTTAAATAGATATTAAGATTAAATTGTGAATAACCCAAAATATTATGTTTTGATAATCATATACTTAGCTTTAGATATATTAGCATACAGTATATATAAACTTAATACTTATTTTAATTTTCTACCGATGAAAAGGCCAATAAAAAAAGGGACTAAAAAAATAATTCCTAATTTTAATAATCCAAACCATCCATTCAATTCAAATGATATGTCCATTATTTATCTGTATTCTAATTTCTAAAAAGATCTAATTGGCCGAACATAAAAGTTTAGATTATCTGTATCACATTCTATTATACCTCCATTTTGAGAAAAATCAACAAATTGGTTACATTGTCCTGTAATAGAGTAATCAGAAGACCAATAATTATTATTAGTAAATTCCCCTTTGTTTCCATTTTTGCTCCCGTGACCAATTGAATTATACATTTTTAATAATTCACCGATACTCGGAAGCGACCATTCATCAGTATCATTGCTTTCATAAGAGTCACATAAAGTCTTGGCAGATGGCCATAAATCATATCCGATATCCTTGGTAGTTGTAACTAATCCATGTAAACCTGATTCATCGACGTGGTAGATTATTCCTCCGAAGGCATTCATTCCAATATATGGCTCGGTGATGTTTCCTTTACAATCAAAACCTCGATCCGAATATTCGCACGAATTCTCTGCCATGTTGCTTTGAGAATTATAATTACATGCTTTCATGTCTATACAGCCTTTAGTCCAATCTCCAAAAGATCGGATGGGTTTCACAATCGCTCTATGAGTTTTCGGGCTTTCTGAAACATTACCATTCAACGCCGATACCATTAGTGCATTTTCTAGTGCTCGTTCTCCTTGGGTGGAAGACCAATAATCACTTGAAATAGAAAAAGAAGCCAGATTTCCATTCGCTGAACCTATTCCAATCGAATGAACCATGAGACTTAATTCCTCAATAGAAGGAAGATACCAATCGTCAAAATTCTTATATTGGAAGTCGGCAGCATATTCTGCAGCAGTTCCGTTATCACCACAATTCGTTAAAATAGAATATGTATTTAGGCTTCCAGCTCCTACTTGATTAGCTTGAGCGAATTCAATATCGTTATCCTCACATCCCCATTGGAGTGGATTACTTTCCTGGTTTGCAGAAATTAGTCCATACAAGGGAGAACTATTGATATAAAATATTTTCCCGCCTTGGTATTCTTTACCGATAAAATCTCCTTCTTTAAAACCTAAGTCAAGTAAGTCAGCAATTGACATTCCATTATCTAAAGTCTCTTGAATAGGAGTATTCATCAAGGCAAATTTCATTTCTAGTAAATTTGTTAAGCTATCCATATAAGCGATTTTTCCTTCTAAAGAATTTAACATCATCTCAATGTTTGGTGCAATTGTACCTTGTTCTCCTTTAGGCCCTTGATTCCCCAGAACACCTTGGATACCCTTTTCACCTTGTTCACCTTTTATTCCTTGAGGGCCACTTTCACCTTTTGGACCGCTTTCACCTTCATCTCCTTTCTTTCCATCTGATCCCTGTTCTCCCTTTAATCCTTGGTCGCCTCTTTGTCCTTTTTCACCTTGGGGCCCTTGGACTCCTTGAATACCTTGAGAACCTTGAGGGCCAAGCTCTCCTTTTTCACCTTTCTCTCCTATCTTTCCTCTTGGACCTTTAACACCTTGTTCACCATTTGGGCCTTGACTCCCGGTCTCTCCTTTGATACCCTGCTCACCCTGAAGACCTTGAACTCCTCGATTTCCCTCGAGACCTTTCTCACCAGATTCACCTTGCATACCTAGCTTACCTTGGCGACCTTGAACTCCTTGTTCTCCACCTGACCCTTGAATTCCTTTTTCTCCTTGAATCCCTTGAATACCAGATTCTCCCTGAGGGCCCTGCATTCCTTGTTTTCCCTGAACGCCTTGAGGCCCTTGAGTACCAATAGCTCCGGGATCATCGATATAAACTGCATAGGAAACACTCATAACTTCTTGAGTACCAAAATCTACATAAGAGCCATTTAGTTCAAAATCTAATTCTACTTTTAAATAATATGTGTCTGTACCCCATTGAATATCTTTTTGCCTTTGAACAGAACCTCCTATCCTTTCTCCTAGTCCTATTTCAAGATTAAATACAGCCTGACTATTAGAATAAACAGAATGGCGTTCAATCCAAACTGGAAAGCTTGAAATATCACCTTTAATCATTGATGTCTTAACACCAATCTGCTGATTTGCAACCTTGTGACCTTGGCTATCTGTTACAATTGATTGAAAAGATAATCCCTGAGGAATTTGAGCAAGAATACCAAAGGGTAGAAATAGAAATATTAGTCGAAGAAGTTTCATAGACGGGGGTTTAAAAATCAAATATACAAAGTTTGGTCACAATATAAGTAGCCTAATTTATTTGTAATTAATTAGCATTTATATTGGTATATATAATCTTGATAACAGAAAATGGCCTTAAATATTAATCCCCAAGAATTTCTATAACGATTATATAAAGTAGTAATAAAACTAACCCTCTAAAATAAACAAGATTATTTATGTGTTGTACAAAAACATAAAACTACTTATGGTATTTTTTTTGTGGAGCAGAGAGGCGGGAAGTCGAAACATTTTTAAAGAGACTTAGAGAAGTTGAGACATTGATTAGTGAAGAACTTTACCTGAATTTAGTGTGACCTTTGGTGGTAGTGGTTCAAACTTTTTAGAAGACATCAAGTCTATCGTTGAAGAACAACTAAGAAGATAATAAATAATTAGCTTCTTGTTAGTATCTCAGACAAGAATTGTCGAACCCTCGCATAAACATCGTACTTCGATACATTCTAAAGATTAACAATGAGTTAACGCATAAAATAGGTAAGGGTTTCTCTTCGAATTTAGAGATATCCTCTTTAGTGGAGATAGTCGGAGTCGAACCGACGACCTCTTGCATGCCATGCAAGCACTCTAGCCAGCTGAGCTATACCCCCAATTTAATTTGTATAAATATTTAATACTTTCAACTATATCATTATAAATTAAATATGAGTCTAAAATACAAAAGACAGTTTATTAAAAAATTATTCTTTAGAAATTATTCCTAATATGTGTAATCTATGAATTATTTAGGGTCCTTATCAAAAGGAGAAATAGGTGTGAAGGAACTTAAGTGTTTGCTCCCCCAAGATGTCAAGTAATCCAACATGGGCTCTAAACTTCCGCCACTATTAGTGAGCTTATAATGTTTTGTCTTTTTATTAGTAGTTAAATCAGTACGAACTATAAGGCCAAAATAAGCCAAAGACTTGAGCCTTTGGGAAAGAATACTACTAGACATTTTTTCAGATGATGCAATCAACTCCTTAAAAGTTTTCTTACCCCGAAGTAAGTCTCTAATAATTACCATTGACCATTTGTCCCCAATAACATCTAATGAACAAGAAATGGGACACTCTGATCTAAAACTATTTTTCATCTAATATTTATTTAAACTGTATGGTGTAAAATAGCTTTACTTTTCGCACTCATTTAAAAACCAATTAGTTATATATCAAATATAAATAAAAAAATATTTAAAACAACAATTTACACAATACTATAAATGAAAATTTAAGCTTCAACATTTTTTAAATTCATCTAGCAAAATATTGAGTGTACAAATAAAAATATCAGAATAGTTTTCAGGAGCAACATTTATGTTTTTCGTCTAAATAATGTTTCCAGAACCATCATAAACTATTTAGACATTTTCTTCAGTATAGAGAGAGAAGTTTATACTGGGGAAGAAATCAAAAATATTTCCATAATATGAGCTTACAGAGTTCAGTTGGGAATATCCGGTTGGCATTTCAATAG
>CAZEWZ010000008.1:0-62917 GCA_964516765.1 uncultured Cryomorphaceae bacterium | reverse complement strand
TTAGCTCAGCTGGTTCAGAGCACCTCGTTTACACCGAGGGGGTCGGGGGTTCGAATCCCTCATTGCCCACCAGAAATAAACCCACTCATTTGAGTGGGTTTTGTTATTTTAGCACCTATGAGAATATATAACTTAAATACCACAATTCTAACAGGATGTTTAGGTGTCTTAATTATACTTTATGGCATTATAACCTCTTCTATCAACTATATTGGTTGTTCAGGAGAAAATTACAATGTGTTAAATCATTTTGTTTCTGAATTAGGTCAATATAAATGTTCCGAAAAAGCTAATATATTTAATCTATCTTTAATTTTTGGCACACCTTTTTTAATTTTCTATTATCTGAAAATTATCCCTGATTCTTCTAGAAACATTAAAGTTTTATTCAAATGGATAATTTCTATAATTGGATTATCTGCAATATCTATTGGTATATTCTCTATGGATAATACGCTCATTCACATTGTTTCTGCTCTTCTCTTTTTTTATTTATGTTTCTTTTCCTCATTATTATTTAATATCTACTTTCTATTTATGAAAAAGCAGGAACTTCCAAAGCATTTTGTTATTTCAGGAATTTTTATATCATTCACGACATTAATAAATATTATACAATTCCATCAGCTTGACGTTAATATATTAGTCATACTCAACAATAGACCCAATATATTATTTGTTTGTATTAATGAATGGATATGTTTACTATCAATGCTCTTATTTTTTCTATCTTCAGTAATATTTTTTAGAAAGAAAGTTCGGACTTAGGGCCGCAAGGCCCACTAAAAATAAACACACTAATTTGAGTGGGTTTTTTATTTACTCAAGAATTAATTTCTTCTCCACTGTTCCATCATCATAGATGTAAAAGAGTGGTGTATTCTTTTTCTCCTTTGTTGATTGACCAAATATATTTGTAATTTTTAGTAGTTCTCTTTTGATTGATACAGGAGCAGGAATCTTCATCCCATACAGTCAAGTTAGGGCAATTAGGTGGGTGAACTTGATTAGAACCATTTATGTCAGTTATAATAACTTCATAGCTGTAAAGAGGTACAAGAATGGGCGGTACGTTTGCAATGGGTGGTACTATAGAAAAATTTGATGTGTTTATAGTATATTTTTCACCTAATATTTATTTAGTAAATCTTAGTTATCTAATTCTATATACTATAATTAATGTCACTGGAAGTTGATTTTGAGAGAGGTTTAACGCAGCCTTGTGATGGCTTAAAATTAAAAATAATACTATATTTTTGACTGATTCTCGTCATGTCTAGAAGTAATTTTACTGTTTGGATGTTCCTTTAAGATTTTCTAAAGATAGAATCTAGATCCTGTATTTTTTTGGTACTATCAACATCCCAAAACAGGTGGCACCATATTTCCCCCGGGTTTTATGATGAATTTTGTGTGCTCGCCTAATGGTTTTTATATAATTTCCATTTAGATGTTTAAGAATGGGAATTCTTCGGTGTATGATAATCTCATGAATAATAACATAAGCAAGTCCATAGCCGGCTATTCCTAATCCAATAAAAAAGGAAAAAGTAAATTTTTCCATGCCATAAGAGATTAGAATAATAGAGGGAATTGCAAAAATTAGAAAAAACCAATCATTTTTTTGAGTAAACTTACTGTGATCAACCTGATGATGGTCTTTATGAAGATTCCATAAAAATCCATGCATTATATATTTATGTGTTCCCCATGAGACGAACTCCATAATAATAAATGTGATTGATATAATTAAGAATCCTAACATGAATCAATTTTTATATTACAAAATTACGGATGTTTCTTGATTTTATCTGTACTTATTATTTTTTTCCAGAATTATTTTTTAAACTGAAGAAGGTTTCATATTGTCGAATTCGTTCTGGTGTATCAAAAATATGCTGTTTATCGGAATCTATAAAATCATTATATCCCAAGAATGTTGGAATTGAATTTTGAAGTGTGAATCTCAAAATCCTTAATTCAGTCAAATTAGGATTAAGAATAATAAGTGAATCTAACTTTTCTTTTCCTTGGGTAAATAGGGAGAGTTTTTTAAAGGGATTAATAAGATGTTTTGCTTTAACTATTAATCCGGCAGAATAATAAGCTGAGAGAATTGGATCTTCTTCACTTTTTATTTCTTTACAACTACGAAGAAGCGAATCACACATTAACTCACTCTCAATTGATTCCAAATAAAGGATTCTTAAATTATCAGAGTCTTGTGCAAATAATGACCCATTTATTGCACAAATTATGGATAGAAAAATAGATTTCATAATAGATTTAATTTGTCTTTAATGACAGTTTGACAAATTAGGACAACTTTTACTCCATTTGGAATACGAATTCGTTCTGACAATATTCTCTCTGGGGAGAGTGCTTTAATTTTTTCAAAAAGTTTGAAGTAATAGATATAGGCTAGGTAGACTCCTGATCTGGATTTCTTAGGCAGTTTTTTAATCCCAATTAATGCATTTTCGAAATCTTTTTTAATATCTATTTCGATAATTTTTTTGTCTTCAGTATTAAATTTAGAAATGTCTACATTTGGGAAATATGTTCGACCTAATTTTTCAAAGTCAGCTTTGATATCTCTCAAGAAGTTGATTTTTTGAAATGCTGAGCCTAAACTCATAGCATGAGGCTTCAATTCCATATACTGATTATTATTACCATCCACAAAAACTTTTAAGCACATCAATCCAACAACTTGTGCAGATCCCAAGATGTATTTATCATACTTGTCTTCATCATAAAGATGAGGTTTTAAGTCCATTTCCATACTATCTAAAAAGGTATTGACTAGGTCCAAACCAATATTATATCTATTAACTGTATGTTGGAAGCTATTTAATATGGGGTTAAGGCTAATTTTTTCTTTAATTGACTTGTGAGTATCTTCTTTAAATTCCTTGAGTAGTTCATCTTTATTGAACTGGTGGAAGCTGTCAACAATTTCATCTGCAAATCTCACAAATCCGTAGATATTATAAATGTGAGTATGTAGGGCCTTGTGTAAAGCCTTGATGCCGAAAGAAAAACTTGTGCTGTATGAATTCGTCGTTATTTCACTGCACTTGAATGAGACCGAGTCAAAAAGTTGTTTCATTTTAGGGGTGATTTGATTTCATAACATGTGTAGCTACAACTTTTCCGGAAATAATTGATGGAGGTACACCTGGTCCTGGAACAGTCAATTGACCTGTATAAAATAAGTTTTGAATATGTTTATTGAATATTTTGGGTTTGAGGTTAGCTGTTTGGTTTAAAGTATTTGCCAAGCCATAAGCATTTCCTTTATAAGAGTTGTAATCGCTTTCAAAATCATTGACACAATAGCTTCTTTTATATTCAATATATCTACTAACTTTATGACCACAATATTCTTCTAGTCGGTCCATAATGATTCCAAAATATTTTTCTCTTATAGATTCATTATCCTCTAGTCCCGGAGTAATAGGGATTAAAATAAATAAATTTTCTTTCTTATTAGGAGCAACTGATGGGTCTGTTTTTGATGGACAGCAAGCGTAAAATAGAGGTTTTTTCGGCCATACTTTAGTGTCGTAAATATCCTCTACGTGGTTGTCAATATCCTCGTCAAAGAATAAGTTGTGGTGTTTTAATTTATCTAGTTTTTTGTCTACCCCAATATAAAACAGAAGACAGGAAGGAGAAAGTACGCGGCTGTCCCAATATTTTTCAGAATAATTGCTATACTCCGGAGCTAGAACTTCTTTGTCTATGTGGTGGTAGTCGGCAGAGCAAATAAGCGTTTCTACATCAAAAGATTCTTTATCAGTTTCAATGGCTATTGCTTTCTTTTTTTCTACCTTGATATTTTTAATTTCAGCATTTATGTGAAATTTGACACCTTGTTTTCTACAGACCTCTGCCATTGCGTCGATAACTTTTGAGAACCCACCCATTGGATAAAAAGTACCCTGCTTTATACCTGAGTATGTCATTAAACTATAAAGAGCAGGTGTTTTTGCAGGCGCTGTTCCAAGAAATAATACAGGGAATTCGAGAAGTGCAACTAAAAAAGGATTTTTAAAGTATTTGGCCACATGTTTCCTGTAAGAGGAAAGCATCTGTAGTTTAAATACATTTTTTATGATTACTGGCTTGCATAGTTCTAGGATTGATAGGCCAGGCTGATGAACAACTTCATTCATCCCAATACCATATTTAAATTCTGCTTCTTTTATGAATGCATCTAATTTTTTCGATGCACCTGGTTCGTATTTTTCAAAAAGAGCATGAACTTCATCCCATTTGCTACTTAATTTAAGTGAATGTGATTCAGAGAAAATAATTTGAAAACCTGGATTTAGTTCAACTAAGTCATAAAAATCAGCCGGTTTAACGTCAAAGTCCTTGAAGAACTTTTCAAAAACATCTGGCATCCAATACCAGCTTGGGCCCATATCAAATGTGTAGCCCTTAGCCTTAAATTGTCTGGCACGTCCACCCAAGGATTCATTTTTCTCAAAAACCTCAACTTGATGTCCTGCTTTGGATAAATATGCTGCTGTACTTAGCCCAGAAAATCCGCTTCCAATTATGGTATACTTCATATAATCAAAAAATTTTATCCAAAGATATTATTTTTAATAGAGGTCTTGTAAAACAATTTGAATAATATTTGTTTAATTTATTTATACATTCTGAATCTAAAATCATTATTTTTGTTCTAATAATTATTAATGTCGACCAATACCATATATGAGTGGGTATTCTATACAACAATTTTCATCTATTACAGGTTTCAATAAAATTTTATTGAGAACATGGGAGAATAGATATACCTTTCTTATTCCTCATCGTACCTCAACTAATATTAGATATTACGATGATGACATGATTGTTAAGGCTTTGAACATTCGTACATTAATGAATAACGGAGTCAAAGTTTCAAAAATTAACAAGCTTTCTGCAAATGAAATTCTCAATTCTGTCACAGAATTGTATGAGAAGAATTTTATTGATAGTTCTGTTGATTATTTTATCTCAAAGATGGTCGAAGCAACTTTGAACTTCGATAAAATTACTTTTGAAAAAGTATTTGAATTAGGGGTGAATGAGATGGGTGTCTTAGAATTTTATCGCTTGGTTATTTTACCCACTTTGCATAAAATCGGATACCTTTGGTTAAGTAGATCTCTAAGTCCTTCTCAAGAACACTTTTTATCTGAGCAAATAAAAATAAAAATATCTCATACTATTTCTTCCTGTAATGTGCCTCAGACTAATGATACATGGTTATTATTTCTTCCTGAAAATGAATTTCATGACATAGCACTTCAGTTTGCCCATTTGGTGTTGACATTGGAAGGTTGTAAAGTGATTTATTTAGGGCCTAATCTTCCAATAGAATCTCTTGTAGATCTTCGAGATAAAGTCAATATCCAAAATATCTTGTATTTTAATTTATCAAATCAATCAATGAACAAAGCTCAAAATCGAGTGGAAGGCTTAATAGATATATTTCCCAATGCTAATCAGTATTTAGTGTTACATTCTCAACATAAAAATAAAATTGAAAAGCATCCAAATCTTAGTATTATTACAGAAATAAATGATTTAATTAGAGTTGTTAGATAAGCCTATAATTTATGTACTATCAATTTAAAAGAGAGCAATTTGTTCATGCAGATATAAAGACAGTATGGGATTTTGCTTCCTCCCCAAGCAATTTAAAAGAAATTACTCCAAAACATATGGGGTTCCAGATTACTACTCCAAATACTACAGAGAAAATGTATCCTGGAATGATTATTACCTACAAGGTATCTCCTCTACTTAACATACCAATGAATTGGATGACTGAAATTACGCATGTAGAGCCATTGTCATTTTTTATTGATGAACAAAGAATGGGTCCTTACAAAATGTGGCATCACCAACATCTATTTGAAGAAAAGCAAGGAGGTGTAATAATGACAGATATTGTTACATATATTCCGCCCTATGGACTATTAGGTGATATTGTAAATTGGTTAATAATCAAAAGACAGCTTGATTCCATATTTGCCTACCGTTTTGATGCGATGGACCGAATATTTCCTGCTAAGAATAATACTTAGACTTTGTAGTACATTATTGAATTTTCTCTATTTCAATTAATATTTCTTGGGCATTCTGATAGTATTTATCAGAAAGTGTTCTGTCCTTTGTGGAAGCTTTGAATGACATTTCTAACAATTTTTTGTACTCTCTTCTTAGTTTTTCTTTTTTAGAAAAATAACTTAGTAATCCCATATTTATAGTAGATTAGATTTTCCGCCGTCTACAGCGATTACTTGTCCTGTAATCCAACTAGCATCTTCCGATGTCAAAAAGCAAGCCAAAGAAGCAATATCTTGGGGTTTACCAAGTCTTTGAAGTGGATGAGAAGAACCGATTTGTTCAATTTTTTTTTCTGTATTTATAAGATGTGCACTCAAGGGTGTATCCACCAAAGATGGAGCAATCATATTAAATCTAATTTTTGGTGAGTATTCTTTTGCTAGTGAAATAAATAAGCCCTCAAGTGCAGCTTTTGAAGTAGCGGTAGAAGAATGGTAATTGAATCCGTTCTTAACACAAATAGAAGAAAATCCCAACACAGAAGCTGAATCGGATTTCCTCAATTTTTTAAGTACTTTTTTAAGTACTCTTACAAATCCCAAAACATTAATATTAAATTCATTAACAAAGTCGGGTTCTTTTAGAGAAGTAAAGGGCTTTAAATTAATTGTTCCTGGACAATATATTAGGGAGTCAATAGACTCTGGCAAATCTAATTCTTGGTCTTCTTGGTTGATGTCAAAATGAAAACTTTTTAAGTTTTCGTGACTGTAGTCTATAGACGTGGAACAAAAAGTGTTAAAAACTAGATGATTTTTTTCTAATAAGTGTTTTGAAATAGCTTTCCCAACACCACTTGATCCACCAATAATTAATGTTTTTTTCATTTTGTATAGCTTTATAGTTGCAAACTTATGCAAAATTTAGTAGTTTTACATCATATTAATTAAAAATCTCAAAATATGGCGACTAGAAGAATAACAAAAGGTAAGGCTCACAAGGTAATTGAGGGCCTTAAACAGAAGCAGGCAAGTATTATATTCTACACCGACAAAATTAGAATTAGTCTTCCAAATATGGAAAGTGTTTCTGTGTGGCAGAAGCGATACCCTTCAGGTAAAGTCGCTATGATTTAATACTTATAATTGAACTGTATAATCTCTCTTAGATTTTTTTCCTAAGAGAGATTTTTTTGCTCTAATACCCAGATGTCGTTGAGACCAAATGAAATTATTGCTTGCCATAACCCAGTGAACCGCAAAAGCTGTACATATTGTTTTAGTCTCTAATGTAATCAGACATAAAATAATTCCTAGAGGAATTGAACCCAAGGTTTCTTTTTTCCCTTTATATATATGTGCTAGTGCATATAATGTTGTATTGATTCCAATGGCCTGAAGAGAACTAAAAAAAGGAAGTAAACCCATAAATAAAACTCCACGAAATAAATATTCATAGCCCAAAAGGTAAATTCCCCAACTCAATATATTTATTATGTATTCGATTGGATTCCATTTATCCATTCGAACTTGGGGATATTGACTAAGGTGTTCTGTACCTCTTGAATTGATTGCTCCCAGAGGAATTAATATAATCGCTAGAATTAAAGTAAATAATGAATCTTGGTTTTTCCAAATGAAGTTAGGAGCCCAAAATGAAATATCACAAAATAATATAAATGCCAATGGTAAAATAGCCATCGATATAAATGCTATCCCTCGTGTCAACTGAATCCAATAAAAAGAACCTTTTCTTGGGTGAAGTAAACTCTGAAAATATTGACGAATAATTTCACTTTTAAGAAAGTAAAAATAGATAAGGTATCCAATTATTCCAATCGCAATGGGAGAGCCTTCTATGCTAATAAGATTCATTTTTAATTTAGCTCCCCTGTTATTTTTTCACTCATTGGACTTGTTGTTGAATAAAAGTAGTTGACCAGTTTGCCATTAGGGTCCACTAAGTACTTTTGGAAATTCCACTTAACGCTGCTTGAAGAATTTCCATTTTTATTTTTATCCGTCAGCCACTTGTATATAGGATGTTTATTTGCTCCACTAACTTCTACTTTTTCAGACATTGGAAAAGTAACGCCATATCTTGCTTGACAGAAACTTTGAATCTCTTTTGAAGTACCAGGTTCTTGTCCACCAAACTGATTACAAGGCATTCCAATAACGACTAGATCATCTTTATATTTCTTATATAATTCTTCAAGACCCTTGTACTGAGAAGTGAATCCACATTCTGACGCAACATTGACAAAAAGGATGTGTTTTCCCTCAAAAGAGCGCAGTAAAATTTCTTCTCCTTCAATGGAACTAAATGTTAAATCGTAGAGGGAGGAAACGTTTTGGCTAGCACCTTTTGTGAAAATCGATAACAAAGTCATAAAAAGTAGATATTTAATTTTTTTTTTCATTTTGTAAAGTTAATGTATAATATATAACTATATGGTAATGTTTTTTTATAATTTGGATTATTAGACTAGTAAATCAATAATTACTAGAAGGCCAAAACTAATGGAGGCAATTCCGTTGTTGGTAAAGAATACCATATTTATCTTTGATAGATCGTTTATTTTAACCAAGCGTTGTTGATTAATCAATAGACCAATAAATAAAATAGATGCAACGGAATAGAGTGGCGATAACGGAAAATAGTTTATTCCAATTCCAATGATAATTAGAGATGTTGCAAGATGAAGCGTTCTTGACATCTTTAAGGCATTTCTCTTACCAAGCCATACGGGAATCGAATGTAGATGATATTTTTTGTCAAAATCTTCGTCTTGCAGTGCATAAATAATGTCAAAACCACTAACCCAAAGTAAGACAACCGTTGAAAAAAGTAGAGGGAGAATATCAAATTCGGCGGTCACTGCAAGATAGGCTCCGATTGGAGAAAGAGAAAGTCCAAGACCAAGGATAAAATGACACAAAGAAGTGAATCTTTTGGTGTAGCTGTAACCAAGTATAACTGCTAATGCTATTGGAGATAATGCAAGGCATATCCAGTTTAGAAAATATGCTGAAAGGACAAATAGAAGACTATTAATAAGAACAAAGATCAATGCTGAATTAGCATGAATTTTTCCATTTGGAATCTCTCTAATTTTGGCTGTCCGAGGATTTGCTGTATCGATTTTTCTATCAATATATCGATTAAAAGCCATAGCAGAATTTCTTGCAAAAATCATACATAAAATAACATAGATCAAATCTTCCCAAAGAAATAACTTACCGGCATAGCTAATAGCCAAACAGAATCCTATTAGAGCAAAAGGAAGAGCAAATACAGTATGGCTAAATTTGATTAATGATATGTATCTTTTTATCATTTGGTTATTTTATTGTAAAATTACGAAATCATATTTATGAGTTTTGTTAAATTACTTTAAACTTTAGTCCATGAATTATAATTACCTTAATAAGGCGAATAATAATTTTTTCTTTCGATTGTTCCTTTTAAAGAATATGCCTATTGCCTGGTTATCTGGACTGAAAATAGATATTGTGACCTTAGATACTGCTTCCGTATTCATTAAATTTGGGTTTTTAAATCAAAATCCTTTTAAATCGATGTATTTTGCCTGTCAAGCCATGGCCGCTGAAATGACTACTGGTTTACTTGCTATGGGGCATATTGAAGATCATTCCGAAAATGTCTCGATGTTAGTCTTAGATTTTCATGCGTCTTTTTCTAAAAAGGCAGTAGGAAAGGTGAAGTTTATTTCTTCTGACGGGCTACTTGTTAAAAAAGCCATTCAAAAATCAATTGATACCAGACAAGGAGTAAGTTGTTCAATGGAATCTAAAGCATATGATTCTCATGGAGATTGTGTTTCTACTTATAAAATTCTTTGGAGTTTTAAAGTTAAAGAATAACTTTTAATAAAAAAAAAGGCTGTCAATTGACAGCCTTTTTTGATATAAAATTTATATTACTTTATAACTAGTCTCTTGGTAGTTGAGAATTTATCGGTAGATACCGTGTAGAAATAAATACCTGCATCAAATTTAGAAAGATCAATTTTAGTATTTGATGTTCCCGCGTCAAGTTCATTTGTTACTGCATATAATTCCTGTCCTATAGTATTTACTAATCTGATAGAAATTACTTGAGTATTTTCTAGAGTAATAGATATGTTTGTAAACTCTGAAGTTGGATTTGGAAAAGCTCTTATATCAGTTGACGAAATATTTTCCAAATCAAACGTAGTAAAATCTTCTATAAATTCTTCTTCATTAAACTGAATTCCGTGCACATAATAGTGATCAGTAGGATCTAAACCACTTGCTCCATTTTCAGAGGTTGTAGTGGGTAAATGATAGGTATTATCCATGTCATAAGTTACAGGCGAAGTAAAGGTCCAGAAGTTGTCACCCTCTAAGGTAGTATATTTAGTAAAGTTCTTTACTCCTGTTGTCAATTCTGTATTTACATCTACTCCAATAGCGAATATATCAGGGTACTCTAATTGTTCAACATCAAACTCTTCTATATTCACATCATTCCAAAGAGCAAATACTTTTGATCCATCAGAACTTTTAGCCGCTTGGACTCGGTGTCCCCAACCTATTTCTCCACCCACAGCTTGAGGATCGGTTGCTGCAATAGCTGTTGTGTTTATATCAGAGATATAATTGGTGCTTACTGGATTTAGTGAGTTCATATCCACAACTACATCATAAATTTTTGGATTATATAGCGCTGCTGTTCCCGCATCTCCTTCTTCTATGATACACATAATGTGTAATGCACCGTTTACATCTACAGTACAGTCTAACTCTCCTGAGTAGAAAGGTCTATTGAATCCATCCACTGTGGAGAAATCTAAGCTCAATTCATTCCAATTTAATCCACCGTCTGTAGTTTCATGGACATATGGAGAAATTAATCCGTTTTCATAATCTCCTAGCATAACAGCATAACCAATATCGCCATCTTGACTAAAGCCCATACTGTATCCGTAAATAGTGAAGGTATCATCATTTGTACTTGCCTCTGGTAAAGCTGTTGTTGCGATACTTTTTTCAGTCCAATAATAACCAGGAACACCTTCAACAAGAGTAGAGTCTATGGCACCATTTAGCTCTACATAAAAACTATCTGCGACGCTGCTAGTGGCAATCCACTCTTCATTTTCATCTTGAAGACTAGCAACGTTATTCCAAACATTTAAGGTGTCAGGAATTAAAAGAGAGTCTCCATTAGCATCATAATAATTAATTATTTCTAACTCATTTGTCCAAGTACTGTCAACAGTACCGTCATAGAATAAATCAGGATTAGGACTAGTCATATAAAAGATAGTATCTCCTAGATTAATACCTGTTGGAGCACCCCAAGCAGCTGGGGTCGTTACCAATCCATTAGCATCAAGATATTCTCCAGTATAATAAGAAGAAGTAGATGCGTAAACATAATCTGTATAGTAGCTACTTCCTGTTGGATTAAATTCTCCTGTGGTAATGTGTAGATTTGTATTAAGATATCCTAGAATACGTACGACATTGTTTTTGTCGACCATCATTCCTACTCTGATCAGTTTTTCACCTTCTGTTTCAATTTTATTAAACTCTCTTCCACCTGAACCGTCAAGGGCAAAGTTGTAGAAGTAATTTGAAACCCATCCGGCAGCAGCTGAGGAGGTAGTTGGTCCTGCGACAACAGTGTGAGCAGAACTCAAACCATCACCAATTGGATCTACAATAGCTCCTGATGGATATCGATTGAATTGAGTTGCATCATTGGTAGGTTGAAGTACATATTCCCATGTTTCTCCTGCATCTGTTGACCAAGAAGTTTGAATGACTCCTGAACCACCTAATAAATCAGAATTTTGTCTGTGGGTAAAAGATACTGTACCCAAGGCATTATTCGCATGAACTGGATTTGTACTTCCAGAAATAACGGAATACATGTTGTACGAGGATCCAATTAAAGTTTTGGATACATCCTGGGCGAATGAAGTTACACTAAGGACTATTGACAGAAGTAAAGATAATATCTTCATGAAAAAGAGTGTTAAAGGGTTATTTTTTAATATTCTACAGTATTGAGCCAAATATAGCTTTTTTTTGTCTAATTGTGAAACTAAACCATTTACTATCATTTGCTTGAAAGGATTAAGTTTTCTTAATTTACATCCTAATTTAAACAGACAATCTCATTGCTCAAGATTATAAACAATTTCATAGACAAAAAAGGCTTTTATGTATTTGGGTCCTCTCTAATATCTAAATTATGTAGTTTTTTTACTTCGATTATTCTGATTCGAGTATTAAGTCCTCAAGATTTTGGCGTATTATCTTATGCACTTTCATCTCTCGCTTTTTTTATTCCTTTTTCTGGGGGAGGGATGCAGCATTCTTTTCTGCGTTTTGCATCTTTGTCTAAAGAAATTGAGTACAGAAATTCGTTATTTTTTATAAGTCTATACAGAGGTCTGATTTTAAGTTTAGGTGTTTTTATCCTTCTTTACTTCTGTATTCCTTGGTTATGCTCTAGTTGGCCATACTCGGAAAAATACTTTTATGTTTTAGGTTTTTATTTATTTGGCTTTTTTATGATTGACCTGGTCAAAAATCGTTTTAGAGTCGAAAATAATAATAAAACATATGCAAGCATTGAAGCCATTTATGCATTGATAGTTTTTATTTTTGGTGGTCTTATGGCATATTTATTCGGGGCTTTAGCATACTTATTAGTTCTAGTTTCTGTACCCATACTCATAGGATTATTCTATTTAAATACTAGCACTACTAGTTTAGTGCAAATTCCAGATAATTATATTTCTTATGGATTATGGGTTGGTATTGGAGCTATAGCTTCTCAATTAATGTATTCATTAGATATATTCTTGATTGGTAGAATTCTTCAAGATTCCCAGCAGGTTGCATTGTATAAGACTGCTAGTATTATTCCTATCGCATTATTTTTTATTCCTAATTCTTATATCAGTACACATTATACTGATTTGTCCAAAAACTACAGTAACAAAATATTTTTACAAACCTTTACAAATGGATATATAAGAATATTTTCAATAATTGGAATTATATTGTGTTGTATTTTATTTCTTTCATCTGAATTTATCATCGAACTATTCTTTGGTAAATCTTATTTAGATGCAATTCCTTCTTTTAAAATATTAGTTTTTGGAATGATGGGAGCTTTTATACTAAGAATTCCTTTTGGTAATATACTTGCAGCCGTCGGCAAATCAAAATGGAATGCTGTAGTTTCATTTGTGATGCTCTTGCTCAATGGTTTTCTTAATTACTTTGCTATTACTATTTGGGGAATTAAGGGAGCAGCGATTGTTACTAGCCTGTTGTTTTGGCTTTCAGGCTTGATATCTTTTTTATTGTATCTCTACTATATTAAAAAATTTACTGATTTATGAGCGAATAGTTTGCTCATATAATTCTGAAAAAGCATGAGAAATAGTTTTTCTGCTAAACTGTTCATGTGCGTATAAACTCATCTCATCGCAACATGTATTGGGACTAATATGTTCTTCCAAAATTTTTTCTAGTAATTGTATTTCGTTTTGTTTTGGAATCAAATGCCCAAATTTTTCGGGAAAGTATTCTGATATTCCACCGACATTTGTAGATATTACTGGAGTTCCACATGCAAAAGATTCTAATATTACGCAGGGTAAATTTTCATAATGACTAAAAAGGACAAATAAGCTAGCTGATTGAAGATGAGATACTAATTTTTTCTGTGAAATATGAGGAATGAATTCGATATGGGCTTTTTTGAAGTTTAGTTTTTTGATTAATGACTCAAAATGGTCTGATTTTCCTCCAATAAATTTCCATGTAAAATTCCCAATCGCATTTTCAAGCTTTTTAGCAACCGAAAGCATTCCAGATATATTTTTTGGATTATCTTTTAATGAAGAGATATGAACAATAGTGAATTCTTTTAATTTTTTAATCCCTGGCCTAAACAGATCTGTATCAACTACATTTGGAATTGGTCTATAATTTCCTTTTAACCCGAATTTTAGCATAGAGTTTTTCAGATTTTCACTTACCGGGCATACAAACGATGCATGGCGTGCTATAAATTTTGAAATTGTTTTCTCAAAAAATGAGATTTTATTTATTTGATCTTCCTTATAACCTGACCAATGCTCTGATATCAGAAAAGGTGTTTTTTTCAGCCACTTCATATAAAGTGCAAATAGTCCAAATGGAAATATTGAATTTAAATGAACCAAGTCAATAATTCCAATAGAAATCATAATCTTATAAAAAGCTTGAATGAATCTTGATGTTTTTATAAAGATATTTTTACTAGGTTTCACATAGGCTATATAGGTGTTTATGTTGTTTTTTATTTCAATTTCAATTGATATTTCATCTTTATTTTCTTCTCTTGAGACAATATGAAGTACAGAAACTTTATGGCACATAGATATTGCTTGTGCATGCCTTTTAATAAAGTCACCATTTGTTGGAAAAACTTTGGAAGGATACCATCCACACAGAAATAATACGTGTAATTTCTTGTTCAATTTTGAGTTATTTGTTTCAGAGATTATTTGTAATTAATATAAAATTGAATTACATAAAAGTAATTTTTTAATTATAAATATTAACTCTCAATGTTTTTAAAGTTCAAGCGAATGGAGTTACCAATAACTACAATATCAGAAAATGCCATAGCTAAAGCGGCAAACATTGGATCCAAGAAACCCATTGCTGCCATAGGTATGGCAACAAGATTGTAAGAGAAAGCCCAAAATAAGTTCTGTTTGATTGTGAGAAAAGTATGTTTACAAATCTGATGTGACTTCAATAAGAGCCCGAGTTCTGGCTGAAGCAGTAGGATAGACGCAGATTGAATCGCGATTTCAGAAGCAGATCCGAAAGAAATCCCCACATCAGCCTTACTTAAAGCTGGAGCATCATTGATTCCATCTCCGACCATACTAATGACATTGGTTAAACTTCTGATTTTAATTTTTTCAATTTTTTCAACAGGCCCTTGTTCAGAGAATACAGATGTAAAATTCAAATTTTGAGCAATTTCATCACATCTATATTTGCTATCTCCACTCAATAAAATAGTTTCTATTTGTTGTTTATTAAAATATTCAATAGCTTCTTTTGCCTCAGTTTTTAAACTGTCTTTAAGTGCAAATGCAGCAATAAGTTCTCCGTTAATTTTTAAAAATATTTGGTATAATTTTTTAAGTTCTGAATCATGAACTTCTGTAAAAATTGCCGATCCAAGTTTATAGCTTTTATTTTCAGAATCTTTAGCAGTCATCCCTTTCCCTTTTATTTCCTGAATGTCTTCAAGTTCAATCTGGCTTTTTTTAGATTGTATCTCTTTCAAGATTGACTTGGCCAAAGGATGACTGGAGTGTTTTTCTAATTCGTAGATTATAGATTCTATTGGAAATGTATTATTCCATTTTTTTATGGAATCAATTTTAAACTCACCATTTGTAAGTGTCCCAGTTTTGTCTAGAAATATACTCTCTGTCTTTGCAAAAGATTCAATAGTATCACCTCCTCTAATTAAAATACCATTTTTGGCTGCTCTTCCCACACCCACCATTACGGCCGTGGGAGTTGCTAAGCCGACTGCACAGGGACAAGATATAACTAACACCGCAATAGCTCTCATTATAGATTTTTCTATGGCAATATCAAAAAGTTTCAGATTGACAATAAATGTGAATAATGCCAGACAAATTACTAGGGGAACAAAATAATGACTAATTCGATCCCCTAATTTTTGAATAGGAGCTTTGTTTTCTTGTGCCTGTTTTACATGATCAATGATTCGAGATAGAACAGTATCAGACAGATTAGTTTTGACCAGACATTTAATTGATCCCTCTATGAGAATAGTCCCGCCTATCACTTGATCATTGAGTGATTTTTCAACCGGAATACTCTCACCAGAAATCATGCTTTCGTCTAGCAAGCAGGATCCCCAAATGATTTCAGAATCTATAGGAATTGTATCTCCTTGATTTACTAAAAGAATGTCATTTTTATTTATCTCTGAAATAGGACACTTAACGGACTGTCCGTCTATTTCTTTTGTTGCGACTGTTATTTGAAGTTGCTCAAGTGATTCAAGTGAAGAACTAGTTTTTTTGAGTGCATTTTTTTCTAGTAGATTACCTAACAAAACCAAAGTAATAATAGTGGCTGTTGTTTCAAAGAATAGATGCGGAGAATTATTTGACATATGACTAATAAAAATCCAGTCAGTGAGGCTATATACATAGGCAGATAATGATCCTAAAAGAATTAATACATTCATATTGGGTTTTCTATTCCTGATTGAATACCAGGCTGTTCTACCAAAATAGAAAAGGCCAATGTATAATATTGGACTACAGAGCCCAAGCTGAACCCATGGGCTTTGTAAAAGGCTAATTTTTGGAAAAATCATATGTGCCCAGAGTGGTAGACATAAAAATATGGATACCAAAAGTAAATATTCTAGCTTTTTGTCTACCCTTAAATCACTAGTTACGTGCAGAGATTTGTACCCCATTTCATTTAGAAAACTACCCACTTGCGATGCAGAGAACTGATCGGTTTGAACACTGACCGTATTTTTCGGGATATCTACATGAATTTTAGAAATATTCTTTTTTTTCAACTGTTCTTTGATTCCAATTGAACAGTTGATGCAATTAATTCCCTCTACATGGTAAGTATATAATTTTGACATTTTTGAAGTAGTTATGAACAGAGACTAATCAGTTATTAAGTATTTGAGATACTTTCAAAGTTAGCTTAATAATGTCCCATACACAAGCTTATAACTAGGGCGATTCCCAACTACTAAGTATTGTATTATTTCGTTAATTATTATTCAACAGCCTACATGTTTTTTTGTTTCAATTTGTCTAGAATAGAAAATATAATTTTATATTTGCTCTCGTTAAAATGGTGGTTGTAGCTCAGTTGGTTAGAGCACTGGTTTGTGGTGCCGGGGGTCGTGGGTTCGAATCCCATCATCCACCCTAAACGTCAAAGCTCCTTGAATTCATTCAAGGAGCTTTTTTTGTTTTGTCTATCTTTACATTCTATGAAGTTAAGTCTACAAGAGATGCATCAAATGGGGATGAATGTGGTTGGAAAACATTTGCAGGAGAATGACTACGAGTTTTTAGCAGTGAAGAGTGACTTGGGTCAGTCTCCTCAGTTCATTTGCCTAAAAAACGAGAAAGAATTATTTTTTGTTTTAGTGAGAACAGTTGTTTTCCCTAGAGATCCAATTGCTTATGACCAGAGGTGGATGAATAAAATGAAACAGCATGCCATAGATAATAAAGCACGCTTGTTGTATGCTGGAATAGGACTTGCAGATTCCAACGAAATGATGTCTGAACTGGAGAAGGGGAAGGAGTCTATTGTCAATTACCAAGGTTTATTGGAAATCTCTTTAACTATTTGAATTCCGACTTGAAATTGGCTTGAAATTCCTTAAAATCTTCTTGAGATTCAACTTCTAGGTATATGTTTTCAGCAAATAATTTTAGATACAATTCGATTTGGTTTGGAGATTGATAGCCCTTAATAGGCGCTATCACATCCATATCTTCATCCATATATATTATAGTGGGGTAGGAGTTAACTCCTAGCGCTTGTGCAAATTGGTGTTGTTCTTTTCTTCCTGTTCCAGCCACATAATTGGGATTGGTGTAAATTGTTCCTTTAAATGATACATCTTTCCCGCCCTCGGCATCGAATTTTATAGCATAAAAGTGACTATTGACATATTCAATCACATTTTTATTGGTAAATGTGTTTCTCATCATCATTTTACATGGTCCACACCAAGTGGTATAAACATCCATCAATACCTTTCTAGGTTCTTTTTTTTGTAATTCAGCAACTTCTTCCATGCTTTTCCACTGAATTTGGTTGACTTGGGCAAGCATTATGGAAACGTTAAACATTAAAAGGACAAATAGCAAATTTTTCATTTCAGTTTTAATTTTTATGATTTTCAATACTACAATTATTATTCTAATATATTTAAACCGTTTTTAAAAGTTTATTTATGCTTATTTCACTCCGTGCATTAATTTTTTTAGTAAAGGATTTAAAGTCATTATTAATATCCCTGCCAAGGCAGGGACAAAGGTGAATATCAAAAAGAAACTTGATAAACTATATTCATTAGTAATATTTTCAATTTGCCCCCCAAAAACTGCGGCCAGTTTATTTCCAATTGCAATAGCTAAATACCACATACCAAACATAAAGGCAATCATTCGGGCAGGGACAAGTTTAGAAACATAAGACAAACCTACAGGAGAAAGACATAATTCTCCAAGCGTATGAAATAAATAGGCTAATATGAGCCAGATCATACTTACTTTAACTCCAGCTTCAATTCCTGAAGCTCCATAGGCAAGGAAACCAAATCCTGCAGCCATAATAACTAGGCCAAGTCCATATTTAATTGCGGCAGACGGATTATATTTACTGTCCCACCATTTTGAAAATACAGAAGCAAATGCAATGATAAAGAAAGAGTTTAAGATGCTAAACCAAGAGACTGTAATTTCTGATTCTGTCGCTGAAAATTCACGAGCTAGCATCCACAGAGCAATCCACCAAATACCAATAAAACAAATTCCTAGTATATAGTTCGATCCGGGAATGGTTTTAAAAGTTTCCTTTCCCAAGAGAACCAAAACCCAGGTAATGATGGCCAAAGGCACAATAGTGAGGAGAGTATTTACGATATTAAAAATCATTTGCCCATCTCCAACTAAGGATCGGTCAACAAAATCTCTAGCAAATAAGACCAAAGATGTAGCTCCCTGCTCAAAGCTCATCCAGAAGAAAACAGTAAAGAATGCAAATATTATAACCGCAATCATTCGGTCTCTAACGATTTTTGTATATCGCGATATGCGACTAATAATCAAATATAAAAAGCAAATTAATCCAAACAAGACAACTGCATATTGGCCAGAAAGTGTACCTATTTCAAAGGGAAACAAGTCGATGCTAGCAATTTTAGACATCGGATCGTTAATAGCGTAGGTCAATCCTGTTAATGAAGAGATAACAATTAAAATTTGATCCACTTTAGTAAATGGATTTTGTTTTTCTTCTTTCTCTGAAAGGTTTTTTTCTGATAGTGTTGTGCTATATATTTTGCTAGGAATTTCTCCAATATCACCGAACAAAGGTTTGGCCAACCAAAATTGGAGGGTCCCAAATAACATAAAAATACCCGCTAGACCAAAGCCATAAGACCAACCAATTTTTTCAGCTAAATATCCACAAAGCATCATTCCAAAAAATGCTCCTGCATTGACACCCATATAGAAGATTGTGTACGCGCCGTCTTTTCTTTCTGGTAAATCTTTGTACATCTCAGATATAATAGAGGTCATGTTAGGTTTGAAAAAACCGGTTCCAACCACCAAAAGTGCCAAGCCTAGATATAACATCAGTTCTGTTTCTACTGCCATAGCAGCATGTCCTAAGGTCATTATAATAGCTCCAATTACTACAGCCCATCGGTAGCCTGTGATCTTATCTGCAATTATTCCCCCAGCAATGGGTGCGAGGTATAGCAACATCGCGTAGGTACCAAATAAAGCACCAGCATTTTCAACTGTCCATTCCCAACCCGGATTTGCTCCTACCGCTGCATAGGTTAAGAAATTGATCAATAAAACTCTCATTCCATAGAAAGAAAATCGTTCCCACATTTCTGTAAAAAATAGAACAAATAATCCCGCGGGATGTCCTAATACTTGTGTTTTAAAGAAGTCAGGTGAATTTGATGGTATAGTCATCTTTTATATATTAAAAAAAAATAAACGCCCCTCAATATTTGAGCGGCGTATGATGTTTAAATATTATTAAGCTGATTGATTTTCTTCAGCTCCATGTGTCAGTGTATTTAATTGTTTTTTAAATAAAATAATTAATAAACCGAAGGCTATACAGAAAAGAGCAATACCGGTGAATATCACAAATTCACCTAAATCGGAAGCTGATTCTCCAAGAAAACCAGCGAGTTTATTACCAAAGCCGGTCATAGCAAAATAAAGGCCCATCATGATAGAGGCATATTTTACTGGAGCAAGTTTTGTGATAAAAGACAGCGCGACTGGGGAGGCACACAATTCCCCGATGGTGTGGAATAAATAAGCAAATACTAACCAATACATTGCAGAAGAGCCATTTGTATCAAATTCTGCAGATGCAGCTGACATAAAGAAGAATCCAGTTCCCATAATCATTGTACCGATGGCCATTTTAAATAACGATGAAGATTCTTTATTTTTTGACGATCTGATGGCCCAATAACCGGCAACAGTGGTTCCCAATATGATAATAAATGCTGCATTTAAAGATTGAAATACAGATGCTGGAATAGTCATTCCAGCAATCATTCGATTTGTTTTTTCTAGGGTGTAAATATTCATTAACCCCCCAGCTTGCTCAAATGCTCCCCAGAAAACAATCACTATTAGGAAGGAAAGTAAAAGTACTTTTACCCGATCTTTTTCGATCCTGCTAAGAGGTTGTTCGTATTTTTTTTGTGCTTCAGGATCTTCAGTTTTTGCTAATAAATTCCCTACATGTGTCAGATGTTTCTGACCAGCCATATAAACAAATTGTCCTAAAAGCATTCCAATCCCGGCTAGACCAAAACCATAATGCCACCCGTGGATTTCTCCTATATATCCTACAATCAAACTAGATAAAAATGCACCGATATTGATTCCGATATAGAAAATGGTAAAACCTTTGTCTCTTCTTAAGTCCCCCTGCGCATATAATCCTCCAACCATAGTAGAGATATTTGGTTTTAGGAGTCCCACACCTGCAATGATTAATCCCAATCCAGAATAAAAGGCCCACATTTCCTCAACAGCAAGGATGCAGTGTCCCAAGCACAAAGTAAGTCCACCAATTAACACTGACTTTTTTTGTCCAATTAATCTATCAGCAATCCAACCGCCTGGAATGGAAGCTACATATACCAACATGGTGTACCATCCATAAAGTGCTAAAGCATCCATATTGGACCAACCTAATCCAGGATTATCTCCAGTACTTTGAGTTACTAAGTACAAAACAAGTATGGCACGCATACCATAGTAAGAAAATCTTTCCCACATTTCGGTAAAGAAAAGTACAAATAGACCTTTTGGATGTCCAAATATTTCAGATTGTTCTTTCATTGAGTTCTGTTTTTAAAAGTAAGTGTCGAAAATAAGGAAAAATATCGACTAAAGGTTTTCTTTAATAAATTCTGTCATTTTTGAGAAAAGATGGAGTCGCGTTAAGCCCCCATAAATTCCATGATTTTTATTGGGGTAAATAAACATATCAAAAGGTTTATTTGCATTGATCAATGCCTGTGACATTTCCATGGTGTTTTGATAATGTACATTATCATCGGCTGATCCATGAATCAGTAGATACTTCCCTTTGAGTTTATCTACATGATTGATTGGAGAGTTGTCGTCGTATCCAGAGGCATTTTCTTGAGGAGTTCGCATATATCTTTCGGTATAAATAGAATCATAATAACGCCAATTAGTAACTGGTGCAACGGCAATTGCCATTTTAAAATCATCGGCACCCTTTAGCAAGCATAAAGAAGACATATATCCGCCATAACTCCAGCCAAAAATCCCTATTCTAGAACCATCTACAAAAGGAAGGCTTGCCAAATATCTATTTGCTTCAATTTGGTCTTCGGTCTCTAATTTTCCTAATTGTTGATAGGTACACTTTTTGAATTCTGTACCTCTAGCACCCGTTCCTCTATTATCTACACATACCACAATATATCCTTGTTGAGTGAGCATTTGAAACCACATAAAATTTGATCCACCCCAAGAATCTGTTACTTGCTGAGATCCAGGTCCTCCATACAAATACATAAAGACAGGGTATTTTTTAGTTTCTTCAAAATCGTGGGGTTTCATAATCCAGCCATTAAGTAGGTTTCCCTCTGAAGTGTTGAAGTCAAAGAATTCTTTTTGGCTAAGAGAGAATTCAGATAGCCTATTTTTTAATTCTGCATTGTCTTTCAAGGTTCTAATTTCATTTCCTTGGTTATCATAAAGGCTAAAGAAATATGGAGAATTTGCGTCGGAATGTTGGTTAATGAAAAATTTAAAGCTCGAACTAAATGTACCAGAATTAGTTCCAAGTTTATTGGTCAACACCTTTTTACCTTTTCCATTTAATTTAACTGAGTAAACATCTCTTTGCATTGCACTTCGCTCTGCTGAGGCAAAATAGACCATATTATTACTCTCGTCAACCCCATATAAATCGGTAATATCATAATCTCCTTTGGTTAACTTTCTCACTTGTTTTCCGTTGATATTATATAGGTATATGTGATTATATCCCGATTTTTCACTTGTCCATATGAAATGATTTCCGTCATTCAAGAAGGTGAGATTGTCACTAATATCAATATAGGCGGGGTCGGTCTCAGAGAAAATATTTTTGGATGATCCATCCTTAGAATCAACTAAAAGAAAGTCCAATTGATTTTGATGACGGTTCATTCTTTGCACTGAAAGAATATTTTCATTTTTCGTCCATTTGATTCTGGGGATATAAAATTCTTCCTCTGTGTCAATTTCTGCCTTGGTTGTTTTCGTAGTATTTAAATCGAAAATGAATATTTCAACCGAAGAATTAGCTTCTCCCGCTTTCGGATACTTAAACTGTATTTGGTTAGGGTATAAACTAGTGAACATATCCATACTAAATTCGGGAACATTTTCTTCATTAAATCTATAGAAGGCAAGTTGCGATCCGTTTGAGTTCCATTGCATTCCATTGTCAAATGCAAATTCTTCCTCATATACCCAGTCTGTAGCTCCGTTGATGACTTTATTTATTTCTCCATCGCTAGTCACTTGTTTCTCCGTATTGCTAATTAAATCTTTAATGAAAATATTATTTTCTCTAACAAAGGCTACTTTAGTAGCATCTGGAGAGAATTTCGCAAGACGCTGCTTACCATAAGATAAAGGTTCAATTTTCATAGAATTTCTATCGTATATATAATATTTAGATCGGCTCGAATATCGGTATATAGACTCGGTTTCAGTAGGAAGAAGAATTTTCTCTTCATTTCCACTAAAATTATAGCTATTAAATACAATATCTTCTAGGTTTTTACTATCAATAATCAGTCCAACAGAATCTCCGGTTTCATAGGAATATTCTGTAATATATATACTGCTATCTCCACGATTAAGTGACGAGTAATGAATGCCATCATTCATAGAATTAATACCCCAAACTTGTTGTGGAGAAAAAATTCTACTCGCCCAAATATCTTCGAGATTTATTATTTTTTCCTGAGCTGAAATAAAATTATTGATGAGGAGAAATGTACCTAACGAGAGTAAGGATTTTATTTTCATGAGATTTTTATTTAATGTATCACAAATATAAAAAAAATCACTCTTACTGATAGAGGTATAATTTAGAGTCAATTTAAGCTCTAATTTGTTCCCAATTATTTCAGAATTTGATACAAAAAAAGACATATTTTTTAGATATGCCTTTTTTTGTCGGGATGACAGGATTTGAACCTGCGACCCCACGCCCCCCAGGCGTGTGCGCTACCAGACTGCGCTACATCCCGAAAAAATCATCTCTGAATCTTGATCATATTATAATTAATTTCGATTGCCTAAAAACATCATTACATAATAGGCGAGGTAAGTTATGGAAGCAATAGCGGAAACTAAATAGGTTCTAGCCGCCCATTTTAAGGCATCATTTGCTCCATCTAATTCCTGGGGTTGGGCAACTCCTGAATGCTCTAACCAAGCAATAGCTCTATTAGATGCGTCATATTCCACTGGCAGGGTAACCAGACTAAAAACAGTAACAAGCGATTGGCAAAATATTACTGTAAGTATCACAATTTCCATTGAAAATACTTTCAAAATACCCATACCAAATAAACCCGCGAGAAAGATAAAATTCATCATTTTCGAGCTCAGTGAGACTACAGGTACCATTTTAGAACGCATTTCAAGCCACTTGTATGCAGTAGCATGTTGTACCGCGTGTCCACATTCATGAGCAGCTACTGCGGCAGCAGAAATATTTTTTCCCTCAAAGACCTCAGGACTCAAATTAACAGTCATGTCTTTTGGATTGTAATGGTCAGAAAGTTTTCCAGGAGTACTAATGACTCGGACTTTTGTTATGCCATGGTCAGCCAACATTTTCAATGCGACTTCTCTTCCTGACATACTAGAAATAAGAGGAGTAGCGCTGTACTTTTTGAATTTTGATTTTAGTTTGGATTGAACTGCCCAGCCAACAATCATAAAAGCTATAAAAATAATTATCATAGTAAGAATTTGATTTTTTACAAAGGTAAGGATTGTGATTCAAATGAAAAGGATAGTTTTGTAAAACAATTTTAAAATAAATGAGCAAAAATAGACCATTAATATTAGTGACAAACGACGACGGTATTTTAGCCCCTGGAATTAGGACCTTGATTCGATTGATGAAAACATTGGGTGAAGTATTTGTAGTTGCACCTGACAGCCCTCAGTCTGGAATGAGTCATGCTATTACCTTAGAATCTATGCTTTATTCTGAACCCAGGTATATTGAAGGAGGAGATACTATCGAATACGCTTGCTCGGGAACCCCAGTAGACTGTGTGAAATTGGCCATGAACAAATTATTACCTCGAAAACCAGATTTGTGTGTTTCTGGGATAAATCATGGAGCAAATTCATCAGTAAATGTTCTTTATTCCGGGACGATGGCTGCCGCCTTGGAAGGAGCCATTGCTGGAGTTCCCTCCATTGGTTTTTCACTTTTAGATCATGCTTTAGATGCAGATTTCAGTCAATCAGAGGAATATGTGCTTCAAATTACACGCCTGGCATTAGAGAATGGTTTTCCCAAAGAGACTTGCTTAAATGTGAATATTCCCAAATTAGATAATCAAGCATTAAAAGGAATAAAAGTTTGTCGACAATCCCACGGCCACTGGGAAGAAGATTTTGACGAACGAGTGAATCCTATGGGAAAAACATATTATTGGTTGTCGGGAAAATTTTTCAATCATGACATAGGGAAAGATACAGATATTTGGGCACTCGAGAATGGCTATATTTCTATTGTCCCCGTACTCTATGATCTAACCCATCATCAAGTTATTGACCAACTTAAATCATGGAATCATGAATAAATTAAATGACAATATGTTTTTGGGAATTCTGATAGGGATATTAGTTCCTGTATTTGTATATGCTCTTTTGCTGAGTGTTTTTCATCTTTTTTTAGATGAAAATCCTCTCAGAGAATCTACCATGCAAGTGATTTCACTATTTGTCAATTTTCCAGTTTTTAGAAAATTTCTAATGGAATACAAAAAAGATCGTTTGGGTCGTGGCATGTTATTGAGTACTTTAGTTTTAGCTGCTTGGTTTATTATCCACAATAAAATGTTGTTTTTCTAATGAGAAACAAATGGAAATCAGGCAATCCTTGGGAATCCGTTTTTGGTTATTCCAGTGCCATACAATTAGATGAATCTATTCAAGTCCCAGTGACCAATGACTTCATGCGAAATAAAATAGTTGGTTTGGGAGATATTACCCTTCAAACAGAATTTATTTTTAAAAAAATTCAATTTACCCTCCTAGAGGTCGGTTTTGATTTGAGCGATATGATTCGTATCAGAAATTATGTCACCAATATCACTTTTTGGGAAAAAGTAGCTGTTGTTTATTCTTATTTATTTGAAAATATTATACCTACTTATTCTATTGTAGAGGTTTTCAAACTTGTTTATTCAGAGATACTGATATTAGTTGAAGCAACCGCATTATATAAAAGCGAATGAAATATTATGTCATTTCAGGAGAAGCTTCTGGCGATTTACATGGTTCCAATCTTATCCACCATTTAATTCAGAAAGAACCAAAATCCAATTTTCGAGTTTGGGGGGGGGAATTAATGGAAGCACAGGGTGCACAAATTATTAAGCATTACAAGGAACTTGCCTATATGGGCTTTTTTGAAGTTTTCATGAATTTAAGAACTGTTTTAAGAAATATTAGTTTTTGCAAACAAGACCTGATCAAATTCCAGCCTGATGCTGTAATTTTAATTGATTACCCTGGCTTTAACATGCGCATTGCAAAATTTGCGAAGTCTCACGAAATTCCAGTCTACTATTATATTTCTCCACAAGTCTGGGCTTGGAAAAAAAATAGAGTTTATCAAATAAAAAAATATGTCGATAAGCTATATACCATATTGCCTTTCGAAAAAGAGTTTTATGCCCAATTTGATTGCGAAGTAGAATATTTAGGACATCCGCTTTTAGACGCTGTTTCCAATTACAAGAATCAAGAAAAACTAAATTTTGATCTATGGAAAAATCCAGGAAGACCATTGGTTGCCCTATTGCCCGGAAGCAGAGAACAGGAATTAAATAAGATGCTTTTAAAAATGCTTCTTGTTATTAGGGAATTTCCAAATTGTGATTTTGTCATTGCGGGAGTTGCCTCCTTGGGGAAGGATTTCTATTCTAGATTTCTGAGTAAGTCAAATATTCAGGTAGTTTTCAATCAAACATACTCTCTTTTAGAGCAAGCAGATGTTGCATTGGTTAGTTCTGGAACAGCCACCCTAGAAACAGCTCTATTTGATGTTCCTCAGGTTGTTTGTTATCAAACAAGTGTTTTTTCTTTCGCAATTGCAAAGCTTTTAGTCGATGTGAAATATATATCTTTGGTAAATTTAATAAGTCAAAGAGAATTGGTCAAAGAGCTTATTCAGTCGGAAATGACCGTGTCTAATATGGTGTATGAATTAAATCGAATCCTCGACGATGCAGAAGCTCAAAAGATGAAATCCAATTATATTCAGCTGAGAACTTTATTGGGAGGTGAAGGAGCTTCAGAGCGAGTGTCTGATTCAATATTTAACCATTTGACTAAAAATTGATTATTTAATAATGCGCAACTTAGCTTTTTTTCTAGTTATTTCTCTTCCTGTTTTAAGTCAAAATTTCACTGAAAAAGATAGTCTTCGAGGTAATCTATTTCCCGAAAGAATCTGGTTTGATATCAATTATTATGATTTATATCTGGATGTAGATCCCAATTCAAAATCTATCGCTGGTCACAACGATATTTTTTTTAAAGTGCTCAAAAAGTCAAAAATCATGCAATTAGATATGTTTGATAACATGTGCATTGATAGTGTTATATATCGAGACCGTATTTGTCGAGTTGAGCGAAAGTATAATGCCTTTTTTATTGATTTTCCTCACATTCTTAATCCAGGTGATTTTGAGCAAATTAGGGTCTATTATCACGGTAAACCTTTGGAGGCCAAAAACGCGCCATGGGATGGCGGATTTGTATGGAAAGAAGATGCGTTAGGTTTGCCTTGGATTGGCGTAGCTTGCCAAGAGTTAGGAGCTTCTTCCTGGTGGCCTTGTAAAGATCATTTGTCAGATGAACCCGATAGTATGCGCATTACTTGTTCGGTACCTAGTGAAGTTCAATTTATTGGAAATGGAAATATAGAAAATGATACGATTGATTCAGGGAAAAGGATTTCAACTTGGAAGGTTTCCTACCCCATCAACCCTTATAATATAACTTTAAATATAGCTAATTACAGTCACCTTCACGATGAATATATCAGTAAGAAAGGAAGCCTTTCTTTGGATTATTATGTGCTAAAAGGAAATGAAGAAATGGCTCAGAAGCAATTTAAACAAGTTGCTCCAATGTTAGCTGTATATGAGCAGCTATTTGGTCCTTATCCCTTTTGGAATGATGGCTATGCTTTGGTAGAGACTCCTTACTTAGGAATGGAGCATCAGAGTGCCATTGGTTATGGAAATAAATACATGCCTGGATATTTAGGTCGTTACCCAGGAGAAATGGACTTTGATTTTATTGTGATTCATGAATCTGGTCATGAATATTGGGGTAATAGTGTTAGCATGAATGACATTTCAGACATGTGGATTCACGAAAGCTTTTGTACCTATACTGAAGCCCTGTATGTTGAGAAAATTTATGGCTACGAACAAATGTTAAATTATTTGATGTATCAAAGAGATTTTATTTCTGGATCAAGTCCGATCATGGGTCATAGAAATGTAAATGACAAAGGAAATTCAATAGACATGTATTATAAGGGAAGTTGGATGCTTCACTCCATTCGCAATACATTGGCCAACGATTCTTTATGGTTTTCTATCCTGAAAGAGATTTCATTAGAATTTTCTCTCAGGAATTGTGATGGCTCAGATATCATTCGATTGATATGTCTGCGCTCTGGGGAAGATTTAGCGCCTATTTTTGAACAATATTTAAACTTTTCTGATTTACCTGTTCTTCAATATACATTAAATATGAAAAACACGGGTTATACTCTAAATTATAAATGGTCTTCAGATGTTAGAGAATTTAATATGCCAATCGATATTCGTCTTTCTAATAAGGATGTTTTGCGTCTTTTTCCCTCCAATAAATATCAAGGTATTCCATTAGATATTGACCATCCAAAAGAACTTCAGTTTATTAATAAACACTTCCTCTATGAAAAAAAACAAGAATAAGTTGTGAACTGTTGTGTACTCTGATAAATGTTTTTAAATTTGCGATCTTAATAAAGGTATAGAAATGGCAAAGAGAGGTAACAGAGTTCAAGTAATATTAGAGTGTACAGAGCACAGAAAATCTGGTCTGCCGGGTGCATCTCGTTATATCACAACCAAGAACAAAAAAAATTCACCGGATCGTATGGAACTTAAAAAGTACAATCCAGTTTTGAAGAAAATGACGGTTCACCGCGAAATTAAATAACTAAGTTATGGCAAAGAAAGTAGTAGCATCATTACAAAAAAGAGGTGCAAAAGATATTACAAAAGCAATCAAGATGGTGCGGTCCGAAAAAACAGGATCTTATACCTTCCGTGAAGAAATATTAAATAAGGACAAAGTAAAAGATTTCCTACAAAATAAATAGTCCGTTTTCTTGAATTGATTTAAAGCTTCTTTCTATATTTGAAAGAAGCTTTTTTTTGTATAAAATTATTTGCATGGGTATTTTTAGTTATTTCTCCAAAGAGAAGAAAGCAAAATTGAATCAAGGTCTAGAAAAAACCAAAGAAAGTGTTTTTTCTAAGCTTGCTCGTGCCGTAGTCGGAAAATCTAAGGTAGATGCCGAAGTATTAGATAAACTCGAAGAAGTACTGATTAGTTCCGATGTGGGTGTAGAAACCACGGTAAAGATTATAGATCGAATTGAAGATAGAGTATCTAAAGATAAGTTTATGGGTGTATCAGAACTCAATTTATTATTGAGAGATGAAATTTCTCAACTTCTTTCGGAGAACAACAAAAATCAGACAAACGAATTTGAAATACCTCAAAGCCCAGATCCATATGTGATTATGGTCGTGGGTGTAAATGGCGTGGGGAAAACCACGACGATTGGTAAGTTAGCCTATCAATTAAAGAAAAAAGGCCTTCGAGTAGTTTTGGGAGCTGCAGACACATTTCGTGCTGCAGCTATAGAACAATTAGAGATTTGGTCAAAGAGAGTCGATGTGCCCATTGTGAAACAGAAAATGGGATCAGATCCTGCCTCCGTTGCTTATGATACTTTGGAGTCGGCAGTTAGACAGCAATCTGATGTTGTGATTATAGATACTGCTGGAAGGCTTCATAACAAGGTAAATCTCATGAACGAACTAGGTAAAGTTCGCAAAGTGATGCAAAAAATACTTCCTAGTGCTCCAAATGAGGTTTTGCTTGTACTTGATGCTTCCACTGGACAAAATGCCATAGAACAGGCCAAACAATTCACCAAAGCCACTAATGTAACTGCCTTGGCGCTGACTAAATTGGATGGAACAGCCAAAGGTGGAGTGGTCATTGGTGTGTCGGACCAATTTAAAATACCGGTCAGATATATTGGCGTGGGCGAGGGGATTGAGGATCTTCAGGTGTTTAATAAAATTGAATTTGTTGATTCTTTATTCAAATAGGGAAATCAAATGCAAACTCAGTAAACTGATTTATGAAAGTCAAAAAAATTCCTTTCGAACAAACGCAATCATTTCCGAGATTCATTCTCGATTATCTTTCGGAGTCCCCATACTTAGATCCATTTTATCACCGAAAAGTTTCTATTCAAAATTTTAACGCTCAACTAATAGAGAAACATAAACAAGGAGTTAATAGAGAAGTTTTAGTAGATGTTTTAAAGGAGCAATACCAAGATTTTCCTTCTTTTCTAAAAATGTCTCCTCAGATAGCGAGCCTTTCAAGCAAAAAAACTTTTACTGTAGCGACGGGCCACCAATTGTGTCTATTTACAGGTCCCCTTTATTTTATTTACAAAATATTCAGCACTATAAATTTATCTGAACAATTGAATATTTCTTACCCAGACAATCATTTTGTTCCTATTTTTTGGATGGCTTCAGAGGATCATGATTTTCAGGAAGTCAATCATCTGAACCTCTTTGGTGATAAACTGGTTTGGAATCAGAATATAAAAGGAGCTGTCGGAGATATTCCGACTGAAAGTATCGCAGAGATATTTCCTGTTCTTGAGAAGTTGCTCGGTTCTAGTCCCGAAGCTCAGAAACTCTTGAATTTATTTTCGTCTTCATATTTAGAGCATCAAAATTTGGCAAGTGCTACTAGATATCTTGTAGATGCACTCTTTTCGAAATACGGTCTCTTAGTGCTTGATGCTGCCACTCCTCAACTAAAGAAATTAGCTATTCCTATAATCCAAAATGATATTATTTTACAGAACCACAAAAAGATGATCGAAGATTCTAGCGTGTCGCTTCCGAGTCAAGCTTATGTTCGTGATATTAATTTTTTTTATATGAAATCAGGTTTGAGAGAACGAATCGAGAAGAGAGGTTCGAGATTTCACATCCTTAATACTGAGCTACAATTTTCGATCGAAGAAATGAAGCATGAAATTGAATGTTATCCAGAACATTTTAGCCCTAATGTATTAATGCGTCCTCTTTATAAAGAGCTAATTTTACCTAATTTGGCTATGATTGGAGGTTCCGCTGAAATTAATTATTGGATGCAGCTCAAAAGTACATTTGCATTTCATCAAATAGTTTATCCTATTTTGGTGCTTCGAAATTCTCTCCTTTTTATTGAGAGTAAAATCGCCAAGAAGATCCAAAAATTAGGTTTTGAGCCCCATGATTTCTTCCTAAAAGAACAAGCTCTTCACCAAAAGTATATTCTGAAGAATTCATCTGTCGATTTGAGTCTGGAATACCAAATCAAGCAGATACATACCATTTTTCAGGATATTCTTGAAAAAACAAAAGATCCTGGTCTTCAGTCGGGCATTGAAGCTGAAAAAAAAAGGCATATCAACTCATTGATTAAGTTGGAGCAAAAGTTGAAAAAAGCAGAAAAGAAAAACCATGAAATTTCTTTAAACCAGATTAGTTTAGTTAAAAAGAAACTCTTTCCCGATATGAAACTTCAAGAGCGTCACGACAACATGATTCCTTTCTTCTTAAAATATGGAGAATCATGGATGGCTGGTTTGAAGAGGGACTTGAATCCACTTGATCCAAATTTCATCATCTTTATCGAGGAGGATCCAATAATATAAATTCTGTTACGTCTTCAAATAAATTCCTATGAAAAATAAGATTATTTTCCTTTTTATTTTCTTTTATGTTGGTTTACAAGCACAATCATTAGTTTTGTCTGAACTAGAAAATATAAATCCTACAGTGGAAGGCAATTATCGACCAAGAATTTGCTTGGTTGATGGGGAACCCTTAGTTCTTTTTACAGAAAACTCTGAGGATATGAAAATTTTTATACAGAAAAAAAAGCAAGGACAATGGCTCGGCGAACAGTGTATTAGTCCGGAAGGTGTTGATTTTCAAGTAGGAAGTCGCTTGGGACCAGCTATTTCTTCTCTAGGAGAGATCGTTTATGTAGCATATATTGTTGAGTCCAGCCCAAGAAAAATTGCCTTCCAAAAATCCACCGATGGGGGATTGACTTTTTCAATTTTTGAATCTGCATATGAGTTGGGGGAAAATCATGCAGAAGGCATAGATCTGATGGTTTTGCCCGACGGTAACCCTGTCATAGCCTTTATTCATTATGGACCTCAATGGTCTAATGCTGCTCAGGTTGTTGTTAGGTCATATGACCATGGTATTTCCTTTACAGATTTAATTTCTATAGATAATTCTCCATGTGAGTGCTGTACGCCATCTTTAGTTGGTGGTAACGGTGCATTCTATGGTGTTTCTTATCGTGACAATACCTCTGATTTACGTGTATTCAAAACTCGAATCAGCTCCATTAACGGTGCGGATTTTTCTACTTCTGTATTGACCGATCCTACTGCTTGGGAATTAGCTGTTTGTCCTGCTTCCTCATCTGATGGTTATCTTATTGGAGATACGCTATATAATACATGGATGAGCAGTCCTTATGGTCTTTCTCAAGTCTATATGAGTAAAACAAATATTTTTGGAGACGAGATTTTAGACTGGTCAGAGGTAGATTATTCCGACAGTTACGGATCTCAAAACCACCCTCAGATTGTTGGAGATGACCTACTTCAAGTCCTCGCATGGGAAGAATATAGAGAGACTAAGAAAGATATTTTTGGGATGATATTCCAGAATGGACAAAGTCAGCCTTCTTTTTCTTTAACACAAGGCGATGTTTTGTCCCACAAGGAAGGAGTCGATTTAGCCTACGATGCCAATACCGGAATATATCATATGGTATATCGAAATATGAGCCAGTCATCGGTTATGTATCGTTCTATAGAGTCTAGTCTTTTGGATATTGATTCTCCCTCCTCACGCCCTACTTTTCTCTATCCTAACCCGACCCAAAACAATCTTTATTATCATTCTGATATAGAAAATATACTTGATTATAAGATCTATAATTCTTTAGGAATTACAGTTCAGAAAGGGCAGAGTTCCGGCGATATTTCAATTCAATATTTAAGGTCTGGTAATTATCTAATTGAATTCATTAGCCCAAATTATATCCATCGCTTTTCTTTTGTTAAAATCTAGTTTATTGTTATCTTATTGAATTTTACATAGTTTTTAGTATTTTTACTTATACTAAAATTTAAATATTAGTATAGCATGCAACTGTACAATAAACTAAGTGCAAAAGAAAGATCTGAATTAATTGATTCAACTGGAAAAGATCGTCTTACAATTTCTTTCTACCAATATGCTCATATTGATCACCCTCAAGGATTTAGAGATTCTTTGTTCATCAAATGGGATTCGATGGATATATTGGGTAGAATATATGTTGCAACCGAGGGGATAAATGCTCAATTATCGATCCCTGCAGACCAATTTACTTCTTTTAAGATCCACTTAGATTCGATTTATTTTCTTCAGGAAGTTCGACTGAATGTAGCCAGAGAACAAGACAATAAATCATTTTTGAAGCTCAAAATAAAGATTAGAGAAAAGATTGTTGCCGACGGTTTGGACGACCAAAGTTTTGATGTCACAAATGTGGGAGTTCATTTGAATGCGGAAGGTTTTAATCAAATCATAGAAGATTCAGAGACTATTCTTGTAGATATGCGAAATCATTATGAATCTGAGATTGGTCATTTTAAAAATGCTATAACCCCCGATGTAGATACCTTTAGAGAATCTCTGCCATTGATTGAAGGAAATTTATCCTCTCACAAAGAAGATAAAAACATCGTCATGTATTGTACCGGTGGAATCCGGTGTGAAAAAGCCAGTGCTTATTTTAAACATAAAGGTTTTAAAAATGTTTTTCAGTTAGAAGGGGGTATTATAGATTATGCAAGACAAATTGAAGAACAAGGCTTAGACAATAAATTTAAGGGAAAAAACTTTGTTTTTGATGAAAGAAGAGGCGAACGTATTTCTCCCGAAGTCATTTCAAGCTGTCATCAATGTACTGCCGCATGCGATAACCATTCTAACTGTGCCAATGTAGCTTGTAATTTATTGTTTTTGCAGTGCGATATTTGTAAAAAAAATACAGATAATTGCTGCTCTGATACTTGTAAGGAAGTTATACATTTATCCTTTGAAGATCAAAAAATACGCAGGAAAGGAAAACCCAACAGCAATAAGATTTTTAAGAAAGGGCGTTCGGCGCATTTAAGCTTTCGACCACAAGGGGAGGTCGAACAAAAAAAATAGCTTAATTTTGTTATTAATATTTAAACTTTAGCAACACCAAAATAAATTGATTCTATGGGAGCAGAGCAATTAGACCATATTTTTCAGGATAGAATTGACGCCAATGAAAAAATTGAGCCCAGAGACTATATGCCCTATGAATACAGATCTCACTTAATTAGGCAAATGTCCCAGCATGCTCACTCCGAGGTGATAGGAATGCAGCCCGAGGGCAATTGGATCACTAGAGCTCCTAGTTTAAGAGCAAAGAAAATATTGCTTGCTAAAGTTCAAGACGAAGCAGGACATGGTCTTTATATTTATAGTGCTGTTGAAACTCTTGGAATTACCAGAGACGAGATGATTGATAAACTTCATCAAGGTAATGCCAAATATGCGAGTATATTTAATTATCCAGCCTTAACATGGTCAGACATGGGCGCTATTGGGTGGTTGGTTGATGGAGCTGCCATTACTAATCAAGTTTCTTTGCAAAAGACTTCTTATGGACCTTACGCGCGTTCTATGGTTAAAATATGTAAAGAAGAAAGCTTTCATCAACGTCAAGGATTTGAAATTATTGCCGCAATGGCTAATGGATCGCCCGAGCAAAAAGAAATGGCACAAGATTCTTTAAATAGATTTTGGTGGCCTTCTCTAATGATGTTTGGCCCTCATGATTCAGATTCTCCTCGTTCAGGAAATGCGATCAAATGGAAAATAAAGAAAGAATCTAACGATGTTTTAAGAAAACGTTTCATAAATAAAACAGTCATGCAAGCCGAACTTATAGGTCTCACTATTCCAGATCCAGATTTAAAATGGAACGAGGAGGAAAAGTCTTATGATATTGGTGCTATTGACTGGGAAGAATTTTGGTCTGTTGTTAATGGCGGGGGATTGTGTAGTCTAAAGCGCTTAAATCACCACAAAAAAGCACATAAGGATGGAGAATGGGTTCGTAAGTCAGCTCTTGCTTATTCTAAAAAACATCAAACTAATAATTCATGAGTAGAACTGAAGATACTCAAGGTAGTCTTTGGGAGGTTTTTGTGCAAGCAAAAAAAGGGCTCCCTTTCAAACATACAGGTTCCGTACATGCTTATGATAAGGAAATGGCGGTTCAAAATGCAAGAGATCTTTACACCAGAAGAGGAGAAGGTAGAGGTTTGTGGGTTGTACCGTCTGATTCTATCATCGCTGTAGATCCTTTCAACGATGAAAGTTTTTTTGATCCTGCTAACGATAAAGTGTATCGTCATCCTACCTTTTATGATTTGCCTGACGGTATGAAAAATATGTAATATGACTAGTCAAAATTTATATAAATTTTGTTTGAGATTAGGAGATACTTGTTTGATTTTATCTCATCGTCAGTCTGAGTTGTGTAGCAATGGTCCGTTTTTAGAAGAAGATATTGCTCAAACCAATCTTGGATTAGATCTCTTAGGACAAGCTGAAGCTCTATTAATATATGCTGCCGAGCTAGAAGGGAAGGGCCGAACAGCTGATGATTTAGTTTTTAAACGTGCTGAGCGCGACTTCTATAATTTTATGCTTGCAGAGCAACCCAATACAGATTTTTCTTTTACCATTGTCCGCCAATACTTTATGACTATCTATCTAACGAAAGTGTATGAAGTTCTCGCAGATGTCAGTGATGAGGTAATATCTGGTATTTCTGCAAAAGCAACTAAAGAAATTTCCTACCATAGACAGCATTTGTTTATGTGGTTAAAAAGACTTGGAGACGGAAGTCTAGAGGGGCACGAGCGAATACAAACTGCTGTGAATGAATTGTGGATGTTTTTGGGAGAACTTTATGAACAAGATGAGCTGGACATTGCAATGCAAAAGGCTGGTTTTGCTATTTCAGGCTCAGAGATGAAATCTTATTTGATGGACCAGATTCAATCACATTTCAAAGAAGCGACACTTTCCATCCCCGAAAATGTATATATGGTCTCGGGGAGTAAAAAGGGAATTCATACAGAATATTTGGGACACCTTCTCACAGAAATGCAATATTTACAACGCGCATATCCAGATGCCAAATGGTAAATAATTTTACCAAACTAACTCCCAAGGAGCAAGTTTATAAATTTCTTGCAGAGGTTCCAGATCCTGAAATACCCGTTATTACCATAGTGGAACTCGGTGTTGTTCGTGATATTTTGTTTAATGGTTCTTCTATCGAAATTCTTCTTACTCCAACTTATAGTGGGTGCCCAGCCATGGACATGATCGAACAGATGATTAAGGAAAAACTTCATTCTAAAGGTTATGAGTCCGTTAAAGTTACCCTAGTCTATAAGCCAGTTTGGACCACCGATTGGATGAACGATGAGACAAAAGAAAAGTTAAGAGCTTTTGGGATTGCCCCTCCGGAGGGAGAATCGATCTCAAAAAAGACTCTTCTTAACGAAGAGTCTATTGCATGCCCTCAGTGTAAGTCAGAAAATACTGAACTCAAAAGTATGTTCAGTTCCACAGCATGCAAAGCTTTATATATATGTTCTGATTGTTTAGAGCCTTTTGACTATTTTAAGTGTATTTAAGTAAATAATTCACTAGTTTTATTTTCTTTTTTTATATGCTTAGGGATAACATTCAAATAGGTTTTCTATCCTATAAATATCTTGTATTTTAGCAGAATGATTATTTTCATATGGAAACAAAAAAGACTTCTTTAAGCCATATTCACGAAATATTGGGAGCCAAAATGATTTCTTTTGCAGGATATTTAATGCCGGTTCAATATGAGGGTGTGACCTCAGAACATCTTAATGTGAGAGAGAATGTCGGAGTTTTTGATGTTTCTCATATGGGCGAGTTTATTGTTCGTGGACCTGGGTCTTTAGAATTGGTTCAGATGATTACATCAAATGATGCTTCTACTCTTCCCATCGGGAAAGTACAGTATTCTTGTTTTCCTAATGGAAAAGGTGGTATTGTCGATGACTTATTAGTTTACCGATTGAATGAATTAACCTACATGCTGGTTGTGAATGCCTCCAATATTGAAAAAGATTGGAATTGGCTAATGCAGCACAATATTGGTGGAGTAGATATAGAAAATATTTCAGAACAAACCTCTTTGTTAGCAGTTCAGGGTCCTAAAGCTTGTCAAGCTATTCAATCTCTGACTAATATGTCACTGTCTGATATGAAATACTATACTTTTCAGAAGGGTGTTTTTGCGGGTATAGAAAATATATTAATCTCAGCTACCGGATATACTGGTGCTGGAGGTTTTGAGATATATTTTAAGAATGAAGATGCCGAATATGTGTGGAACGCTATTTTTGAAGCAGGAAAAGACTGCCATATCCAGCCAACAGGACTTGCTGCGCGCGACACCTTACGTTTAGAGATGGGCTTCTGTCTTTATGGAAATGATATAGATGAAACGACTTCTCCTATAGAAGCTGGATTGTCCTGGATAACAAAGTTTACAAATAATTTTATAGATTCGGCTTTTTTGAAAGAGCAGAAAGAATTAGGATGTAAGAAATGTTTGGTTGGCTTTGAAATTATCGATAGGGGAGTTCCTCGAAATGGATATTCTGTGGTAGATGAAAGTGGAAATAAAATAGGTTTAGTAACCTCAGGGACCATGTCTCCTAGTCTAAATAAGGGAATAGGTCTGGCTTATATTCCCCATTCAATGAAAACTCATGGAACAGAGATTTTTATTCAAGTTCGAAAAAAAAAGTTGAAAGCAAAAGTGGTCTCTTTGCCCTTTATAAAAAATAAATTGTGAAAAGAAATCTTCAAGTCTGTCTTACTCCTAAGCTTTTTAATCTCTATGCAGACAAAAAAAGTATTGTTGTTATTGTGGATGTACTTCGTGCTTCCTCGACCATGTGTATCGCCTTTGAAAATGGTGTTGAACGAATAATACCTGTTAGTAAAGTAGAAGAAGCTTTAGAATACAGAAATTGCGATGAAGATTTAATTCTGGCTGCTGAGCGCAACGGAAAATCTGTAAACGGCTTTGATTTCGGAAATTCCCCACAGTCTTATGTAAATAAGGATGTCAAGGGAAGGACTCTAGTGATGACTACCACTAACGGTACCAGGGCTATCAATATTGCCAAAAAAGACCACCAGGTAGTTGTGGGTTCATTTTTAAATCTCCAATCTATTGCAGATTGGTTGATTTCTCGAGATCAAGATGTGATTATTTTTTGTGCGGGATGGAAAGATAAATTCAATTTAGAGGATACCTTATTTGCTGGTGCACTAACTGAACTACTTGTTCAATCAAAATTATACGACAACTCTTGTGATGCTGCTCAAGCTGCTGAATCTCTTTGGGATATTGCCCAGGGAGATCTCTTTGCATTTCTAGAAAACTCTTCCCATCGCAAAAGATTATCAAATTTAAATATTGATTCAGATATTCATTTTTGCTTGCAAATTAATCAATCCAATAAAGTCCCTGTATTAAGAGGAAAAGCTCTGATTATTGAAAATTAGTGAATAACTTTGGTTTGTTTGTAGCTTTTGTAATGCACAAATAAATTAGTTACAAAGAATACGTTTTATCATTATAAAAATTACTGAATTGAGTCTAAAACACTATAGTTTTTAGCATGTATAACTAGGAATGTATAAATGTTTACTGTCATATTCTTTAGTTAATGGTCATAAAAAATGCAAAATAAGTTCATTCACTTGGCTCTTTGGGTTCCTATGCTTGGTTTGACTAAGGTCAGTTAGACTTCTATAAATCGCTATCTATAGCATAGATACTCGAAATCATCAAAAACGGAATAATTATTGCCCTAAATACAATCAATGAATAAAATAGATAATTTCAAAAAAGTCATAAGCAAAGAAGAGATTGCCCTTCTAGAACTCGATAAATATTCTGGGGAAATTATATTGGTTGAAAGTCCAGCACATTTAGATCGAGTTTGTTCAGAACTTAGAGACTGCTCTTTGATTGGTATTGATACCGAAACAAAACCAGCTTTCAAAAAAGGTCAGTCAAATCCTGTTGCACTTCTTCAACTGGCTACAGACAAAAAAGTATATATCATTCGCTTACTCAAAACAGGTATATCGGTTCAATTAGCTTCTATATTTTCTAGTACAAAAATCATTAAAGTGGGTATCGCAGTTAGAGATGATTTTAAAGATTTGAAGAAAATGTATCCTTTTGAAGAAAAAGAAGTTGTTGATTTGAATGTATGGGCTCCAAAATTAGGTTTTGAGAGCATTGGAGCAAAGAAACTTTCTGCTTTAGTTTTAGGAATTAGAATATCTAAAAAGCAACAAATTTCGAATTGGGAAGCCAAAGAATTGAGTGCAGCTCAATTAGATTACGCAGCTACTGATGCATGGGTTTGTAGAGAAATTTATTTAAGATTGATTTAGTAAATCTTCTAATTCCTGTCGGTCAATCTGGAAAGATTCTTTTAAGAAATCTATATCTTTTTGTATTCGTTCACTGTTTATTTTTTTATTTGTTTTTTTCCCCATCAGCATCACATTTTTTCTCGTGTGCTCATTTGAAATGAATTCAAAGGCTTTGGTCTTATATCCCTTTTTTTCCATGAGCAATATTCTTAGGGTATCTGTGAGCATTTCTGCTTGACGTTCTTCAAATATTCCATGTTTTGTGAGGGAGTTAAATTTTGACTTTTTCTTCATGTCATTTCGAACTTGTTTGTGACAGCAAGGAGCACAGATAATGAGGTTTGCTTGGGAGCGAATACCTTGGTAAATAGCGCTATCGGTTGCAGTATCACAAGCGTGAAGCGCAATGATTATATCTATTTCACTAGACTTAAAATCATTGATGTCTTTAGAGACAAACTCAAGTTTTTGAAATTCACAAGCTTCACGAATTTTCATACACAAAGAAATCATATCTGTTCTCCGCTCAATGCCCACAATTCGAACTCTTTTTTTTAGTGTATTCGTGAGGTAATCATACAAGGCGAAAGTTAAATAACCCTTTCCAGAACCCACATCTATAATGCGATGTATTTTGGTAGGATCTAACTTTACCAAAGAAGAACTCATTAGTTCCACATAACGATTAATTTGTTTGAACTTGTCTTGCTTTTTGTCTTTCACTCTTCCGTTTTTATCGCAAATCCCAAGCATTTCAAGGTATTTATTGCCCGGGCCTTGAATGAGGTATTTTTTTTCATTGTTGTGAGCTAAAGAAGGGGCCTTAGATTCTGATTTAGAAAAAATCAGTGTAGATTGACCTTTTTTATTGAGTAGTAATTGGTGAAATTCAGAGACTGTTTTAAGTTGGGCTTGAAGAAAAGATTGACCAAGAAGTACTTTTAGTTGAATTATTGCTTTCTCTAACTCAAAGTTCTTTACTTGATCACTTGTTTTGAATCTATATGTGAAAGAGAGTTTGTCTTTAGATTTTATTTTGACGGGTACTAAGTAAATATTTTTTAATCCTTCCTCAGTTTCGTTGATTTTGCTTAGGGTTAATTTAACAAATGTCTTTTGAATGAAGGCATCTTTAAATATATCCAGAAATTCTTCTATTTTACTAACCTTTCCCATGCTGTGAAGATACATAATTCATTGCTTACTGTTTTTTTGGTTTCGAGATAAAATCACCATTTCCATCGCACTCCAACGAGATATCTTCTCCCCCGTGTGGGTCCATAAATATATGAGGTATCAAAATTTGGGCTAAACCCTGCTTGCCATGATTCATTTGTCTCGGAACTACTTCCCGCTGCTGCGTCTATCAGTGGACTTCCCTGAGTGAAGTTAAACATGTTTCTGACGGCTATATAAGTGCTTATTTTTTTATTGATTGTTTTTTCCGCTTTTAAATGTTGTACGCTATACCATGGGGAAATTTTCTCTCTAGCCCATTCTTCACCAAAAGTAGGGAGATGCATTGGTCCGACTACCTGACCTGTATAATCTATTTTTATCCTCTTTAATGGCCATTCATATCCGATAGAAAATACACCAGAAAATGATGGAGCAAATAGTTCTATATTTTTTTCTCCATTTGTGATCGAATATATATCTATGAAAGTACCACCAATAGTTATGTTTAGAGGAATGGCAAAGCTTTGATTGATTTGGAAAGAAGCACCTTTTGATATCGAATACCCTGCTAGGTTATTATAGTATATTTTGCTCGGATCCGAATCGTAGTCTGGAACAATTTTATTGCTAAAATGAGTGTAAAATATATCTACATCTAGACTCGTATTTTGGTTATTTTTCTGAAACCAATGGTTAAAGTTGAGGTTGATATTCATCGATTCTTCAGGTTGAAGTTCACTATCAATAACTACATCTCTAGCTCCAGTTAGTGCTGCATGGTCTTCCGTGAAAAGATGTACCACCCGAAATCCTGTTCCTGCATTCCAACGGAAGGAAGTATTTTCATTAGGAGCCCATTTAAGATTCATACGAGGGGAAAATATGTTTCCATGGTTTTGATGTCTATCCCATCGAATTCCACTCAATATTATCCATTGGGAAGAAAGGGCGAATTCGTCTTGAATAAAAATACATGGAATGTGATTGAAGTCAATCTTTTCTGTTGCTGGAGTATTATCGTCATAACTGTCAAATTTATAAGCCATTCCGGTGGTTAATTCATGACGAAGGCCAATGTCTTTATACCATAGAAGTTGATTAAATACGGTATTTTGAATAGCTTTGTATTGTGATTCGCCATAATAACTGTCTTGGTTGTGATAATTGTATGAAGATTGCCAAACCATCTTTTTATTTGAGGGCAATTCATAGCGAGAAGAAAATTCCCATCTATTGGTCGTTATAGCCTCTCCATATATTGAGTCACTTCCCCTAAACTCTTGGGTCCAGCTTTCAATTCCTCCAAAACGTTCCTCAAAATAATACTTGGCAGTGAAATCCATTGCCTTACCACTTGGTCGGTGGAGTGACCATTTGTTAAATAATGAGATTCGTTCACTCAAAACTTCATCAGCAAATCCATCGCTATTTTTATCCATGAAATGATCCATATGAAACATATTTGTACTCAATAACATGTCTGCTTTTTTCCATTTGGGGCTCCACGAGAGGTCAATATTATTTTCTCTATCAGAGCTCATAAAGCTTTCAAAATGAATCTTATCAAGGTTTTTTGGGTCTTTTGTAATGATATTTATTACCCCCGCAACGGCTTCAGTTCCATACAAAGTCGAACTAGGCCCTTTAATGATTTCTATTTGTTTAATAAGAGAGGTAGGGATTCCGTTTAATCCATATACGGTGGACAAAGAACTCATGATGGGCATGCCATCAATAAGAATCAATGAATAGGGTCCTTCCATTCCATTGATATGTATGTCTGAAGTTCCACAAACCCCACAATTGATTTGCTTTTGAACACCGTTCACCGTTTCAATGATTTCCATAATATTGTTTGTGGGGGTTTTTTTTAAAAATGCAGAAGAAATAACTTCTACCTTGACAGGAGAAACCTTTACAAAAGATTCTCTTAAGGTTCCTGTTACTACCACTTGGTCTATAGAATAACTTGTTTCTACAAGCACAGGGTTGATAAAATAAGTTTCGCCTTTTATTAATTCAATTTTTTTCTTCAATTTATGGTAACCCATTGCCGTTACCTCTATGTTGAAATTCCCCGCTGGTACCTCCAGTTTAAAATAACCATTGGCATCTGCGGCAGTTCCCAATTTGCTCTCTTTGACTTCAATATTAGCAAAGGGGATTGCTGCTTGATTGTCATACACAGTTCCTTCGATAAAACTTTGTGCATGAATTAATTGGCAGCATCCAATGACAATTATAATAGTATATTCTATCTTGTGCATAGAACTGTTTTTATATTGTTGTAAATATAAAAATTAATTTAGATATGTCTAAATTATAGTTATTAAAATTAAAAAGATTATTTTTGGATTAATAATAATTTAAGATGTCTACCAAAGCCGAAGAAAATTATCTTAAAGCAATTTTTAAATTGTCTGAAAAAGAGCAAAACAGTATATCTACTAATGCGATTGCTGAGGAATTAGAAACCAAGGCTTCTTCGGTTTCGGACATGCTAAAGAAACTTTCTGAGAAAAAATTGATTCATTACATAAAGTACCAAGGAGTTTCCTTAACAAAATTAGGTCATAGGTTAGCCGTTCATATTGTTCGAAAGCATAGATTATGGGAAGTTTTTTTGGTCAATCATCTTCATTTCAAGTGGGACGAAGTTCACGATATGGCCGAGCAGTTGGAACACATTAAATCTACAGAATTAGTAAATCGTTTAGACATTTTTTTAAATTTCCCATGCTACGACCCCCACGGTGACCCTATTCCCAACGAGAAAGGTGCCTTTCCAAAATCTACAGCCATTCCTTTGAATTTGTTAAAAATGAAAACTAGAGGAAAGGTGGTTGCTGTAAAAATAGATGAACCCAGTTTTTTACATTACTTAGATAAAATTCATGTTTCTATTGGTACTCTAATTGAAATTGTTCAGATTAATGATTTTGACTATTCAATAGACCTGAAGATTGATGGAAAACAAACCCATATTAGTCCTTTGGTAGCCAAAAATATTTTAATTTGTGTCTTATGATGGAATCAATTATTTATTTTTTTGAGGGAATAGACCCTGTTTTTGGAGCTTTATTAGCTACCTTATTTACATGGGGTTTAACGGCTTTGGGTGCTTCTCTGGTATTTTTCGTTAAAACTCTAAACAGACAATTACTCGACGGATTACTAGGTTTTACAGGGGGTGTTATGATTGCCGCCTCATACTGGTCGCTTTTGGCTCCAGCCATTGAAATGACTCCCGATGTTGCTCCTAACTTACCTGTATGGCTTCCGGCAGCTGTGGGTTTTTTAATGGGCGCATTTTTTCTTTATGGATTAGACAAGTTTATGCCGCACCTACATATCAATTTCGATCGATCTAAAGCAGAAGGAGTAAAAACAGATTGGCAAAGAACAACTCTTTTGGTATTGGCGATTACACTGCACAATATTCCTGAAGGTCTGGCTATAGGTGTAATGTTTGGCGCCGTAGCCCATGGAATGCCTGGTGCTAATATTGCTGGCGCAGTTGTTTTAGCAATTGGTATTGGACTTCAGAATTTCCCTGAAGGCATTGCCGTAGCCATGCCTCTTCGTCGCCAGGGTGTGAGTAGATTTCGTTGTTTTTGGTATGGTCAGTTGTCTGCTATTGTGGAGCCTATTGCTGCAGTTTTTGGAGCGGTAATGGTTATTTATGCCTTACCCATATTACCTTATGCACTCGCTTTTGCAGCTGGAGCAATGATTTATGTTGTAATCGAAGAAGTGGTGCCAGAAACACAACAGGATAAATATACAGATACATCTACGATTGGATTTATCATTGGATTTGTAGTTATGATGACTTTGGATGTTTCTTTAGGCTAATCTTATTTATTCTATTCTCTCAAAGGCACCTTTATCCGGCCCTTGGTCATTTAGTCTAGAATTACCGTTGAAATCGTTAGGGAATTGCAATGCAATATTTTGTGCAGCAGTATTTTGAGCTGGGGACTCCTCTTCTAATTCATAATTGAACTCATAGTCCTCAAAAGTGGCTGTGAATTCTGGAGAAGAATTGTATTCATTGCTTACAAAATGTAAACTATTAGATAGGTCAAAGTCGGATTCTTTAATTTTAAGCAGGCAATGATTAAATTGATAATTAAAAGAAGTATTCTCTGAGTTCTCTATTCGTATTTCACTTTCCATATTTCCGTAAATAATGCAATTTTCGAAGTCCGCCTGAGCCATTGGACGAAGAATTTCATTTCCATTGACATCATCATAAAAATTACTCATTCGAAGAGAAGGTGACTGGTGGGAATAGCTGAAATTGGAAAAGGTACAGTGGCTAAATCTGTATTTTCCTCCAGCAAATAAATATAAGTCGTGGGCTCCATTATCATTAAATTGACAGTTGCTCGCTTCAATATAACTGGAATAGGCTAGAAGTCCATAACTACTGTGATTAGATATCATAGTGTTTTTTATGCGCAAAGTGGGTTCAAAACTATTTAGGACAGTATCAACCATAACTCCTATAGTTCCATTCTTGATATATGCATTTTCGATTTGATTATCAAAACTTTTACCTGTGAGCCATATTCGCCCCCATTGTCCTGGAAGGTCTTTGTAATAGTCATCTAATCGATCACCCGCCACGAGAACTGGTGCAGATTGATTTCCAAGTATTTTTAAGCTAGAGCCCTCTAGGACAATAATGTTGGAGTTGTGGTGTAAGTGGACTTGAGTACCTGCTCCAATATTTAGGCTTCCTCCTTCGTGAACAATCACATTACCGTATATCACATGAGGCTTGTCATTGGTCCAAGAAATAGCCGTATTTATACTGTAATAGAACAAAGTGTCATAAATAATTTCAGGATCTGAATTTTCAAATAGAAAATACGCATTATTATAATAAAAATTTGCGTCTTGTCCCCATGCAACTAAGTCTACATCTTGTATGTTTCCATTGATTGTAAATTGGATAGAATCAGTGTGAATAAGAGGTTCATTTACATTGTTTGGATCGATGGTAGTTTCAATAAAAATATGAAGACTATCTTTTGCTCTCAGAATTACATTGGTCGAGACGTCTGACTGCAAGCCATCAATATTAAGTCGAAAGGATGTATTTCCCATTCTTGCCAGTTTGATTTCATCAATCTCCAAATCCTCATTCAAATCATTATATATCTTTAAACGTTTGGTTATACTTCCTATACTAGTAAAAACTGTATCAAAAACAATCGTGTCTTCAGAAAATCGAAGCACAGCATTGCCCTCAAAATAACTGTCAGGTTTTTGGCAGGCTGAAAACAGAATTAGGAAAAATAGACTAATTTTGAGAAATGATTTCATAGTTATGTATTTGCTTTACAAATATAAAAAACGAATCTAAACGATTTTTATTTTGAAAAAAACCGTGAATGATTTTTCATTTTTGTTTAATTGCTTACATTTGCAAACCGAAATTAAAGATAAAATAAAGATGAAAACCGGTATACACCCAGAAAATTACAGAATAGTTGCAGTAAAAGATATGTCTAACGGAGAGACCTTTCTTACCAGATCTTGTGCTGATACCAAAGATATAATTACTTTTGAAGGGAGTGAATACCCATTAATCAAACGTGAAATAACAAATACATCTCACCCCTTTTACACTGGGAAGATGAAATTAGTAGATACAGCAGGTCGTATTGACAAGTTTAAGAATCGATACTCAAAGTTTACGAAGTAAACTTAATACCTTAAAAATTATTTAAAAGAGTTCTGTTTATAGAACTCTTTTTTTTTAACTAATTTTCAATCTTTCACCTAATTTGGTATATTTATCTCAGTATTGTGAGGAATTACTTTTAGTTCTATCGATCAGCACCTCAATGAAAATTGACTTATGAGATATCTTCTTTTTGACGACGAACACAGAGACAATTTATTGCCATTGTGTTATACCAGACCGATTAGCGAATTCAGAATTGGAATTTTGACCCTCAAGGAAAAGTGGCAAAAAAGACTACCTAAGAAAGCTAAATTTGCTGGCTATATAACGGAAGTTTATCTACAAGAAAAATATCCCTGTATAATTCAAAAAGACCAATGGTGGATAAATTCTTCTGTATGTCCTAATGATAAACTAGTGAAGGATATTTTGGCTTTACAGATAAACGAAAGCTTATTTGACGGTAATGAAACCTTAATCGCGTTTAGATCTGGAGATTTTAAAGAAGTTTTAGACTGTCAGATGTTTTATACCGATAATGAATTTACACACATTAGCTCTCTTACTGATATTTTTAGTAAAAATGGGATAGAACTTAAATTAGATTTTGACCTGATTACGAAAGGGCGTAATTCTCAGCAAATACATTTTAGCAACCAAGTTTTAGGTGCAGAACATATTTTTATAGAAGAAGGGGCAGTAGTTCAATGTGCCATCATCAATGCAATGGAAGGTCCTGTTTATATTGGACGAGAAGCCAAAGTACTCGAGGGTTCCATCGTTCGTGGTCCTTTTGCCCTCTGTGATCATGCGCAAACTAACTTAGGAGCCAAGATATATGGACCCACTACAGTAGGACCTCATTCTAAAGTGGGGGGAGAGTTAAATAATGTAGTCATTTTTGGCTATTCCAATAAAGGACATGATGGTTTCCTAGGGAATTCAGTCATCGGAGAGTGGTGCAACATCGGAGCAGACTCTAATAATTCCAACCTAAAAAATAATTATGCCGAAGTCCGCTTGTGGAATTATCCAAAACAAAGTTTCATCTCGACCGGATTATTATTTTGTGGCTTAGTCATGGGCGATCATTCAAAATGTGGCATCAACACCATGTTCAATACAGGTACTGTAGTGGGAGTAAGTGCCAATATATTTGGTGCCGGATTTCCTCGAAATTTTATTCCTTCCTTTACTTGGGGTGGGCCCCAAGGACAATCTACTTATCAAATCAATAGGGCTTTTGATGTGGCCGAAAAAGTCATGCAACGAAGAGGAGTTGTTCTGGATGAAACAGAAAAGTCAATACTGACAAAAGTATTTGAATTGTCTGACGATTTGCGTAGATAATACATTTATTTAAGTCCTTTTTGTCAGTTTTTTTATTTGGCACAACACTTGCCATAATATTGAAGAAATTCAGAATTTGCCTTTGAAACGCTGACAAACATTATTTTTAATATTATGGATACTGAAATAAAATTATTAAATCATCTTTCCCTATCAAGTATCATAGACAAAGAAGCAGAATTAATCCCTCTGATGACAGAAGAAGACGAAGAGCGTCTTAATGCAGAGGGTATGCCGGAAGTACTATCTATATTGCCTTTGAGAAATACGGTGCTTTTTCCTGGAGTAGTTATACCAATCACTGTGGGTCGAGATAAATCAATTAAGCTGATCAAAGATGCCAACAAGGGCAATAAAACAATTGGGGTTATTGCTCAAAAGGATCCTATGGTAGAAGATCCTTCCCTCGAAGATCTGAATCTCACCGGAACTGAAGCAAAGATCTTAAGAACCCTTAGAATGCCCGATGGAAATACCACTGTTATTATTCAAGGCCAAAAGCGTTTTGATATTCAAGAATTCACACAAGAAGCTCCGTATTTTAAAGCCCTTGTTTCCTCTTTTCACGAAACAAAACCACCTAAAGGAGATAAAGAATTTGCTGCACTTGTGGAAAGTGTGAAAGATGTTGCCTTACAAATTATTAAAGATTCTCCCAATATTCCCTCCGAGGCTTCATTTGCTATAAAGAATATTCAGAGTGATTCTTTTTTGGTAAATTTTGTGGCCTCAAACATGAATATTGACATCAAAGAAAAACAAAAGCTGCTAGAACAACCCAATCTAGAGGAGCGCACAAAAACCTCTCTAATCCACTTGAATCATGAAATAAATATGATTCAAATGAAAAACGAAATTCAAAACAAAGTACGTGTTGATATTGATGAACAACAGCGAGAATACTTTCTGAATCAACAATTAAAGCAGATTCAAGAAGAATTGGGCGGTAATTCTCATCTCGAAGAAGTCGAAGATCTCCGTCAAAGAGCCCGAAATAAAAAGTGGACCAAAGAAGTCTCTAAGCAAGTAGAAAAAGACATTAAAAAAATGCAACGTCTTAATCCACAAATGCCTGATTATTCGATTCAACGTAGCTATTTAGAAACAATTTTAGATCTCCCTTGGGAGAATTATTCCAAGGATATTTTTGATTTAAAACGCGCCGAAAAAGTCATGGACAAAGACCATTATGGTCTAGAAAAAGTCAAAGAGCGAATCCAAGAGCACTTGGCTGTACTTAAGCTAAAAGGGGATATGAAGTCACCTATATTATGTCTCTATGGTCCCCCAGGAGTTGGTAAAACTTCTCTAGGAAAGTCTATTGCTGAGGCACTAGGTAGAGAATATGTTCGCGTTAGTTTAGGTGGTCTTCGAGACGAGTCCGAAATTCGTGGACACCGAAAGACTTATATTGGAGCAATGCCTGGAAGAATTATTCAGTCCATTAAAAAAGCTGGTACTTCCAATCCAGTGTTTGTTCTTGATGAAATAGACAAATTATCTACTGGTAGCCAGGGAGATCCCTCTTCTGCTCTTCTAGAAGTTTTAGATCCAGAACAAAATAGCACTTTTTATGACAATTATTTAGAAATGGGTTACGATTTATCCAAGGTAATGTTCATTGCCACAGCAAACTCTTTAAACACCATACAACCAGCTTTAAGGGATCGAATGGAGATTATCGACATCAGTGGCTACACCATGGAGGAGAAAGTACAGATATCGAAAAAACATCTTTTCCCCAAACAGCTTCGTGAACATGGTTTATTATCCAGTCATTTAAAGCTTGGTATAAAGGAATTCGAACAAGTGGTGGAAGGATACACAAGCGAATCTGGTGTACGTGGGTTAGATAAAAAATTAGCTAAACTGGTTCGATATGCTGCCAAGAATATAGCCATGGAGGATGAATATGAATCTAAGCTTCATCATGATTTGATTGTAGATATTTTAGGACCACAAAGATTCAGTAAGGATAAATACCAGAACAATGACATCGCTGGGGTGGTAACAGGTTTGGCTTGGACCCCAGTAGGTGGGAGTATTCTATTCATAGAATCTAGTTTGAGCCCTGGGAAAGGAAAGTTAACACTTACCGGGAATTTAGGAAATGTGATGAAAGAATCCGCTACTTTGGCCTTAGAATTTATCAAGTCCAACCACACAAAATTCGACTTAAATCCTGAAGTATTCAGCAGGTGGGATATCCATATTCATGTTCCTGAAGGATCTGTACCCAAAGATGGACCCTCAGCGGGAATTACCATGTTGACTTCGCTTTCGTCTTTGTTTTCTCAGAAAAAAGTAAAGAAGAGTTTGGCGATGAGTGGCGAAATTACTCTGAGAGGAAAGGTGTTGCCAGTAGGAGGAATTAAAGAGAAAATTTTGGCTGCTAAAAGAGCAGGCATAAAAGAGATTATTCTTTGCAAAGAGAATGAGAAAGACATTTTAGAAATTAAACCCATTTATCTGAGAGGTTTACATTTTAGTTACATCTCTAATATGATGGAAGTGATAGATTTGGCTATTACCAAACAAAAAGTTGAAGGGGCAAAAGTCCTTTAGGATTAAATAAAAAAGCTTATTTTTATAATTTTGATTGAGTCTTTTTTGATTAATTATTTAGCATCACTGGCATTACTAGCATGAGAATATCTTCTCCCTCATTAGAGTTCCCTTCGGGAAGAAGTATTCCTGCTCGATTTGGTGCAGACATTTCAAAGTGAATCTGTTCGGTTTCTAAATTGGAAATCATTTCCATGAGGAAGCGTGAGTTAAATCCAATTTCCATATCTGATCCCTCATATTGACAAGATAATCTTTCGTCTGCTTTGTTTGAAAAATCAATATCTTCTGCAGAAATGTGCATTTCATTTCCTGCAATCTTCAAGCGTATTTGATGAGTAGTTTTATTGGAAAAAATAGCTACTCTTTTAACAGAATTTAAAAAAGAAATTCGGTCTATGGTAAGTTTATTAGGGTTTTCTTGAGGAATGACTGCGTTATAGTTAGGGTATTTACCATCGATTAATCTACATGTTAATATAATTGATCCAAAACTATATTTTGCATTTGTTTCATTATACTCAATTTTAACTTCTTCACTAATTGAAGCCAAAATTCCTTTGAGTATGTTTAGTGGTTTTTTTGGAAGTATAAATTCAGCATTTTGTTCACTTTTTATATCGTGGCGTGTGTATCTAACTAGCTTATGTGCATCTGTCGATACTAGAGTAAGTCCGCTGTCGCTAAACTTACAAAAAACACCAGACATAACTGGACGCAAGTCGTCATTTCCAGTAGCAAAAATAGTTTTATTAATTCCCGTAGAAATAATATCAGAATGAATTAACACTGAGCTTGCAGCCTCAATAACGGGCGCTTTTGGAAATTCACTACCGTTGTGAAGTGCTAGTGCATATTTTCCTTGGTCAGAACTGATTTCTACACTTTTTTTATCTAAATCTATTAAAAAAGTGAGTGGTTGTTCGGGAAAGGTCTTGAGGGTATCCAAAAGAAGTTTGGCTGGTATAGCTGCATTTCCCACATCACTTGCTTCTACTTCTATAGAGTTGGACATAGTAGTCTCTAAATCGGAAGTAGTCAATGTTAGTTTATTTTCCGACAATTCAAACAAAATATTATCCAGTATAGGAAGTGTGTTGCTTGAATTAATCACACCACTGATGGTTTGTAACTGCTTTAAAAGTTTTGAACTAGAAACAATAAACTTCATTAGGTCTTAGTTTTATTAGAATAATATCAAATATAAATATATGTATAAATTAGTGCTATTTTGTTATCACTCGTTTATTCACAATTATTAGTTATTTTTTAACATTAAAGAACCATAAAGAGTTTGTTTTTCATAACAAACTATTGCTTATTATTTTAAATCAGATAATTTTATCATGATTTTTTTGAATGTATTCAATTGAATGACCATCCAGTCTTCTTCATTTACATAGGCATAAAGTCTTTCTGGATCGGGCATTATCATATCATCTTGAATATTTACAGTATTTTTAGTTCTTTTGGGGTATACTTGCATCGAGGTATCTTCACCCTCCAAAGGGCTTACCACAATCTCAAAAAGGGGTTTTGTGTTTAATAGAGAATCTGTATTTAAGCTTCCCGACACATAACTTTCAGCAGGAAGTTTTCTGAAGGAAGCCAGATATCTTTTGACCTTGTTTTCATTTGTTGAAGCGATTGTTTCTGAGTCTTTTTCAAAAACTTTAATACCTGAATCGTCTTGTTTGATACTAAAGGATTCTGCTACGTTTGAGGTTGGATAATTCATTACAATAGACTCAATATTTTGATTGTCATAGTTCATAATCATTTTGTCTCTCCAAATATATTCTTGTGTGAAGAAACGACTTGATAAGTATCCTTTAAATCCCGGAATGTGAACTGCATAAGGTTCAGAAGAATTTTGAAGCATCATAAAGGTTGCGTTTTGTTCCCGGTTTTCTCCGCCTACATAAAATATCTTTTCATCTCCATTTTTTAATTCTACTTGTACTCTAACCCCATAGATAGCAAGATTACCCAAAACATTTTCTCTCATAGACAAGGGTACCGGGTGTGCAATTTCCATTCTGTGAAGTGTTTTCAGGAGATTATGAATAACAGACTTTCCTGCTTTGTATTGTCCATTTATAGTCCAATAGCTTTCGTTTAATCGCCGAAGAACTGCGGTATCTGGTGCTTTAGTGCTCAAAGTTATTTGAACGACCTCTGACGAATCAGCGACAGAAAAGTCTTTTCGGTCTGAGCGACTGATAAAGTCATCTTGGTTATTTAGCATATGAGCTAATACTCCCAAAAATACAATCAAGATAAAATAGGCAATATTTTTTCTTTCACTTTGCATAATTTTTTCTTCTTATTATATTTATAAAAAGTCCAATGATAAGCACTATTATAATGGGAGAAATTACATTTGTAACTTGCCAGAATAACCGTTCTGAATTAATTTTCTGATTGTTCAGTAAACGCATTTTAATTTCTCTGGTTCTGATTTGTATGAGTGCATTGTCTTCCAGTAAATAGTCAATAGAGTTAAGCAGAAAGTCTTTATTTCCATATAGTTTTTTTTCATAATTATCATAACCCAAGGGAAGAGATTGACCTCTAGAGATTTTATTCTTGGCAATATCTCCATCCGAGACTATAATCATTTTTGTATCTTCTATACTGCTCTTAAATGTTATCTTTCTGTCTAATTGGTTTAATCTATTCTTGTAAATAGATTCAAAATTACCTTCAAGTAGAACCGCTAAAGCCTGTGGTCCTGTATTAAATTTATTTTGATCTGGAGGATTTAAGGCACTTTGTAGGCTAATTTCAAATGGGGTGTTTGACAGCTTTGTATAGGGAGAAGATTTTAACAAAATTGTTTTTTTAATATTCGTATTTGTCATTACTGTATCTATGCTTCCGGTAAAATCAAATTTCACTGCGTTGAGGTTGTTTGTAATAGGATGGTCCGAAGTCGGAATAGAAACAGGGAAATATCGCCATGGCATTAATTCCCATTTGGGGTTATTGTTAGTTACCCTTACCGGGATAGGGATTTTTGAAGATGAAATATCTTCAACTATATTGCTGTTTAATCGGATGCCATATTTAAAAAGTTGATCACTCAAATTGAGATCTCTAAGGGGATAGGCAAGAAAAGAATTTTTGTTTGATAGCGAGTCCATATCGGCCATTGTCCCATCGATTAGCCAAAGCACTTTCCCTCCATTCATGATGTATTGATCAATCATGTATTTATCTATATCTAGAAATGCAGATTCAGGTTTTGCAATGACAATGAGTTTTTTGAGTTTGATTTGGTTTAACTTTTTTAATACATCAGGCTCGCCTAATGTGTCTATCTCGAATTCTCTGAGGTCTACTATGTCAATAGTATATTTTTCTGATAAACTTTTTGTTAAGTCCTCTATGTCTTTATCATTTAATTCTCCATGGCCTCTCAAAAAAGCAATATGTGGCTTCATTGTAGATTGTAAATTTAAGATGGCATTAGTAAATTCATACTCTAATTCTCGGATTGAATTCTGAATATTTTGCTCAGGACTTCTCGATATTTGACTCTTAAGAAGTTGGATGGCCTTTTCTTTTCCTCTAAATTTAACAAAGGCACCAGGGATAATGATTTTTTCAGAATAACTCTCTCCATTCTTAACCTGAAGAGTCGTGGGGGTCAATCCTTTTTCATAAAGTTGATTAATAATTTCATTCTGTGTTTTTATGTCTTTGCTTTCAGTAGGATTAATAAAAGAAAACTGAAAAAGAGTATTATACGATTTGAACTCGGTTAAGATTCGTTTTGTTTCGATACTTAAACGCTCAATTCCCGAGGGAAAATTTCCTTCGAGATAAACCTCAACATATACATAATCATCAAGTTGATTCAGAACTTTTTTGGTTTCATTAGATAGAGAGTACCTTTTTTCTTTTGTCAAGTCAATGCGGGTATAAATGTGGGTACTTATAAAATTGACAAGCAATACTATGAAGATCAAAGAAATGAGTTGAATGAATTGTGTTCTTTTTTGTTTCATCGCTATTTCCTTATTTGAATAGATAACTTACTTCCCAAAAGGAATAAGACAATAAAACTAATGAAATAACTAACATCTCTAGTGTCTATAACTCCCCGACTGACTGCACTGTAATGGGCATTGATTCCTAAATTTTGAATAAAAAGTTCAAGTCCTGTCCAGGAGAACAAGCTAGCGATTTGGTCAAAGCCATAAAAACTCAAAAAACACAAGAACAGAGACATCAAGAAAGCGACAATTTGGTTTTCACTTAAACTAGAGGTAAATATTCCAATTGAAACGTATGCCCCCGAAAGAAAAACTAAACCAATATAAGATCCCCAGGTGGCACCAAAGTCGAGATTCCCCTGAGGTTGTCCCAAAAAGTAAATACTTACCACATAAATAAGCGAGGGTAGCAGCGCGATAATACATAAAATATGTCCAGCCAAATACTTACCTATAACAAGTTCAAATTCAGTTATAGGTTTTGTTAAAAGTAATTCTATAGTACCAGATTTGAATTCATCTGCAAAGAAACGCATAGTCAATGCTGGAACTAAAAATAACAAGAGCCAAGGGGCAATAAAAAACATCCCATCTAGTCCAGCGTATCCCGAGTCAAGAAGATTAAACGAACCTGGGAAAACCCAAAGGAATAATCCATTAATAATTGAGAAGATCAAAACAACAATTAAACCTGAAAGTGATCCAAGAAAGCTGTAAAGTTCTTTTTTGAGTATGATAATCATTTTAGTCGTTTATTGTTTTAGTTGACCAAGCATTGGGCTTGGCATTGAATAATTTTTTTGTTCTACCCCAAATTCCATGAAACAATTCAGAATTTCTGTAAGTGTTTAAATCTGTTTCTGAATCCCACTTACTAAATGTGAAAAAAATATGTGGATTCTCCACATCCTGAAATAGCTCAAGGTGTATGCAACCTTTTTGTGTGTTTATGTCGGTTTTATTCGATTCAAATATCGCTTTAAAAGCCGAAATATTTTCTAAGTGGAAACTTAATTTAACAATTCTAACAATCATAGTATTTCAATTCCGATTCGATCTTTTACTTTTATACCTAATAGTTCACTAGCTCCGTTCGCAATATTTGCATCGCCCTTATTAATTGATATTTCTAGATGACCCGCAGAGTTAAACAGGGAAAGCATAACTCCCTCTTGAACCATGCTATATGATTTATGAATAGTTTCTATAGAATATCTTCTTGGAAGCTGAATCGTAAATGATTTCCCAATTGTAGCTTGTTTAAATATCTTTTCTGTGATGTTACTAATTACATTTCCATAGTGGTCAATATAAATAACTTGTCCATTGAGCATTTTTCCGTCCGAAGATAGTGTAGGTTGAAAGTTTTTAACTTCTTTAAGTGAGTCAATTTCTCTTCCGATGACACCCAGAGTTCCTCCTCTGTTTATATGGCATGCCGCTTGGACAAATACATCTTTCATAGGAAACGAAATACTGTCATTATCTTGATTGATATTTATTACGATAATTTGTTCAGCTTTAAACTCAGGAAAGATTAAAGAGAAAATTCCTGTATCAGCTCCAATAAAATAATGTCCATCGACTTTGCAAGCCACATGAACTTTAGTTTTTGTAAATTCTGCATCAATTCCAATTATATGGATACTCCCCCTAGGGAAATGGATATAAGCATTTTTAATTATATAAGCAGCTTCCTGAATATTAAAAGGAGAAATTTCGTGAGAAATATCGACAATTTTAGCCTCTGGAATTTCTGAAAATATTGCTCCTTTAATGGCTGATGTAAAGTAATCTTTGTGGCCGGAGTCACTTGTTAATGTAATGATTGCCATATTACTGAAAAACAGATTATTTTACTTTAAATAGTGTTGTGAATTTTCTTATTTTTGTTCAATAAAATTAAGCAAATAATCTCAGTTGAAGAGAATTTTAAAGAATTTCATTCAACTTTTTAAATATTAAGTGTTTGGTAGATAAAATATTTCTTTTAGAAGACATAGACCCTATTGACTTATATGGTTCTAGAAATTCAAAACTAAATTTGATAAAGTCTTACTTTCCCAAATTGAAAGTTAATGCCAGAGGAAGTGAACTTCATATTCTGGGTGAAGAAGAAATAATTAATCAATTTAAAAAAAAGTTGGATTTACTTATTCAGCATTATCACAAATACAATCGTCTAACAGAGAGCAATATTGACCGTTTAATTATGGAAGATGCTGACGAGGTTTTAAAATTTGATGATGATGTAATTGTTCACGGTTCACATGGCAAATTAATTAAGGCTCGAACTTCTAACCAAAGAAAGTTGGTAGATCTATCTTCCAAAAATGATATGGTTTTTGCTATAGGTCCTGCTGGAACCGGGAAAACATATACTGCTGTTGCCCTAGCTGTTCGAGCGCTTAAGAATCGAGAAGTGAAGCGTATTATTTTGACTAGACCAGCGTTAGAAGCAGGAGAAAATTTAGGTTTTTTACCTGGAGATATGAAAGATAAGTTAGATCCTTACATGCAGCCTCTCTATGATGCATTAAATGATATGATTCCTGCTGAAAAGCTCAAAGCTTTTATTGAGGAACGCGTCATTCAAATTGCTCCCTTGGCTTTTATGAGAGGAAGAACACTTGACAATGCTTTCGTAATATTAGATGAAGGTCAAAATACTACCGTCCAACAAATGAAGATGTTCCTTACTAGAATGGGAAGATCTGCTAAATTTCTTATCACTGGGGATATGACGCAGATAGATCTTCCTAACCGACAAAAGTCTGGTCTTAGACATTCACTTGATTTATTGTCTGATGTCAAAGAAATTGGGATTGTTCATTTAAATGAAAAAGATGTAATTCGGCACAAATTGGTTATGAGAATTATCCAAGCCTATAAGCAAGAAAATAAAACAAATAATAAGTCTAAAGTCAACAGCAATATCCTAACAAATAATTAGAAAATAAAATGAACAACACGATTTTAAGTACCGATTTTAACTTTCCTGAACAAACTAATGTTTACCATGGAAAAGTCCGTGAAGTGTATACTATTAAAAACGATTTGTTAGTAATGATTGTTTCCGACAGAATTTCTGCATTTGATGTAGTTATGCCCAACGGAATTCCATTTAAAGGTCAGGTTCTCAATCAAATAGCGGCTAAGTTTTTAGATGCCACGGCTGATATTGTTCCTAATTGGAAGATTGCTTCTCCGGACCCAATGGTTACAATAGGTAAATTTTGTTTACCTTTTAAGGTAGAAATGGTTATTCGTGGCTACCTTTCTGGCCATGCTTGGAGAGAGTACCGAGCTGGAAAACGAATTATCTGTGGTGTAACTATGCCAGACGGAATGATCGAGAATGATAAATTTCCTAGACCTATACTTACACCGACAACAAAAGCGGATGTCGGTCATGATGAGGACATCTCAAGAGAAGAGATTCTTGCCCAAGGACTTGTCTCAGAAAAAGATTACCTTCTACTAGAAAAGTATACCAGAGAAATATTTCAGAGAGGGAGTGAAATTGCAGGCGACATGGGTCTCATATTGGTAGATACGAAATATGAATTCGGAAAAGATAAAGAAGGAAAAATTACTTTAATTGATGAAATTCATACGCCTGATTCTTCGCGCTATTTTTATGAAAAGGGATATGCAGAAAGACAAGCATCTGGGGAATCACAGATGCAATTATCCAAAGAATTTGTTCGCCAATGGTTAATTTCTAATGGGTTTCAAGGTAAAAATGGACAGGAAATCCCAGTTATGGATGGTCCCTTTATTGATTCTGTTTCCGAACGCTATATTGAACTGTATGAAAACATTACAGGTGATAAGTTTATTAAAGCTGATGTTAATGATGTGATAAAAAGAGTCGAAAAGAACATCATGTCTTATTTGGCTCAATGATTCTTTCTACCAAAAAAAATAGCTAGCCTGATTTTTTTTACTTATGATTTAGATTTCGGTAATACGTCAAATAATACTCAAAAAATTAAACATATACATATTCAAGATACTTACTTTTTTATCATTTTTTTAAAGTAAATTTTGTTTTTAGATTGAATTCTAAATAGATACAATCCAACCTTGCATGCGGAAACATCCCAACTAGATGTCATGTTGCTATTTTCTTCAATGAATTTCGTTCCAAGAATTCTTCCTTGTATATCCAATAAGTCAATTTTTAAATCTTGTTTTGGATTATCTGGCCAAATTAGAGTTATTCTTTCTTTCGTTGGATTGGGAATTAATTTTATTTCATCGCTGTTGATTGAGTTAATATCGATTTCTTCCAATCGAGCGATGGTAATATTATCTAGATAGAGGTTGTTTTGTTTTCCATTGACCGATGTGAACTTGACTAGAACATTCTCTACATTTGGAAAGTAATCATCAAGATAAAATATTACTGAATTCCAGTGGCTTTCGTATTCTGGAATAAAATTAAATTTTAGAGTATCAACAGTTTGTAAACTGTATCCTCCCTTTGCAAAAAGAGTTTGATAAGTTAGACCGCAATCGGCACTAGCTTGAACAATTAATGAATCCTCTCGAGCTCCAATATTTCTGTGCTGGTGAGCGTATTTGAAGGAGAGATAAAAACTATCGTTGGGGTCTGTTTCTATATTTGGACTCATTAGTACATCTCTTTGGTCTATATTATTATATGAGTAAAGTGGCATTTTAGCAGATAGTTCAGAACCTTCGATTCCTTCTGTGGATTCAATCATCCATGTTTCTTGTCCATCTATGTTGATTGTTTGCCATGAATTGATGGAAAATGAATTACTTTCAAAAGATTCAATCATTGGAGCGAGGTCATTGGATATAATAATAAATCTTTGAACCAAACAATTGTTGTACGGATCCCTTTCGAAAATATTATGCGAAAGTGCACAAATTTGAAGTTCGTATTCGATTGAATCTTCCGGAAATAGTGTAAAGGGATTGAGAGAGTGATTTAAGATTTCTCCAGCTTCTAAATCTCCTGTCCATGACGATGTTTCTAATGTTACTCCATTGAGAATCATTGTAAATGTGAGGGAATCAATTGGATTTAATCCTTTATTTTGGATACTAAAATTTGCTTGTATGATATCAAGACAAGAAATTTCTCCGGTAGGTTGGTGGATTTTTATAATTGCCACGTCATCAGTAGGGGATAAGGGGTCAATAGGTATATGATTTTGAGATAAAAATTCAAAGGCTGCGAGGCAATCTATCATACCTGTTCCATAGGTATTATCTTCTCCCTCATCTCCTAGATCTATAGCTGTTTGGTAGAGTGCATGCAGTAATTCTGAACCACTTAGTTCAGGAAATGCTTCTTTCAAAAGTAAAATAGCTCCTGAAACATGGGGAGCTGCCATGGAGGTTCCCGATTTAGTACTATAGGAATTTAAGCCTACAGATGATCTCACATTTTGGCCAGGTGCCACTACTTGAGGATGCAATAGCAATGAGCTATTGTTCGCAGGGCATTGGACAGGGCCTCGACTAGAAAAAATACTTATTGGGTTTCCACTTAGATTTGCATTGACACTTCCGACAGAAAAGGTGTTTAAAATTGAGCTGTTGATTCTCTGAGGAGCCGAAATGTTATTATTGTTCGGACCCGCATTTCCACCAGAAAAAACATTTGCTATACCAACGGCTTCAATCACATTCATTAAATCTTTGATGTAATCATTGCAATGAGTGGTGTCTGGATTATCATTCCATCTCCATGAATTATTAATAACGGCTGGAATGTCCATGGTAGTATTGGAGTTGTTGTCTGAATCTAGTGCCCATTGGTATGCAGCCACAATATTTTCTAATAGGGGTAATTCCTCTACTGTGCTAGTCACCAGATCACAAGCCATCCAATAGGCGCCCGGGGCCACACCGATTGTATCTCCACTGGTAAGTCCCTCGCCAACCATTGTTCCTAACGTATGGGTGCCGTGGTTGCTATTTATTTCATTTGGAAAATCTCTAAAGTATCCAAACCAGGATTGTTGCATCGGGAAATGTTGGGCTAAAAATCTTTTTTTCAAAGCGGGATGTTCCGCACTGACTCCTGTATCATAATTATAGACTAGCTGTCCTCTTCCACTGTAGCCTAAATCCCATAATCCAGGTGCATTTATCGCCAATATACCAGTTTCTATTCCCGTAATGGCAGATGATGTAATTTCTTGTTCAATAACATCTAATGGAGATATTTTATCAGTATTCAAATCGACAAAGGCGACATCTTTTCTCTGAGAAATTTCATATACAAGCTCTCTATTACACTCCATGTATATGTGATTTACAATCCAATAATTTCGCATATCAATATGATTCAACCGGAGGTATGGTTGGAGAAAAGAGATAATATCTTTCTTGCTTTCTAAAGACTTTTTCTTAAGTTTTTTAATTGTTTCCATGGCTCTTTGACTCATGGGTGTATTTTGTGATATATATTTTGCGTGTAATTGCACTATATTAAGCCTGTCGGTCATTTCAATTCGTATAGGAAGTTTTTCAACTTCATCATGACACATGGAAAGTGCTTTTTGGAGTCTAGGATGAAGAACATTTTGGGCATGCAAACTAATATTTATCATAGCAATTAGTACAAAGAGATACTTCATAGTAGATAAGTTTAAATAAAAATCTATTGATTAAAGTATTGTATGAAATTACAATACTATATGAGTTTATTTTTTTTCTAGTTCGGAAGACCAGTCGAAGTTTTTATAATCTTTAATGGTGTTGTATAAGGTTCCTCTTTCAATGGGATGTTTTCCTACACCCTCAATTAGTTTACACAATTCTTGGGTACTTAGATTAGGGTTTTTTTCTTCTGCTCCTGCCATTGAGTATATCTTTGTGGAATCATCAATGGTTCCATCAATGTCATTGACTCCAAAATTAAGTGACATTTGAGCAGTATTTCTACCAATCATTGGCCAATAAGCTTTGATATGATTGAAATTATCTAAAAATATTCTAGAGACCGCGTAGACTCTTAAGTCTTCAATGGTAGAAACCTCTGGAACATCTGACATTTGGTTATTTCCATTTCTAAATTTTAGAGGAATGAATGTATTAAATCCACCGGTTTTGTCCTGAAGATCGCGAAGCCGATTCATATGGTCAATTCTGTGAGAATAATTCTCATAATGACCATACAACATGGTCGCATTTGAAGGCATTCCTAGTTTATGAGCGGTCTCGTGAATTTCTAACCATTTGGCAGACGTGCATTTGTCATGACATATTTTTTCACGAATTTCTTCATCAAAAATTTCAGCTCCACCCCCCGGAAGAGAATCCTGTCCATGATTTTTAAGGATACTTAATCCCTCTTCATAAGAAACTCTTGCTTTTTTACACATAAAGTCAAGCTCAACTGAAGTGAATGCTTTGACGTGAATTTCTGGTCTATGTTTTTTTATTTTCTTAATAAGATTAGCAAAGTAATGTAGGCCCATTTTTGGGTGAACGCCGCCCACAATATGAACTTCAGTCACAGGATCATTGTCGTATTTTTTTACTTTGTCTAGGATGTCTTTTTCACTCAATTCCCAGCCATCTTTTCGCTCTTTCATGATTCGAGAGTAAGAGCAAAATTTACAATCAAATACGCAAATATTTGTGGGTTCTACGTGAAAATTTCTATTAAAATAGGTAAAGTCTCCGTGTTTTTTTGTTCTGATTGAATTGGCTAAGCTTCCTAGAAATCCTAATTCACCTTTTTCAAAAAGATATATTCCTTCACCAACAGAAATGCGATTATTTTGAAGTACTTTTTTAGCAATACTTTGTAAACCAATGTCTATGGAAGAGTTAAAATAAATATTATTTTCTTTGTCTGTAATCATTTGAAAAGTATTGATGTAAATATACTCCAAATTTGAATATTTATTGATGAGATTATTGAAGTAAAAATTCACTCTACAATTTTTATATTTTTATTCGAAGTTATTAGATATCGTTCATTGTTTTCCATTTTATGGAATTATTTATATGGAGATTATTAGAAACAGCAATTGTGTAATTTACTCTGATAAATTCATTAATTTTGTAAAATGTTTAAATTTAATTTCTTTTCTCAAGCTTTATTTTTCATTTTGCTTTTGCAGTTTTCTTGTCGTCCCGATGAGAGTAATGATGATTTTAACCCTTCACCTTATTTTTTGGAATTACCGCCAAACTTACCTCCCTTGGAATCGCCAATTGATAATCCATTAACCGAACAGGGTGTAGAATTGGGTAGAATGTTATTCTATGAACCCCTCCTAAGTGCAGACGGAACACAATCTTGTTCTAGTTGTCACCTTCAAGTTTTTGGATTTTCTGAACCTTACCAATATAGCACCGGAATTGATGGGATTCAGGGCAATCGAAATGCTATGGCAGTATTTAATTTGGCCTGGAGTCCTCAATTAAATTGGGATGGTAGCTCTCA
>CAZEWZ010000007.1:0-71093 GCA_964516765.1 uncultured Cryomorphaceae bacterium | reverse complement strand
TTTGGGACTTTTTCAAGAGATATCAAAAATATTAAGCTACAAAAAATCCCTTTCGTTATCGAAAGGGATTTTTTGTAGCTTAATATTTTTGATATAAATTTAGTCAATCACAAACTCAACACGTCTATTCATTCGAGTAAGGCTGTTTGATATCAGTTGACCATCAGCAGTTGTTTCAGTCACTTTCATTGATTCGTTGGCTAATGGAGCATCTTCTCCTTTAGACTCTGCAGTCAGACGAGATGCATCAATACTAAACATAGTATTAAGTGCTTCAACAACAGCATTAGCTCTTCTTAAAGCAATTTTATTGTTATTTGATGAATTACCCACAGAATCTGCGGAGCCAATCACTAGTAATTTATAATTAGGATTTGCTTGCAATAAAGCTGCAACAGCAGCAAGTCTTTCGTAGTTGGCATAAGAAACTTTAGAGGAATTAAAGTCAAAATAAATCGCAGGCATGAAAGCACCTTTTGCACCTCGTATTTCTTTACCTTGAAAATTCACCGTGGCACCGGCATCAGTATTTGGTTCAATATCTATCGAATTAGCTACTCCGTCTTTGTCGCTATCTAACTCGCGTCCATTAGCATCTACTTGGACGCCACGAGGGGTAAATGGATCTTCGTCAGCGTAATCTGCAATACCATCCATATCTACATCTAATGCATTCCCCTTTCCATCCACAGCTACTCCACTAGGAGTGTTTCTTTCTGTATCGAAAGCATCAGAGACTCCATCTCCATCGGTATCAACAGATAAACCTTCTAGGTCTGATTTTACAGATGCAATATCTCCATACATGGCCTCTAATGGGTTGTTCCATTCTGCAGACACTTCTTTCTTCATAAATCTATAATTTAAACCAAGAGAAGGCATCACATAGTCTCCAATACTTCCAGTTCCATAGACAAATGATAAATCTAAATCTATATTATTCTTCAGGTTAGTTTTCATTCCTAATCCGGTTCTTGGGCTAAAATGAGTCTCTGAATTAGCATCATCTGTTAAAGAAGCGAATCCAAAGCTGGCATAATAGACTGATTTGCAATCTTCGCCTTTGTTCACTGAAAGATTAGAAATATTCAAAATTCCATTTAAGCCAAGACCTGTGAAGTTCATTTCAGTAGCTTCCTCAGCACCATCTGTTAACATTCCAGAAACATAAGATACTTGTAATCCGAATGCAGAACTGAAATTTTTAGTGTAATTCACAGCAAAACCCATACCGATATCGGAAGGGGTACTTGTAAAACTATAGCTACCGACATTGACTCCAAAAGAAGCATCGTTCAAAAGCATTCCTTTTAAACCCGAGTCTTGTGCAAAAACACTGAATCCTAAAAACAAAGATGCAAATGCTAATTTCCTTAATTTAATCATGTTTTAATTTTTAAAGTAAATTTCTTATAAATAGAGTTAATGATAAACTAATATACGCTTAATTCAGCAAATGTAAAAAATTGTATTCAATTATAAGTCAATTTGATGGACTCCTTTTGCATAAGTTTCGTTTAAAGATGTAAGAATCTTATTAAGATCTTCTTTTTGGTTCACAAAATCAATATTTGTGACATTTATAACTAATACTGGGAATTTGTTTTGCTGATTTAAAAAGTTAAAATATCCCTTATTAATTTTTGATAAATATGCTTCAGAAATATCTTTTTCATAGTAACGCCCCCTACCTAAAATATTTTTCTTTAATCGGTCGATATCTGAATATAGATAAACTAACAAATTTGGCTCTGGGAGCTGGCTATGAATAATGAGAAACAATTTTTTATAAAGTAGATATTCATCTTCCTTCAAATTGATTTGAGCAAAAATTAATGATTTATAAAAATAGTAATCCGAAATAATATTGCTATGAAACAAATCCTTGGTATTTAACTCGGCTTTTAACTGTTGGTATCTTTCTGCAAGAAAAGACAATTCCAGTGGGAACGCATATTTATCTGGCTGGGTATAAAACTTAGGAAGAAAAGGATTGTCAGAAAATTCTTCATAAAAAGTATGAGCTTTTAGATGCGAACTAAGCAGCTTAACTAGGCTAGTTTTACCTGAACCTATATTTCCTTCAACAACTAGGTAAGGGTATTTATCCAACTTGCATTATTTTAGAATCGTCTTTACATTCAATTAATAATTCTGCCAAACTTTGACTTTTCAATTCGTGAATCCAATCTGGAGCAATGTCAGCTCCTGGCTTTAAAACAAATCGTCTCAAATGCATTCGTGGATGTGGAACTTTTAATTTGGGATGATTTATAACTAAACCCTCAATAAGAATTACATCTATATCTATTGTTCTTGCCTCATAACCATGGTTATGATTTCGTTCTCGACCTTGAATCAACTCAATATGCAATAGAGCATCCATCAACTTTAGGGGTTCTAGCGATGTAGATAAACACAGTGCATTATTTAGGTAGCTTGAGTCATCATATCCCCAAGACGCGCTTTCATACATGGGAGACTGAGCCAAAACAGTCCCTAAACCTAATTTAATAGAATAAATGGCTTGATTGATATTCTCCTCTCGATTCCCCATATTTGAACCCAAACTAATTAGAACCTTATGATTCATATTCGAAGATTAACTAACGGCACGAAGCTGTCTAAGTTTATTTTTTGATAGCTTTTCCTTGGCATAGGTAAGGCTAACATGAAATTCTTTTTCGTTAGAAGAGGGCAATTCAAACATAGCATCAACCATAATTGCCTCACAGATAGAACGAAGACCTCTTGCTCCAAGGCCAAAATTATCTGCCTGACTGACGATGTAATCATATACTTCATCGTCAATCTTAAGTACTATATCATCTATTTCAAATAATTTTCTGTATTGCTTAATAATCGAATTTTTAGGCTCTGTAAGTATATTTCTCAAAGCCTTTTTATCAAGTGGATCAAGATGTGTTAAAACAGGTAGTCTTCCGATGAGCTCTGGAATAATTCCAAAACTTTTGACATCTTGGGGGTTAATGTACTTAAGTATATTTTCTTCATCTATCTGGTCTTCAGCCGCATTACCAAAGCCTAATGCGTTGGTATTCATTCTATTACGGATATGTCTTTCGATTCCATCAAAAGCTCCACCGCAGATAAACAAAATATTTTTTGTGTCGACTTTTATATATTTTTGATCTGGATGCTTCCTTCCTCCTTGAGGAGGAACATTGACAACTGTACCCTCCAATAGCTTCAACATTGCTTGCTGAACTCCTTCTCCTGAGACATCTCTTGTGATAGACGGATTGTCACTCTTTCTGGCAATCTTATCAATTTCATCAATAAATATAATCCCACGTTCAGCGAGATCTACATCAAAATCACATGCTTGAAGTAAGCGAGATAAAATGCCTTCCACATCTTCCCCAACATATCCTGCTTCAGTTAGTACTGTAGCATCCACAATTGTAAATGGAACGTTTAGCATTTTTGCAATAGAACGAGCTAGAAGAGTTTTTCCAGTCCCAGTTTTACCAACCATCATTATATTAGACTTTTCAATTTCTACCTCCTCGTCTGAATTTCGTTCCTGTAGTATTCGCTTATAATGATTATATACCGAAACAGAAAGAACTTTTTTGGCTTGATCCTGACCAATCACAAAAAGATCTAAATGCTCTTTTATTTCAATTGGCTTTTGAATAGTAAATTCTTTGGCGAGAACTTCTTTTTCATTGTGTTCGGTTTCTTCCAAAATAATTTCGTGAGCTTGGGTAATACATAGGTTACATATATGACCTGTGGTACCGGCAATTAAAACATCAGTCTCTTGCTTAGAGCGACCGCAAAATGAACAATTTACATTTTTCTCTTCCATAAATACTTACATTATAAGATAACCATTCTGTTCTGTCAATCTATAAGACACCGTCTCGAAGTTCAGCACTCAGCTGTTGCTCCAAAGATTTAAATATTTGCAATATGGATTTATTTACTACTTTATCTACCAACGTTTTGTCTTCATCTCTAAAAGTAAAACTAAGAGCATATGATTTTTTTTCTGCTGCTAATTTAGTTCCTTGATAAACATCAAAAAGCTTGACTTCTTTGAGAAGATGCTTTTCGGTTCGGAAAGCAATATTTTCTATTTCCGAAAAAGAGACTTCTTTGTTTAATAACAGAGCTAAATCTCTGCGCACCGATGGGAATTTGGAAACAGCTTTATGTTTAATCTTTTGATCTTTACTCATCTCAATAATTAAATCCCAGTTCAATTGTGCGTAAAAGACATCTTGCTTAATTCCATTTTTTTTCAGCAATCTCTTTTTCAACAAACCTATTTCAGCAATTTTTTTCTTGCGTACCTTAAAATTAATTCCTTCTTGAAAAAAATCAGATTTAGAAGGATTCAAGGATATTCCACGCTGAATACCTAACTTTTGTAGGAGTTTTTCTACTATCCCCTTCATAAAAAAGAAATCTACATTTTGTGACCCAACATTCCAATTTTCTTCTTGTTTTTTTCCGGTCATCCAAAGAGCTAATTGCTGTTCTTCAATAAATTTATCCTCGTAGCGGTTGTAAATTTTTCCAAATTCATACAAAAATACATCTGCAGATTTTCTATTCAAATTGAAAGCGATGCTATCCAAACCTCCAAAAATAAGAGATTGTCGAAGGACATTTAGATCTTGACTAAGCGGATTTAAAATCACAACTTGTGATTCTGGTTTGAATACCTGTGATTCTTCGGTATGAGATTTTTTTATTAGCGAATTACACATGGCCTCATAAAAACCATTATCACTTAATAAATTGGAAATTTTTTCCTGAATCATTTGGTTATCAGGCTTAGATACTATTGACAAGGAGGCATTAATTCTTCCTGACATCGAAATATTATTATAGCCGTAAATCCTTAATACTTCTTCGATTACATCAACCTCTCTTTGGACATCTGCTCTGTAAGGAGGAACAGATAACATGAGGGTATCTTCACTTTCTTCTAATATTTTTATCTCCAAATTATGAAGAATCTCTTTGATGGAATCGCGGTCTAGTACTTCTCCAATAAGTTCGTTACATTTTTTATATGAAAATTGAATTTCGAAGGCAACAATTGGCTCAGGATATATATCAATTAATTCAGAGCTCAAATACCCTCCAGCGATCTCTTGTATTAGAAGTGAAGCTCGCTTCAATGACCAAACTACGCTATCTGGATTAACCGAACGTTCAAATCGAAAAGAAGCATCAGTATTTAATCCATGCCGTTTAGCACTCTTTCTAATGGATACTGGATTAAAAAATGCCGATTCTAAAAATATAGATGTAGTATTTTCTGATACTCCAGATTTTAAACCTCCGAAAACTCCAGCCAAACAAATAGCCGATTCCTCATCGCAAATCATTAAATCATCTGAATGCAAATTTCGTTCTACCTTGTCAAGAGTCGTAAACTTAGTGTCTTTAGAAAACTTTTTAACTACAATCTTATTTCCCTTAATCTTGTCTGCATCATATACATGTAGGGGGTTTCCAGACTCATGCAAAACATAATTGGTAATATCGATAAGATTATTTTGGGGAGTAATGCCTATTGCGAGTAATCTTCTTCGAATCCACTCAGGAGATTCTTTCACAGTAAGTCCAGAAATACATATACCAGCATATCTAGGACATGCAACAAAATCATCTACGACGACCTCTATAGATCGTTCAATACGATCTAATTTAAATGCATCCACAGAGGGCGAACAAAGATTTAGTTTATTTCCTTGAGCAGCCAATCCTGCTCTAAGATCTAGAGCTACCCCCATATGCCCCATCGCATCTGAACGATTTGGGGTTAAACCAATATCAAAAACAGTATCCGATTCTAGATTGAAATGAGAGCTAACTAGTGAACCTACTTCAGCCTTGGTATCTAAAACAATTATGCTATTATTGGCTTCACCCATTCCTATTTCGTCAGCACCACAAATCATTCCAATAGACGATTCACCTCTTATCTTTCCTTTTTTAATCTTAAATGAATTCCCATCGCCATCCCACAAGACAGTTCCTACAGGGGCTACAACTACTTTTAATCCTTTAGCTACATTTGGTGCACCACAAACAATATCAAGAACTTCAGAACCTATATCTACCTTAGTTTTGTTCAATCGGTCGGCATTTGGATGAGCTTCGCAGGTAATTACCTCACCAACAAGTAAGCCTTTAAGACCACCTTTAACATGTTCATACTCACTAATTCCTTCTACCTCTAATCCAGTATCGGTAAGAACTTTCGCACAGTCTTCAGGACTTAGGTCCACATTTATATATTCTTTGATCCAGCTATATGATACCTTCATAAGGATTTGGTTTGAGTATAAGCAAAAGTAAGTATTGTGTTCGAATTAGAGTGATTTGAGGAAAAAAAAGAGCCAAAGGCTTCTTAAAATAAATTATCTTGGAATTAATGAACAATAACTAGCTTTTTAACTTCATATTTTATGCCTAAACTTCCAAAAGAATAATAATATATTCCAGGCTCAAAATCAGAAATATCAAAACGACTTTTCCCAACTAAAATTTCTGAGAGTACCAAATTCCCAACTATGTCATACAGTATAAAATCGAAGTATCCTTGGCCTTCAACATATAAATAATCTACAGCGGGATTGGGGAATAATTTCATAGTTTCTGGCTCGAGAATAGACAGGGATATAGATGTAAAGTTCACATCAGCACAAACTCTTTCTAAAGGGTCGTCTTCAGGATAAAAACAATAATTAATCAAAAAAGTAGATGCTTCTGGTATACCCTGGACATATCCAGTAAATCCTCCAAAACTTTGTCCTGCAGGAATCGTTATAGAAGTGGTTGAAATATCTGAAGATGGAGTATAACAAGTAGGACCCCAACAAAAATAGGTAGTAATATCATAGTCAGGCATGGACCTAGATACTACGACATTAAGATCTTCATTACTTAGATTAGTAACATTAAAATTAGCAGCACAAGTCTCACCCATTTGAGCATAGTAGGATGTTTGGGGATTAATTGATAGAGACTGTGATGAAATATTCAAACTAAACACAACAAAAATAGGAAGCAATAAACATTTCATGGTTAGTATTTCATGTAATTGGCTAATGTGAGACAACTAGCTTTTGAACCTCAGAATCTTCTCCCTGGACATTAAAAGAATAGAAATAAATCCCAGATTCGAGTGAACTTATATTAATAACTGAAGAGATTTGCATCTTTTTGTGAAGTACTTTATTCCCGAGCATGTCGAACAGGATAAATTCAGATTCAACACCATCTTTTACTTTTATTTTCAGCTGATTGAATGCTGGGTTTGGGAAAATTTCTGGAATAAAAGAAATATCAGACGAAGAGACGTACATATCTTTATTTGTATAGATTAAATCTGTACAAACCTCATCATCTGGACTACCTTCTATCCAAAAACAATAGTTAATCGATAAACTAGATTCTTCAGGCAAATTATTTACAGTGCCTTTAAAAGAATTAGCACCAGTAAGAGTCTCACCGGCTGGAATTAATAAAGGATTACTTGAGGTAAATATTGCATCGCTATTTGGTGGATAACATGTGATTCCCCAACAGAAATAATTCGATACATCTGTAATTACAGATCTAGTAACATGAACACTTACATCTTGAGTGCTCAGGTTGGTAATATCTAAATCAGCATTACATAGTTCTCCAAAAGGGGAGAAATAATATTCCTGAGGCTCAATAGACAGAGACTGCGAAAATACTGTCAAGCTAATTAGAGAAATAAATGTAAGTAAATAATTTTTCATAATTGTTAGTTTTTAATTTATTCTACAAATTACATACCAATACTTATTAAGTATAGATCAGATTACATGAAATTAGTCCGTTACAATCAATTTTTGTGTTTGAGAATGACCACCCAAATTCATTTCAACAAAATAAATTCCAGAATCCCAATACATCAAAGGGATATCAACCTCATGTATTCCCTCAGACAAAACCTTATGATAGACAAAAATTGACTGTCCGAAGATATTGATTACTTGGATATAAATTTCTTCTGTCTCTAATAAATTAACTTTTAAAGATGCTTTGGAAGAAGATGGATTAGGAAATAAGGAAAGAAATGGATTGATTTCAGAATCGATTCCTAATCCTTGGGAAACCTCAAAGTCAACTGATTGCATTGAGCCCCAATCGCCTGAAATATTCATTAATTCTAATCCATTGGCATCTGTCACTAAAACAGAACCTGCTTGGGTATATCCCGGTGCAGAAAAAGAAGGTTGTCCGTTTCCTTCAGAATCCATTGCAATAAATGTATAACAATCTTGTTCTAAGGTAACAGAATGATTTAGCTCAGCACCTGCGTTTGGTCCACCACCTAAAGCTTCACCCTCATAAGACTGAGAGGCAACCACTTGACCAGAAGAATTTTTAATTTCCCATGAAGTTTGGTTTGGATAGAAATCTGTATTAACCTGTATTTCAATAAAACCATGTGATTGAGGAGATGGAATAAATTGAACAGAAATACTATTGTCTGTTTCAAGAACATCGTCTTCAACCTGAATATTAAATGTAACATTTAACAGATTTCCGGGAATTTCCTCCAAAACTACTTGTTCGGTAGCTAGATAAGGAAGGAATCCGTTCCAATCTGTAGAACTGACGACTTCTCCATCAACAATTGTTTCTACTGTGCAAAATGTGATTACTTCGCTACCAGAGTTTGATATACTCACTACTGGCTCAATTTTCTCTTGTCCACAAAAGTTGAGTTCTGAATTGTAGGATTGAATATTACCATTTATTCCTTCAATGGATTCACATGTATATTGGAATACTTCTTGAGCAAGAGATGGAACATTCCAATATCCTCCTTGAGGAGAGGTCTGGCCAATCTCATTTACAGTACGATCTGGACAAATCAAATAAATCGTAGGATAAAAAGCTAGTGCATAATTATCTCCGATGGAATCATCATTTGCAAGTGAATATCCTATCAACTCTGTCCAATCACCTATTGAATTACCTCCTCCATTAAGATAATCAACTGGAGTACTAGGGTCTGCTTCGACAGCTATAGCTAAAATTGAGTTTCCATATGTATTGTTAAAATCTTCAAAAACACCTGTTTCCGCAAAGGTCCAACAGGGACCACACCAAACGGCAAAAAGATCTAACAAAACTGACTTTCCTGAATCTAAAATCTCAAACAAATTATGTTCTACCCCATCGATATCTGTAATAATGAAATTTGGGGCTACAGAACCAGATGGAAGTTGTGCAAATGATACTCCGAAAGGAATCATGGCAAAATAAAAAATAAAAAACAATTTTTTCATCATCTGATTATTAAGTTTTAACTAAATATTAAATACAAAGTTAATAAAAAAGGCTTCCTAAAACTAGGAAGCCTTTTTAAAAAGATAAACCAAGATTTATTTTATAATCTCTAATGACCTGGAAATCCACTCATTATCAATTTGCATATTGATCTGATAAATTCCATTAGACCAATTTTCAGAAGTCAACTGAAACGTAGAAATACCAGCGGTGTGGCTTTCGGAATAAACGTAAACTATCTCACCCAGAAGATTTAAGACCTCAACAGTAACCTCTTTAGTGTCACTTAAATCAAGTTCAACATAAACATTAGAAGACGAAGGATTCGGATAAATCACAACCGATTCATGAGTAGATAATAGTTCAATATCAAGTGAAGGATTACAGTCTAATAAAGCATTTTCTGTCTCATTCTGAGATTGACCTCCGCCAGCCCAACCAACTGTGGACCATGAAACTTCAGAAAAACCTGGATTGTTTACATCTGGACAAATCATAATAAACAATGGAATACCATCCTCTCCATAAAGTGAATTGTAATGCGCATATAAATTATTCCCTTCTTCTGTATATGAAAACTTGGGATAATAGCCTCCCCAACCTAAGTTGTTTATAATTGAGTTATTATCTGTAGGTTCGGTGGTAAAAGAAAAAACTTGAAAACCAGAAATGCCTTCACCATAATCTTCCCAAACTGAATTAATTTCAGGGGTTGACGTTTCGCATGGCCCACACCATGAAGCCATGAAATCTAAAAGAACTACATCACCTTTTTCAATAGTTTCGTACAAGTCATGTTGGCTGCCATATGAATCAGTTAAAGAAAAATTAGGAACAGGAGCTACTACTGAAAGGTTAAACACCTCTTCTCCAATAAGTTCTCCTGCGGAATTTAGGACTTGAACACTGGCGGTATATTCACCAAAAGTTAAATCAATGCTGTAAGATGCAGACTCTCCCAAAGCGATACTGGATGAACTATTGATAGTGGATATTTGACCGTCTATGGTATATTGAAACTCATAATCAGATAAATCTCCAGCTCCAAAACTAGTTACATTAAAAGTAAATTGAGCGGAAGCATTAGGACTAGTAGCCACATTGTAATTAGAAGAAGATAAAGTTACATCTACATTATCTCCAACTACATCGGCAACTATTATATCATCAATATTAATATTGAACATGTCAGAAACATTATGATGTCTAAAAGCTACAAAAACGCTAGCTTCTCCGACAAGTGAGGATAAGTCAAGGGCTCTTGTCATATATTCTCCACCCGATACTCCAACAACTTCATTAAATGAAATTTCAGATGTCTCTAGCATATTAATGTCAGAGGAAGTGGAGACATAAACAGTATAATTTTCATCTGCCCAAGCCGGATCTTGTGCTTTGACTTTCCAAAAAAGATTAGGATTAGTAACAGAAGAAAAATCCATTGACTCAGAAATTAACCAGTTGTCTGGATATAAAATAGTGTTATCAGTCCATGATTGAGAAATAGCTACATTACCATCACCGTAATCAGCAATTAACCAATTAACACCGTCACCATCAGAATCTACTGTGGTCCAGGCACCAATACCATCTTCAAAATTTTCGGATAGAAGAGTCTGAGCATTAGTAATAAATGAGCTTAGCAGCAAAATAATGGTGCTAAATTGTAAAAGATTTTTCATATTTAGAGTTTAATTTGACTTTTAATTTATTGTTAAAGATACATGTTCTTTTTAAAAATGAGCTTTAAATAAAAATCAATGTGAAAAATAATAATTTCAAAATAAGGATGTTTTCTATCACTTTTGATACTGAGAGAAGTATTAGTGTAGTAATAAATGTGCGAGGTTATATGATTCATAATTTTCAGCATATTACATTTTATCAATAGTCACTGATAAAGTATAATTAGATTTAAAAATTTTGTAAGGCAAAGTCAGCTAGTTTTTTTACCTGCGAGTGTTACTAAAGTTATTAACAAATAAACTTTAACACAATATAGGTTTTATTTTAACTACCAAATGAGAAACGAAGTTTAATACCAAAACTACTGTTCACAGTATCAAAAGAGTTAGCAACTTCATATTTCTTGACTATTCGATCGTAAAACAACTGAATATTGATTCGCTCACTTAATACATAATCAGCAGAGGTCTTAATAGATACATCTGTACTTCCACTAACGGGCTGATGGGTATTTTCTTCAAGGCTTCTGATTGCTGAAGCTGTTTTTCTTACCGAGACATCCAAATTCAAATCTAAATTAGAAGAAAAGGTTTTATTTCCGTTTGCCGTAGAAAGATTAATTTCAAAATCTGTCAGCCGATAACCTACCCCAAGGGTAAAACTCTTACCAGATTGCTCTTGTATTTGGTTATTACTTAAACTCAACGAAACTTGGCGGTCTTTACTAAACTCCATTCGGGTAGTCAAACTATTATTGAGAGTTACATCTAGCTTTATGAGTGGATTAAACTGCTCACTGATATTAATGGTTTGCATTTGATATTGAGTAAGATAATTTCCATTGGCATCGAAATTCTCAGGATTTGATTCTATTGTTCCGGTAAAGGGATTTTCTAGAGCACCATAAAAAAGATTTGTTTGATATGAATTCACAGAATAGGTAGAGCTGTATCCATGAGAAATTGAAGCAGTCTTAAATCTTTTTTTCACCCATGGAATATTAATTAAACCATCATATTTCACAGTCCAGTTAGGCATCGGGATGGCTGGAAATTTATCTAGTGTCTGCAAAGAAGCGCTTTTTCCTGAGTAAGCAGCCATGAATGCTGGAATGAGAACCTCTTGAGAACTTGGTCCTAAACCAATAGCATAAGGATCCGAAGGGTCATAAGCGATATTATATTGAGCGGCTAGACGTTTTGAAATTTCAGAACGTATATTTCTAAAATCGTCAAAGGTTTCTGATGAATTTAAATTCATTGGCCTAAAAGCAGTTCCAATAGCCAGGAAAGACATTGTAAAGCTTCCTGTCTCATTTTGGTTTAAGGATTCAAATACAGGGGATTCAATACCACCAATATTTCGGTATGTTTCAGAATTGTTTCTATTTTGACTTCTTTGAGCTGTCAACTGAATCCGTAACTTTCGAATAGGCTCAAGAGTAGATCTAAAATTTAATCTGGAAGTATATTGCTGTGTATATTGTTGATTCAATAAAGTATCTGATGTAATCCATTTATTCTGAATAAGAATCGGTCTCATATTTTGTTGGTCACCAAACAAAAATCTCCATCCTGGGGCAGAAGTTATATCAAATCTTTCTTCAAACCCCATAAATCCCGACCTAGGAAGGAATCCCGGTATCATTGTTCTATTGGTTTCATCATAACTTAAAGTTACATTTTTTACGGAAATAATCGTTCGTGCAACATGCTCCAAGACTTTAGCAAACACATTTTCTTTTTCTTCGTCTTCGTTATTTTCGTTAGTCTCTTTTTGATTTTTAGAGTCATTGCCTGAAGGAGTTTTCTTTGCTTTAGAGTCTTTGGCGTCTGATTTTGATCCTGAGCGTCCTCCTCGTGGATCACTTTTCCCACCTCTTCCTGTTTTCGAGCTAGCATTGGAATTTAATTTCTTTAAAAAAGGCACCTTATTATAAAAGGTTTTCATGTTTAATTGGGCATTGATTCTTTTTTTATTAGAGTTTTGAATTGTGTTACCCAAATTAATTGAATCGTTAATTAAGGCAATCGAACCTGCATTCCAATCATAGGTTCCATCGTAATTTAATGTCAAACTAATCCAATCAGTAAGAGGAAACTTATTAATAGGCACCGTATATCTGGCATCAAATTGATGGTGATACATAGTAGGTCGACCAAAAGATAAAACACTATCTCTCAAGGCATCTCTTTCCTCTTGAGTATCCACCTTGCCCAGTGGTTCATCCACAACAGATCGAGTGTTAGAAGAGAAATTTAATTTTAAACTTCTGGTTAAGTCATACTTGAGATTGTAATTTTGCGTGAGATTAAATAACTTATTGAACATAGTATCAGGTTCAACAATATTTAGTGCTTGGGTAGTATTTAAACTCGCGATATTCCTCATTTTTGTCTCAGAGTAAGACTTATTAAAGTCCGTGCGCATAGAGATAGTTCTTGGGAGTAAGTAAAAATTAAAGTCCTTAATTAGCCTCAAGTACTTTGACTTTTTAATGAATTTTATTTTACCAAAAGGCTTGTGATTTTTGGGACTATTACTAAAATTGTAACCTACCCCACCATTATGCTCAATCATACGACTAAACTCAGTGTTAATATTCCTATTAAACACCTCATTGTAAGAGTAGCTCAAACTGATATTCTCAATATCATATAATTTGCTTTTCGCACCACCTCTAGCTCCTCTACCCGGGGACATAGATCCTTTAGCTCCTCCTGATTCACGAGAGGATTTATTACCTCCTCCTGAGCTTTGTTCTTTTCTTACATTGGTGAAATTAATAGAACGTCTTAGAGTATAGTTCTGTGTAACGCTCTTTAATGTATCTCTGGCTCCTTGACTTAAATCTTCATCGGAGAGAGTCGCTTGCAGTTCAACATCAGGATCTAAGGGGTTAAACTGAGGAGTTAAAACTGTTTCCGAGATTCCCACATATAGTGGTATCTTTACATTTACACTTTCTGGAAATAACTTCCCTAATTCCATATTTGAAGTGAAATTATACTGTCGTGTTTCTTCCTTATTTCTTTCGGTTACACTTTGCTCTAAGCTACCAAACCCAACGGTACTTATGTTTCCCGCAAGCGTCATACTCCCTATATCTGCAAGCCTTGTTTTTAATTGTGCCTTTGCTGCATAACCGCCTCTTTCGTCAAAGTCGGTAAGGCGAAGTTCATTTATCCACAACTCGGCACATTTAGGCAGCTCATCATCTAAAGGATTAAAAACAGCATCTAAAAGTGGATTTCTTACCCCTAACATAATAGTTCGAACATTTCCCAGATTAGGATTCCCAATAATAGATATTCTACGATTTTCATCCGGCACTTGGTATGAAAAAGGCTCTGTAAAACTGACCTGTATATTACCATTTCTAATTTCGTTGTTTCTTGCAGCCTTGGCTTCTTTTAATAAATCAAAATCAATTTCCACCTCATTTTCCGCAGGCCACACATCACTTCGAGCTGAAGAACCCCATGGGGTAACTTTTAAAGGGATTTCATACTCATAATAGTTTGAATTATAGTCTGTACCCACCCTAATAAACATACTCAAATCACTATCTATAAGAGGTTCTGTGGGACTTATTTCTTCCGCGTGGACAAACAACTTAATCTTGTTGTAAGTCCGCATATCCATAGTTACATTTTTAAAAGCACCTCTAGAATCGCCATTTTGCAAATCACATACTTTAAAACTGATCGATTGTTCATTTTGTTGCTGAACATTTGTAGATCCCAAGATTTGTTCACGTTCAATTCCTGGAGGAAGAACATAATTAATTGGATCTCGCCGGCCATTCTCCTCTAAATTTACTACAGAAATATCAAACATAGTTTGCTCATTCTCAATTGGCATCCCGGGATCAATCAGACTATTCAAATATTTCCTCCATTCTCCTCTTACCATATCTAGAGTTGCAAATCGAAGAACTGTTTGATTCTCAAAACCTTTCATAAATAACCTCATGAATCGGATAGATTTAAAATCTGGGATACTCCCAATCTTATTATCAAACGAACGAATAGGCACCTTGAACTGAATCCATCTAGTATCGTTATTAGGTCCTGCATTTTCGATTACTGAGGTAATATAATTACTACCTACATTTTGCAGGTCTTGGGGTCGCATACTAATTTCATATTGAAAATAGGATTCGGACTCACTCAGAGTATAATCGTTATTTATATCCTCCACATCCGGTAATTGGCTATAGGAAGATTGTGAATTATTATCAATGGGAGAGTTCCTTTCTAACCCATTAAATAGTTTATAGCGTTCAAGAATTCCTATTTCCTCAGAATTGTAATCGTCGCCGTAGTAGAAATGATAGTTATCTGATGCTGGATCATTATAAGCCTTTGTATAGGCATTTGAACCCTCTCCATGATAGGCACTCATTTTAGCTAAATACGATTGAGTTTCTCCGCCTACAAAAGAAATAAAAGTTCTTTCTAAATCGTCATTCATACCATCTATACCAACATCTTGAAGGGATCTAGCATCCGTTCCACTGCTAAAAGCATTGACCAAAGCCTGAACAGAAGGCACCCTCCCCCAGGCAGTGGTATCTATATTCTCATCACTTCCATCTATGGGTAGGCCATTTTCATAACTTTTTCTTGAATCCCTGAGAATATCTTCGGAAATATTCCCTAAATTGATGTAAAAGTCTCCTCCAGGAGCAGTCGGATTTTCAATGAAGGGATCCATCATCCAAAACTCTAAAAACTCGATATTGGCAGCTTCAAAATTATTATTATCAATTTCTCTGACCACACCTCCCCATCTAGAAGATGGATTATTTAAATCTCCCTCTTGATTTACACCAAAAGAAATCCCGGCCTCACCTTCCACATCAAAGTTATAAGGACCTCTTTCATTGGGATAAAAGGCTAAATCAAAAGTTCTTAATCGAAGAGGTTGGCCATGGGGAATATCTTTATCAGGGAAAATTTCATTGATAGAAATCTCTCTAACATATGGTGCCTCTCTATCTTCATCATTTAAATGACTAGGAGAATAAGCTGTTTCTCTTTGCAAGTCGGAGTTAATTGTATACCACGACATTAGTGCTCTATTGTATCCGTACCTCAAATCATTAGTCAAAATAGCTTCTGGAAATAGCATTTCATCTTGAGGAACACTAGCTAAATTCCAAGCTAATGATGATCTTAAATCAATAGGAGATTGGCTATTTTCAAAATCATCAATATAAGCTGTTCCAGTTTTATCTACATTAATCGACTTTGGATGTCCTGGAATAAATTGAGCAAATTCTCCTGTTAAAACAATATTTGACTTTTCTTTTGTTTGTATTAACGGAAGTTTGTCAATCAATTTTGTTAAAAGAGGAGCGTCGGTTTTATAAGAGCCATTAAATCCCCATATAGTATTTGAAATAGGCTCATCTCCCATATTAATTTTTGGAGATTGGCTGTTTTCTGAAAGATTCAAGAGTGTCGCACCAAAAATCAGATTATCACTATATTTATAATCAGCATGAAGTCCCAAATACCGTTTGGTCATCCAAGTATAACCCGAATTATTTTCTAACTGGACCTCTATTTGCTGTCCAGAGCTTAAAATTCCCTCATCAATGATTTTCACACGACCTAAATTATAATCTACAGTATAATGAACATTTTCCTCTAGAGGAGCTCCCCCCATTGATACTGTGACAGAACCCTGAGGAATTGACATGGCATTAAGAGGTATATCGGCTCCAGAAGAAGATTTATACTGTCCTTTTAAAATAAATTTATTAAGTTCGGCTACCTGAGAAGCTGCCGTTTGAGTGGAATCATACAAGGCCTCAAAAACATATTGATCTGCCAGGGTATTGGTCAATCCGGCCTCTATAAACTTGGCTCTCAAATAACTACCAAATGGCTCTTTTGCCGGCAAATACACTCGTCCATTAGATGTTCTTATGGTTAAATCAGGAATAAAGTCAAAGACTCCATTTGGTCCTGGATCATTATTCTGGTTAAGGTTGTCTAGATTCATTTTCTGTATGAGAAGTTCACCACTCATGCCTTCTTCAGGAATATAAGGGAGAGGAGTTCCTGATTCATCATCTTGATATAAAATCTGTAAGTCAAAATCTTCTTTATTGACCTGGTAAGCTCCCAATGAATAAACATTTTTCATTAAAAGATTCCACATAGGTAAATCAATATTTATTGTGGTACTTTTTAGTAACTTAAGAACTAGCACATCTGGCGACGAAATATCCATAGACAATTCTCCAACTTGGGAAACTGCTCCATTGACAGTATATTGGTACGCGACTCCCAAGACCTCATCAGAGTTGAGCGCTTGATTTAAAGAAATGAAACCTAAGCGAGGATCAAAACTGTATTCAGAATTGGTTAATTTTTTAGCATTCTCAATTTTCTCAAAATCTACTGATTGTTCAAAACCAGCACTATTCAACAATGTAGTAACTTGACTAACATTCCTAATATTTGGAAAATCTAAAACTAAGTTACTTGGGGCCAAACTATTATTTTCATTATCTGGATTATATCCATTAGATGTACCAGGAGAAATTTGAGAATTGTAAACTTGGTTGATATTTTCTCCTAAATCTTGAAAAGCTAAAATATTTCGCACATTTTGTGTCACACCCGTTTTGTTGGTAACCCATACCTCAATATTTGTTATAGTTATATTTGAAGTAACAATCGGCATATTTGACAAGGAATTATCATAATTGTCATAAAAATATTGGCCTAAAAAAAAGTGTTTATTTGCTTCATAAGAATCAGCGAAAATCTCAAAATTTGTAGTCTGAGCTCCACCATCTACTCGAATAGTACTTGTTTCAGATTTTTGTTCGGAGAAGACTGCCGTCAGAGTAGTTTTCCCAAATTGAAACTGTGTTTTCATTCCAAAAAGGCTTTGTGTACCAGATATTAGGGAACCACTAAGAGGTAGACTAACATTACCTAACTCGATCTTTTTGATAATTTGATCCTCATCACCTGAATATTCTAATTTCATTTGATTTTCAAAATCAAACTGACTTTTTGTATCGTAATTAGTCCTCAGTGAAAGCTTAGTACCAATCTTACCAATCACATTCATTTGAATACTCTGATCAAAATTAAAACTCGCGTTATTTTGCTGATTTTCGGTTAGATTGGGATTTTTTGTTTTGTCGACATTTCCAGCAAAAGTTAATTCGGCCGCTCCTTGAGGACGAATATCTACTGTGTTACCTCCAAATATTCTACTAAAAGATTCACCACCTATTTGAAGTTTTGGCTTAGTTCCAGCAACCCCTTGATTAAGTAAATTTGACTGTACTTTTTGACGCCAATAATCATGAACTTGTTGATTAAACAGCCAAGTTTTATAAGAAGACTCACTCATAAACTTGGGACGATCTATAGAAAAGGTCCCAATATTATTTTGGAATCTAAATTCACCCATCTCGACATTATATTCAATGGATTCTTCGAAATTATCAGGTAGACCAAAAAGCATTTGTGGATAAGGCAGAGAAAGACTATCGTCTTGACCCTTCACTGTAATTGTGAACAGAAGAAAAATAATAAAAGTAAAATATATTATTACAGCATTGCTATAACGCATTGACTACAAATTCTTTAACGCTTGCTTTACAAGCTCTTCCACCTCTAGATGCGGGTCTTTTTCCAGAAGTTTGTCCACCAGCTTATGCACTGACTTAGATGGAAAGCCCAACACCTCTAGTGCAGATAACGCTTCCTCTCGATTTCTATTGCCTGATTTGAGAGTTATTTCAATGTCATCAAATGCCTTGAGCATTTTATCTTTTAGATCTAAAATTATTCGCTGTGCTGTTTTGGCTCCAATTCCCTTAACAGACTGAATCATAGCAACATCTTCTTGTACAATAGCGTCTCTAATTTGTTCAGACCTCATCGAAGACAAAATCACTCGACCGGTCGAAGCACCAACTCCAGAAACTGAAATAAGCATTCCAAAAACCTTTCTTTCCAATTTTGTAAAAAATCCATACAGAGTTTGGGAATCTTCTTTAACTACTAAGTAAGAAAATAATTTACAGGATTCGGAGTCCCCCAATTCAGAATAAGTATTTAAAGAAATATGTAGAATATATCCTACTCCATTGCAATCTATTACGGCATATGCTGGATTTAGCTCCACCAATCTCCCTTGAATATGTGTAATCATTTTTTGAGGATTTTAGAATGTGCGTCAGCCACAGCCAAAGTTGACATATTTATAATTTCTTTTACACTAGCTCCAAGTTGAAGAATATGAATAGTTTTCTTGAGCCCAATTAAAATTGGGCCTATAGTTTCAAATCCAGCCAATTCTTGAAGTAATTTATAAGAGATATTCCCTGATTCTAAGTTCGGAAATATTACCACATTTACTTGTTTGTCTTTTAATCTAGAAAAAGGAAATTTCTCAGAAAAAGAATCTTTATTAACGGCAAAATTGGCCTGAACTTCGCCATCTACTGTAAGGTCTGGCCTTCTACGGTGAAGAATATCTACTGCTTGTCTTACTTTTTTAGAATGTGCATCATTTGTGGAACCAAAATTGGAATACGCAAGCATGGCTAATATGGGCTTGATTCCCATACTAAGAACAGAATCTGCAGTAAGTTCTGCAATATCTGCTAACTCCTCGGCATTTGGATTTACATTGATTGTAGTGTCTGCAAAAAACATTGGGCCATTACTGGTCATGATTACAAATAAACCGGCGACTTTAGTAACCCCCTTTGCAGTTCCCACGATTTGAAGTGCTGGTCGAATAGTTTCGGGATAATTCCTTGAAAATCCTGAAATCATCGCATCGGCATCTCCGAGTTCCACCATCATGGCGCCAAAATAATTTCTCTCACGCATTTTCCGTCGAGCTTCATATTGAGTATAACCATCTCTGGATTTTTTCTCCCAAAGTATATCTCCATAAACATGAAGTTTTTCCACCATTTCATCTGATTTAGGATCGATGATTTCCACTCCCTCAAAATCAAAACCGTTCTCATCTATGAGTAGTTGAATCTTATCGATTCGACCAAGAAGTACCGGAGTGCCTATCATCTCATCCTTTATAATTTGCGCAGCTTTCAATACATTGTAATGATCTGCCTCAGCAAAGACAATTCGCTTAGGATTTCTCTTGGCTCGTGTGGTTACATTCCGCAAAAACTTATTGTCTCTTCCAACACGTTTCATCAAAGAAACCTCATATGCATCCCAATCATCAATTTTTATTTTTGCAACACCAGAATCTATAGCAGCCTTGGCTACTGCTGGGGCTACACTCGATATCAAACGTGGATCATTTGGTTTAGGGATAATATAATCGGGACCAAAGGTGATATTAGTTTCTCCGTAAGTGATATTCACATCTTCAGGAACCTGTTCTTTCGTCAATTCAGCAATGGCATTGACTGCAGCAATTTTCATCGACTCATTGATTTGAGTGGCGCGAACATCAAGTGCTCCTCTAAAAATATAAGGAAAACCAAGTACATTATTGACTTGATTGGGATAGTCAGATCGGCCAGTGGCAAAAATAATATCTTTACGAGCAGTAATGGCTTTGGCATAAGAAATTTCTGGATCTGGATTGGCCATAGCAAAGACGATGGGCTGATTGGCCATGGTCTTTAACATCTCTGCACTGACTATATTTCCTTTTGATAAGCCCACAAACACATCAGCATTATTAAGAGCATCACTTAAGTCATTCAAATCTCTTTGTGTGGAAAATTCTTTTTTTATCCCTTTTAAATCAGGTCTATCCGCTCTAATTACACCACGACTATCGCACATCACAATATTTTCGCAACGAACTCCCAAGCTCAAATATAACTTAGTACATGAAATAGCAGCTGCTCCAGCTCCATTGAAAACTACTTGAACTTTATCAATGTCTTTTTCTACAATTTCTAATGCATTTAATAAGGCTGCGCCAGAAATAATAGCTGTTCCATGTTGGTCATCGTGCATGACAGGAATATTCAATTCTTCCTTTAGTCGACGTTCGATTTCAAAACACTCTGGAGCCTTTATATCCTCAAGATTAATACCCCCGAATGTAGGAGAGATAGCTTTTACAGTGGCTACGAAAGTATCTACATCAGAGGCATCTACCTCAATATCGAAGACATCAATATCTGCATAAATCTTAAACAAAAGTCCCTTTCCTTCCATCACAGGCTTGGAAGCTTCAGGACCAATATTACCAAGACCTAATACAGCACTTCCGTTGGAAATAACTGCCACTAGATTTCCCTTAGCAGTATACTTGTATACGTCATCTATTTTCTCAGAAATCTTAATACATGGTTCAGCAACACCAGGAGAATATGCCAAAGATAAATCTCGTTGAGAGATTGTACTTTTTGTGGGTACCACCTCTATTTTACCAGGCCTACCTTCTGAATGAAAATCCAAAGCCTCTTGTCTTCTAATCTTTACCATATGATCAAATGCATTTAACATACAAACATACAAAATGGAAATGTCAGGATAAAAATTAAAGATTGAAAATTAGCTATTATTTAAGATATGTTGCTCCAAGAAATTTTTTTGTGGTGAGCTCTCATATACTCTTTAAAGATAGGAATATTTTGCTCTTTTTTCATTTCTGGATCAGATTCTAGAAGAGCTAGAGCTATTTTTCGAGCATATTGAAGAATTTGTGAATCTTTCAATAAATCACCTAGCTTCAACTCCAAAAGACCACTTTGTCTTGTTCCCATCATGTCTCCTGGACCCCTAAGTTTAAGATCCGCGTCTGCAATTTCAAAACCATTTTGAGTTTTTACCATAGTCTTAAGGCGAGTCTTCGCATCTGAGCTTAATTTCTGCCCGCTCATCAAAATACAATAAGACTGCTCACCACCTCTACCTACTCGACCTCTTAACTGGTGTAATTGAGAAAGGCCAAACCGTTCGGAAGACTCAATGACCATCACAGAAGCATTGGGCACATTGACGCCAACCTCAATAACCGTAGTGGCTACCATGATATTTGTTTCTCCTTTTACAAATCTTGACATTTCAGCTTCTTTATCTCCCGATTTCATGCGACCGTGCACTACAGAAACTTGATATTTAGGTTTTGGAAAATGTCTACAAACTCCTTCAAATCCGTCTATCAAATCTTTATAATCTAGAGTTTTACTCTCGTCAATTAATGGATATACTATGTACACTTGCCTTCCCTTTTCAATTTCTTGTTTCAAAAAATGAAACATAGATAACCGATGTTGGTCTGTTTTATGCAAGGTAGTTATCGGTTTTCTTCCCGGTGGTAACTCATCAATAACAGAGACATCTAAATCTCCATATACCGTCATGGCAAGAGTTCTGGGGATTGGAGTAGCTGTCATCACTAAAATATGAGGTGGTCTAAGGTTTTTATTCCACATTTTAGACCTTTGAGATACACCAAAACGATGCTGCTCATCGATAATGGCTAATCCCAAATTTTGATAACGTACCTTATCTTCCAACAGCGCATGTGTACCGACTAAAATATCTAATTCTCCAGATTCTAAAGCTTCGTGAATAACTCTTCTCTGAGCCACCTTTGATGAGCCTGAAAGTAAGGCCATTTTCAACCCTAATGCATCCACCATATGATGTAATCCATGGTAATGCTGAGTAGCTAAAATTTCTGTTGGCACCATCAAACATGACTGAAAACCATTATCCTTGGCCATTAGCATTGCCATTAGAGCAACTATCGTTTTCCCTGAGCCAACATCTCCCTGAACCAATCTATTCATCTGCTTTCCGGTGGCCACATCTAATCGAATTTCTTTTAGAACTCTCTTCTGTGCCCCCGTCAATTCAAAAGGCAATTGTTTATTGTAAAATTCATTAAAATACTTTCCAATGTCCTTAAAAGGATAAGAAATAAAAGTCTTCTTTTTATGAAGCTTCATTTTTAACATAGACAACTGAAGAAAGAAAAATTCTTCAAACTTCAGTCTTCGTTGGGCTTGGAATAAATCATTTTCTGATTTAGGGAAATGCACATTCATTAGCGCATCTTTCTTGGACATAAGTTTGTATTCATTTCGAATATTCAAGGACAGTGTCTCTGATATAAAGGGGCTTACTTGAATTAAAAGCTCTTTAATTAACTTAACAAGACCTTTGGAGTGAAGAAATCGTGAAGTTAATTTTTCAGTCGAAGGATATACGCCCTGCATAGCAGTAACCAAACTTGCTTGATGAGCTTCCAAGGTTTCAATTTCTGGATGGGAAATACTATATATACCCTTATATAAAGTTGGTTTACCAAAAATGACAATCTCTTCATTTAAATTAAGAGATTTCTTGACCCAAGTTACTCCCTTAAACCAAACCAACTCCATAGAAGAAGTCTTGTCTTCAAATATAGCTTTCAATCTTTTTTTCCTACCTACTCCTTCTTCACTGATTCGGATAATCTTTCCCATAATTTGAAGATCAATTAGGTCGGCACTGAGCTCTGAAATATTATGAAATTGAGTTTTATCTATGTATCTAAAGGGATATAATTCGAGTAGATCTCGGTATCTAAATATCTGCAATTCTTTTTTTAAAAGATCGGCTCGCTGAGGTCCAACTCCTTTAAGAAATTCGATTGGTGTATCGAGCTTGTGCGGATTCTGAGACATGTGTAAATTTTATCAAATGTAAGTTTTCAAAGTTAGAGTTCAAAAAAAATCCAATTGCTAAATTGCCGATAATTTTATTAGATTTGAAATATATTTATGAAACCTTATTTTAAAGAAGTATTATGAAATCGAAACCTACTCGAATTTTTGAATTGGCAGAATTTACACAACAGAATTATAACAAACCTGATGTGCTAGCTGGAAAAGAAAATGGTTTTTGGCGTACCTATTCAGCAAAGGAATATGTCTCTATGACTGATAATTTAGGTTATGGTTTACTCAACATAGGTATTACTCGTGGTGATAAAATCTCTGTGGTCTCTGATAACAGACCAGAATGGAGCATCGCAGACATGGGGATTAATAAGATTGGAGCCATCAATGTTCCGATTTACCCAAATATAACTACATCAGACTATGAGTATATTTTAAATGACGCTCAGGTAAAGATATTAATTGTTGGATCACAAGAAATATTTGACAAGGTACACATGCTTTTGGATAGAGTAAAATCGCTTGAGGCTATTTATGCCTTTGATGAAATTGAGAATGCCAAAGACTGGCATAATATCATGCAAGATGGTCAAGCCAATCCGCAAGCATCAAAAATGAAAGCCATTCAATTGGAAGTGAAGTCATCCGACCTTTTTACCCTCATATACACCTCAGGTACAACCGGAAATCCAAAAGGTGTTATGCTTTCGCACGACAACTTATTCTCTCAATTTATTGGATTAAAAGATGCTCTTCCAATTCAAGATACAGACAGGGCTATTAGTTTTCTTCCCCTATGTCATGTATTTGAACGGGTAGTAGAATATTTTTATCTCTACAGAGGAACCTCTATTTATTATGCTGAAAGTATTGAACAAATTGGAGAAAATTTAAAAGAAATTAAACCAAGTATTATGCCAACTGTGCCTCGTCTTTTGGAAAAGGTATATGATAAAATTGTGGGGAAAGGATCTGAAGCTACAGGTATTAAAAAATCGCTCTTTTTCTGGGCGCTAAATCTGGGGTTACGGCATGAATTAGACGGCAAGAATGGTTGGTTTTACGAAGTTCAATTGAACTTAGCCAATAAGCTAATCTTTAATAAATGGAGAGATGCTGTGGGAGGGAATATGAAATTTATTTTCTCTGGTGCAGCTGCACTTCAACCCCGTTTAGCTAGAGTATTTACTGCAGCGAAGATGCCAATTTTTGAAGGCTATGGACTTTCCGAAACATCTCCAGTAATTTCTGTAAACACTCCGGCTGCTGGCGGGAAATACTATGGCACAGTTGGAAAAATAATGGAAGGTGTAAAAGTTAAATTTGGAGATGATGGAGAAATATTTTGCAAAGGACCCAATGTAATGATGGGCTATTACAATAAGCCTAAGCTGACTGCCGAAGTATTAGACGACAAAGGCTGGTTTGCAACAGGAGATATTGGAACTCTCGTAGATGGAATGTATTTAAAAATTACAGACCGTAAAAAAGAAATATTCAAAACTTCTGGCGGGAAATATATTGCTCCACAGGTAATGGAAAACAAGTTCAAAGAATCCCGAATTATAGAACAAATAATGATTTTGGGCGAAGGACAAAAAATGACTAGTGCATTTATTGTTCCCGATTTTACATCATTACAGGTATGGTGCAATATCCATAATATGCCTTATAGTACTAATGCAGAGATGACTAAAAATCCTGAAGTACTAAAAAAGTATGAGAAAGAAATAGCGTATTTTAATGAGCAATTTGCGCAATTTGAAAGAGTAAAGAAATTTGTTCTTATGAAGGAAGCCTGGACTGTAGACGGAGGAGAATTGACTGCCACTCTTAAGTTAAAAAGAAAACCAATTCTAGCTAAATATCAAAAAGAATTCAATGAGATTTATGGTTAAGAGATTTTACTTTTAATATCCCAGAGGCTATCTCAAAATAAAAAGTCATTTGAATCGTATGGCTTTTTTATTTTTTATCAAAAAATACACTCAAATTATATTTTGTAACGCTTCCTACTTTCCCCATTATCATAAAGGTAGAATAAGATTTTTCCTGACTGATGATTTTCTTTCTCATTCCCTAAAACATCAATCATTTTTATGAGTTTCCTAGGTTTATTCTGCATTTCGTTTAATCCAAGAAAATTCCAATTTACTGGATAAGAACAAACGATATTGGGATTTCCCGCAAATAAACCTTCAACTATACACAATTCTCCCGTGAAAGGAAACACTAAATCTTCCATCAACATTAATTGTCTCTCTTCTGACATATTAGGTCCTATGGAATATACATTACCGGCAGAGTTGAGGGTTTCAATTGCAATAGTGTCACCTAAATAGTTTACGAGCATTAAACCCGCATAAGAAATTGAGTAGTCAGTAAAGTATGTTTCTAGTCCCACTAAGAGGAAATCATCTTCCAAATTTCCATACAATGGAAGTATAGGATTTAATACAATAGAATCGCAATAAGAATTTGGGATTTCTATAGTATCTGAGGGTTGTGCTGAGATAATGAAGGTAGAAAACAAAGTTACAATAGCAAAGATATTTTTCATATAGCTTATTTCTTTAACCAATTGTTCAAATATCATACCGTATTACTGGTCACAAGAAAAAACCACGGAATCTAGGCGCTGTCTTTATTTTAATTTTTGCAAAATATTTTTTAGTTTAATTCTCTCAAAAAACATCAATATTAAATATTTTTAAATTATATTAAATAAATATAACTTTTATAGTAGAATATATATATATATATTATTTGATGGCTCAATTAAGATGATCTTGACTTTCAACAAAAAACGTCGCAAATTCTTATTTTTTTACGTTAATTTTTTGCAAATTAATTTAATAAATATGAAAAAAATACTCATCATTTTTCTTTGTCCCGTATATTTTATCCAAGCCCAATGCGATGGGCGATATGTGGAAGAAATATTCAATCAATTTAATGTTTCTACACAAACATACTCAGAGGTTCATAATCTACAAGTAGATATTTATGAACCTGAAGGAGATGAACTAGAAAATAGACCTTTGCTTATTTTAGCTCATGGAGGATCTTTTATTGCGGGTGTGAGAACAAATCCAAGTATGGTCTCATTGGCAGAAAAATTTTCGAAACAAGGATACGTTGTTGCCTCTATTTCCTATAGACTAATGTCATTCACGGAATTGGTAACTGCTAGCGGAGCATTAAATGGAGTTGCAAGAGCGTTAAGTGATGGTAGGGCTTCAGTTCGTTATTTCAGAAAAACGATTACAGAGGGAAACCCATATAGAATTGATACTAACCAAATATATTTTGGTGGAAATTCGGCCGGTGCAGTGATTGCTATCCATGTAGCTTTTATGGATCTAGAAGATATTTCAGATCCTGACTTATTGAATGCAATTAATAACAATGGAGGTATTTATGGAGATAGTGGAAATGAGGAGTTTTCTAGTGAAATTCGTGGAGCCATAAGCTTAGCCGGAGGAATTGCCGATTTAGATTTTATTGAAACCAGTGATTTTGATAAGCTTCTTATCTCTTGCCATGGCGACCAAGATCCAACGGTTCCATATATGTGTGGACAACCATTAGGAATATCCGTACTACCACAACTATGCGGAGGAGGAGCTATACTAGAACATTCCAATGATGTGAATTTTGAGAACTTTCATCATTTACTCTTTGAAGGCGCAGGGCATGTTCCATGGGAATATGGCGGGCCATTCGAAGAACTTATGGTTGACTTTGTGACTGAAAAACTTTATAAAAATTTAGACTGTTACGAGGTCGGCCATTCAAATATTGATTATCCTTCACCCATTTTATATCCTAATCCCACAAAAGATATATTACATATTTCGCATTCCAAAAAAATTATTAGCATAAAGATTCGAAATATAAATGGGCAAATAATTATGAGTGAAACGAATTTCACAAACCTATCCTTGTCTGATGTTCCTGAGGGATTCTATTGCGTAGATATTATGGACGAAAACAATAATATGGCCCACTTAAAAATGCTTAAGCGATAATTGTTTTTTAAACAAAAAACCCAGATTAATCTCAAATATTGTAACTATTAATTACCGCTGAAACCTTTATTAGATATCTAATCCCATTTAAGTTGAAATCTAGAAGACAGACATTGCCTTCTGCATTATTAGTTATAATAATTACATCTTGAATGGACTAAAAAGCATCTATCGCTTCTGTGTTTTCACTACATGAAAAACCAATAATGTTCCAACCATTTGAAACGACAATATCAATTCCTTCATAAACCGGATATTCTAGACAAATGGGGCAACATTGCTTTTCTATAAAAAGAAGGCTGTCACATTCTGCTATTGGCAAGACATAGATATGCAAATAATTTCACATGATTCATAAGAGCAATAAGGGCATGCATCTAATCTATAATACACCTCTCTCCGAAGATTTATACCGTTTAGATAAACACAAGAATGCGCATCAACACATGCTCTATTGTCAAAACCGAACCACATACTGTTAAAAATATCTTCACATTTATTATATTAGAAGTAGGTCTCTGTGTGCGAAAATTAATCAAATTATCATTGCAATCGAACCAACAACTTCATCATCCCAATTATAAAATTAGAAATATAAATTGCTATTGGACATACTCTCTTAAATATAAATAAGAAAATTCTAAATAGGCAATTGCAGTCTGTACATTAAAATGTATTATTTTAAACCATAGCATATTCGATATAATTAAAAGCGATATGGTCCGATCGTCAATATTTGAACAGAGCTTGTCCTGAAAAATGTGTTGATAAAACATAAAGGAAGAAATAGATGTTGGAGGGAGACATAGTTTTCATTCACAAAAATATTTTCCCAAAACTTAGGTATATAAATAACCCTTGATAGCTGAAGAAATAAATATATGGGGGATCTCTTGAAATAAAATAAAAAGGTATGCGCGCATACCTTTTTATTTCGTAGATTAACCGTCCAATAAAAAATAATGAAACAAAAAAAACATATCATAGACTTTCGAATTCGGTCTTCTTGGCATGGAATTTCTAGACTATACAACAGTAGCGCTCAGGCACACGACTCGACAAGCTCCATGGGATTTACCCTTCTAAACATAGAAAAAAAAGGTACTCTATCGACACAGTTAGGACCCAAAATGGGTATGGAATCTAAAAGTCTATCTCGTATTCTTAAAAGCATGTGGAGCTCGGGATTAATTTTGAAAAAAGTCGACAAAACGGACAAAAGAAAAATACATCTCTTTCTGAGCGAAAAGGGATTAGGGCTTAGAAAAATTGCAGCTCATCAAGTAAAATCCTTTAATGAGAGTGTATTAAAAAAAGTCAGTCTAGAAGAATTAGAGACATTTTATACCGTCATGGATGCCGTGGATGAATCTATTGAAGAATTGAAAAATGAAAGATAACAGAAAAATACAAAAAGCAGCCGTAATTGGTTCGGGCATAATGGGATCTCGAATTGCATGTCACTTAGCCAATGTTGGGATCCAAGTTCTCTTGCTAGACATTGCCCCTTTTGAATTAAATGAATCGGAAGAGAAACAAGGCTTGAATTTAGAGCAAGATATCGTCAAAAATAGAATTGTGAAGAATGCCTTAAAAAACACCCTAAAATCTAAGCCATCTGCGTTATACCAAAAAGAGTTTGCCCTTCGAATCAGCACGGGGAATCTATCTGATGATTTTGATAAAATCGATCAAGCCGACTGGATCATAGAGGTAGTAGTTGAAAAATTAGACATCAAAAAAAAGGTCTTTAAAAAAGTTGAAGAACTCCGAAAACCAGGCAGTATCATTTCCAGTAATACTTCTGGAATACCTATTCACATGATGCTAAAAGATCGATCTGATGATTTTAAAGAACACTTCTTAGGTACACATTTTTTTAATCCCCCAAGATATCTTGATCTTTTGGAAATTATCCCTGGACCAAGTACCGAACCAGATATTGTTAGTTTTATGATGCAATTTGGAGATCGACATCTGGGAAAAACTACTGTGTTATGTAAAGATACACCCGCATTTATTGCTAACCGTGTTGGGGTGGCAGGAATCTTATCGCTTTTTCACCTAGTAGAAAAAAAAGGGTTTTCGGTAGAAGCCGTAGACACATTAACTGGGCCCATAATCGGTAGACCAAAATCAGCTACTTTCCGAACTTGCGATGTAGTAGGATTAGATACTCTGATGCATGTAGCGGACGGACTTTATCAAAACTGCAAGCAGGACGAAATAAGATCGTCCTTTCTATTGCCAAAATATGTACAATCTTTGTTTAAAAACAAGTGGTTTGGGGACAAAACAAAACAAGGTTTTTACAAAAAAATACAAGACGCAGAGGGTAAAAAAACCATTCTTTCTTTGAACCTAAAAACCTTAGAATACAAAGTACAAGAACAAGTAAAATTCGATGAACTTACTCAAGCTAAAGAGATAGACGATCTTCGTAGCAGAATAAAAATATTGTACCATGCCAAGGGAGCAATAGGAGAATTTTACCGAGAAATGTTCAGTGATATTTTTAGCTATGTATCCCATAGAATTCCAGAAATCTCAAATGAAACCTACCGTATTGACCAAGCTATGAAAGCAGGTTTCGGATGGGAATTGGGTCCTTTTGAAATTTGGGATGCAATTGGTTTAGAAGAAGCTTGCAGCCAAGCCAAAAAAATAGACCGACCGATAGCCCCTTGGGTTCTAAAAATGCTAGTACAAGGACACAAGTCCTTTTATAAAAATGATATTGGTTCCCTCAATTATTTTGACTCTGATACTCAAAAATATAAACTTCTTCCCGACCAAAAAGGACTCATTGACCTCTACATACTTAAAAAATCTAATACGGTTTGGAAAAATAATATTGCCAGCCTCATTGATTTGGGTGAGGATGTCCTTAATCTAGAATTTCATTCAAAAATGAATTCCGTATCAGGAGACACTCTTCAAGCCATTCAACAGGCTATTAAACGGAGTGAAAAAGAACACCGAGGTCTTGTCATTGCCAACCAAGCACAAAACTTTTCTGCAGGAGCCAACCTAGCCATGATCTTCATGATGGCCATAGAACAAGAATACGAAGAGATAGACCATGCCGTTCGAGCCTTTCAACAAACCACTCAAATGATTCGTTATTCAAACACTCCAGTAGTAGTCGCTACTCACGGAATGACATTAGGAGGGGGATGTGAAATTGCTATGCATGCAGACCAAACTCAAGCCGCAGCAGAAACCTATATGGGATTAGTTGAAATGGGAGTAGGACTCATTCCAGGAGGGGGTGGATCAAAGGAAATGGCTTTGCGAGCCTCTGAAAGATTTAACCCAGGAGATATTAAAAATCCACTCATCAGAGAGATGTATCTCAATATTGGAATGGCCAAGGTATCCTCCTCAGCGCAAGAAGCGATGGAACTAGGTTTATTGAGAAAAGGACTTGATCGAATCTCCATCAATAAAAGACGACTAATTTATGATGCAAAAGCCGCAGTCATTTCTATGTCTGAACAAGGATATAATGCTCCTTCAAAAGAGAAAAAAATCAAAGTACTAGGCAAGCAAATTCTCGGATCTTTTATGGTGGGGGCAGATTCTATGTTTCATGCTGGCTTTATTACGGAGCACGAAAAATTGATCTCCGAAAAACTTGCTCATGTTATTTCGGGAGGGGACTTATCTTCGCCTACTTTGGTTACTGAACAGTATCTTCTAGATTTAGAAAGAGAGGCTTTTTTGTCTCTCACCGGTGAAAGAAAAACATTGGAACGCATAGAGCACATGCTAAAAAAAGGAAAACCATTACGAAACTAATATACTACAAATGAAAGCATATATCGTAAAAGGATATCGAACCGCGGTAGGAAAAGCTCCAAGTGGTGTTTTCCGATTTACTCGTCCCGATGATTTGGCTGCCGCTACAATAAAACACTTGGTAGAGGCCATTCCTAAATTGGATGTAAATAGAATTGATGACGTGATTGTTGGAAATGCAACACCCGAAGCAGAACAAGGACTCAATATTGGAAGAATGGTCTCCTTAATAGGTCTAAATACTTACCAAGTTCCAGGACTAACCGTAAATCGATATTGTTCCTCAGGGATAGAAACCATTGCCCTGGCTACCGCAAAAATAAATGCGGGAATGGCTGACTGTATTATAGCTGGAGGAGTAGAAACTATGTCTCCCATTCCCTTTGGTGGATGGAGATTGGTGCCGAACACTGAGGTTTCTGCCAAAAATCCAAGTTGGTACTGGGGAATGGGAAATACCGCAGAAGAAGTCGCGCGTAGATATAAAATTTCGAGAGAGAACCAAGATATATTCGCCTTTCACTCTCATGAAAAAGCGCTAAATGCTGCTGACCTTGGATTATTTAAAGAAGATATTGTACCTATTAAAGTTGAAGAAATATTTTTGGACGAAAAAGAGCAAAGACAAACACGAAAATTTATAGTCGACAAGGACGAAGGGCCGCGAAGAGGAACCAATCTAAAAGCCTTATCTAAATTGCGACCCGTATTTGCTGCAAATGGTAGCGTCACTGCCGGAAACTCGTCTCAAACATCAGATGGAGCCGCTTTTGTTATGGTCATGTCTGAAAAAATGATCAAAGAACTGAATATAGAGCCTATAGCTCAACTTCTAAGCTATCAAGTTGCAGGATTAGATCCACGAATAATGGGAATGGGACCTGTTTATGCAGTACCCAAGGCATTAAAAAAAGCGGGACTAAAAATGAAAGATATTGAACTATTTGAGCTCAACGAAGCCTTTGCTTCTCAATCTTTAGCCGTATTAAAAGAGTTGGATTTAAACCCCGACATAGTGAACGTGAATGGAGGAGCCATTGCACTTGGTCACCCACTAGGCTGCACGGGGGCAAAACTTTCTGTACAATTATTCAATGAAATGAGAAGAAGAAATCAAAAATTTGGCATGGTGACTATGTGTGTAGGAACAGGTCAAGGAGCTGCAGGGATATACGAACTATTAAAATAAAATTATGACCTACCTAAAAGGAGGAGAATTCCTCGTAAAAGATATCGAAGCAAATAAAGTCTTCCTTAGAGAGGAGTTTAATGAAGATCAGATGATGATGCATCAGGCGACTCAAGAATTTAATGAAAAAGAAGTTCGTCCGAACTTAATGCGATTCGAAAACAAAGATTACGCCTTGATAGAACAATTGATGCGTAAGTCTGGAGAATTAGGCCTGCTGAGCATAACTATTCCTGAAACATATGAAGGCTTGGGCATGGGCTTTAATACTGGAATGTTAATTTGCGAAGAAATATCAAGCTTAACCGGCTCTTTAGCCACTGCCTTTGGTGCGCATACAGGTATTGGAACCTTGCCTATTTTACTATATGGGAACGAGGACCAAAAAAAATATTACCTCCCCAAAATTGCTTCTGGTGAATGGATATCTTGCTACAACCTAACAGAACCAGATGCTGGTTCAGATGCAAATTCCGGAAAAACGAGGGCAGTACTATCTGAAGATGGACAGCACTATGAAATTACGGGACAAAAAATATGGATTTCGAATGCTGGCTTTGCACATGTCTTTATTGTTTTTGCTCGAATAGAAAACGACAAAAATATCACGGCATTTATCTTTGAAAAAGACAAAGTGGACGGATTAACTCTTAATCCAGAAGAATCAAAATTAGGAATACGCTCTTCCTCTACCCGACAAGTCTTTTTTAACAATGTTAAAGTTCCTCTGAACGCAATGTTGGGAAAACGAGAAGACGGATTTAAAATCGCCATGAATTCCTTAAATGTTGGACGTATTAAATTGAGTGTAGCGGTAACAGGAGCCTCAAAAAAAGTACTCAATTATGCGATAAAATATGCCAATGAGCGAAAGCAATTTAAAATGCCTATAGCCTCGTTTGGCGCCATCCAATTCAAACTGGCTGAAATGGCTACAAAAACTTATGTAGCCGACGCAGGTAATTACAGAAGCGGACAAGACATTGAAGATCATATTGCTCGATTAGAAGCTTCTGGAATGAATCCTCAAAAAGCCAAATTAAAGGGCGTCGAAGAATATGCCATAGAATGTGCAATCTTAAAAGTATTTGGATCCGAGGTAATTAAATACAACTGTGACGAGGCTATACAGGTATACGGTGGGATGGGCTTCTCGGCAGAATCCGAGGTCGAGGCCTGCTATCGAGATGCTAGAATTTCTAGAATTTATGAGGGAACCAATGAAATAAATCGTCTTCTTATTGTAAAGATGATTCTCAAAAAAGCCATGATAGGCGAAATCAACTTACTGGGTCCCACCAAAGAAGTAGCCAAAGAACTCATGAGCATTCCTTCTTTTGAGGACTCCACTTCAACAGATATCTTGGGCGAAGAGAAAAAAGCACTTAAACAACTCAAAAAAGCCATTCTAATGGTTTCGGGAACAGCAGTTCAAAAACTAGGAGATAAATTAGCCACAGAGCAAGAAATCATGATGAATATTGCCGACATGGTGATTGAGGTATTTATGCTGGAATCTGCTATCCTTAAAACAGAAAAATTGATCACCAAACTCGGAGAAAAAAACAATCAAGAGAAAATCTCTATATGCATAAATTATCTCTATCGTACCGCCGAAGAAGTTTCTAAAAATGGGAAGGAAGTACTCTATGCCCTTGCAGAAGGGGACGAACAAAAAATACTCTTGATGGGACTAAAACGTTTCACCAAATTAAGTCCTACAAACCTGAAGGAGCACAGAAGATTAATAGCCAAAATACTCATTGAAACCAACGAATATTGTTTTGACTAAAACATAAAACAATAAAAAAAGACCCTCAAACGAGGGTCTTTTTTTATACAAACATTTTAAATTTATTCCTCAAAATACTTCTGAATTAGGAAGGCAACATAATCCCTATGTGTGTTGGTGCTTATTCCGGATGGATTTGCATTTTTCATCTCTCTCGAGATAGTATTCAATTTGCTATATACTTGAGCTTGAACCATAGCATGCAAATTCTTGTCTTTTGCTAGATTAATCAATTTTTTCACAAAGGCAACTTGCAAATTTTGTCTAAAACTATTTACAGACTTATTCTTATCAAACTTAAAAATAGCATCATGGAGATCTTTGAAATAAGAAGACAAACTGTAGGTATTTCCATAGAGGCTAGAATTGACCATTCTATTGAGTACCGATCTGTTAAGCAATTGATCAGCAACCATCATCTGAATGCCTAAAATACGCTCGTGAATTTTTGGATCTTCTCCACTATAAGGCGTATTAAAACCTCTTCTTTGCTGCTGTAAATAGGGGTATAATGCCTCTGAGTTTTCAAAGGCGTTGGGTGCAAAGCCATATTTAGTTAGTGCATCCATCGCCGATTTTTGCTCTTCATAAGAAACCGGAGTAAAAGGCTTCATATCGGTATCTTGTCCGACCATTGACCTGTCTACATGGACCCCAGCGATCTGTCTACTAATGATTTTCAGAGAAGTCGAATGCTGACCCGTTAGCGTAAAGTAGGAATTCAATAATTCCTGGTATGATCCACCTTCTTTTCTATATTTGTCAAGAAGCTTAGGGAATATATTATTTACCAATTTTATACGGTCTACAGCATACAAAACCGGTTCAGAAGTTAAATCATAAATCATAGCATCAGGGTCCATTCCTTTACCTGTTCCCCTCATGTCATCAGCATCATTAGCAAATTTATGTTCGTGCTTTGTGCTTTCCTCCAAAATGGCATTCAAACCCTCATTGTCTGTTTCAGAATATGCAAATCTGATAGCCCAATGGTCGTATGGACCGGGAATAGAATCATAATAAAGGCCTTGATTATCTGGATTTAAACTGAAGTTAATCGAGGGATATTCCATGACCGAAGAACAAAGCCCTTTCTCGAAGGTAGTTTCTTTATTTTGAATTTCTTCATATGTCAACAAGTTGGAGCCTTTGAAATTATGATTTAAACCTAGCGTGTGTCCCACTTCATGAAGAACTAGTCTTCTAAGAGATTCTCGGATTAATCTTTCACTACTTGCTTTGCCTAAATCCAAGACTTCGATTGCACTTTCTGCAAACAAATTATTAGATTGAAGCATAGCGGATGCAGCACAGACATGTGTATCCATTGAGTTATCTTCCTCTAAAAATAAAGCTGAACTTTGAAACAACTCACCCTGGGCAATTCTTTTGGTAATGTAAACCCACTCTAACATAATGTCAGCGCCAAGAATTTGGCCGGTACGAGGATTAACAAAACTTGGTCCATAGCCCCCAAAGGGAGGATTTGGGGAGGAAGTCCATCTAAGCACATTATAACGTATATCTCCAGCGTCCCAGTCTGCTGTATCTGGCTGAACATTGACTTGGACTGCATTTTTGAAACCCGCACTTTCAAAAGCCAAACTCCAAGATTCTACTCCTTCTTTGATGATGTTTCTAAGTTCGATTGGAGTGGTGTTTTCTATCCAGTATACAAGAGGCTTTACAGGTTCTGACAAAGCCAATTCAGGATTCTTTTTCTCTAAGTTCCATCGGTGAATAAGGTCTCTATAATTGACCGCATTAGGAGTAGTCATGTCATTCACATTGGTCGTAAAATAGCCGACTCTCGGGTCATCAAAACGCGGTTCAAAATTATTCGCCGGCATTTCAATAAGTGAGTGTTGTACCAGAATACTTACAAATCTTGAGTCTGCAACTGCTGCTCCACCAAAGCCACTAGGCACAGGATTATCATAAGCATATTGTACAATGAGATCGGTGTTTTCTGGATAGTTCTTAAGCTTTTGGTATTTGGTTTTTGTTTTACTTAATTTACCGATCTTAAATCCTTTAGAACCAGGTCGGCTCGCCCTTTTTATTTGCTGAAGATTTTCTGTGAGAAAAATCTTGTCGGCATCTAATAAAAAACGACTACTGTCATTGCTTGAAACTATAATACTTTCACTAAGAAGAACAGGGTGATTAATATTTGCATCCGAGGACTTTGAAAGAGCACTTTCCTGATCAAAATAGTAGCGCGTGTTCTCTTGAATAAACTCAATTCTATTATAATATTTTTGAATTTTAAAGACTTTACTACCACGGAAATTTCCACGGAAAAAGCCTGCATCTGTCACTCCATTTTCAATATAGCTAAAATGAATAAACTCCTTGTCTAGATGTTCTTTGGTGATTTCTATAAATAGATTCCCCTTGTCTTTGTCTCTATATAAATTGAATAAACCTTCAATCTTGTCCAATTTTTTAATCTTTTCTTTGAACTTATCTTTGACTTCTGTCTTAGATATTTCAGGTTTTGATTTACCAAATATTTGTCCATTTATCGGAGAATTAGAGCAAATAAGTAAAGTTATAATTAAGTAAATTATCTTTTTCATTTTATTTTATTTAAAAATCATAAGCAAAGATAGATTTTATTAAATAAAATTTTGCTCAAATAAACCTTCTTGGACTCATAAATTATGGATATAAACTGTTCTTTATCCCTACCTTTGAACTATGAAAATTTTAACGCATCAATTAGAGAACGGAATTCGTATCATACACCACCCTTCTTCAAGTCCTGTCGCACATTGTGGTATAATGGTTAATGTGGGGTCTAGAGATGAAAATATAGATGAACAAGGAATGGCCCACTTTATTGAACATGCTCTTTTTAAAGGAACAAAAAAGCGAAAAGCATTTCACATACTTAGTAGACTAGAAGATGTCGGGGGAGAACTCAACGCTTATACTACCAAAGAAGAAACTTGGTACTATGCATCATTTATGAAGCAGTATTACGAAAGATCTATTGAATTATTTGGAGATATTATTTTTCACTCAATCTTTCCAAAAAAAGAACTGGAAAAAGAAAAAGATGTGATTATGGATGAAATTCATTCTTATCTTGACAACCCCTCAGAAGCAATTTTTGATGAATATGAGGAACTAGTTTTTAAAGGTCATAATCTTGGGAGAAATATTCTAGGACTAGAAAAAACACTTCATTCTTTTGATAGAGAATCTGTAAATAAATTTATGAATAGGCATTACAAGCCAGATGAAATGATACTAAGTTCGGTTGGAAACATAGATTTTCAAAAACTTATCAGCTATGCAGAAAAACATTTAGAGCAACCAACAAGAAGAAATGAAAATCATATTCGTATTCCTATTAATAATTATGAACCCCAAAATTTACGGGCCAAGAAAGACCTCATTCAAACACATTGCATTATTGGAAATCGGGCATATAGTGCACAAGATCCTAAAGCTCGAACTCTAATTCTACTAAGTAATTTACTTGGAGGGCCGGGAATGAATTCCAGATTAAACCTAGGGATAAGAGAAAAATATGGTTTCACTTATGCTATTGAGTCCAATTACACTACCTATGAAGATACTGGAGTCTGGGGAATTTACTTTGGAACAGAACCACAATCTGTAATAAAAACCATTAGTTTAATTCACAAGGAATTAAAAAAACTGCGAGACAGATCTATGGGGCCTTTACAACTTAAGAAAGCTAAACAACAATTAATTGGGCAATTGGCTATCGCTCAAGAAAATAATTGTAATCTAATGCAGTCAATTGCGAAGAGTTATCAGGCTTTCGGTAAAGTAGAGAGTATAATTGAAAGTAATGAGAAAATATTGAATATTACAGCCAACGAAATTCAAGAAGTTGCTAAAGAAATATTCAATAAAGAAGCCTTGAGTACAATTATTTACGAACCCAAAGAACAGTGACATGGATTTCATCTCTAAAGAATTAGATTACTACTGCAAGACTCACACTAGTGTGGAAGACAATTTACTCGTAGAACTCAATCACGAAACACACACATCAGTTCTAAATCCAAGAATGATTTCCGGACATCTTCAGGGTCAATTTTTGGCTATGATCAGCCGAATGATTCAACCCAAATGTATTGTTGAAATTGGCACCTATACAGGTTATTCAGCCATATGTCTAGCTAAAGGACTTCCAATGGATGGAGTTATTCACACCATTGAAATAAATGAAGAATTATACGATATTGCAGCTTCCTACTTTCAAAAAGCGAGGATTGAAAACCAAGTGGTTCAACATGTAGGGAATGCACTTTCGATTCTGGAAAAAATGGAGGTCAATATTGATTTAGCTTTTATTGATGCTGACAAAAAAAATTATCCAAAGTATTTGGATTTACTTATTAATAAAATGAATCCCGGCGGATGGATTATTACAGACAATGTTTTATGGTCTGGAAAAGTAATTCAAGAAATTGACCCTCATGACAAAGTAACTCTTGCGCTATTGGAGTTTAATAAAAAAGTCATGCAGGACAAACGCCTAGAAAATATTTTATTACCTATTAGAGATGGCCTCATGATTTGTCAAAAAAAGAAATGAAATTTGTATATTTCACTTAAATAATAAAAAGGTCTACTTCATTGAAAAACTTTTATTTAGTTATGTTGTTGTTTGTTTTTGGAATCTCAAATTCATGGGCAACTCATTTGATTGGAGGTGAAATGACCTACACTTGTTTAGGGAACAATATGTACGAAATTAGCTTGATAATTTACATTGATTGTGGACCCTCAAATACAACTGGCACATCCTTTGACCAATCTGGAACTATTACAGTCTATAACAGCAATAACCAAGAGTTACAGCAAATCACAATCTCCGATCCGATTTCTACTCTCCTCAGTGATCAAACTGTCGGAAACGACTGTCTAGAATTGCCATCAGATTTGTGTATTGAACAGGGTGTTTATACAACGACAGTGGAGTTACCTCCTATCCAAGGAGGCTATCAAATAGCTTACCAGAGGTGCTGTAGAAATCCATCCATTATTAATGTTCCTTCACCTGGAGATATTGGTTCTACTTTTGTAATATACATCCCTGGAAATGAAGTGGGAACAGAATGTAATTCTAGTCCGGAATTCAATAGTTATCCTCCATTAGCATTATGTCTTGGTGATGAAGTAATACTAGATCTTTCTGCTTTTGATTCTGATGGAGACTCTCTAACTTATGAGCTCACTACTCCTCTACAAGGATCCAATAATGTAAATCCAACAGAAATTACCCCACCTCCATTTGATATAATCCCATGGCAAACTGGGTATTCCGCTAATTACCCTTTGAATTCAAATCCGATTATAGAGATAAATAGTCAAACAGGCATCATAACTGGGACTCCAACATTAATGGGCATGTTTATTATAGGGATTAAAGTAAAAGAGTACAGAGACGGTATTTTTCTTGGTGAAATTATTAGAGATTTCCGATTCCTGGTGGTAGATTGTAATGTAATTACTGCATCTTTTCCTCTTTCAAGCTGGTACTGCAATAGTCTCAACGTAGAATTTGACAATAATAGCAATAATGCAGATACCTATTATTGGGATTTTGGAGAAAACAATACATCATCCAGCTTATATGAACCAAATCATACTTATCTAGATACCGGGACATACTCAGTTACATTGATTGCCAATCCAAATACAATTTGTGCAGACACAAACTCGGTCACATTTCCCTTATACACAGAATTAATGCCTTTTTTTGAAAATCCAGACCCCGAGTGTGTTGACAATAATAATTTTAGCTTTTTAGGAGAAGGAATAATTCCTGAGGGTGCAATATTTAATTGGAACTTTGGCTCTCAAGCCAATCCAACTAATTCAAATGCACAAAACCCATCTGGAATTAATTTCAGTCAGATAGGTATCTACCCTATCAGCTTCAACATACAATTTGAGGACTGTGACGAAACTTTTCTCGGTCAAATAGAAGTTTTTGATGAAGAAATTTTTCCAGAAATACCAAACTTAGAATCACAGTGTTTTGAAAATAATTCCTATGATTTTACTGCTCAAGGTATTTTTCCTGAAAATGCAACTTTTGCCTGGAATTTTGGTCCCAATACCCTAACCCCTTACTCAAATCTTCAAAATCCAGATAATATTTCATTCAACAACTCAGGACCTCAAGAAGTAAGCCTCACTGTTTCTGCGAATGGTTGCGATAATTCAGCTTTGACTACGATTGAAGTTCAAGATGAAATCAATATTAATATTAGCAGTTCTCCGTTAAAGGGGTGCGAACCTTTTACTGTTCAACTTGAAAGTAATTTAGACCCTAGTATGCACACCTTTAATTGGAATCTTGGAAATGGAACAGGTTCCAACTCATCTAATACAGCTTCCACATTCAGCCAAGGTAACTATGACGTTAGCTTAATTGTATTTAATTTTATGGATAATTGCGCTGGTTCTATTCAATTAGATAATTTCATTAGCGTAGAGCCTCAACCTCAATCATATTTCACGCTAAATACAACAGAATTAAACTTAGGAGAATCACTTGAGATTTTAAATGAAAGTACATTCGCAAATAGTTATTTATATGAATTTTCTACTGGGTTTGCTACCAGCGATGAAAACCCTATTTATACGCCAACAATTAATGGCGAAATTGACATTTGGCAATTCGCTATTAACGAGGAATTCAATTGCGTTGACTCTAGTTATGCAAGAATCTATGTGAATTACGAGTATACCGTTTGGATACCTAATTCATTTACACCCAACCAAGACTCACAAAATGACGAATTCTGGCCTATAATGTATGGGATTCCTGAATATCGTCTAGAAATATATGACCGCTGGGGGAAACTTGTTTATGACAAATTTGGTTCTCAACCAAGTTGGAATGGTAAATTAATAAATGGCGAAACTTCTCCAACGAATAGCTTTGCATACATTGTAAGGTTCGAAACACTTAGTGGAAAAAAAATTACAAAAAAAGGAGTAGTTAATCTTATTCGATAAGAGGTAGAAAAAGTACTCTTGATTCTGATCCATTAGGAAAACTGATACCCAATAAATTTGACAATGTCGAAGCAATATCTGTTACATTTACCTTTTCATCAGACCTACCTGATTCAATTTTCCAACCAAACCAAATCAGGGGAACATGCTGGTCGTATGCATAGCCAGAACCGTGGGTTGTGCCTGTCCGATTATATTCAATCCAAGCGGGGTTTAAAACCAACAAAACATCTCCGGATCGCTTTACGCTGTATCCTTTCTGCAAGGATCCAAGATCTCCATTTTGAAATTCTGAACGTTCTAAAGTTCTTCCACAGACAGCATTTTGGACGCCCTCAAAGCGCAACATAAAATCTGCAGTCTGTTGTTGTACTTCCTGAAGACTCATATACTTCTCAAAGATTAAATCTTTATTTAAATAAATTTGTGCATTACCATAACTTTTCACCCAATCGCCTGGTCCATATATATTCTGTAAGAAAACTTTTAATTGATTAATTGGCTCTTCGGCATCAAAATAACCAGAAGGAACCTTAACATCATCTAAATAAGATGGGGTTCGAACAGCACCATGATCTGATGTTAAAAAAACCAATACATTTTCGGTCCCTAATTTATGATCCAAATAAGAAAGAAAGGATGATAAATCTCTATCAAGCCTATGGTATGTATCTTGAGTTTCCTTGGAATCTACTCCAAACTGGTGCCCTACATAGTCAGGGGAGGAGAAGCTTACTGCTAAAAGATCTGTGTACTGATCAGAACCCAAATGTTCTCCCTCAATTGCAGCAATCGCAATATCTTTTGTGAGTGAATTACCAAATGGGGTAGATTTAATGAGTCCTTTACCATTTTTGGCTAACAAATCAGGGAGTTTATGTGGGAACTTGGGATATTTTTCACCAATAAAGGGTTCTTCATACACACTATTATCCACCAAACTTTCGTCATAACTTTTTAAATTTAATAATAGGTTCCAATCTTGAGAAAGATAAGATTCACAAAGATCTTTTTTATTGAATTGTCGAATCCATTTTGGTAAGCGATTACCGTAATAAGAACTAGAAACAAAATCCCCACTTTCTGAATCAAACCAGAAAGCAAAATTCCCCATATGCCCGGCTGGGAGAATCGCTGAACGATCTTTCAAAGCTACACCAATCACCTTAGATCGATTCATTGAAAACAAGCGTAATTCATCGCCAAATGTAGTGTTTAACATTTGTGAAGGTGACATTTCACCTGATGCATTGTCTGCCCCCAATGTATTCATACTTATGTCTCCCACACAATACTGGTAGCTCTGAGAATTTTTATCGAACCAAGAGTTGGCAATTACTCCGTGGCTAGAAGGTGTTGTCCCTGTATAAATAGAAGCATGTCCTGGCCCAGTATAAGTAGGAATATAATTATAATGTGTATTTGTAAATTGGTAGCCTTCACCAATTAATCTTTTGAAACCTCCATCACTAAATTCGTCCCAATACCTATTGATATAATCAAAACGCATTTGGTCAACCACAATACCCACGACTAATTTTGGTGGATCTACCTGACAGAATACAGGAAAATTAAAAACTAGAGATAAAACAAGAATTCGTAACATATTATTGATTTTTGTATAGAATATATAAAACAAATAGACAAGATGAAATACTTACTATAATATTCGCAATGGCAAATATAATTTGCCCATTCTTCAGTAAATCAAAAGTCTCAAAACTGAAAGTCGAAAAAGTACTAAAGCCACCACAAAACCCTGTCAGCATAAAAAGCTTCCAAGTGGAATTAAACATAAATTTGTCTGGTAAAACATACATAAAAATACCTAAAATGATTGCAGAAAGTAAGTTGGAAAAAAAAGTGGCATATGCAATGCCAGGGGCTAAATAAGTACTAGCTAACTTAGCAAGACCAAAACGACTTAAACTTCCTAGTCCACCACCAATGAAAACAGCAAATAAGTTGATCATATAAATAAATTTTTTGCTTTCGTTTTTAATAATAGGGCCCAGATATATTTAGCAATAATAATTCCTAAAAGAGCTCCACAAACAACATCTAAAGGATAATGTTTACCGACAAAAACTCTACTAAATGCCACCAAAAAAGCCCAAGAATAAATGATATAAATAAATCTAGATCGCTCTGAAAAAAGTATTGAAGAAATAGCTGCTAGGGCAAAATAATTGGCAGCATGAGAGGAGACAAATCCATAGGCACCCCCCTTTGAAACTAGCAATCTGATTTGGTCGATCAATTCTGGATCATGACAAGGCCTTAGACGCATAAATATGTTCTTAAAAAAATGCACTGAAATAAAATCCGCCAAGCCAACAACTGTACAAATAAGTAATATACCTATCCAAAAAGAATTACCGAGTTTCTTGATACACAAAAAAATAAGCCACAAAAAAATGGGTATCCCTGAAAAAGTGCTAGAAATAAAGACCCAAAAGGGATCTAGAAATTCAATTCCTGAATCATTAATTAGCAGAAACAAATCTTTGTCGTATTGAAGAAGCTTATTAATCATTTAACTGAGTCCAAATTAAATCTTTCAATTCGATAAGACCTTGATGAGCAATTGAAGAAAAAAATACTGATTTCACTTCTTTGGGAACCGTCTTTTTCAACTCTCTTTTAAGTTCATCGTCTAACATATCGGCCTTGGAAATAGCCAATACTCGATCCTTATCCAAAAGTTGTGGATTATAAGTTTCTAATTCTTTAAGTAAAATATTATACTCAGAAGCAATGTCATCTGCGTCAGCGGGCACCAAAAATAAAAGAGTTGAATTTCTTTCTATATGACGTAAAAATCGAAGACCTAGTCCTTTCCCTTCGCTAGCACCTTCAATAATACCAGGAATATCAGCCATTACAAAAGATCGATTATCTCTGTACGAAACAATGCCTAAATTAGGAACTAAAGTAGTAAAGGGATAATTTGCAATTTTTGGTTTGGCAGCAGATATAACAGATAATAGTGTTGATTTTCCCGCATTAGGAAACCCCACTAAACCTACATCAGCAAGAACTTTCAACTCTAAAATATTCCAACCTTGTTCACCCTCAGTACCTGGCTGAGCGTAGCGGGGTGTTTGTCGAACTGAATTCTTAAACCAACTATTTCCTCGACCCCCCATTCCACCTTTTCGAACAATCACTTCCTCGCCATGTTGGGTGATTTCAAACATCACTTCTCCCGTTTCTGCATCCTTAACTACTGTTCCTAAAGGTACATCAACATATTGGTCGGAACCGTCATCTCCAAAGCTATTGTTTGAAGAACCGTTTCCACCTCTTCCCGCTTTCACATGTCTTTTATACTTCAAATGAAGCAGAGTCCACATCTGGTCGCTTCCACGTAAATAAACGTTTCCACCCCGTCCCCCATCTCCTCCATCAGGCCCACCTTTTGCGGTAAGTCTAGAACGGTGAAGATGAATAGACCCTCCACCTCCATCTCCAGCAGCACAATGAATTTTAACATAATCCACAAAATTACTTCCGTGAACTGCCACTAGTTTAGAGAATCAATTGCATTAATAAGACTTTCGGTGATAGTTTGAATAGATCCCACACCTTGAACTCCAATAAATTTATTTTGAGCAGCATAATAATCCTTCAAAATAGCAGTCTCTTTCTCATACACATTAATGCGATTTTTAATAACTGAGGCATCTTGATCATCTGCCCTTCCACTTGACTTACCCCTTTCAAGTAATCTAGAAATTAATTCTTCTTCTTCTACCTCCAGAGCCAACATTGCGTCAATAGATGTTCCCTTACTAATTAAAAATGCATCTAAAGATTTAGCTTGTGCATTAGTTCGAGGAAAACCATCAAAAATAAAGCCTTTAGCCTGAGGGTTTTTATTCACTTCAGATTCCAACATAGCAATGGTTACTTCGTCAGGAACCAATGCACCTTTGTCGATATATAATTTTGCCATAAGGCCCAATTCTGTTCTTCCTTTGATATTAAAACGAAAAATATCTCCGGTGGAAAGATGTACAAGTTTGTAAGCTTCTATTAAACGAGCTGATTGAGTTCCTTTACCCGCCCCGGGAGGTCCAAATAAAACTAAATTTAACATACTTTTAATTTAGGCTTTCGCCAATTGATAAACATTTTTTAAATTCCGTCCAAAACCATTATAATCAAGGCCATAACCAACTATGAAATCATTGGGTATTTCAAATCCTACAAAGTCAATATGACGACTACTGCTATACGCTTTAGGTTTAAAAAATAAAGTCGCAATATACCATTCCTTTTTTTTGAAAATTTTGTCTATTTTGTTTAAAGTTGCACCCGTATCTACAATATCCTCCAAAATAATAAGACACTCCTTTTCGGGAATCTCATTTAAACCAATTAACTCATGTACTTCTCCTGAGCTACTTAAACCCTGGTAGGATTTCAATTTTACAAAAGAAATTTTACAGGGAGAAGGATACGCTCGTAGTAAATCCGATGCAAAAACAAAAGATCCATCTAGCACGGCAATAAAGTGAGGTATTCGACCCTTCATAAAGTGATGAACTTCTTTAGATAATGTAGAGACACGCTCTTTAATAAGATGTTTCTCTAGATATATTTCGAAGTTTTTATCGTAAACTTTTTGCTTCTTCATATAAACAAAAATACATTTTATTAAATAATTACTTTACACAGGAAAAATAATAAAAACATACTTTTTTTTGAATTGGTTCAATTCATTACTTTTGTAAAAAAGATAACTATGAAAGCAATGGTAAGTATTATTATGGGAAGTACTTCAGATTGGCCCGTAATGCAAAAGGCCGCGAAGTTTTTAAATGACATGGAAATCCCCTTCGAGGTTAATGCGCTTTCGGCACATAGGACCCCAAAACAAGTAGAAGCCTACGCCTCAAAAGCATCTAAGGAAGGAGTTAAAGTAATTATCGCCGGAGCAGGAGGTGCAGCTCATCTTCCAGGAGTAATGGCCGCATTTACACCGCTCCCAATTATTGGCGTACCTTGTAGGTCTTCAATTTCCATTGACGGCTGGGATTCTATTTTGTCTATTCTTCAGATGCCTCCCGGAATACCTGTAGCAACGGTTGGATTAGACGCCTCTTTAAATGCAGCTATTTTAGCTGTTCAAATGATTGCTACAGGAGATAAAGAGGTGATGGAAAAGCTACTTGTTTATAAAGAATCTCTGAAAGAAAAAATAATCAAAGCTAATGAAGATTTGAGTGAATTTACTTTCAACTTCAGAGTATCATAAATTTCGTCATCAGCCTTTTTCCAAAATATTTACCATCAACTTATGACCGACATTCAAGATTGGCTCGACAAATACGGCGAAAGTCATCAAAACAAATCAAATAAACACATTCATTGGATTTGTGTGCCTGTGATATTCTTTTCGCTGTTAGCGTTACTTTCTCAAATCCATATTACTTTATTGGAAACAATAATTCCTTATGAATTTTCAAACCTCGCTAGCCTATTTGTCATATTTGGAATGATTTTTTATCTAAAATTATCATTCCCAATGTTTGTCGGTGTTGGGTTTTTCACATTTTTGTGCGGAATTGCTATTAGTTTTCTTAACAATACAGACTATACGCTTGAGATCTCAATAGTGCTTTTTGTACTTGCATGGATAGGGCAATTTATTGGGCATCAAATAGAAGGAGTAAAACCTTCTTTTTTCGAGGATCTGAAATTTTTATTAATTGGACCTGCTTGGTTAATTGCATTCTTATACAATAAACTTGGAATCAAATACTAATATGAATAATACTTCACTACTTTCCCTAATATCTCTAGCTTTTTCACTTTTAAGTCAAGCGCAAGATGCAACAGAAATTATTAGGCGCTCCGAAGATCACATCAGAGGAAATAGCACAATAGCTGAAATAAGCATCGAAGTGAAAAGACCTAAATGGTCCAGAATAATGGATATCAAGGTCTGGTCTCTGGGAACAGAATATTCATTCATTCTTCTAGAATCTCCATCCAGAGATAAAGGTTCGGTATTCCTGAAAAGAGATAAAGAAATCTGGAATTGGCAGCCAAAAATTGAAAAAACAATTAAACTACCTCCATCAATGATGATGCAATCATGGATGGGGTCGGACTTTACTAATGATGATTTAGTCAAGGAGTCCTCAATCTTAATGGATTATACACATAAAATTATCGGAGATACAATATTACTTGGAAGGCCTTGTTTCGGTATTGAGCTTACTCCAAAGCCTGACGCACCTGTAGTCTGGGGAAAAATTCGATCCTTCATTGATAAAGAAGACTATCTGCAGCTCTCCTCAGAATTTTATGATGAAGACGGATTTTTAATTAACCAAATGACTGCGTCAAAAATCGAATTATTTGGAGATAAACTTATTCCCTCCATAATAGTCATGAAACCAATAGAAGAGGAGGGGCAAAAAACAATTCTTAAATATAGATCTCTGACTTTTGATGTGGATATTGAAGAGAACTTTTTTACCAAACAAAATATGAAAAGACTTCGCTAATGAAAATGATCTTTTTTATGGCATGGAGAAATATTTGGAGAAATAAACGAAGAAGTGTTATTACTATTTCCTCAATATTTTTTGCAGTTTTTTTTGCTGTATTTGCTAGATCTTTCCAAATTGGAGTATATAATAAGATGATTGAAAATATGGTAGGCATGTATACCGGTTATCTTCAAGTGCATCAAAATGGATTCTGGAAAGAACAAAGCATAGATAATAGCTTTGTCCTTGATGCTGAACTTCTAGACCTGATTAATACATCGGAAAATATTGGCAATTTCAATGAGCGACTAGAAAGCTTCGCATTAACGGTGTCCAATAATTTAACAAAAGGTGCGATTGTAATGGGGGTAGACTTCTACAAGGAAGACCAACTAATGAAGTTGCGTTCTAAAATGCAAGCTGGAGAATTTCCATTGAGCACTTGCGATGCCATTCTTTTGAGTGAAGGATTAGCTGAATATTACAATCTTGAAGTAGGAGACAGTCTAATTCTAATGGGACAAGGCTATCATGGTGCTAGTGCAAATGGAATATTTCGTATACAAGGAATTATTAGACTCCCCGTGCCTAACCTTAACGACAGAATGATATTCATGCCACTTCTTGCAGCACAAGAGCTTTATGATGCTCCTAGACGGCTTACTTCACTCGTACTACAAATTGATGAGCCTTCGAAACTGAGTAGAACTAAAAACTCACTACTCAAAAAAATGAATTTGGACAAATACGAGCTTCTAGACTGGAGAAGTCTGCTTCCCGAATTGGTTCAAACTATTCAGGCCGACAGTGCTGGAGGAATTATTATTCTGGGGATCCTTTACATGATTATAACTTTGGGAATATTAGGAACTCTTGTTATGATGACTGCGGAACGCATGTATGAATTTGGGATTTTGGTATCGATTGGGATGAAGAAAGGAAGACTAATTATTACCCTACTCTTAGAGAGTCTAATGATGGGACTATTAGGAGTTATTCTGGGGGTAATTGGTGTAAGTCCAGTCCGATATTATTTTTATTTAAATCCGATTCGACTACAGGAAAAAGCGGCTGAATCGATTGAAGCTTTTGGTTTTGAACCGATTATTCCCGCCTCTCTAGATATAAATATAGCTTTCAACCATTCTTGTATAGTATTGTTTATTGTCTTGCTATGTTGTATTTACCCTATCATAACTATTCTGCGACTTCAACCAGTTAAAGCAATGAAAGTTTAATGAAAACAACTATAAAAATTGCTTGGAGAAATATCTGGCGAACTCCCCTTCGTTCAATGATTGTGATCAGTTCTATTGTACTAGGAATCTGGGCAGGAATATTTGTTGTAGCCTTTTGCTATGGACTGAACAAACAACGCACACTCAGTAGTATTCAAAACTACACATCACACATTCAGATTCTTCACCCAGAATACGATAATGACTTTGAGAATAAATATGTTCTTGATAATATTGATGCTCTGACTGAAACTCTTGATAAAGAAGACAAAATAAAGGCTTATGCACTTCGATCAATGATGTTTGGAATGGTCAGCTCGCCAGTGAAGAGTAATGGGGTTCAAATTATAGGAGTTAACCGAACTCAAGAAAAAGAGGTTAGTAACATTATTAATAACCTTAAAAAAGGGACTTATTTTGACACAAAGAGAAAAAATGCATTGCTCATTGGGGAATCATTGGCAGAAAAGTTGAATGTTCGTATAAATTCAAAGGTAGTTTTGACATTTCAAGACAATGAAAACAATATTATTACAGGTGCTTTTCGAATCTGTGGGATTTACAAAACCCAATATAGTAAATACGATGAGAGCCATTTATTCGTTGAAAATAAAGATTTACATCGTCTTATCAAGAATACAGGCTATCATCAAGTAGCCATTTTGTGTACTAGCTTAAAAGATGTTGATCTAACTCAAATCGCCTTAGAATGTAAATTAGATGGCTATGTTATAAAAGATTGGAAAGCTATTTCACCTGAACTTGCATATGCAGACGAAGTAATGGAAACCTGGCTGTTCTTGATTATGATTATTATCATGTTGGCACTTATTTTCGGAATCATCAATACCATGCTTATGGCTGTTTTTGAAAGAAGAAAAGAATTAGGAATGCTTATGGCCATTGGCATGAATAAATCTAAAGTTTTTTCTTTGATTATTATAGAAACACTATTTCTCTCAATAGTCGGGGCTCCAACTGGTATGCTATTAGGTTTCTTAACTATTAGCATTACATCAAAAACAGGTATTGATCTTTCTATTGTAGGGGATGGCCTGGAGTCTGTAGGCCTATCCAACCATATATATCCAGTGATTGAGCCAAAATTCTATTTATTTATTGGTTTGATGGTTTTTCTGTTCACACTCATAGCAGCAATATATCCCTCCAAAAAAGCACTTAAATTAAAACCAACCGAAGCAATTAGAACTCTTTAATATGGAAATTATAAAAACCACTAAGCTTAGCAAAATTTACAAAAATAATGACTTGGAGGTAAGAGCTGTTCAGCAAGTAGATTTGAGTATTCATCAAGGAGAATTTACAGCAATAGTAGGCCCTTCAGGGTCTGGGAAAACAACGCTACTAAATATGATTGGTGGATTAGATTCAATAAGTGAAGGGATTGTAGAAATTGACGGAAAAGATATTAGTTCCCTTAATGAAAATGACATGATTGACTTTCGGCTAAAAAACATTGGATTTGTCTTTCAGGCATATAATCTTATTCCAGTACTTACGGCCCAAGAAAATGTAGAATTCATAATGCTTCTTCAGGGAATTCCTGAAAAAGACCGAAAAAAAAGAAGTAAAGAGCTTTTAATTGAAGTAGGATTGTCTGAAAAACTAAAATCACGTCCTAACCAATTGTCTGGTGGACAACAACAAAGAGTAGCAGTCGCCAGAGCCCTAGCCTCAAAACCTAGATTTATTCTTGCGGATGAGCCTACTGCCAACTTAGACAGTAGTTCTACCTCAACTTTGCTAGACATCATGGCAGAAATGAATGAAAAAGAAAATATCACCTTTTTGTTTTCCACTCACGACCAAAGAGTTATTGATAAAGCAAAAAGAATTATAACAATAGAAGATGGAAAAATCATTAGTGATGAATCAGTTTAAATATATTCTGATTTTATGCTTGTCAATATTTCAATGGCTTCAGGCCCAAACTATTTTCGAACATAACTACTACGCTAGCAATTTAAACAGCTTTCAATTTTATAATCCAGAATTAAGCGACTTGATTTCTATTCCATCCGACTGGAGAGATCAACAAATTCATTTTAGATGGAATGGGCATATTTACCACGAAGACCATTTGAGCGCTCACATTAGTGTAAGAAACCGATTATTTTCGGGCTATCAGTGGGAAGAAAATTTATTTAATTTCAGAGATGGCTTGGAAACATCATCATTACAATTCAGTTCTTTACAAGAAAAAAAACTTGGGATTCACCATCAAATAGATCGATTATACGCACAATGGGAAAATGGAAAATGGAAAATCCGATATGGAAGACAAAGAATAAACTGGGGAATTCAAAATTACTGGAACTCTCATGATTTATTCAATCAAACTGACTTTTTTGACTTCGACTATATAGAAAGGCCAGGAGCAGATGCCTTGAGAATTGAGTATTTTAGAAAAAATAACGAGTCTGTTGAGTGGGCCTTAAACAAAGATATTATGGCTGGACTCTATAATTTTAATATAAAAAGCTATGATTTTCAAATCCTGGCAGGGAAGTATTTTGACGACTATAGTTTAGGTATCGGATGGGCTGGACAAATAAAGGGTGCAGGATTTAAAGGAGAATTTGCGTCATTCTCAAATTTTAATACATCAGAATACTCTTGGCTTGGAAGTATCAGTAGTGACTATAGTTTTAAGAGTGGTTTGTATCTTAGCATAGGTTGTTTATATAGGAATCAAGTGGAGGCTTTCAGTCCATTTACTCTTTTTTCACCCAAAATTTCTGCGAAAAACCCTATGCCGTTTCAATATAATTTTCTGTATCAAATTAATTACCCACTTCATCCTTTAGTGCAAATTGGGGCCGCAGTAATTCATGACGGGAAATTAGACTTTGTCTTTCTGAACCCACAAATCATCTGCTCCGTATCTGATTCCCTGGATTTAATAATCAGTAGCCAGAGTACGTGGATGAAACTAAGTGAGGAATTAGAAAGTATAAATAAAATCTTATTTACCAGACTTCAAATGAGCTTTTAGTCCCCAAGGCTATTAAAAAAGCTTCCTAACGCAAGCCTTTTTTATAACATTTTAGTGTATGATTAAACTTTTTCTAATCGATAGTCCATCTAAGGTTTGTACAATAATGAGATATGATCCTACATCAAGTCCCATTAAATTAATCTCTTGGAGACCGTCAATGGGAAAAAAAGAAATTAACTTCTTACCAGACAGATCCATAACATAAAGTGACTCAATAAGTAAACCTTCGCTGCGAACAAAGAGTATATTTTTTGCCGGATTTGGGAAAATAATAAGCTTATTTTCCAGCTCTGTAAATCCAATACCAGATTCACAAGAACCGTCTTCAACAATAGCAGCTTCATTATAATTAGCAGCTTCAATATTAGTACATCCTAACATCAAAGATTGGTCACACCCAGCAATAAAAGATATTGATTCACCATTACCATAATCACTTCCTGACGCAATAGTTTGGCCACAAACCGTGATAGTATAACCCTCGGAATTTAATCCATCTCCATAATTATCTTCTATTGTAAATGTCAAATACGAATTAGGAATAATACAAAATAAATCCTGATAAGTCGTTTGACTTTCTAAGGAATTAAAATCAGCAAAGCCTATAACTTCCCCTTGAGTATTAGAAAGCTGCCATAATATCTCATCAGCAAACCAATCAGTGGCTAAATTTAATTCGACTTCCATTGCTGCCAAAGGACAATTTGATGTTTCAAAAGTCACCGAATACGCATCCGAATAGCCCTCTTCGTTAATTATATCAATATTTATGGAATAAGATTGACCTGGGGGTGCATCATCGGATAACATGATAGGAAATGATAATATACTTTGTTGGCCTTGAGCAAATGCGTCAAAAGAAACTTCATTGTCTAATATTTCTAAATAACTGAAATCGGACGATATACTGGCAATACCCCCGGAGCTATTGGCATGTCCGGTATTGTTAAGATATAGATATAATTCGGCTGATTCTCCAAAATCTAGAAAACCATTTTCATCTGAATCATTTAAACTGTGAGAACTGACATCTAAGAATGGAGCATTGACTAAGAAACTTCCATAAGTAATCCATTCGTTACCTTCTGCATCTGAAACAGTAAAAATAAGAGAAACGGGATCTTGATCCTGGAACATACCTTGTAATTCAATGGAAAAAGCATCTATTATTGTTGTGTCTCCTTCACCAGGCATATCTTCAATAGAAATTGGGTTTGAACTGATAACCACATCAGAATTACTAGTATTAACAGTAAATTGAAGAGAACTTGATGGTTCCACACCATAATTATGAAGATTAACATCTACATTAAAACTTTCTCCAGATTCAGCTAGTCCATTACCTGAATCTCCATCATTGATACTCAATCCAGAATACACAATAAATGGTGCATCTGAAGCAATGACATTAACTTCTGATATATATATTTGTTTATTTTGTTTGCTGGCAACAATTTCTATAGGATCGATGTTGTTAAGCGGATCAAAAGAAAGAGTTACATCTCCAGATACATCAGAATATGAAGCATCTAATAGGACTCCAGATTGATTGATTGCTACATAAGTATATTGCTCTGTAGAAATATTTAGACTTGATGCGCCAAGAGGCAATACATCTGAATGCACTACTTCAAGGATTGATGGCCTACCATAATAAGTAAGTACTGTTGGGTCTCCCATTAACATATATATTTCCCAGTAATACTTATCATCTGCATTAGACTCAGAAACAGCCCAATTTCCTGCCTGAAGCATCTGACCTTGAGTGATTGTCCAAATTTCTTCGACCTCTTCATTTTCATGAAAAGTGCAGTCATAAACTGCCGCAGAGGATTCGTTATAGGTAGGATTAGCTGATATAGGCCCATTTCCAACGCCCCAATAAAAATCTTCATCCCAAAGGGTGTTGTTTGTAGCACCAATATATCCTACTGCACCTTTCTTTTCTGCTCGAAGGAGGGCTTCCCCTAAACAGGTAGTTCCATCAAAAGTATTAGATTGGCAACAATTACCAATGAATAGACCGTATTGGTCTTCATTTTGAAGAGAGATAACATCATACACTTCAAAAGAAGGGTCTGACCAACCAGCTGGTCCACAATGAGCAGTATAATTTGCAAAACCAACTCCTTCACTAATATGGTCAACAATTGCTTGTTCCGCAGCTTGGGTATCAGACTCAGGATACAAAAAAGTATGGGTAGTTAAATCATGTGCGGAATTAAAATAATAATCAGTACCATAATTTATTTGACCGTTTCCATGAGTCGAGGCAAAGTAAGAATCTACTCCTGCTACCATGAGCATTTCATCTAAATAGGTAGGGTCAGACATGGTATATTGCTCATATTGAAGAGTTTTCTCAATTTGAGGTAAAAGTTCTGACACTGAATTAGCTGAAAACCGACCATAAAACATTTCAGGCAGGTAATCTCCATCTCCATCAAACTCACAATAATACATATCTGAGACATGCTGCCCTTCATCAAAACTCGGCATTTGTTCATGGTCCCCAACGATTAACAAATAAGTGGGAGCACCAGTATCATCTGTGGCATTTTCATAGATAGATTGTACATAGGCTTTCATTGATTCTGCAGTATTTCCAACGCCATCTTGACCTTTATATACCTCAATAACTTGAATTCCTTTCCTTGTTTTCCATTGTATAAAATCTTGTAAAGCATCTTCAAACATGGGGTCCGCAAGAAGAATCATTTGTATAGGAGCATTAGAAAAATTGCTTTTAGAATAGCTCTGATTGGCTAACTTGGAAAAATGTGTTTCAAATGATGGAGATTGATAGACAGACTTTACCGGTTGAATAGAATTTTCAAATGCTAAATTAAATTGGATATATTCTACCTCTAATATAGAATTCGTTAGAGGGTTGTATGATAATGGTGCAATTTGCAATCTAGCAATGGACTTTCCTCGCATCACTCCAATTCTCTCGACTGAAATTAGATCTTGAGAATAAAATTCATCTACAGAGTAAGTCTGATTATTGAAAATTAAGCGTATTTCTGCCGCTAGGTGCTTTTTACTTCTGGAAGGCTGTGAGGGGAATACTTGATAAGGAAAACCCACTTGAGCTAGATCAATCTCAATAAAATTCTTTTGAAATATATCAATCGAAATATCTCCCTCGGCTGGGACTTCAATCAACTTGGTAAATACTGGAAGGTCTGGATTACCTATGTCGTAAGATTTTGTCATGCCTTCCATCTCTAATAGAGTGAAATAATCATTTTGGAATTCAGATGTCTTAAATTCAAGCGCTCCAGTTTGAAAAATAAATTGACTTGATCGGGATGTGTTTTCTAACAATTGTAGAGAAGTATTTTGAGCAAAGGCATTAATACTTAACATACAAGAAATAAATACTGCTTTTTTCATAAAAAAATTAAACTAGTTTAATTAATTATATTTAATAAGTTGCAAAGTTGGCGCCAACTAAACAATTTATAGATTTAGATATTTCTACTCCCCCCTCAAAATTAAAATCATTTCCGTCAACTTAATATCAGCAACAGCATAATAGGTGTTTTTGCCTACTCTTTCTGAGACTAAGACTTGTTTATTTTTTAGTGTATTTAAATGGTGAGACGCAATAGCTTGTTCAATATTTAAAGCCTTAAATATTTCACTGACAGTCATTCGTTTTGAATCAAATAGTAATTCAATAATTAAAACACGTATGGGATGCCCTAAAACTTTTAAAATAGATGCAGCTTTTAATAATTCTGGGTTATTTAAATCAAACTTTTTCATAATAACAGGGGGGAATATTTAAAACAAATATATGTATAAGTAATTAGTTTCATGAATAAACATGATAATTTGCATCTAATTAAGTCATAAGATATAATTTCTATTTCAAATTCAACTCTTTTCTTAAACGGGCAACAGGAATATTAAGTTGCTCTCTATATTTAGCAACCGTTCTTCTTGCAATTGTATAACCTCTATTCTTTAATATTGTCATTAGCTTAGCATCTGTTAAGGGCTTTATTTTAGATTCTTTAATGATAACATCATTAAGAATCATCTTGATTTCTTTAGAAGAGACGTCGTTTCCCTGATCATTTTTCATTGCTTCAGAAAAAAAATGTTTTATCAGAAATGTACCATACGGACTGTCTAGATATTTACTATTTGCGACCCGAGAAATAGTAGAAATATCCATCTTAATAATATCAGCTATATCTTTTAAAACCATGGGCTTAAGTTCACTCTCATCCCCACTAAGAAAATAATTCTTTTGAAAATTCATTATAGTAGTCATCGTTAGCATTAATGTATTGTGTCTTTGTTTAATAGCATCAATGAACCACGAAGCAGAATCTAATTTTTGTTTCACAAAAAGTATGGCTTCTTTTTGCTCTTTTGATTTGCTCTTATTTTTAGACTCTTTATAAGCCTCTAGCATTTCATTGTATCCTCTGTTGATTTTTAATTCAGGTATCATTCCCGTATTCATTGTTAAATCTAATTGACCCTCTATAATTGATATTTTAAAATCAGGAATAATGTGCTGTACTATTTTAGTAGAACTAAATGCGGCTGGCTTTGGATTTAATTTACTGATTTCATCTAATGCCCTTTGGAGTGAATATTCATCTATAGATAACTTTAAAATTAGCTTATCATAATGTTTTTTCGAAAGAGCATTAAAATGATTTAAAACAACTTCTTTAGCTATTTCAATACTCGAATTCAAAGGCTTTCTATCTAGTTGCAACAAAATACATTCTTGCAAAGATCTAGCTCCAATTCCAGGAGGATCAAGATTTTGAACTGCTTCTAATACTTCTAAAACTTCTTCTGTGTTTGTTTCTAGACCTTTAGAAAAGGCAAGGTCATCAACTATAGCAAAAATATCTCTCCTGATGTACCCCTCATCACATACACAGCCTATTAGGAACATACCAATCTGAAACTTTGTATTATCTAAATTTAGAAGTGAAAGTTGTTGCTCTAAAAAATCCAAAGAACTAACCCCCATAGCCAATGGTATTGACTTATCTTCTTGATCAGGAGATGCGTTATTGGCTACAAGACGATATCGAGGAATCTCATCATCACTCAAATACTCGTCTATATTCACATCATTTCCGTCTCTAGACTGCTCTTCTCTGGAATCAAATAAATCGATTTCCATATCCTCTTCGAAATCAATCACTTCTTCAATAGCAGGATTTTCTTCTAACTCTTCCTTTACTTTCTGCTCTAGCTCAATAGTAGGCAGTTGTATTAACTTCATTAACTTTATCTGTTGTGGAGAAAGTTTCTGAGATATTTTTTGTTGAAGGGACTGTTTTAGCATTAAAAATCTGCATTATTTGGAGTTCTTGGAAATGGAATCACATCTCTAATATTTCCCATACCCGTCACAAATAGAATTAATCTTTCAAAGCCCAATCCAAAACCACTGTGTGGTGCAGTTCCGAACTTTCTGGAATCTAAATACCAAGAGAGTTCATGCTGAGATATATCCATCTCCTGCATTCTAGACTGCAAAACATCGAAACGCTCTTCTCGTTGAGAACCTCCAATGATTTCTCCAATTCCGGGAAATAGTACATCCATTGCGCGAACAGTCTTTCCGTCGTCATTCAATCTCATATAAAAAGCCTTAATATCTTTTGGGTAGTCGGTAATGATGACAGGTTTTTTAAACTGTTTCTCAACCAAAAAACGTTCGTGTTCAGATTGAAAATCAGCTCCCCACTCGTGAATTAAATATTTAAACTTCTTTTTTTTATTAGGTTTAGAATTTTTCAGAATATCAAAGGCTTCGGTATAAGTTATGTGCTCAAAATCATTCTCAATCACAAATTTCAGTTTATTAATCAAACCCAATTCTTGTCGTTCTTCCTTTTTCTTGTGTTTTTCCTCTTCGACCAAACGATGATCAAGAAAAATCAAATCGTCTAAACAATTCTTTAATGCATATGAACATAAATACTGAAGCATCTCTTGAGCCAAAGACATATTGTCATTTAAATCGGCAAAAGCAACCTCTGGCTCTACCATCCAGAACTCTGCTAGATGTCTAGAAGTATTTGAATTCTCTGCTCTAAATGTAGGGCCAAATGTATAAACCTTACCCAGCGCTAAGGCAGCCATTTCAGCTTCTAACTGTCCAGAAACAGTAAGATTTGTTTCTTTTCCAAAGAAATCTCTGGAGTAATCGATTGCTCCTTCTTTCGTAAGAGGCGGACTATGCTTTTCTAAAGTACTCACCGAAAACATTTCTCCAGCACCTTCACAATCTGCACCAGTAATAATAGGTGTATGAATATTTGAAAAACCCTTATTATTAAAAAACTGATGAATCGCGAAAGTCATGGCATGACGAATTCTGAATATTGCTCCAAAAGTATTTGTACGAAATCGTAAATGAGCTTTCTCTCTAAGAAATTCTAATGAATGTTTTTTTGGCTGTAAGGGATACTCCTCAGGATTGGTTTGACCAATCACCTCGATTTTTTGAGCTAACAATTCAATTGCCTGACCAGCACCCTTAGAGTGAACCAACGTTCCTTCTACAAAAATACTTGCTCCAGTATGAATAAGCTTTATAGTATCCTCAAAATGGTCTCCTTCAACAACAACTTGAATATTATGCAGAGTGGATCCATCATTTAAAGCAATAAAGGATACATTTTTGCTACCTCTTTTTGATCGAACCCAACCTTTTAACTGAAAAGAATCTTGTGATAATCCAGAACTTAAAACTTTTTTTATATCCATTTTAAATAAATAATTATTTTATTGTGTGTTTGATCAACAGCAAATTTAATTTTTTCTTATGTATTACCTAAATTTAACTGTTCAAAATTAGAAACGAATTAATTATGGTATTATTTTTGATGAAAAAATATCTTAATTTTATACAACAACCCCTACCTTAAGAAATGTGGCAATAGTTTAGTAACTTTGCAATTATAATTATAGATATTAAAATTTGTCAAAAGAAAAAACATCCCTACTAAATCAAATTGATTCTCCAGACGATTTAAAGTCATTAGACATTGCACAATTAATGCAATTATCTGGTGAGCTTAGACAATTTATTGTTGATACAGTTTCTGTCAATGGCGGTCATTTTGGTGCTAGTTTGGGAGTAGTTGAGCTATCTGTCGCTCTTCACTTCGTATTTAACACACCTTACGACCAACTTGTATGGGATGTAGGTCACCAAGCTTATGGCCACAAGATTCTTACAGGTCGAAAAGATATTTTTCATACCAACAGAAAGTTTAAAGGCATTAGCGGATTCCCAAAACGCGATGAAAGCATTTATGACACTTTCGGAGTAGGCCATTCTTCTACATCAATTGGGGCTGCCCTTGGAATGTCAATTGCATCTCAACTTAGTGGAGAGAAAGACAAACAACATATTGCGGTGATTGGAGATGGAGCACTCACTGGAGGACAAGCTTTTGAGGCTTTAAATCATGCGGGGATTGAAAACTCAAATCTTCTTGTCATTTTAAATGACAACTGTATGTCCATCGATCCTAATGTAGGCGCTTTAAAAGAATACCTTACAGATATTACTACATCACGAACATATAATAAGGTGAAAAATGAGGTTTGGGATCTGCTCGGTAAGTTTAGTAAATTTGGACCCAGTGCTCAATCTATAGTTCAAAAAATAGAAAACTCGATTAAGTCTTCAATGCTCGAGCAGAGCAATTACTTTGAATCATTAAACTTTAGATATTTTGGACCGGTAGATGGACATAATTTAGAGCACATGATTCATGTGCTAGAAGACCTGAAAAATATACCCGGTCCAAAAATACTTCATTGCATCACAACTAAGGGTAAAGGTTATCAACCTGCTGAAGATGGAGACACAACAAAATGGCATGCCCCTGGACTTTTCAATAAAGATTCGGGGAAATCATTAAGTATTAAAAAAAATGTTGTGTCCCCTCAAAAATACCAAGATATTTTCGGTCACACCATCATTGAACTTGCCAAAAAAAATGATAAAATTGTAGGGATTACTCCAGCTATGCCTACCGGATGCTCTTTAAAATTCATGATGCAAGAAATGCCTGATAGAGCATTTGATGTTGGGATTGCGGAACAACATGCCGTCACTTTTTCTGCCGGGATGGCTACCCAAGGGATGCTTCCCTTTTGTAATATTTACTCTACATTCATGCAAAGGGCCTTTGACCAGGTGGTTCACGACGTTGCTATTCAAAATTTGAATGTAGTTTTTTGTATAGATCGTGCTGGTCTAGTTGGAGAAGACGGCCCAACTCACCATGGTGTTTTTGATATCGCATATTTTAGATGTATTCCAAATATGATCATATCTGCCCCTATGAATGAAGAGGAGCTTCGGAATCTTATGTTTACTGCTCAAGAAAATGAACACGGACCATTTGTAATTAGATATCCCAGAGGGCAAGGTGTAATGATTGACTGGAAAACTGATTTCAAGTCGATTAAAATAGGAACTGGAAGAAAACTAAAATCAGGAAATGATATTGCAATATTATCGATTGGACATATTGGAAACTACGCGTCTGAAGTCTGCTCGGAATTCGACAAAGAGGGATTTCATATTGCACATTATGATATGAGATTTGCCAAGCCATTAGATCAAAAAATATTACATGAGGTTTTTCAAAATTACCCACATGTGATTACTATTGAAGATGGTTGTATTTCAGGAGGAATGGGATCCTCTATACTTGAATTTATGGCTGACAATCAATACAATAGTGAAGTTTATCGCCTAGGCATTCCCGACAACTTTATTGAGCATGGTCCACAAAAAGAATTACATGACCTTTGTGGCTATAGCCCAAAGAAAATAAAAAGCAAAATTGAACAAATTAGAATCAAATTAAACTTGGCTATTTAATTTAAGAATTAAATTATCTTTAATTTGATATCTAAAAATAAAATCTTTGCAATTTGGTCTTTTAAGACTCAAATACAAAATCTTCCATAAATTTCGTTGTGTAATTTCCAGAACGATAGTCTTCGTGGTCCATCAATTGCAGATGAAACGGAATAGTGGTCTTGATTCCTTCGATTACAAATTCTCTCAACGCTCTTTTCATTTTCTCAATAGCAGCTTCTCTAGTTTGAGCCACAACAATAAGCTTAGCTATCATTGAGTCGTAATGAGGAGGAATGACATAACCTGCATATACATGCGTATCCACCCTAACACCGTAACCTCCTGGCGCATGATAGGTAGTTATTCTGCCAGGACAAGGCCTAAAATCATTTGAAGGATCTTCTGCGTTAATTCGACACTCTATGGCATGGCGTGTAGGACTATAATTTTTTCCGAGTATTTTCACTCCCGCCGCTACCTTTATTTGTTCTGCAATCAAATCAAAATTTATGACCTCTTCAGTAATCGGATGCTCCACTTGAATACGGGTATTCATTTCCATAAAATAAAAATTCCTGTCCTTATCTACTAGGAATTCTACTGTACCTGCACCCTCATATTTAACAGCTTCTGCGGCTTTTACGGCTGCTGCCCCCATTAGCTTTCTCAACTCTTCGGTCATAAAAGGAGAAGGCGCTTCTTCTGTTAGTTTTTGGTGTCTTCTCTGGACAGAACAATCTCGCTCGGACAAATGGCAAGCCTTACCGCGATAATCACCAACAATTTGAATTTCTATATGTCTAGGCTCCAGAATTAACTTTTCCATATACATCTCATCATTCCCAAAGGCGGCTCCCGCCTCTTGTCTAGCAGAATCCCATGAAGGTAGAAGTTCATCCATCAAATATACTGCACGCATTCCTTTACCACCCCCACCAGCAGTGGCTTTCAACATTACAGGAAAACCGATTTCTTTAGCTAACGACTCAGCATCTTCATAGGTTTCTAAAATACCTTCAGAACCCGGAATTGTAGGCACACCTGCTTCCTTCATAGTAGCTTTAGCATTGGCCTTATCCCCCATTCCATCTATCATTTCTGGAGAGGCTCCAATAAATTTTATGTTATTTTCCTGGCAAATCTTAGAGAATACAGAGTTTTCGGCCAAAAAACCGTAACCGGGATGGATGGCGTCAGAATTAGTTATCTCTGCTGCTGCGATGATATTAGGGATTTTTAAATATGATTCAGAACTACTTGCAGGCCCAATGCAAACCGCTTCATCGGCAAACTTCACATGCAAACTATCTGCATCAGCCAAAGAATATACTGCAACAGTCTTTATACCCATTTCTCTTGCTGTACGTATCACTCTCAAAGCAATCTCACCTCGATTAGCTACCAAAATCTTTTTAAACATCATTATTATTTAAAATATGAAAATTAAGAAGGGTCAACCAAAAATAAAGGCTGATCATATTCAATAGGACTCATATCATCCACGAGAACTTTGATAATTTTACCTGATATTTCAGATTCAATCTCATTAAATAACTTCATCGCTTCTATAATACAAACCACAGATCCTTCGCTGACCTCATCACCAATACTAACAAATGAATCCTTGTCTGGGGATGGTTGCCTGTAAAAAGTTCCAATCATCGGAGACTTTATAGTGATGTATTTTGAATTCAAGTCTTCTGGACTAGGAGATTCATCATTACTAGGTAAAGTGCCATCATGAGCTTTCTGAATAATCGGTTGAACAACTAAAGATGGATCTGAATTCACTAGATTAATAGGAGAAGGAGGAGTCTGCTGAACAATAGTCTCCGTACTATTTTTCCCTTTTTTAGGGGGTGTTTTTATTGATATTTTCATTTCTCCAATCTCTAAAGCAACTTCGGAAGCTCCAGATTTTGCAACGAATTTAATAAGTTCTTGAATTTCTTTAAGATCTAATGCCATAATAATTTCTTTAAATTATGATTAGTATGCCCATTTTAAATATATGGAACCCCATGTAAAACCGCCTCCGAAGGCAGCCAAAATGAGAATATCTCCTTTATTTAACTTTTTTTCATAATCCCATAAACATAGTGGGATAGTTCCATTTGTTGTATTCCCATATTTCTGAATATTCAACATTACTTTTTCCGCACCAACACCCATCCTTCTGGCTGTGGCGTCAATAATTCTTTTATTAGCTTGGTGGGGAACAAGCCATGCTACATCTTTACTCTTTAAATTATTTCTCTCCATTATTTCTGCGGAAACATCTGCCATATTGGTGACTGCAAACTTGAATACTGTCTGGCCATCTTGATAAAGATAATGATCTTTTGCATCTACTGTCTTGTGAGATGAGGGATTAATTGAGCCGCCACCTTTCATGTGCAAATAATCTCTTCCCGAACCATCACTTTTAAGAATAGCATCCTGAATCCCCATTCCTTCGTGATCAGGTTCTAATAGAACAGCACCTGATCCATCTCCAAAAATAACACAAGTGGTTCTGTCCTCATAATCTACAATAGAAGACATCTTATCTGCACCAACAACAATAACTTTTTTGTACTCACCAGATTCAATATATTTAGAAGCGACAGATAAAGCATATAAAAATCCAGAGCAGGCAGCCATAACATCAAAGGCAAATGCCTTTTTAGCACCAATTTTATCTGCAATAATACAGGCCGTCGACGGAAAAAGCATGTCAGGTGTTGCGGTAGCACAGATAATCAATTCGATTTCATCTGGCATCATATTCTTCTTTTCCAGAAGACCTTTGACTGCATTAGCACCCAGATCTGAACTCCCTAAACCTTCTCCTTTGAGGATTCTACGCTCTTTAATACCTGTTCTAGAAGTAATCCATTCATCATTTGTGTCCACCATGGAAGATAATTCTTGGTTGGTCAATTTATATTCAGGCACCCAACCATTGACTCCTGTAATTGCTGCTTTGATGTTGTGCATACTTGTTTAAATTTTTAAATCTAGCCTTAATTGCAACTAAAAGTTAAGTAAGAGTAAATCTCTGGACACATAAACATATAGTATTTACTAAAAATGAAAATGTAGATTTACACCCTAAATATTAGGGTTTAAATCTACATAAAATCTTGGAACACAAAAATAAAAAGAGTCAAAAGTCGCTCATTAATTCAATTTTATCTTTTGTATAATGTTAAGCAATCACAACATTACCCTTGTAGTACATTTTTCCTTCAAACCAATAGGCTCTATGGTATAAATGCGCCTCTCCTGTAGTTGAACAAACTGCTACTGTAGGTGCTTCTGCCTTGTAGTGGGTCCTTCTCTTGTCACGTCTTTGTTTGGAGATTTTTCGTTTAGGATGCGCCATTTTACTTATCTTTATCAGTTAGTAATTTGTTCAATGCTGACCATCTAGAATCAACAATAGTATTTTTTTTTCGCTCTTCAAACATCTCTAGTCTGCTAAGTATATCTGAATCACATTTTTGAGTATTCAAATTTTCGCCGTGTGCTCTTCTCGCTGGCAAGCCTAAAACAATTGTTTCATATACCATGTGAGAAACATCAATTTCCTGTTCATCATTGCCTAAAACTATAAAGTCCTCGGTATCTATTTGATTTCTTGAAGAAAACTTGACAACTCTCATCTCATTGTGATTAAATGAAAGGATTAAATCTCCCGCACAGCGATCACAAGGGCATGAAACATGGCCATTTGTTTGAAAGTACAACTCTATTAAGTTTAACTTTTTTACTAAAGTTAAAATAACATCAATGTCGCCATTGTTCAACTCGCTACAATCAAATTCTTTAAAGAACTCCCCATCAACTTTCCATTTAAATTCATGCTCTCCAATTTTAAGACCAATAATAGGTATTATGAATTTAGTTAGCATTTACAAAACTTTTAGTTTTAAGGTGAGCAAAGATAAAAATATTTTTGATTATTTAAGCATTCTAATTGCACACGATTAATAAAACTAAATCCGAAAAGAACCCAACAAATCTTAATCTCTCGATTTTTTGGTGGAGCGAGATCGAAACTTTAGCGAATTATCATTTAATAATAAGTATTCTTTTCTGTTTTTATATAGGGTACATGCTTCATAAACAGCAGCTCTAAATGAGGAGGGATTTGCAAGATTTTTTCCTACAATATCATATGCAGTTCCATGATCTGGAGATGTTCTAATTACAGACAAACCTGCCGTAAAGTTAACACCATTATTAAAAGACATTGTCTTGAAAGGAATCAGGCCCTGATCGTGATACATTGCAAGTACAGCATCAAATTGCTTACAGGTCTCTGAGGCAAAAAAACTATCTGCAGAATAAGGTCCGTATATCAACTTTCCAGATTCAAATGACTTTTGAACTGCGGGCATAATTACCTGTTTATCTTCTTTTCCAATAACTCCTTGATCACCGCTGTGAGGGTTGAGGCCTAAAACAGCAATCCTGGGTTTTCTAATATTGAAATCTTTTTGTAAAGAATCATACATCTGGGAGAGTTTAGTGGTTATTTTTTCTTCAGAAATAGCTGAAGCGACCTCTGAAATAGGAATATGACCAGTAACCACTCCAACTCTAAGCGAATCTGCAACCATAAACATCAAAGCTTCCCCATCAGTAAATTGACTTGCTAAATATTCAGTGTGACCAGGGAAATTAAAATCGTCAGATTGAATATTGTGTTTATTAATAGGCGCTGTAACTAAGGCATCTACTTCGCCTTTCTTTAAATCTTCCACGGCGGCTCTAAGCGATTTTAATGCAAATAGGCCTCCTTCAGGAGTTTCCTCACCAAGGTGAAGGTCAATATTTTCTTCCCAACAACTGACTAAATTTACTCTATTATGGGCTATTTTGGTGGGGGACTTAACAAGGTTAAAAATAAAGCTTTTAAACCCAACTTGACTCTGATAATCTGATACATAATTTGAAGAGGCATATATAATAGGAGTACACAAATCAAAAATTCGGTTGTCCGAAAAAGTATTCATGATTACTTCTAAACCCACACCGTTTATATCTCCGACAGAGATACCCAAGCGTATTTTTTTAAGTTTTGAATTGTTTTCCATGAATTGTAATTTGAATAGATAATAAAATTACCTTATTTGGATGAAATTTAAATGCTTTTGCGCTTCAAATAATCAAACATGATTCGAACACCTGATCCAGTCCCACCTTTTAATCTGTAATGATCATCGGTAGACAAATATGCCGGACCCGCAATATCAAAGTGCATCCAAGGATAATCGGTGAAATGCTCTAAAAACTTACCAGCAGTAATTTGACCAGCTTCTGCAGGGCCTAAATTAGTCATATCAGCAATATCAGACTTCAATAAATGTGAATACTCGTCCCAAAATGGCATCATCGCCAGTCTTTCATAGACATTCTCACCACTTTTCACCAAATCGTCCTGAACTGAACTAGAAGCATTTCCCATCGCAACGATACCATACTTTCCAATTGCTCTTACTGCCGCTCCAGTCAATGTTGCAAAGTCAATGACTAATTCTGGACTATATTTTTTTGCATAGCATAATGCATCAGCCATTACAAGACGTCCCTCAGCATCGGTATTTAAGACCTCAACTGTTGTATTGTTCATCATGTGTATTACGTCTCCTGGCGCATATGCATTTCCACCGGGTCTATTCTCTGTAGCAGGAATTAATCCAACTACGTGGATAGGCACATTAGCTTTTGCGAGGGCATAGAGAATACCTACTACGGATGCCCCCCCACCCATGTCACACTTCATCATATCCATAGAATTCGCAGTCGGTTTTAAACTTAAACCACCCGTATCATAAACAATACCTTTTCCAACTAAGACAATGGGTTTTTGATTGATTGTATTTTTTGGTTTGTGCGTCAGTATATTAAAAGTTGGTGGTTCCACAGCTCCTCTATTGACAGCCAATAAGCCTCCCATTTTTAAAGCTTCAATCTGATTTTTATGAAGTATTTCAACTTTAAAACCAGCCTCATCACCTAATTTTGTGATTTCCTCTGAAAACTTCAAAGCAGTAAGATAAGATAGCGGTTCATTGATTAAATCCCGGGCATACAAGGTGCCTGAGATTACTGCATTGAGCTGATTAATCTCAAAGGAATCTGAACAAACTAAAACTTCTTTTAAAGAATTTTGTTTTGAGTCAGCATGATTAAAATATTTCAAAAATTGATAATTTGCTAATATAATTCCTTCCGCGAGTTCTAGGGAAAAATCAGTACTTGACAGCGACACAATTCCAACCTTTTCAATTTTATATAAATTCAAAGGCTTCACAACCATCGCACCGCGCTCTCTAACCTTTTCACAAACTAGACTTTTGGAACTTTGAAATGGAATAATCTCGATAAAAAGTCGCCGAGAATACTGATTTATATAAATTGATGAGTGGTCTTTATTCAATTCAGACTTGAGATAATCTAATTCGATCTGACTCAAATCTAGACCAGACCAATCAGATTGATTATCTCCTAAAACAATTAAATCAAGGTTTGGAGAAGACTCCTCTATTTTGTGTATTAAACTGTACATTTTTTCTTAATTTTACAATGTAAAAATACATATTTTAATGGAGACTAATAAGCTACTAAATCGGGCAAGTAAATTTGAGCACTTAAGTGCAGAAGAGGGCTTGTATCTTTTTGAAAATGCAGCAACCACAGACTTGATATTTATAGCCAACGAACTTAGAAAAAAGCAGGTACCAAGTAATAAAGTCACATGGATCATAGACCGAAATGCAAATACAACAAATGTATGCAATGCAAATTGTAAATTTTGTAATTTTTACAGAATTCCAGGACACAAGGATGCTTATACAACTACTTTGGATGAATATATACAAAAAATTGAGGAAACTATTAGATATGGAGGAGATCAACTTTTACTTCAAGGAGGACATAATCCAGAATTAGGCCTTGATTTCTACTGTTCTATTTTTAGTCAAATTAAAAAAAAATTCCCCAGTATCAAACTTCATGCATTGGGTCCTCCGGAGATTGCTCACATAAGTAAAATGGAGAACAAATCTCACAAAGAGGTACTGAAAAAACTTATAGAATCAGGATTAGATAGTCTTCCAGGAGCCGGTGCTGAAATACTAGATGATAGAGTTAGAAGGATGATTTCAAAAGGTAAATGTGGAGCACAAGAATGGCTTGATATCATGCGTGTGGCGCATGAATTAAACCTCACTACTTCTGCAACAATGATGTTTGGACATATTGAAACACTTCTTGAAAGGTTCGAACATTTAGTTAAAATAAGACAAGTTCAATCGGAAAAACCTGAGAAAGGAAATGGCTTTCTTGCCTTTATCCCATGGCCATTTCAGGATGATGGTACATTATTAAAACGGGTTCGTGGTGTATCCAATACGGTAGATGGTGACGAATACATTCGAATGATTGCTCTTTCAAGAATTATGCTACCCAATGTGATTAATATTCAAGCCTCTTGGTTAACTGTGGGAAAAAAAGTGGGACAGATGTGTCTGCATGCTGGAGCGAACGATTTTGGTTCAATCATGATTGAAGAAAATGTAGTTTCCGCAGCCGGAGCTCCGCATAGATTCACCTCTTCAACCATTCAGGAAGCGATTATCGAGGCGGGCTTTGAACCACAACTAAGAACGCAAAAATATGAAGAGCGAGAGCTACCAAAAGAAATGGAAGAACAAGTAATTGACTATTAGCATGTTTACAGGAATAATTGAACAAATGGGTCGTGTATCTCAGATTGATCATGATAAAGGAAATACCAGTTTTACCATTGAAGCTGAAATGTCTTCTGATCTAAAAATAGACCAAAGTATTGCCCACAATGGTGTATGTCTAACGGTTATTGCTCTTTCAGAGAAAAACTATACTGTGACTGCTATTCAAGAAACACTGGGAAAAACAAATCTAAGCCATACTAAGCTTGGCGACTTTATAAATCTGGAACGTTGTATGAAACTTGGTGCAAGACTAGATGGACACATAGTCCAAGGTCATGTTGACAAAATAGCTATTTGTACAGAAGTGCTAACACTAGAAGGTTCTTGGGTTTTTAACTTTAAATACGACAAAAATTCAAATGCAGAAGTCACGGTAGAAAAAGGGTCTATAACAATCAATGGAACTAGTCTAACGGTAGTGGACTCCATGGATGATCATTTCTCAGTTTGTATTATTCCCTATACCTATGAAAATACTTGCTTTAAATATATTAAGGAAGGTGATAGTGTTAATTTAGAATTTGATATTATTGGAAAGTATGTTGCACGAATGATGGGCAAGTCGGGTTTATTAATCAAATAATTTTGATTAGTTCATCAAATGAACTGTCCCTCTATATTCATCTCTCTCTTCAGAAACCTTATTACCCACCCTCAAGACATAGAAGTATACTCCCTCATGGAGGGGATCATTTTGATGGGTACTTTGACCATCCCACCAAGTTCCATTGAGTCCATAATTACCGTCTCGGTAAACTTCGTCTCCCCAACGATTATAGACACTTAAATTGCTATAGGAATAATATTCTTTGGTGAGATTTTCAACTATAAATAAATCATTCACACCGTCTCCATTAGGTGAAAAGACATTGGGAAGATCTAATTCACACATAAATAGAACATTAAACTCTAAGGTAGTGTCACATCCAGTGTAAGATAGAGTATAATCACCATATTCACTTACATATAAATCTATCTCCGAATCAAGTGAATTAGATAAGATGGCTTCTCCTGGTGCATTAACAATGGACCACTCTTCGCCCATTCCAATATTTACAACAGATAGCTCAGTCTGTAATTCACAACGCAATAATGGATCGAATAACAATGATGGAATGACTTGGTTAAATTGAATCATTACCGTATCTGAAGTCTCACATCCTGCAATAGTATATTGCATTTGATAGTTACCAAAGTCATCAACCTCCATACTTATGGATTCATTAACCAAAGAAGAAAAATCAACAGAAGTGTGGTTAGGTTGACTAATCAAATCCCAAGTTCCATTTGTGGTAGACGGATTATCTACTTCAAGATCAACTTCCCAATCACATTCTTGTACATCCATGTTTAATATATCGGGATCTACAGTTAAAAAATTAACATCTATAGTATCTGTCCCAAAGCAAAAATCTAAAGTAAATACTACTCCGTAACTTCCATATTCGGAGACAGTTAAAGTTGTCTCAGTTGCACTTAAATCTTCAATTTCAGCTTCAAAAGCATTTGGCAATACTTCCCAGTGCCCACCATTTCCTGTAGGATCTATAACGGAAATTGTATTATCTAAAAAACAGGTTACATCTGCAGTGGGAGGTATAATAGGATTAATTGATTGAAAGTCGACAATCATTTGGTCAGACAAACCACAATAATAATCTGTAAATAAAAAAGAATAATAACCAAGTTCTGATACGGTTATATCTGGGGTTAATGAATTAGTGTCGGGATCAAAGGAAACAGAAGCTCCAATTGGTCCGTTTAACCATTCCCAGTAACCTCCACCTGCGGGTACATCTGAAACTGATAGACCGTAAGTATCAATACATTCTGACACAGCATTTGGAGCAGTCTGCGGACTAGTATAGACATCTAAAATGAATTCCTCTGTGTATTCACAGCCAAAATTATCAGCAACTGTCATCACATAGGTATGGATGCCAGGAAGATTTGGTTGAACAGAAATCATTGTAGAATCATAGCCCACAATTGAAGATGGTTCTTCGGCACAATACCAATTATAACTTATCACTTCGGAAACTAGCGAGTCAACCACGACTTCTTCTTCTTCTCCAACCACATTCATGGTTAGACCCCACGAACAAATAAATCCATTATCGATACTTAAATTATCAGTGATAGTAAGCGTCCAAACACCATTTGCACCAGAACCCTCAAAATCTGAAAAATTTCCTAATGGTTCATATGAACCCGGAAT
>CAZEWZ010000006.1:27542-90749 GCA_964516765.1 uncultured Cryomorphaceae bacterium | reverse complement strand
ACCCAGGACCCTCTCCTTAAAAGGGAGATGCTCTACCAGCTGAGCTACCAAATCATATTCATAAAAAGTGTGACTTGGCTGGGGTTCGAACCCAGGACCCTCTCCTTAAAAGGGAGATGCTCTACCAGCTGAGCTACCAAATCAAAAAGTACCTAGAACAGGAGTCGAACCTGCACGACCTGGGTCATACGCCCCTCAAGCGTACGCGTCTACCAATTCCGCCACCTAGGTGTATTATATTTTTTCTTCACAAAAATCAGGCAAATATACAAGCATTATTTAATTCAACAATAGGTCTTCAATGTTTATTTTAGGATAGAAATTTAATCATTTAATGATTGGAGATCGCTCGAAAATAACTGTTTCGTCAAAGAGCTTTCTGTAGGTTTTTAAGTCCTGATAATTAACTGAGCCCATAGACTTAGTAACATGAATCATTTTTGGGTTAAAATCTCCAATCCATGTAATAATAACACTTTTATATGAGGGTCTTTTAATTCTAAGATGTTCTGCTACAAAATGAAGTACATAAGATTCCATGCCAATTCCTTGAAATTTAGGTTTTACTCCAAATGCTATACCCCAAACATGTTTAGGTTTACTAAAAAGCTTCATCCAAATAAATTTTAATTTACCCCACCAATTTAAATTTCCATCTGTCACCTTAAAGTATTGATTTAATTCCGGCATCATAATATTAAAGGCAATAGGTTGTTTTTTGTAATAGGCAAACCAAATAAGATCAGATTCCATTACAGGTTTTATCTTTTTTAGCATAGACATTGCCTGCTCATCCGACATTCCTTTAAAGTTGTCGTGGGTCTTCCATGCAGAATTGTAAACTTCGCAAAAGTCTTTGGCATATTTGGCTAGATTATTTTTGTCAATCGATTCCAAATGATAGTCATCATTTTTATTTATTCGCTCAAATCTTTTAATATATTTTTCTGGAAGCCTTACATCTAATGGTTTAATGAAATTGAATTGGTTAAAGTATGTTTGAAATCCATAGTTTTCAAAAAAACTTTGGTAGTAGGGGGGGTTATAACTATTTGAGTAGATTGGAGGATATTCAAATCCGCTTACAAGCAAACCCCAATATCTGTCTTTTTCTCCGAAATTAATGGGGCCATCCATTGCTTGCATTCCTTTTTCGGATAGCCATTTTTTACCTGAATCAAATAATTTAAAGGCGGCTTCTTGATTATTTACACATTCAAAAAATCCTATTCCACCCGTAGGTTGATTGAAACTTTCAGATCTTCTTTTATCTACAAAAGCAGCAATTCTTCCAATTATATTTTCTTGCTCATCAATCAGAATAAATCGGCAAGCTTCTCCATGTTTAAAGTATTTATTTTTGACAGGATTAAATACCGCTTCGACTTCCTGTTTTATGTGTGGAATCCAGTTTGAATCCATTTTGTAAATATGATGAGGAACCTGGTGAAAAAGTTTGATTTCAGATTTACTCGATACTTCAATGATCTTCATGCGATAGGACTTTAGTTGTGATGAATAATTTTATCTTTGTTAAAAAGTCAATGCAATTTTACGATTTAAAAAGGAATACATGAAAAATAAAGTTGTAATTGTTACGGGAGCCTCATCTGGAATTGGAAAAGCTTGTGCCGAGAGCTTTGCTGCCCAAAATGCCATTGTCGTTTTAGTGGCTAGATCTGAAGATAAACTTATTCAAATCACCAATGAATTATCTTCATCTGGAGCGAAGGTTTTATATGTGGTGGCAGACCTTAGTCAACAAGATTCTTGTAAATACTTAATTACTAAAGTATTAGAAAAATTCGGTCAAATAGATGTGCTAGTTAATAATGCAGGAATATCGATGCGAGCTTCATTCATGGATGTAGATCTCTCAGTGATTCGGAAATTGATGGATATAAACTTCTGGTCAACAGTTTATTGCACTAAGTATGCTCTTAAAAGTATTTTATCTAACAAAGGTTCTGTTGTGGGGGTATCTTCCATTGCGGGTTACAAGGGTTTACCAGGAAGAGCAGGCTATTCAGCATCTAAATTCGCTATGCATGGATTTTTAGAATCTTTGCGCATAGAAAACTTAAAGAAAGGATTGCATGTTTTGATTGCATGCCCAGGATTTACTGCATCAAACATCCGAAATAAAGCTCTCTCAAGTGATGGGTCTACTCAGGGAGAATCTTCCAGAAACGAAGAGAAAATGATGCAACCAGAAGAAGTTGCATCTTATATTGTAGATGCAGTCCTGCATAGGAAAGATCGTATTACGCTTACATCCAAAGGTAAATTAACTGTTTTTCTAAATAAGTGGTTTCCTCGCTGGGTCGATCATTTGGTGTTCAATCACATGAGCAAAGAATCCAATGCTCCATTTTAGATGAAATTATTTCTTGTCGGACATATGGCTTCTGGAAAAACTACTGTAGGGGAGGTGTTGAGTCTTTTACTTAACTTTAGGTGGGTTGATACTGACCAATGGATTGAGGGACGAATGTGCCAAACGATTCCAGCAATATTTTCTATGTATGGTGAGTCAGTCTTTCGCCAAAAGGAAAAAGAGTGTCTTGATTTTTTAATTAATCAAGAAAATCTTATTGTTTCTTCTGGTGGAGGAATGCCTTGTTATGATAGAACTATAGATTTGATGAACGAATTTGGTGAAACAATTTATTTAAAAACACCTATTGATATTATTGCCTCTAGATTATGGCTCAGTAAAAATAATCGTCCTAAGATTGGTTTTTTTAAGGACGAAAATATCCTAAGAGAATTTGTTTCTACAGAGTTGGAAAATCGAGAGAAATATTATATGCAATCCAAGTATATTATTGAAACCAAAGGCAAATCCGTCTCTGAAGTGTCCAATGAAATAAAAATACTTTTCAGATGAGAAAAATAGAATTGAGAAGTGATACTTTCACAAAGCCTTGTAAGAAGATGCTCCAGTTTATGTTTCAAGCAGAGGTGGGAGATGATGTCTGGGACGAGGACGATACTGTAAAATCTCTTGAATACAAGATTGCATCTATTTTCGGGATGGAGTCTGCTTTGTTTTGCCCCTCTGGTACAATGGCTAACCAAATCGCTATTAAAGTCCACACTCAGCCAGGAGACGAGGTTATCTGTGATGCTACATCTCATGTATATTATTACGAAGGTGGAGGAATTGCATTCAATTCTTCCGCCTCAGTAAAGCTCATAAAAGGCCAATATGGTAAATTATCTGTTCCTCTCATTGAAGCCGCATTGAGGGAGGAGAATGTACACTACCCAACTACCCGATTGGTCTGTGTCGAAAATACCACAAACAAAGGCGGGGGAGCTTGTTATGATTTAGAGACTCTCCAAGAATTATCCTCATTTTGTAAAAATAAAAACTTTGCTTTTCATATGGACGGCGCTCGATTGTATAATGCCATCGTAAAGACTCATACCGAACCTAAAGATTATGGCTCTATTTTGGATAGTATTTCAATTTGTCTCTCCAAAGGATTAGGTGCTCCCATAGGTTCTCTATTGTTGGGTTCTGCCGCCTTTATTCATAAGGCAAAAAGAGTTCGAAAAGTCTTAGGGGGTGGTATGCGGCAAGCAGGATATTTAGCCGCTGCAGGTGCATATGCTTTAGATTTTAATGTACCTCTTTTAGTTGAAGACCACAGACGAGCGAAAGAAATATCAGCTGTATTATCGAAGATGAAGACAGTACAAAATATACTTCCTGTGGAAACTAATATTGTGATTTTTACTGTTGATAATTCTTCGCATTTATTTTCCTATCTGAAGGATAAAAATATTCTATGCTCGTTATTAGGTTCTGATCAGATTCGTTTTGTGACCCACTTGCAGTTTGATGACCAGATGCTAGAGGAGGTTAAACTAGCATTGGTTTCTTATTCATAACGAAGTGCCTCAACAGGCTCTATCTTTTTAATAATTTGGGCAGGAATTAAAAGTATCACCATGCATATTAGAATAGAAATAAGGTTGATCAAAAGCCAGTTTTCCAGACTCAATAAAACTGGTACTTCCTTAACATAATAATGATTGGGGTCTAACTTTAAGGGAGCAAAGAAATGTTGTAGACCAATTAATGTTAAACCCAATGTATTTCCTATTAAGAGCCCCTTCTTAAGTAAGTAAAATGCGTGGTAAAGAAATATTTTTTTGATTGATACTTGTTTTGCTCCAAGGGATCTTAATAATCCAATCATCTTTGTTCTTTCCAAAATAACAATGAGCAGAGAGCTGATCATGTTGATGCAAGCCACCAGTACCATAATGAATATAATGAGGAGAATATTGATGTCAAAAAGTCGTATCCAGTCAAAAATTTGAGAATATCGCTCTTTACTGCTGATGACTTGGGTATCATAAGGACTAAATATTTTTACTAAGTCGAGTGTTTTGTCTTTATCACTCCCCGTATAAATTCCTATTTCAAGTGAGCTAAATTGATTTTTCTCCCATCGATTTATTTTTTGTAATTGTTTTATGTCAACAATAGTATAATAGTCATCAAAAAGTTCAATTCCGGTTACATATATTCCGGATATTTTAAATTTACGAATAATGGCTTTTGCCCTGTTTTTGCCCTGAAAATAAAACAACACTTCTTGATTTATAACAAGTCCTAGCTTTTGAGAAATGTTTTTTGATACCAAAATTTCTAGACTTTTTTCTTCTTTAATATAAATTGGACATCGTCCCTGGACGAGATGCTTTTCAAAAAAAGTCCAATCATAATTGTGGTCAAATCCTTTCACTAAGACCCCATCAAATTCAGTATCTGTTTTTATGAGCGCATTTTTTGTGATTTCTGGATGGAGCTTTTCAATGGATGTAATTTGATTTAAACTTTTCAATAATACGCTGTCCAAGCTAATCGGCTTTGATTCGATGGATTGATTTAAGTCTAAGGGACGAATCTGGATATCAGAGGTAAATCCGCTTACTTTACTGCCAATTTTTTGTTGTAAGCCCTTTCCAATTGAAAGGGCTATAATCATGACGGAAATACTTAGACTGACCGCTGCAATCGCCATTTTAAGTATTGGAGTGGAAATGGAATGCTCTAAATTTTTTTCGCTGTGAAGGCGTTTTGCTATAAATTTTTCAAAATTCAAAGTGATATACTTTATATTCGTGTTTTCAAAGATACTAAAATGAGACTTCTAACCTTTTTTATTTCATGTTTACTACTTGGATGTCACGCCAATTCTTCTTTCGGCCCCTTACAAATGGGTGCTGAGCAATTAGATAAATATATTGGATTACTCGAGGACAAGCGTGTGGCTATAGTTGCGAACCAAAGTTCAGAAGTCCATGGAGTTCATTTGGTAGATACCTTGCTCTCAAGGAATATTCATATTGAAAAAGTTTTTGCTCCCGAGCATGGGTTTAGAGGAGAAGCAGATGCAGGCTCTCAAATTCACGATACTACCGACGAAAAAACTGGATTAGCTATTTATTCTTTATACGGATCGAGCAAGAAGCCCTCTAAAGAGTTACTAGATTCTGTAGATATTATAGTTTTTGATATTCAAGATGTGGGCGCCCGATTTTACACCTATATTTCAACTCTTCATTATGTTATGGAGGCTTGTGCAGAGAACGATATTCCTATATTAGTTTTAGACCGTCCTAATCCAAATGGACATTACATAGATGGGCCTATTCTAGAGCCTGGATTAGCGTCTTTCGTTGGAATGCATCCTATTCCTATAGTTCATGGAATGACTCTATCTGAGTATGCTCAAATGATTAATGGAGAGTATTGGTTAAGTGATTCTCTACAATGCCAATTATATTGGCAAGAGATGCAGAATTACAACCACCAGATGCCTTATGAACTTCCAATTAAACCATCTCCCAATCTTCCTAATTCTCAATCTATTTCCCTTTACCCTTCATTGTGCTTGTTTGAAGGAACAGACCTAAGTGTGGGCAGAGGAACAAAGTATCAATTTCAGGTATTAGGTTCCCCTTTCTTGGATTCATGTAGTTTTTATTTTACGCCAATTTCTAGAGCTGGAGCTAAATACCCAAAATATAAAGATAAAGAATGTTGTGGATGGGATCTGCACAAAAGTACTATTGGAAAAGAAATAAATCTATCTTATTTGATTGATTCCTATCGCCAATATAAATACCTGAAAAGGCCTTTTTTTAATTCTTTTTTCGATAAACTTTCCGGTACAACGGAGCTTCGTAAACAAATTGAATTAGGTTGGACAGAAAATCAAATAAAGGAAACTTGGTCTCAAGGGCTTGAGGAATTCAAAAACGTGCGCCAATTATATTTACTATATCCTTAAATTAATTCCTCCATTTTTTTCATGATTTCTTCCTGGTTCCAAATTTTTTCAATTTGAGGTATTTTCATGATGGTTTCCATTAATTTTTCTTGGTGTTGTCCGATTTTCCAAGCTTTTGCATAAGAAATATTAGAAAAGCTGACCATTGAGTATAGAGGGATCCATTTTTCGGGATGGCGTTGAGCAAATTTTTGTTCAATTTTTTTCTGAAGCAAAAAAATAGGATCTGCTGTTTTGTCTCGCATCACAATAAAATTATGCATAGAAAGATCTTGAACTCCGTCACCATTGGGTTTTCTTACTCTAGAATATTCGTCTAAGCATTCCCCGAAATTGTCTTCGTGTTTGTCCAATAACTCGTCTAGTACTCGGCAATCTTCAAAACCAGAATTCATTCCCTGGCCATAGAATGGAACGGTCGCATGTGCAGAGTCTCCAACGAGAACAGCCTTATCGAATACATGCCATGGATCTGTTCTCATAATAGCCATAGGTGAAGTAGGATTGCTAATAAATTGCTCATATAGGTCTGGGACCAGTTCAGTAAAATCTGGGAATGTTTTGTCGAAATAAGCCAAGATACTTTCTTTTGAATTTAATTCTTCAAAGGAATCTTTTCCCTCATATGGAGCAAACAAGGTACATGTATAGCTTCCGTCCATATTTGGCAAAGCGATTAGCATAAAGCTTCCTCTTGGCCAAATATGTAAGGCGTTTTTTTCAATTTTATGTGTACCATCCTCATTTGCAGGAATCAATAATTCCTTATAAGCGTGGTCAATATAATGTTGAGAATATTGTTGACGTCGTCGCTTTATCATCTGTGATCGGACATTAGAGAAGGCGCCATCAGCCCCTACAACAAGATCTGAAGTCACTTTCTTTATTTTCTTTGTATGAGTATTTTCAAAGGTCGTTGTTCCGGTTTTGAAGTCAATATCGATAAATTTCTCATTGCACTCGATGGAGGCCCCACTTTTCACTGCAAGGTGCATCAGCATTACATTGAGTTCTGCTCTTGCCACAGAGAAAATTGCTTGACCTGGGTTTCCATATTCCTGATCGACCAGATTTCCTTCGGAATCATGCATTACTCTCTTGTACATCGGAATGGCAATTTTCTCTACTTCAAGGTCAGCCCCTACTTTTTTAAGTGCTGTCCAACCGCGGGTAGAAAGAGCCAAATTAATTGATTTCCCCGCTGTAATAATTTCAGACCTTAGGTCGTTTCTTCGCTCATAGATGGTTGTTTTATAACCTCTTTTACACATATATAAGGCACACAAAGAACCCACTAGTCCTGCACCAGCAATAGAAATTGATTTTTTCATAAAACAGATTCTAAAATTTTATAAAATTTGAATAGGTCATTATAATTGTTGTAAAGAGGAACTGGTGCAATACGAATGACATCTGGTTCACGCCAATCTGCAATCACTCCTTTTTCAGTTATCTGGTCAAATAGTTTTTTATTTCCATTCTTTACCCGAATCGAAAGTTGACATCCGCTGTTTTCTGGTGTAATAATCTCTATCTGATTAGTTTTAGTCTGACTCAATAGGAAACGAAGATATTTAGTCATTTTTTTTGATTTTTCAATTAAGGGTTCCATTCCTACCTCATCAAAGATTGATAAAGATGCACGGATAGCGGCCAATGACAAAATTGGGGGATTACTTAGTTGCCATCCTTCTGCACTTTGAATGGGATCAAAAACATCCGGCATATCAAACCTATTTTCTTTGTTGTGCCCCCACCAACCAGCAAATCTGTGTAGATTTTGATTGTGGTGTTTTTCATGAATAAATGCTCCAGCTACCGAACCAGGACCAGAGTTTAAGTACTTATAAGAACACCATACTGCAAAATCGACATCCCATTGATGAAGGTCTAGATATATGTTTCCGGCTCCATGGGCAAGGTCAAATCCGACGATGATATTTTTCTGATGTGCATTTTTTGTGATTGTTTTGAAGTCAAAAACTTGTCCGGTATAATAATTGACTCCACCGAGCATAATCAGAGCGATCTGATCACCTTGTTCTTTAATTGTTTTTAGAATATCCTCTGTTCTCAATGCAAATTCTCCTTTTCTAGGTTTAATTTTTATTAAGGCTTCATTTGGATCATAGCCATAGTGTTCGATTTGAGAATTTACGGTATATATATCCGAAGGAAAAGCATCATCTTCGATTATGATTTTGAATTTTGTTTGCTTTGGCCTGTAAAAGGAAACCATCATTAGGTGAAGGTTTACTGTCAAAGAATTCATGGCGACTACTTCCGAAGGCAAAGCTCCCACTACTTTAGAAAAGCCTTTTGCAAGAAATTCGTGATAGGACAGCCAAGGATTTTTTGCATACATATGTCCCTCTACTCCAAGTTGAGCCCAATCTTTTAATTCTTGGTCTAGGAATGTCTTTGTTCTCTTAGGTTGAAGCCCTAAAGAGTTTCCGCAAAGGTATATGTGATTCTCTTCTTTTGTGTTTTTAGGAAGGTGAAATTCCTCCCTGTAGTTTTTCAGCTTGTCTTGTTTATCTAAAAGAAAAGCGTATTCTGATGTATTTTTAAAGTTCATTGATTTCAAAAATAATTGGCCGGCTAGGAGCTGCATCTGCAACAAAAGCTGGGATTTGAATGTTTAGTAGATATATTCCATCAAGAATTGTATTTTCAACAAAAATCATTTCTGTGATGGTTTTGTTTTTTGTTTTCGGGTTGTATTTTTTTCCCCGGGTATCCCAAAATATATTGTGAGCCGAAAGAATTCCATCGTCGAAGAGTCTGTCTACTGAGGGGATATCTACAAGCAGATGCTGAACGCCAATTTCTCTGATATAATTCATTGCATCGATGCTGAAAAAGGCGGGGGTATGCTGCATATAATCTTGTGATTTTTTTCTTTCAAGATTTGGTAACGTTCGAATGATCAGACCTCTTAAGAAATATGTTGATACCCCGTTGAGCTTTTTTTGAAGTAGCTCTTTGGTTATCAATAGGTCTTCTTTTTTCAAGTCAGGCGAATATGACTCATCAGTGGGTTCCGGTTTAATACTAATTAGATAGCTGGGAATCATTACATCTTTCAACGAGCTTAAAACATCAATACGCTCTTTTGTTATGTGGCCAATACATTCAGTGTGGGTTCCGTTGCAGTGGGGAGTAATGTGATAAGTCTCAAAATTACAAGGGCCATTTTTTCTTCTATCTCCAATAAATTGGCCGTCTTTGTATGGGGCAGAACTGGCTCTATCTACTCCATAAGTATTGGGTTGTTCACCGTTGAAGTGGATTGGAATAGATAAGTCCTTGGGTTTGGAAAAGTCTAGTTCATATTTTTGATGTCCAATGTATATATCGGTTCTCATTTAGATGGTCGCTATAACTTTAAGTTCAATTCCAATGGGAGTGGGCAAGCAATTTATCTCCACGGTAGTTCGACATGGTAAGTTTTCTTTAAAATATTCGGAATATATTTTATTGTATATTTTGAAGTCGTCTTTCATATTGGTTAAAAATACAGTTACATCAACAATATTGTTCCAAGAAGACCCAGAGTCCTCCAAAATATATTTAATATTAGTAAAAACTGAATGGCATTGTTTTGCTATGTTATAACTTTCTATTTCACCTTTCGAATTAAGTTTAACCCCAGGAATGTCGGAAGAATTAGGTACTCGAGGACCCACACCAGAGAGAAAGAGCAATTGGCCTACTTTTCTAGCATGAGGATATAATCCCACTGCTTGAGGTGCTCTTCCGCTATTGAATTTAATTTTTTCCATAGTTTTATATTTTTAGACACACATTTTTTTGCTCAGTAAAGAATTGCAAGGACTTAAATCCACCCTCTCTCCCCACTCCTGATTGTTTCATTCCTCCAAATGGAATTCGTAAATCTCTGAGCAACCAGGTGTTTATCCAGATCAAGCCAGCATCAATTTTTGCGGCCATTCGGTGGCCTCTGGAAATATTTTCTGTAAATATACTGGCCGCAAGGCCATATTTTGTTGAGTTCGCCATATCAATGACTTCTTCCTCGCTTTGAAAAGGAATTAAGCTAACTACTGGTCCGAAAATTTCTTCTTGATTGATGGCACAACCTGAGGGTAATCCTTCAATTACTGTAGGTTTTATATAATAGCCCTTTTCCAAATCTCCAGAAAGAATTTCCCTTACACCTCCAGTAAGAACAATACCACCCAATTCTTTTGCTTGCTGAATTTTAGAAAGTATTTTCTCCATGTGGTCTTTGGATACTACAGCCCCTAGATTTGTTTTATGATCTCTTGGATCTCCAACAATCAATTGGGATGTTTGCGCTAGAAATTCTTCTTTAAAACGGCCATAAATGGATTGTTCAATAAATATTCTAGATCCGCAGAGACAGATTTGACCTTGGTTAGAGAATGAAGCCTTTACGGCCATTTTGACAGACTTGTCAAATTTTGCATCAGCAAAAATGATTGTCGGATTTTTGCCTCCTAATTCTAGAGACATTTTCTTGAACATTGGAGCAGCTATGGCAGCAATATGTTTTCCCGTAACTGTTCCACCTGTAAAAGAAACAATAGGAGTGTCAGGATGGGCTGTAAGTGAATCTCCTATCTTAGAACCATATCCATGAACAATGTTTAAAACTCCCTTTGGAAGTCCAGCCTCAATGCATATTTTACTTAGTAAATAAGCCGTCATGGGAGTTATTTCAGAGGGTTTTGCGACAACAGTATTTCCTGCGGCCAGTGCTGGTGCTATTTTCCAAGTAAGTAAATAAAGCGGTAGATTCCACGGAGAAATACATGCGGCAACGCCAATGGGTTGTCTCAATGTATAGTTTAAAGCTTTCCCATCCATATCATGAATCTCCGAATGTTCATGAAGAATTGCTGTAGCAAAAAATCTAAAATTTTCAGCGGCACGAGGAATGTCAACTGATCTGGCTAAAGATTCCGGTTTTCCATTGTCTTTACTCTCTGCAATAATTAGTTCTTCGGTATGATTTTCAATGCAGTGGGCTAATTTCATGAGGATGTTAAACCTTTCTTGTCTGCTACTATTAGCCCATGTTTTGAATGCTTCTTTTGCTGCAGAAACCGCCTGATTTATATCCTCTTCTTCACTGTTAGGAACAAGAGAATATACAGTCCCAGTTGAAGGATCGAAATTTTCGAAATAAGATTTATTTGTTGGCTCTACTAGTTCGCCATCGATATAATTTAGAATTTTCTCCATTTACAAACTTGCTGTTCTTCCTCCATCTACGGGGAGATTTATACCATTGATATAGGATGCTGCTGGGCTGCATAAAAAACCAACCGCATTAGCTGTTTCATTTGCTAATCCAAATCTTTTTGCAGGCACTGAATCTTTCATTTTATCTGCAATTTCAATTTCTGTAAAGCCCAGGTTTTTAGCTTTTTTTGAAATAAGATCCTTTAAACGTTTCGTGTCCGTAAATCCCGGTAATACATTGTTTACAGTTATTCCGTGTTGCCCTAATTCCAAAGACAAAGTTTTTGCCCAGTTAGCGACAGCTGCACGAATGGTATTGGAAACACCTAATCCCGGAATAGGAGCTTTTACAGAGGTAGAAAGAATGTTTACAATACGGCCAAATCTAGCTTCTTTCATTCCATCTATTACTTTTTGTACTAGTACTTGATTGTTTATTAGATGCATTTTAAAAGCATTTTCGAAAGTATTTATTTCTGCTGAAGCAATTGGCCCTCCTTCTGGCCCTCCCGTATTATTTATTAAAATATGAAACGTACCTGGATGCTTTTTAAGCTCATCTTGAAGGTTTTTAGTGTGAGAAAAATCAGCGCAAATATAGTCGTGCTTTTGTCCCAATTGTGTATCTAAAGAGGCTAGAATTCGTTTCAATTTATCTTCATTTCTAGCCAGAAGAGTTATGTTGGCTCCTTGTTCAGCTAGTTGGATGGCAGAAGATTCGCCAATGCCTTGAGTGCTTCCACAAACTAGGGCGTTTTTATTTTGTAGGTTGAGTTCCATCTAAGGTAAATTTAAATGCGAGTTGCTGTTTTATGGTTTGGGGCAATTTGGGTAAGTATGATCTTGAAATCATCAGTGTAGAAATATTTGTCAAGTCAGTAAATAGTTTATGTTTGTCTACAGTTTCTTTCAGATACCCTTGTCCTGAAGATCCACCAGTTCCAATTTTTTGTCCTAGCATTTTTTCTACCATTTGAACATGTCTAAATCTCCATGTAGCTATTTGATGATCCATTTCAACGATGTTCCTTAAAAACTTATAGGGCAAATGAAGGATTGGCTCATCTCTATACAAGTTTATTAGTAGAGCAGACATAGTTGCCTTGTATGAAAGTGAAGTCTCCCCTTTTTTGATCGACTCATGATGGCAATTCTCATCAAATACTTTATCGAAATATTTTCGATTATCTTCAATCATTTTGGTTCGAAGAATTTTGTCTTCCGTGTTGAGGTGTTCAGATGTATTGATACTTTGAATCTCTTTATCCATCATTTTGTTGACAGATAGTTCATACTCGTCAATAAAATTAAATCCATCGAGATTTAAGAAGGGGATCCGTTCCAACCATTTTTCTACTAGATTAAATAGAGAAATATTCTCTTCGAGAGACAATATTTCTTCTTTTTTTGCTCCATCGAATTGATTATGGTAAGGGCATCCCCCAAACTGATATCTATTTTTTATCTTTAGTCCTAACATCACTTCTAGTTTTCTAAATTGGTGAGATTGGAATCCAGATGCGGGAGATAAATAATTTCTAAATTCTAGAAAATCTAATGAGGTCATCGTTTCTAAAATATCAATTTGTTTCACTAATGTTTGAATGATTGTGTTTATTCGTTCTAATCGACTAACAAAAAGGCCTAACTTTTCCTCGTTTACAGTTTCTTTATTTAGTAAATCCATTACGGAATCCATCTCATGGATGATTTGTTTGAACCACAATTCATAGGTTTGGTGAATAATGATGAAAAGCATTTCATCGTGAGCAGCTTCACTGCCTTTTCCACTGAGCGGATTTTGTGCACTAAGAACTTTATCTAAGTCTAGATAATTGTTGTAATGCACCGAAAGAGATTTGTCAGACATTTTAGATATAAATTTAAGTAAAAGTAAAATTATTTTTCCACAATAGATAAGGAATCAACTATTGCTTGTTATTGGTTTTTTATCCTTTGCGTTTATTTCTCTTAATTCATGAATGATTCCATTTTAAAATTCCAAATGTTTCTGCGATTCAACTTGATTTATTTTTGATTATCCCCACAAAAATTTACTTTTGCATTGCTAAACAAACAAATATGAATTTACACGAATATCAAGGAAAAGAGATACTAAGTAGTTACGGAGTAGGTATTCAACGCGGGTATGTGGCGAGTAGCCCCAAACAAGCTATTGATTTAGCCAGACAGCTCACGCTGGAAACCGGTACAGGGTGGCACATAGTTAAAGCCCAAGTTCATGCTGGAGGACGAGGAAAAGGTGGCGGCGTAAAGCTGGCTAAAAATTTGGATGAGCTTGAAATGCATGCCCAAAATATTCTTGGGATGCAACTAGTGACTCCACAAACTACAGCTGAAGGGAAAACAGTTCATCAAATACTCATAGCAGAAGATGTTTATTACCCTGGAGATAGCGAAACAAGTGAGATTTATATGTCTGTTCTTATGAACCGAGCTTCAGGAAAAAATATGATTATGTATTCTACCGAAGGCGGAATGGATATCGAAGAGGTAGCAGAAAACACTCCTCATTTAATCTTCACAGAAGAAGTTGATCCCTCCTCGGGATTAATGCCGTTTCAGTGCCGTAAAGTTGCCTTTACCCTTGGTCTTGAAGGAAAAGCTTTCAAGGAAATGTGCAAGTTTGTTTCTAATTTGTATAAAGCTTATGTGGGCTCTGATGCTTCACTTTTTGAAATTAATCCTGTTCTAAAGACTTCTGACGATAAAATATTAGCCGTGGACGCTAAGGTTTCTATTGATGATAATGCACTTTATCGGCACAAAGATTACGCAGAAATGCGCGACACCAGAGAAGAAGATGATGCTGAAGTTGAAGCAGATGAATACGGATTGAGTTATGTAAAGTTAGATGGTAACGTCGGCTGTATGGTAAACGGTGCCGGTCTTGCGATGGCTACCATGGATATCATTAAACATGCAGGTGGTAATCCAGCAAACTTTCTTGATGTAGGAGGTACAGCTAACGCTGCTCGGGTGGAACAAGCCTTTAGAATTATTTTGAAAGATTCTAATGTAAAAGCCTTATTGGTGAATATTTTTGGAGGAATCGTTCGATGCGACCGTGTTGCGCAAGGAATTGTAGATGCTTATAAAAATATTGGTGAAATTAATGTACCACTAATTGTAAGATTACAAGGTACAAATGCGAGTGAAGCTAAAAAGTTAATCGATGAAAGTGGTTTGGAAGTTCATTCTGTCATATTACTTCAGGAGGCTGCAGATAAAGTAGCTGAAGTTTTAAGCTAGATATATTTTATTATCTAAAAAAAAAAGGAGTCTCAGTCTCTTTTTTTGACTCAAATTTTAATCAGAAAATAGAAATTGTCTGTGTCACTTTTTCCTCATTTGTGAATATCTCTATAAAGTAAAGTCCCTTATTCAATTCATTTAATTCCATGTCGATAGTCTCATTGTTTGTGATTGGTTTAATGATCCTACTGTATATTATTTTACCACTTAAGTCAATGATGTTAATAGAAATTTCTTCTTGTGCCATTTTACTCACACAGATTTGAAATTGACCCTGATTTGGATTGGGGAAAAGATTAATTTGACCTTTTCCAATTTCTGCAGTACTCATGCCTGTGATAGCAAAATGATCATTGGAAATATCAAAGTAAATATTGTTTGTAGGTTTGATTTTGATTCGGTTCTGTGATCCAATTAAAACATCCATATTAGGAACGAAAACATCGGCAAATCCGTCATTGATTTCATTTTCTGATAGAACTATCTCAAGCCATTCTCCAGATTCTCTGTACATTAAGATAATATCTACCTCCGAAGAGTTTACCGCCCCCTGATCTGTATCTGCTACAGACCATTCTACAGGAAAAGTACTATTGATTCCCCAAGTTTCGAATCCATTTGGCTTTAAGACTTCAAAAGGTCCAGATTGTTCAGTGATAATAATCTGTATTTCGTCAAAACCAATTCCTCCACCTCCAGCTCTATTGTCTCTTGCAGTCATTCTAAAGTTCATTGTTCTTGCATATGATGGCATAGTTTCACCGATGATTTGCATATCATATATTAAGTCATTTATCTTAGGAAATATTCTTTTAGATACTTCTTTAGGGGTGAATGCTCTGAATATTGGTGCGTTATTGAAAGGACTATTTGGATGTCCTGACGGCCCAAGATCTAGTTCTATCCATGAATAGCTAATGACATCTTCATCGGCATCTGTGGCTATTCCATCTAATTCAAAAGCAGTATAAAATGGAATAGTGTAGATTTTATCTTCAATAAAAGCTTCAGGTGGAGTATTTCCAGTTTCAGTGACGAGAGCACACGAACTTCCATAAGCACTATTTATATAATATTTAATTTCGTCAAAGCTCGCCGGATGAAAATAGGGATCGCTATAAGTTTGGATATTATGGCCACTACAAATTCCAGCATATGCCATAATAGTACTCCCGCTACCTGGTTCATATGCGGTCTCAGCGTTTCTGTTTCCATTACATGATCCATCAGAACCGTTAAATGTATGGTTTCCTCCAAACTGATGGCCAATTTCATGAGCTACATAATCTACATCATAAGCATCTCCAATCGGCGAATTTGTACCCGTTACTCCTTTTGCTTTATTGTTTGAATTACAAGGACCACCAAGTGAAGCAAGCCCACCAGCACCCGTGCTAAAGGTATGTCCAATATCATAATTGTCGCTACCAATAAATTCCTCAATCACCTCTTGAGATTGATTAATTAATTGTCCTGTATTGTTGTTTGACATTCCCCAATTGAGTGAGTATTCAATTAATTCATCGTTGTTGTCAACCAGAATCATCCTAATAGCTACTTCATTTTCGTAAATTTGATTTACTCTGTTCATAGTAGTGACCATGCCCGCGAGAGTACTTTCAGTTGTCCCTCCGTGGAAATTCGAGTATTGTTGTGTACATGCAATAGCAATTCGGTAAGTTTTTAGTTCATTCCCTGAAGTTTGTTTTTTTGCTTGTACGGGATGGTTGGATTTGAACTCTATGTACTCCTCGTAGTGAGAACTAGAGAGAGGTTTCATTTCTTCAAATTCTTGTTTTTCGCTATTTATATGGTCTTTTCTGTAATAAGAAATCACATGGTTCGGGTTGTGAAGTGAATAGGGATCAATCAAAATCACTTCGTTTACTCCTATAATCATTGCATGAAATCCATAACTAGGGCTATAGTCAAAACGAACGGTCATTCCCTTTTCAAGACTCTCTCCAATGTATGTTCTGAGTGAAGGATGTTTTGCAGAAAGTAAGGGAGACATTACTGGAGATTCGATGAATTTGAACACTATTTCTTCTCCATTTGGAAGGGGGAGAGTAATATTTTTTTTACTTTCTGATATAGATGTCTCAATGTCTAATTTTGCGCTGTTGAGAAGTGCTTCTAATCCCAAATTTTGGATTTTGAAAGTTTTGAATTTGCTTGGGATAATAAATCTTTTTTCCTCCAGATTCTTTGGTGAATAATTGAGCTCAGTGAAGAAGTTTTGGGCTAATATAGAAGTATTAATCAAGCCGATAAGGCAAAGTAATAAAATGAAGTTGTTTTTCATTGAAATATTATTTTTGTAAAAATAAGTAAATGCTAAGTCTTTAATATGCTTATTGAGTAATATTTTAGGTTATAAATTTTGTATTTTGCATCCAAATTTTAGGCCATGAAAAAAGTTTTAGTTGCCAACAGAGGTGAAATTGCACTAAGGGTGATGCGATCTGTAAAAGAAATGGGAATGAAATCTGTTGCGGTCTATTCTGAAGCTGATCGATTTTCTCCTCATGTTTTATATGCGGACGAAGCCATTTGTCTCGGTCCCTCACCATCAAGCGACTCCTATCTTCGCGGAGACAAAATCATCGAGGCTTGCAAAAAGTTAAATGTTGATGCTATTCATCCTGGTTATGGCTTTCTATCTGAGAATGCAGAATTTACTCGAGCCGTTAATGAATCTGGAATTGAATTTATTGGACCTTCTGCGAGGTCGATCGAGATGATGGGTGATAAACTCTCTGCTAAAGCCGTTGTCAAAGAATATAACGTTCCCATGGTCCCAGGGACAGATTATGCCATTGACAACATAGAAGAGGCCAAAGATATTGCTAAAGTAATCGGTTTTCCTGTATTGATTAAAGCATCTGCGGGGGGTGGAGGTAAAGGAATGCGCGTGGTAGAGTCCCCAAATGATTTTGAAGAACAAATGGGTATGGCTGTTAGTGAAGCCGTTTCGTCTTTTGGAAATGGAGCAGTATTCATTGAGAAATATATTTCTTCACCTCGACATATAGAAATCCAGGTTTTAGCCGACAAACAAGGGAATGTTGTACATCTTTTTGAAAGAGAGTGTTCAATTCAGCGCCGTCACCAAAAGGTAGTTGAAGAAGCTCCCTCCTCTATTTTAACAGAGAGCCTTCGATCTAAAATGGGTGAATGTGCTGTGAATGTTGCAAAATCATGTGAGTATGTCGGTGCTGGTACTGTGGAGTTTTTATTAGATGAGCAGATGAATTTCTACTTTCTTGAAATGAATACCCGACTTCAGGTAGAACATCCAGTTACTGAAATGATTACTGGTCTCGATCTGGTTAAACAGCAAATTTTGGTTGCAAAAGGTGAGGAGTTGGCATTTAAACAAGTGGATATATCTATTTCGGGTCATGCAATTGAAGTTCGAGTATATGCTGAAGATCCAAGAAATAATTTCTTACCAGACATTGGAGTCTTGACAGGTTATTCAAGGCCAAGTGGAATCGGGGTGCGTGTAGATGACGGATTTGAAGAAGGAATGGAGATTCCTATTTTTTATGATTCAATGATTTCAAAGTTGATTACATATGGGGCAGATCGTACAGAAGCCATTGGAAGAATGAGTCGAGCTATTTCAGACTACAAGATTGTTGGAATCCAAACGACATTGCCTTTTGGGGCATTTGTGATGAAACATCCTTTTTTTATTTCCGGAGATTTCGATACTCATTTTATTCCTAACCATTACAACTCTAATTTACATGATTCCCCCAGTGAAATGGAGAAAATGATTGCAGCTTGGTATGTTTCAAAACTCTTCAACGATTATTTAGATACATCTGTTTCTCAGTTGCAGTCAGATCAATCCATTTGGAGGAAAAATAGATCTTAATGGCCAAGAAAACAAAATCAACCAATGTGTCAATTTCCAACAGGAAAGCCCGATTTGAATTTGAACTTCTCGATTTTTTTACTGCTGGAATTCAATTGTTTGGAACAGAAATAAAATCTCTTCGTGATGGAAATGCTAATCTAACTGAGGCTTTTTGTTATGTGCAACAAGGCCAAGTGTGGGTGAAAGGTATGTTTATTGCCGAGTATAGTTATGGGTCATATAACAATCACGAACCTAAACGAGTTCGAAAGTTACTGCTGAATAAAAAAGAGATTGATAAACTCGAATCTGCCTTGCAGGATGTCGGTGTGACAATTGTTCCCTTAAAATTATTTATTAACATAAAGGGTTGGGCGAAAATTGAAATTGCTTTAGCTAGAGGAAAAAAATTACACGATAAACGTCATGATCTCAAGCAGAAAGATGATCGAAGACAGATGGATCGCGCACTAAAAGATTTCCGATAAACAGTCTTACTTAAAAGTAGAGGTTTAGATAGATCGCTGTTGTTTTGCCGGAAATTTCAAAGGTTTTTTCACTATCACTCATCTGGTAAGAAATACCATGACGGTACTCTGCTCCGAGACTCATTTTTGGTCTAAAGAAGTATTCTGCTCCCACAAAGGCATTTATGCCCGCGCTCATATCAGAATTCTCTTCCTCTCCTTCAGACATTCCATCGTCAAATGAGTTTGTACTTACCATCATGTTTGCACCGAATCCATAAAAGCCCTGGAGTCTGTTGGTTCCTTTTCTGAATTCTTTTCCTAAAGAGAAAGTCAATGAGTAGCTAGACTCTTTTGTAGTATAGGGAGTATTCCCAAGAAATAAATCACTTGTTTTTGATCGAAGTTGTACATTTACCCCGCCGCGCCATGCAATTGAATCGCTAATAAATAATTTCCCATATAAGGACATTTCTTCATTCTGAAAGCTTATTTCCGGGCTGTTTGCCGACCCATTGAATAAATTCCCTGCATAATTAAGCAGTGAACTTGCACTTGAAGACAAGGACCAGTCTCCTGACGAAGGTCCATTTTTTTGAGCAAATGTGGAACTAGTGCTAATAATCATTATGGTAAAAAGAACTAAATTTTTCATAATATTGATTTATTTTAATATAAAAAAGGGAGCCAAGGCTCCCTTTTTTATATGTAAAAATTCTTACTAAAATGCAAGTCTAAATGCAGCACCAAGACCTAATGATCCATCACCAGCCATGTCATAATTTAATGTTGGTTCAAACCATAGTTTGCCATCCATGCCTAAGGCTTTTGAATAACCAACCTGAACCATCATGTCAACAGTGTCTTCACCTTCTTCATCCATTCCATTTGCAGCAGATAAACCGCCCCACATACCATCATCACCATAGTAGTAACGTGCTCCGAAGCCCCAATTAGTGTCACCTTCATCAGCCATGTCCATATGGAAGCTTGCACTTACCATTATTCCGTCCATAACAAAGTAACCTACGTTTGCATCTTGACCTCCCTCAGCATCTGTAGTGTTAGTGAAGTTAGTTCCAATACCAAAGGTCATTGTTCCTTTAGTTGTTTGCGCGTTTGCAACTGTAACAGTTAATGCAAGCGCACACAAAGTTGTAATAAACTTTTTCATAGTGTTTTTATTAATTAGTAATTTTTATCAACTGCAATTTGTAGAAAAATTAGTAGCTACCACTAATAATTGATCTTACCTTATTAACAAATGGTTGTTTAAAAGGTTGTTTATGATAGTGAGATAAAGGGTTTATAGGGGTTTATTCACCCGCTTCGAAACTGGTTATATTGCTGATAATTCCTATTGTTGAACTTTTAAAGCGATTTTTTATCATCATAATTTAGCTCAAATGACTTATTTTTTGTCTTTGAGCATGGGAACAAATCGAAAGTTACTCCCGTTAAAGTTATCAAATTCAATTTTTTGAGACTCATTTTTTGAGGTTTTTATAATTAACGTCATGATATGGCTTTCTCTTCCTAAAGGCACAAGCATCAATCCCCCTATCTTAAGTTGTTCGAATAGTATTTCAGGAATCTCAGGGCTACCTGCAGTAATGATAATTTTATCAAACGGTGCATATAGAGGTAAACCAAGATAACCATCCCCATGAGATAATACGGCTTTAATTCTCATTTTATTGAGAATGCTTTTTGTTTTGATAAACAACCCATAATGTCTTTCGATAGAATATACTTCGGCGCCCATATTAAATAATACCGCTGTTTGGTATCCCGATCCCGTACCTATCTCTAATGTTTTTTCCCCTTGTTTAATATTTAACACTTCAGTCTGGAAAGCAACAGTGTATGGGTGCGAGATGGTTTGATCATTTCCTATTGGGAAGGATTTGTTTTGGTAAGCAAAATTTTCAAAAGTTGAATCGAGGAAGAAATGTCTGGGAACTTTTAGCATCGCTTCAAGCACCTCTTTTGATTCAATGCCCATAACGGCGATATCTTCAATAAGTTTTCTCCGTTGGCCTTGATGTTTTGCTAAATCGACTAAATTCATGTCTGCGAATCTATAAAAATGTATGATGTCACAAAAATTATTTTAAGTATTCTCTTTCCTCGTATTAAAATATTTATTTTTGATACAAATATTAAATATGAAAATTGCGGTATTAGGTGCGGGTCACTTGGGTAAAATTCACATTAAAATTCTCAAGAACTTACCAGATTTTGAACTTATAGGTTTTTTTGACCCAAATATGTTGTTGGCTTACGCGTTGAGTAAAGAGTTGTCTGTCAAGGCCTTTGACTCGATGGCAAAGCTATTAGAGGAAACTGAGGTAGTAGATATTGTCACTCCCACCATGTCTCATTTTGAATGTGCCAAACAGGCTCTCTTTGCCAGAAAACACATTTTTATTGAAAAGCCAGTGACACATACTTATGCTGAAGCCAAAGAATTGATGAGAATTGCAGTTGGTATAGATGTAAAGATTCAGATTGGTCATGTGGAGAGATTTAATCCCGCTTTTCTTGCAGCAAAGCCCTATATAGACAGTCCATTGTTTATAGAGACTCATCGTCTATCTAAGTATAATCCTAGAGGAACAGATGTATCTGTTGTTTTAGACTTAATGATTCATGATATTGATGTAATATTGCATATTGTGAAATCAGAAGTATTTCAGATTCAAACCAGTGGTGTAGCAGTTATTACAGAAAGTCCAGATATTTGTAATGCCCGAATTGAGTTCGAGAACGGATGTGTAGCAAATTTAACATCGAGCAGAGTCTCTATGAAGGAGATGCGTAAAACACGAATATTTCAAAAAGATCGATATGTGTCTATTGATTTCTTGAATAAGAAAACAGAAATTGTTAGACTTTCAGATGCACAATCATGGAATCCTCTAAGAATAAAGTTTCCAATAGAGGTAAATGGATCAAAAAAGTTTGTAAGTCATAAAAAACCTAGAGTAAAACAATTAAATGCTATCCAAGAGGAATTGCGTAGTTTTGCTTTATCAATAAAGAACAATAATTCACCTACTGTAACGTTACAAGATGGATGCGAAGCTCTTAAAATTGCCGATTTAATTATTGATAAAGTAACCGATAGAATTGATAAAAATAAAAGCAATGCATAAATCCATATATCCTATTTTAATTTTTCTTATTTTATTTTTTGGCTGTTCTAAAGATTCCTTTAATGCACAAACCCCTTCTTATTTGCATATTGAATCCATAGATTTAGAAACGCTTAACGCTCAGGGGACTGATTCTCACAAAATCACTGATGCATGGGTCAGTATGGATGGTATCTTTTTAGGTGTATTTGAATTGCCCTGTACAATTCCTGTTTTGAGCCAAGGATTTCATAGTTTTTCAGTTTCTTCAGGAATCAAGGCAAATGGTATTTCTGCTACTCGTAGTATTTATCCCTTTTATCAAATTTGTGACTTATATTTATTTAACGGACAAACATATGTTTCGTCTTCCTCCAATTCGGTCGAGCTTTTTTTAGACAGTACAGTGACTGTTAAGGCTATAACGCAATATGCGGATGATGTGGAATTTATTTTTATTGAAGATTTTGAAGATGCTGGAGCGGTTCTAGAAGCAACCTCTATAAGTGATACAATGATGTTCCCAACTGTGGATGATAGTTTGGTTTTTGAAGGAGAAGTCTCCGGAGTTATTTATTTGGATGATACTAATGATTTTTTTGAACTGATTTCATCTGAATTTGTCCCCATTCCCTCCATATACAATCAAACCATGCTTGAAATGAATTATCGCTGTGATAACTCTTTTAAATTAGGTATTGCTGTCAGAGATGCCCAATCTGGCTTGATTAACAAGTACGAATCTATTCAAATAAATCCAAGCGAAAATTGGAATAAAATATACATACAAATGACTAATCAGGTAAATCTGGGAAATTCCTCAGATGAGTTTGGAATTTTTCTTGGGGCTATAAAGAATTCTTCCCAAGAGAGTGCTACTTTTTATTTTGATAATATCAAATGGCTACGCGATAAGTAATGAACACTAAACTACAAACAACCAAGTATATTGTACTTGACCTAATCTCGTCTTTGATAGTTTGGTTTATTTTTTTTACCTACAGAAAACGATTTGTTGAGTTTCAATTGGATGATTTTAATTTACCGCTGTTTTTGACTTTCAAATTTTGGTTGGGAATAGTATTAGTCCCTTTGTTTTGGATTGTGCTTTATGTTCTTTTTGGACATTACAAAAATATTTATCGCCGTTCAAGGTTAAATGATCTGGTTCAAACCCTGATTCAAACTTTGACTGGAGTGATTATTATTTTCTTTGTTGCAATTCTTGATGATGTGATACAAAGTTACATTAGCTATTACAGTTCATTATCTATTTTATTTGTCTTTCATTTTTCTTTTACCTATCTCTTTCGTTTCATTTTTACTAGTCGAACAGTTTATCGAATTCATAATCGGCAAATAGGCTTTAAAACTTTAATTATTGGGGGATCTTCCTGTGCTGTTGAGATGTATCAAAATTTAGTGAATCAATCCAAATCTGGAGGAAATTTTATTATTGGTTTTGTGAATGGAATGGATATTCAAGGAACACTATTAAAAAAATATATTCCATACCTGGGTTCCTACAAAGAATTGAAGAAAGTTATTCAATCTAAAAATATTGAAGAAGTTTTAATAGCGATTGAGAAATCAGAACAAAATCTAATTTTAGAGGAGATTATTAATGACTTGGAAGGAACAGATGTATTGATCAAGGTCAAGCCAAATAATTATGATTTATTGTCGGGTAAAGTCAAGATGAAATCAATTTTTGATGTTCCCTTGATTGAAATAAAGCATGATTTGATGCCAGTTTGGCAATTTACCCTAAAGCGTCTTATCGATATTGTTTTTTCCACAATCGCTATTATTATTCTTTCTCCCTTGTATATTATGTCGATGATACTTGTAAAAATCGGCTCTGATGGGCCAATATTTTTCTACCAAGAACGAATTGGCCTTCGCGGCGAAATATTTATGATTATCAAATTCAGATCTATGTTTATTGATGCCGAAATAAATGGTCCTCAATTATCCGGAGATGAAGATTCTCGAATCACCAAATGGGGGAAGTTTATGCGTCGATACAGAGTAGACGAATTGCCACAATTTTGGAATGTAATTATTGGTGATATGTCTTTAGTCGGTCCTCGTCCGGAGAGAGAGTATTATGCATCTAAGATTATTGAAAAAGCACCTCATTACAAACATATTAGAAGGGTTAAGCCAGGGATTACTTCCTGGGGAATGGTCAGATTTGGTTATGCAAGTACGGTAGATGAAATGATCGATCGATTAAAATACGATATCATTTACATTGAAAACATGTCAATATTCAACGATTTAAAAGTTTTGATTTATACATTTAAAATTGTCTTTCAAGGGCGTGGAAAATAAAATTATGAAAAAAATTGCAGTGATCGGCGCAGGAACTATGGGGAATGGAATAGCGCATACATTTGCCCAATGTGGTTATGAAGTATCATTGATTGATATTAACAAAACTTCATTGAATCAAGGTATTAATACCATTGAAAAAAATTTAGATCGAATGTTGAGTAGAGAGAAAATCTCTCTTAAGCAAAAGCAAAGCACACTTTCTCATATACTTCCTTTCACTTCGATGGAGGAAGGGCTTAAGGGAGTAGATCTAGTTGTTGAGGCAGCTACTGAGAATATCCGGGTAAAACTTAAAATATTTAGTCAATTGGATGAGTTATGTGCTCCAGAGGTCATCCTAGCTTCGAACACTTCTTCTATTTCGATTACTAAAATTGGTGCAGTTACCTCCCGACCAGATAAAGTTATTGGTATGCACTTCATGAATCCTGTTCCGATAATGAAGCTTGTGGAAATTATTCGTGGTTATGCAACATCTAATGAAGTGACCGATAAAATTATGCATTTGTCTCGAGAACTTAAAAAGTCACCCGTCGAGGTAAATGATTACCCTGGTTTTGTTGCTAATCGAATTTTAATACCCATGATCAATGAGGCAATATATACTTTGTTTGAGGGAGTGGCTGGTGTCCAAGAAATAGATACTGTTATGATGCTAGGTATGGCTCATCCCATGGGACCACTTCATTTAGCTGATTTCATTGGATTGGATGTCTGCCTGTCAATTATGGAGGTGCTTCACAGTGGTTTTGGTAACCCAAAATATGCACCATGTCCACTTTTGGTGAATATGGTTGCTGCCGGCAAGTTAGGATTAAAGTCCGGGGAAGGTTTTTATGACTATACGGATGGGACTAAGAATAAAAAAATATCTCTACAATTTTCGAAATAAAAGAATCTTTTTGGATTTGAATCTGTCTCTTTAATTCATATTTTTGTAAAAAAAATAAGAAGACTAAATGAGCCTAGCTAAAATAAATTTAAAAATACTTGTTTTTTGTTTGTCAATAGTTGTTTTTTTCTCTTGCAATCTATTCAATCCACCTAAACCACTTAAAATATATCTACCCTCAGATGTAAATCCAAAATTGGTTGATTCTTCTGTTATTGAAGAAAAAAATCATCGAATTTCAGATTTTAAACTTCTAAGTCAGATGGGTGATACCATTACTCTAAAAGATGTTGAGAATAAAATTTATGTGGCTGATTTCTTTTTTACCACTTGTGCGAAAATTTGTCCAAAGATGACCGCTCAAATGAAAAGCTTACACGATTTTTATATTGATGATGAGGATATTTTTTTGGTCTCTCACACTGTATATCCAGAAATAGATTCTGTAGAAGTTCTTCGATCTTACGCGCAACAGTATGAAGTCAATCCCGATAAGTGGGTCATGTTAACAGGAGATAAAAAAGAAATATATGCGCTCGCTAGAAAATCTTACTTTGCAGTTTTAACAGAGGGAGATGGTGGTGAAAGAGATTTTGTTCATACCGAAAATTTTGTCTTAATAGATAAATTACAGCGTATTCGGGGATATTATGATGGGACACTCAAAAATGAAATGAAACGACTAAAGTCAGACATTGAAGTTCTAAGAAGAGAATATCGTTAAGTATTCCATATTTTCCATGATTCTTCTGCTTGATGAATCAACATTGAATGGCCATTGAGAATTTTACTCTTTTTTTCTTCTCCTTTTTTAAGAAAAAGACTTTTTTCAGGGTTGTAGACTAGATCTACTAGCAAATGTTTTTCTGTTAGTTCTTCGTAAGGTATTTTAGGGTAATTGTCTGTTTGGGGATACATTCCTAGTGGGGTAGCGTTTACAATGAGAAGATGATATTTAATTACGAGATGATTTACGTCCTCATAGGCCATTTGGTTTTCATCTGGGTTTCTTGAAACAAGCAAGCAATCAATTCCAATCTGTTTCAAGGCAAAGACTACAGCCATTGATGCTCCGCCTGTCCCTAGGATTAATGCACGTTCCATGGTGTTCTCTAGAAAGGGTTTAATCGATCTTTTAAATCCATATACATCTGTATTGAATCCAATTGTTTTGCCCTCTGAAAATAAAACAGTATTTACAGCCCCAATGAGATTTACTACAGGAGATAGATCGTCTAGATATGGAATAATAGATTTTTTGAAAGGGTTTGTAACATTGATTCCTGTAAATTTATGTTGCTGAATTAAATCTTTGAACTCTTCTATATTAGTGAGTCTAAAATTTTCATATAAAGCATCCACAATTTTTTCATTGTCAAATTTCTCTTTGAAATAAGTTTTAGAATAAGAGTGATCAAGTTGTTTTCCAATGAGACCGAATATCCTCATTTTGATTCTTCTTTACTAAATTTTTCTATCGACCAAATGCATAAAATCCCAATTAATATACAAAGTAAAGCAATGCAAAGAGAAGAGTCAAAAGTAGGAGGAAAATAGCGGTTGTAGCCAATAATGACTTCTTCGCCGTATCTATTAACAAAGTTTGGCTTCGTGATTTCATTTTTCCAAGGCCAAATAATTGCCAAAGAACCGAATACAAATCCCGTTAGTATGGAAATAGTGGTATTTTTATAACGAATAAAAATCCATGAAATAATTTGTGAAAAACAGAGGATTCCTAGGATTGATCCCGCAAGAAAAAATAAAAAATAGCTCAAGTTTTGCATCATTTCTGTATTCTGAATGAATGAAAAATCTAAGGCGAATAGTAATCTAATAATTTCAGATAAGTTGTTGATTGAGTCGACCATCAATAATTCATAATTGCCTAGCAGCATTAAAATGTATGAACCTGAAAGTCCTGGGAGCAGCATTCCACTAATTCCAACAACCCCACAGAAAAAGATGAAAAAGTAGTTTTCATTTGATACAGGCGCAGGGTTAGTGAAAGAGATGCTAATTGCTACTAAAGCTCCAGTAAGTAGAAAAGAAACCTCTTTCAAAGTCCATTTATCCACGGTTTTACCTACAAAAAATACAGAGGCCAATATTAGTCCAAAGAAGAAAGCCCATATATAGATGGGATAAATTCTTAGTAGCCAGTCAAATAATCTAGCAATACTAAAAATACTGAAAACGATCCCCGTTCCTAGAGAAATTAAGAAACCTAAATTGACTTTTTTAGAAAAGTCACTGAATTTTGCTTTAAACAAAAGTTGAAAAGCAATTTTGTCGAAGGACTTAAGTGAATCGACTAGTTCTTGATATATTCCGGTCACTAAAGCAATGGTTCCTCCTGAGACTCCTGGAATGACATTTGCTGCGCCCATAGCAAACCCCTTAAACGCTAAATAAATGTACTTCTTGTATTTAGACATGATTAGTTGCCTTGGTTAAAAGCTAAATATCCTCCTTTCAGAGAATATAAGTTTTTCATTTTAAACTCTCTTTCGAGCATGTAAATAATCGCAGCAGCTCTTTTTCCAGACTGACAATAAATGATGACGGGTATATCCTCTGATATGATATTTTTTTCATCCATTAGAAGATTCATAGGTATATTTAGGTTATCTATGGCACCGTCTTCGTGTTCGTAGGGCTCTCTGACATCAATTAATTGTAATTTTTCTTTGTTTTCCAGCTTTTTTTTAAGCTCCTCAGGCGTAATTAATTTCATCTATTTTTTGGTAAAAAATCGAAAAATGTGTCCCCTCTTAAGCCCTGTCTTAAACACTCTAGTGGAATTACTTCATTCGGGGCAATATTTCCTAAGTTAACATTGTGTCCCAGTAATTTGATAAACCAGACCTGTTGAGATTTTTGAGGAGCTTCCCAGAGAATTTTTTCATTAGGAATTTCTGTTATAATTTGTTCAATCAAATCGGAGCGAACTTCACCAGAATCTTTGAAAATCCCAACATTTCCTCCTTCTCTGGCTTCTGCGATTACCTTCCAAGATCCCGCTTTTAGTTCTTTGTCCATCATCTCAATCCACTTGGAGGTGGGTATCAGAATATCTGCACTTTTGGACCCTATTTCAGAAAGAACAGTAGTCTTTTGGGATAATCTGTTTATGTATTCACATTTCTTTTCATGATCTAAAATAATACATCCATCTGAAACTTCCACAGTATCTAATTGGAATCTATGAACAAGTTCTTCATATTCCATGAACATGTCTCGGGCAATGAATGATTCGAAAAGAGTGCCTCCAAAGTAAACCTTAAAATTAGCGTCTTGATAAAGTTTAATTTTTTCCTTTAGATTTTCAGTCAAAAAAGCAGTACCAAAGCCTAGTTTAACAATATCTATATATTTAGACGAAACTGAAATCATGTCTTCACATTGCCGGAGACTAAGACCTTTGTCCATCACCATGGTGATGCCGTTTTGTCTAGGTGATTTTGTTCGTTCTGGAATATGATTTAGAGTGAAATTCATCTTAGAGAATTTATTATCTGTTTGAATTCTTCGTTATCAATTAAAATAGGCATTTGAAGATAAAGTTCAGCAAGACTACTTTGTTTAATTGAATATGCTTGTTGTAAATATTTTTTTGAAAGAGGGAATTGTTTGTCTATGAACAAAAATGCACCAAGCTTAAATAGAAGTTCTGGATGCTTTTTGTTTTGTATCAAACTTTGTTTTAGAATTGAAATTGCATCTTTTATTTCATTCATATCTTTGATTAGATCTGCATATTCTATCCAGATAGTAGGAGAATTACATCCTAGATCAATTAGTTTTTTGTATCCTAAATCTGTTTCGATAATCAACCCAATTTTTTTGTAAATTTTAGTTTGAATATATAAGTATTCTAGGTCATCCGGATTTAAACTTATAGCTTTTTCAATATAATATAATCCCTCTTCAGTACTGTTTATTTCATCTAAGCATAAGCCCATCTCCATCCAAGCTTCTGATAATTGAGGGTCATCGTGTGTGGCCTTGGTGAGATAGCGAATAGCTTGCTTGAAAAGTGACAATTCTTTATAGCATAGCGCAATTTTAAGGTAGGTATATCCAGTAGGTTCTTGAATTTCTATAGTCTGAAGATAAGTCTTTAAAGCTTTTTTTGTTTCACCTAGTTGGGTGAGACTTCTCGCTTTCTCATGGTAACCTGCCGTAAAACTATTATCAATTAGAATAGCATAATCAAGGGCCCATATCGCTTTTTTGTAGTCCTTTGATTTATTATAAAACAAGCCTAGTTGGTACCATGCAATCTCACAATAAGGAGTTTTATTGGTTAGTTTTAAGAAAAAATCAATTGCTTCATTGTAGTTTTCTAGTCGCTCAAAACAATAGGCAATATTGAAAATAGCTATATCATCTTCAGGTTCTATTTCAAGAAATAAAATAAGGTGTTTGATTGCCTTATGAAAATTCCCCAGACATTGATATTCAAAAGCAATAAATGGGTATACATCTAATGGCTCTTCAGATAATTCTTGTGCTTTTTGAAAGTATTTTAGGGCCTTTTGGTGCTTTCTCTTCTTGGAGAGAATACTCCCCTTAGCGATATATAAATCAGGGTTACTAGGTTCTAATGTTTCGGCATACTCCAATGCATTTACTGCTTCAGGAAGTCGTTCAAGTATTGTTAAAACTTGTGCTTTTTTAATAAGAAAGTTGGCGGAAAAAGGGTATTGTTTGAAGCCTATATCCATAGATTCCATCGCTTCACCTAGTAAACCTTTATCAATATAATAATCTGCGATATCCTCAAATTCATGAGCATCAAAGAAGGATGACGAATCTTTTTTTAGCATATCTTCGTATCGCTCAATTAGCATAAAGATATCGCTGTGATTTTTTCCTGGAATAGTATTCATCTACACTGTTAGAATTCTTATAATTTTGATTTAATTAATTTACAAAGTTAATTTTTTTCTGCATTACAATTTTTTTTCCCTGCTAACTTATCCACAATAAAGTTCACATAGTTATATTTTTCTAGTAATAGTATAGGTCGGATAATATTATTAATCTTATTTGAATTGTCTAATTTGTGTAAATTTTAGTTCAAAAAACTATATTTACAAAAATATAACATTGAAATGAGTTTAATAAAATCTATATCAGGTATTAGGGGGACTATTGGAGGGGTAGTTGGTGATAATTTAACTCCTATTGATACTGTTAAATTTGCTTCTGCTTACGGGTCATGGTTGAAAAAGAGAAACTCGAGCAATTTAAAAGTAGTGGTCGGTCGTGATGCTCGAATCTCTGGGCCTATAATTCAGTCCCTGGTGCAATCATGTTTACAATCTTTAGGTATTGACATAATAGATTTGGCTTTAACCACAACTCCAACTGTGGAAATCGCAGTTCCACTAGAAAATGCGTCTGGTGGAATTATTTTGACAGCTAGCCATAACCCCAAGGAGTGGAATGCTTTAAAGTTATTAAATGAGAAAGGAGAGTTTATTTCCGCATTGGATGGAGAGGAAATCTTATCTATTGCCGAAAAAGAAGATTTTATTTTTTCACAAGTAGATGAGTTGGGCTCCATGGTCTCCAAAAATTATATGGAAAAGCATCTGGAAATGGTTTTATCTCTGAGCAATGTTAATATTGACTTAGTTAAGTCTGCAAGTTTTAAAGTGGTTGTTGATGCAGTAAATTCTTCAGGAGGCATCTATTTACCCGCGTTGTTAAGAAAAATGGGCGTAGATGTAGTTGAACTTCATTGTACTCCAAATGGACATTTTCCGCACAATCCAGAACCTCTTCCAGAGCATTTAAATGATTTATGTGAATTGGTAGTTTCTTCTGCATCAGATCTTGGTTTTGTGGTCGATCCCGATGTAGATCGATTAGCCATCGTTTGCGAAGACGGGTCATTATTTGGCGAAGAGTACACTTTGGTTGCTGTCGCTGATCATGTTTTGAAAACCAAAAAAGGAGATACTGTATCTAACCTGTCTTCTACTCGTGCTTTGAAAGATGTTAGTGATAAGCATGGTGTAAATTACCATGCCTCTGCCGTTGGGGAGGTTAATGTAGTAGAAAAGATGAAAGAAGTTAATTCTCCTATTGGAGGTGAAGGGAACGGAGGAATTATTTATCCAGAGCTACATTATGGTAGGGACTCTTTGGTTGGAGTTGCACTTTTTCTCACCCATCTAGCTGAATCAAAAATGATCTGTTCCGATCTCAGAAAAATCTACAAGAATTACTTCATGACCAAACAAAAAATTCAGATCAATCCAGGAACAGATGTTGATTATATTTTAGCTAAATTATCAAGCATTCATATAGATGAGCAGCTTGACCTTAGTGATGGTGTCAAAATTAATTTCTCTCAAGAATGGGTGCATTTACGAAAATCGAATACCGAACCAATTATTCGAGTTTATACAGAAAGTACAAGTCAAGAGAAAGCTGATCAACTTGCAGAAAAGTTTATGCAAGAAATAAAATCTCTTGTACTCTCATAGTCTTTTCATTGACTGAGTGTAATTTTGAATAATTAGATCTATGAATATTTATTTAGACAATGCCGCTACTACTCCAATAGACCCCGAGGTATATGAAGCTATGCTTCCTATACTCAGAGAAGGGTTTGGGAATCCATCATCTTTGCACTCTCATGGTCGGAAAATCAAGTCTCATATTGAGCGAGCAAGGAAAAATGTAGCCAAACATTTAAATTGTTCCCCGGGGGAGTTATTTTTCACCTCCGGTGGAACCGAAGCTGATAATATGGCAATTCGATGCGCTGTGAGAGATTTAGGAGTAAAACATATTGTCACTTCTAAAATTGAGCATCACGCAGTTGGTCATACCGTTAACAAATTGATCAAAAGAGGGAAAGTAGATGTTTCCTTTGTGAAATTAGATAAGAAAGGACATGTTGATTTGGTACATTTAGACGAGTTGCTGTCTAGTTTTCCCAACTCATTAGTTAGTCTGATGCATGCAAACAACGAGATTGGGAATTTGTTGCCGATTGAAAAAGTTTCTATGATTTGTAAAAAGCATAGTGCATTTTTTCATTCTGATACCGTTCAAACTATGGCTCATTATAATTTTGATATGTCTCAGATGGATCAGATACATTTCATGGCTTGTTCAGCCCACAAATTCCATGGTCCTAAAGGGATTGGTTTTTTATATGTCAATAAGAGTATAAATATAAATCCTCTAATTCATGGCGGATCTCAAGAAAGAAATATGAGAGGTGGTACTGAGAACGTATACGGAATTGTGGGTTTATCTAAAGCGATGGATGTAAGTCTAAGTAAACTCTCAGAGCATCGAAAACATATCCTTAATCTTAAAAGGCATATGATTCAACTATTAAATAAATCTATACTTGATGTTTACTACAACGGAGATAGTGATAATTTATTAGCCAGTTTATATACTGTTTTGAGTGTATCATTACCTCCTTCAAAAATTGCTTCTATGCTTTTGTTTAATATGGATATTATGGGTATTGCTTGTTCTGGAGGTTCTGCATGTACCTCCGGAGCTAATACAGGATCTCATGTTTTGGCAGGTATCGAGGCTTCAACAGAGCGACCAACTATACGCTTTTCATTTTCCAAGATGAACACAATTGATGAGATTAATCTTACTGTAGATAGTTTGGTTAAACTATATAGTTAATTTATCTATCAAGTCAAGATTAACTAAAGTTTGCAACGCTTCCATACCGTTGTTTTTCCAAATAGTGAAAAGCCGATGAATCCTCTTAGGTTAAGAGTGTTAGATTCTTGTATTTTCGCAAAAAGACTGTAAGTATCTCCCTCTCTACTATTATATATTTTTCCGCTATTCCACTCCTTTTGATCTGCATCCCACTTTAAATTATGTAAAATTTTTAGACCTATTTTTTTTCTATTTCTCAAGTTTTCGTTTGGATTTTTTGAATCTAGCTTCCAGTTTCCATTTTCGTCTTTTGGATGAATCATCCAAACAATTTTTCCTTCAAATATGTTTTCTTTTTGGTAGATTTCAATTTTAGCATCTGCCTTTTCATTAAGCCAGTAGCCTATGATGTCTGTGGGTTCTTGAGCATGTAAAGACGCTGATAAAAATCCCATTAGTATTACGAATAAAGTGTTTTTTCTCATAATTTTTTATTTAAATTAAAAACTTCTGTTAAGGCCTATAATATATCGATTGAAGCTAAAATAGTTTTCGCCCGCGGGAGGCCTATTCATATACCAAGGAAGGTCAATACGAATTTGGATAGTTTTTTCATTAACTTCTAAAATTCCAACAGAAAATCCAATGCCTCCATCCATACGAAAAGATCCTAAATTCAATTTCTGGTCAATTACATTTGTATTGATCCATCCCATGTCTAAAAATCCATAAGTTTTCATATTAATATTTCTAAAAAAAGAAAAGTAATCATTAAATTCCAGCTCAGTAGAAAAAGATGCACCACTTGTTCCATTAAAGCTAAGTATCTGTTGAATATTTTCTCCTTCAGGCATAATATATCCACTGTAAGCTCTCAAATTTAATCCTCCTCCCATATGAAAGTGGTTTAGTTCAGAACTGTAACTCAACCAATCTCTGGAAATTAGACCAGTAGATCTTGTGAACATATTTTCCATCATTTGTTCTGGATTTGCTCCGGCTGCATATAGTTTGCTTTCTGGAGCTATATTTGTTCCTGTGGCGTGCTGAGAAAAGATTCTTGTTTTGAGTTTAAATTTTGCAATATTAAAGTTGTTTAGTGCTTTTAAGCTTAGTTGTGAATATTCATAGTCGCTCCCTAGGGAAGAAGATCTAATAGATAAATCGATAAGTCCATCTCCTTTAAAATATTTGTATTGATGTTGAATTCCGACATTTATCGTATTATTCCAATTGTCCTGACGCCAGAAGGTTTCTTGTGGATTTAATAAATATGCAAAGTGCTCGTTCTTGGGTCGGTTAAGTGCCTTAAATTCTAAATATATTAGATCGGCTCCTGAACTTGCAATTTGTTTAAATCCTATGGAATGAAGGTTTAGACCGTCTAATTTACGGCTGCTGGAATGGAAGTAAAGGCCTCTATTTATTTTATTCAGCCCAGTTTCATAGGATAACTGATAGGATATACGATCGTATCCATTAATATTTTTTGACTCTTGAAACAAGGTGTTGGATTCAATATAATAAGGAATATTTTCATGTGGAAGATGCTCTTCAATTTGATTGAAACCTGTATTAATCCAAAAAGTTCCATCGAATTTATGGTGATAATCCATATAATCTCCTATTAACCGTATACCAGTTTTTATACCATCGAAGCCATTGTATGCAAATCTTGGTCGAACTGTCAGTTCGTATTTCCTCCAACTGGGAAGAGACCATAAAAAATCTTCCAGTTCAATCGATATATTCTTGTGTAAGCTATTGTCAATCATATAAGAATCAGCTAGTCGATTTGAAGGGTCAATAATTACATCTTTAATTCCATGCATTGATTGAATTATAACACTATATTTTGGGTAAATTTCTGCAAATCCATACCATTTTTTCAAAACTGTCGCATTGGTTTTTTTTACAAACCAAGTATTTGGAATATGATAATCTTTTGTGTTTCCTGCTTTGTCTAGAACACGAAAGTCAATAGGCATTTGCATTTCCCCCTTTCGTTTAAATGTAATTTCATATGATTTTGGATTATCTTTTATTTTTTTTGAAGACTTTACAGCATAATCAATATCCTTTGTGCTTTCTAGCCATTGGTCGAAAAACCAATTTAAATCTACCTTGGTATATTGAATTATACTTTTTTTAAAATCTTCAAAGTAAGGATGAGCAATTTTCCATGTGTCAAAATAGTTCTTAATGGCATTTAAAAATAGTTCATCCCCGAGGGTATATTGAAGGTTGTATAGCATCGCTGCAGTTTTGTGATAAACATGGCCGTATCCACCTCTAGGGTCGTTATTTCCTGGAAAATAATCTGAGTGAGTATTTAGTCTAGGTGTGTTGTTTTTAGTGGCATCTTTTATATACAAATAGTAAATATTTTCATCTATTGTGTTTCTCGGTTTAGAGTATTTGGCTACATACTTATTTTTTGGTTTTTGATTAACCATATTTTCCCCATCAATTTTTTCTAGACCCCAAACAGTAAGAAATTGAGTGAATCCTTCATCTAAAGATGCGCGGTATGTTTCATTATTTCCAATTTGGCCATAAAACCAATTATGGCCAATTTCGTGAACCAATAATTCTCTGTATTCTGGATCACCACCTCCATCAAGTGTTAACATTGGATATTCCATTCCATCTTGAGCATCGGCAACAATCATTTTATGATAAGTATACATACCAATGTCTTCCGAAAAAATTTGTATTATTTTTGCGGCATATTCAGCAGCATTTTGCCACTTTGAAGCATGTTGTTCTTGTGCCATGGCATAACAAGTAATTCCATTCCAAGAAGCTTCTCCTATTCTGTAGTTTGGGTCTGCTGTGAATGCAAAGTCGTGGACGTTTTCTGCATGAAATTTCCAGGTTTTTCTTTCTTTAAAATTGTACGGAGTAATTACAGACGCAAGTTCGTTCCAAGGCTTATCTTTGAAGTTTTTTATGTCTAACTTTTTTCTCAGGCTTTTAGGAAGTACTTCTTCTCTATTTAATAAAAATCCAGTTGCTTCTGTGATATAATTGGAGGCTAAAGTAAGTTCTACATCAAAAGTTCCAAAATCTCCATAAAACTCATTTCCTAGATGTTGATCTGTCGTCCATCCAAATTTGGCATCATAAACTGATATTCTTGGATACCAGTGTACACCATCATAATGCATTTGCCCATTTGATTTAAATTTTTTCATTCGACGTTCCATAGTACCTAAGCCAAAATAAGTACTAAATTTTATATTGAATACAATTGACTCACCCGACCTAATTGGTTTATTCATGTAAATTTTTAGAACGGTGTTGTCTTGTTCAAGTAAAATATTTCTTCCGTTTGCTTTAATTTCATTGATAATTGTTCCTTTTTTTTCTTCTTCATATGGTCCATATGTCAGTTCAATTTTATTCTGACTATTTAGTTCATGAAGATGAGATTCTGGTTGAAAGGCATTTTGATACAAATGAAAGTAAACTACATTTAAATCATCGGGAGAATTATTCCAATATGTCAATATTTCTGTTCCTTCAATCAAATCTTTTTGTTCGTTAATATTGGCTTGAATTTGATAATAAACATCTTGCTGCCAATAGTCAGAATATGGCTTTTTATTAGCCCAATAATTAGGGTTGTCTATATTTCTGTATGTGTTTGGTTTTTGAATGGGGTTGTATCTAGCAGGTTTTTCTTGGCATATTAAGTCAAACGGAATTAAAAACATAAGCATGATTAAACAAAATATATTTTTCATTTTTTCATTTTTGAAGATAGTTTCATCGATTGACTTTCTTTAGCACTTAATATGCTGGCATTCAATTCAAATCCAATGAGTAATATTATTGAGTTAAAATACATCCAGAGTAAAATAACTAATAATGTGCCAATTGATCCATATAATTGATTGTATTGAGCGAAATTTGTGACATAGTAGCTAAATATTAAAGATGTGAACACACTTAGGAAGGTGCATAATATTGATCCAGGAGATAAAAATTTCCAACGGCTTTTATCAGCTGGAGCGTAATAATATATACTACTTATGCTTAAAAAGAGTCCAATTACCAATATAAACCCTTTAGATGAAAAAATGATTTCTGCAAGAACCTGTCCAATATATTTTTCTGAGACTAAATAGCTTAAAAATCCCTCTGAAGCAATCTGAAAGGCAATTGTCAAAACCAAGAAAATTGCTAAAATACCAGTGAGTGAAAACGATAAAAGTTTTAACTGAACCCATGATCGAGCGTCGTTATGATGGTAGGTGTTGTTAAATGCTGTAATCATAGCATCTACGCCGTTTGTGCAAAAGTATAAGGCCAGAATAAATGTGAAAGAAAGTAACCCCCCACGTTCGTTATTAATGATGTCATCTACAATACTTTTTGTTGCTTCAAATGTGGAAGGAGGAAGCACTTCCAGTATCAGTAAAAATAACTGTTCTTGGAATCCAGCTATAGGAACAAATGGAATTACTGTAAACAGTACTATAATCCCTGGGAAAAACGCCAAAAAAAAGTTAAAAGCTAGAGATGAAGCTCTAGTAGTAATAGCTCCTTTAGTAAGTCCACGATAAAAAAGCAAGGAAACTTCATGTAAATTAAGTCCCTCAAATCCTGGTATAATAATTCTTTTTAAAGGGTTCTTTAATCTCAAGTGATTGATTTTTTTACAAATTTATATTAAAAAGCTTTCATGCTCAAGTCCATATTATTAATAGAATGAGTAAGGGCTCCGACTGATATGAAATCCACTCCACATTTTGCATAAGCACTAATATTTTTATCAGTAATCCCTCCAGAAGATTCAATCTTAATTTTTCCGTTAATAAATTTTACCGCTTCAATAGTTTCGGGAATACTAAAATTATCTAGCATGACTCGTTCTATTCCATTAATGATGATCGCTTGTTTCACTTCCTTTATATTCCTTGTTTCCAATATGATGGGTAAGTTTATTTTATTTTTGGTCAAATAGTTTTTAGTTTTTTCTAAAGCTTTTTGAATTCCTCCGGCAAAATCTATGTGATTGTCTTTGAGCATCACCATATCATACAATCCAAATCGGTGGTTTTGTCCACCTCCAATGACAACCGCCCATTTTTCAAGTATACGAATTCCAGGAGTTGTTTTTCGAGTATCCAAAATAGTTGTTTTGGAATTCTCCACTAGTTTGACATACTGTAATGTCTTGGTAGCTATTGCACTCATCCTTTGCATACAATTTAATACCAGACGTTCTCCAGCAAGAAGAGATTGAGAACTGCCTTCGGCATGGAAGACAATATCTCCATGATGGACATAATCCCCATCTTTTTTTAAGGGTATGAACTTTATATTAGTGTCTATGAATTCGAAAATCCATATTGCTAATTGAATTCCGGCAATTATTCCTTGGTCCTTTACTATTAGTTGAACTCGACCTGAAGTATTAGATGGAATACAAGCCAAGGAGCTATGATCACCATCCCGAATGTCCTCATTAAAAGCCAAACGTATAAAAGGAAGTACATCTTTTTTTGTAACCATAGATTCTTTTACTTTTGTAATATATTACAAAAATAAGTAACTTTTTAATTACTAAGGATGAAGATTTTGCTTTTAGTTGTAGGTAAAACATCAGATCGATATCTATTGGAAGGAATTACAAGCTTCGTCAAACGCTTAAAATACTATGTTGGTTTTGAAATAGACGAAATCCCAGATATAAAAAATAGAAAATCACTTTCTAGATTAGAGCAGAAAAAAAACGAATCTAAATTAATACTTGCTAAATTAAAAGTTGGCGATCGAATGATTTTATTTGATGAGAATGGAAATCAGTTTGATTCGGTAAATTTCTCTAAGCACCTTCAAAAACATATGAATTCAGGTCTTAAGAGACTTGTTTTTGTTGTGGGTGGGCCCTTTGGTTTTGATGATTCTTTAGCTTCAGAATGCCATGGAAAAATTTCTTTATCTAAAATGACTTTTTCTCATCAGATGATTCGTTTATTTGTGGTTGAACAAATTTATAGATCTATGACCATAATGAAAAATGAGCCATATCATCATGAATGATTTTATTCTTTCAGATATTATGCTATTAACAAGTATTAGGGCGTCTTTTAGTGGCTGAATATTTTTAGTATTCAAGTAATTTTCTTAATTTCGCAGTCCATTTCGGAAAAAAACTAAATTTAATTTACAATGTTAAGAAACTACGAGACTGTTTTCATTTTAAATCCCGTTTTGTCTGATGAACAGACAAAGGAAGCAGTAAGCAAGTTTACAGCCCATTTGAAGTCAAATGATGCTGAAATTTTAGCAGAGGAGAGCTGGGGTTTGAAAAAACTAGCTTATCCAATCCAGAAAAAGAAAAGTGGATTCTATTTTTTAATAGAATTTAAAGGTGCAGCTGATTTAACAGCCAGCCTAGAAGTTCTTTTAAAGAGAGATGAGCGCGTTATGCGTTTTCTTACTGTTGCTCTGGATAAACATGCTCTAGCTTATGCTGGTCAAAGAAGAGAAAGATTAAATACAAATTCCAAAAAGACTAAGTAATGGCTAGTAATTCAGAAATCAGATTCCTTACCCCACTGTCTATTGACACAGGTCAGAAGAAAAAATACTGTCGTTTTAAAAAGTTAGGTATCAAGTTTATCGACTATAAAGATGGTGTTTTTTTAACTAAATTTTTAAACGAACAAGGCAAGATATTGCCACGTCGTATCACTGGAACTTCTTTAAAATTTCAAAGAAAGGTGTCTCAAGCTGTGAAACGAGCTCGTCATATTGCTGTATTGCCGTATGTAACTGATTTAATGAAGTAAAAACTCAGTATTATGGAAATTATTTTATCACAAGATGTAGCCAATTTAGGTTTTAAAGACGATGTCGTTAATGTCAAGAATGGTTTTGGTAGAAACTTCCTTATCCCCAAAGGTTATGGTCGTATAGCTACTGATTCTGCTAAGAAAGTTTTGGCAGAAAACTTAAAACAAAGGACTTTTAAGGAACAGAAACTAGTTGCTGATGCAAATAAAATTGCTGAAGCATTGAAGTCTATTGAACTTAAGCTTACCGCAAAAGTGGCTGACGGTGGACACAAATTATTTGGATCTATCACAACAATTGATCTTGCGTCCTCTCTTGAGAAATCCGGTCAATCAATTGAAAAGAAATTTATTTCTATCATTGGTGGGACAGTTAAAGCTTTGGGAAAGTATACTGCTTCTGTACGGCTTCACAGGAATGTTGTTGTTGAGCTAGAATTTGAGGTTATCGCAGCGTAAATAATTTTATACATAAATAATCAAAGACCTCCCATTGAGGTCTTTTTTTTGTCCAATAATTTCGAGTTTTTTTAGATTGTTAATTAGTCCAAAAAATGTTGATAAGATTGGCTGTATTATGCTCATCAAATGGGTTTCTAACTAAGTGAATTTATTATATTTGTTATGGGTCATGTGACCTTTAATAAACCAATATGTTATGAGTGAAGATTTAAAAAATCAAGATTATTCTGCGGATAGTATTCAAGTGCTGGAAGGTTTAGAGGCCGTCCGTAAGCGTCCCGCTATGTATATTGGAGACGTAGGTCAGAAAGGATTGCACCATTTGGTGTATGAAGTAGTTGATAATTCTATCGATGAAGCATTAGCAGGTCATTGTTCTAACATTGATGTAATTATTAATACGGATAATTCCGTCACCGTCAAAGATGACGGAAGAGGTATTCCAACAGCAATGCATCCAAAAGAGGGTAAATCTGCACTTGAGGTTGTGATGACCGTATTGCATGCTGGAGGAAAGTTTGATAAAGATTCTTACAAAGTATCTGGTGGTCTTCATGGTGTTGGTGTATCCTGTGTAAATGCTCTATCGATTCTCCTTAAAGCCGAAGTTCATAGAGATGGTAAAATATTTACCCAAGAATATTCTAAGGGAATTCCTCAGACTGATGTACTAGAAGTTGGTAAGACTGATATCAGAGGGACTATAATCACATTTAAGCCCGACGATTCCATATTTAACTCTACTGAGTATGTTTATGATATTCTAGCTACTCGTATGCGTGAATTATCTTTTTTGAACAAAGGAATTACATTGTCGATTACAGATAAGCGTGAAAAAGACGAAGAGGGAAATGATATATCTGCGACCTTTATTTCTGAAGGGGGTTTAAGTGAATTTGTCGAATATTTAGATGCAACCAGAGATTCTCTTATTGCTCAGGTTATGTATATGGAAGGAGAGAAGAATGAAGTCCCTGTTGAGGTAGCTATGAGTTATAATACTACCTACACAGAAAATTTACATTCTTATGTAAATAACATTAATACCCATGAGGGAGGAACACATTTAGCTGGTTTTCGTCGTGCATTGACACGAACACTAAAGTCTTATGCAGAGAAGTCTGGCATGCTAGAGCGCGAAAAAGTAACAGTTGCTGGAGATGATTTCCGTGAAGGATTAACCGCTGTAATCTCTGTAAAAGTAATGGAGCCTCAGTTTGAGGGGCAAACCAAAACCAAATTAGGGAATTCTGAAGTCTCTGGTGCTGTCGATCAATTGGTTGGTGAGATGCTAAATAATTATTTGGAAGAAAATCCAAAGGATGCCAAACAAATCATATTGAAAGTCATTTTGGCTGCAAAAGCAAGACAGGCTGCTAAGAAAGCTCGTGAAATGGTCCAGAGAAAGACTGTTATGTCATCAACAGGTCTTCCAGGTAAACTTTCTGATTGTTCTGAAAAAGATCCTGAAAAATGCGAAATATTTCTTGTTGAGGGAGATTCTGCAGGTGGAACAGCCAAACAAGGAAGAGATCGAGCTTTTCAGGCTATTTTACCTCTTAGAGGTAAAATTCTTAATGTTGAAAAAGCTATGCAGTATAAGGTTTTTGAAAATGAAGAAATTAAGAATATATTCACTGCACTAGGTGTTTCTATTGGTACTGAAGAAGACAGCAAAGCTTTAAATATCTCAAAGCTTCGTTATCACAAAGTAGTGATAATGTGTGATGCAGATGTAGATGGGTCTCATATTTCTACTTTAATCTTAACTTTCTTCTTTAGATATATGAAGGATCTAGTGGAAAATGGATATATTTATATTGCTACTCCTCCTCTTTATTTGCTCAAAAAAGGAAAAGATCAGCGATACTGTTGGAATGACGAGGAGCGTGACTCTAATATTGCTGAAATGAGTAAAGGAAAAGAGTCTTCCGTTGGAATTCAACGATATAAGGGCCTTGGGGAAATGAATGCCTCTCAATTATGGGATACTACTATGCAACCAGAAAATAGAACTCTTAGACAAGTCACTATAGATAGTGCTGCTGAAGCAGATCGGGTTTTTTCTATGCTAATGGGAGACGATGTTCCTCCTAGAAGAGACTTTATTGAGAGAAATGCAAAGTATGCAAATATCGATGTATAGGTAGAATTGAAAATAATCGAAGAAATAATTTATTTAACAGAAGTAATTTGAGTAAGATAATTGTTAAATAATAGTTCTTTTATTTCTGAGTTATATTACCCGTTATAGATAATCCCATAAACATGATTATGGAGATTAATTTAAAAGCATTATCACTCCAGTTTTTTCTTGAAGTTTATTTCGGTAGGTATTAAAACTAGCATAATATCTATATGAGGATATATCTGCCTTAATCCCATTGTCCTGACGAATACCATCCCATCCACAATTCTCTCCACTACTTTTAAAAACTAACTTTCCCCAACGATCATATATAAAACATTGAAGAGTTGATTCAAAAATATTGTAGAATTCTATATTAAAGATATCATTAATTCCGTCACCATTTGGTGTGAAGGCGGATGGAGCCCATGCCCAATAATCTTCTACAGCTACAACTGGAGAAAAATATGTGTCTGAACATTCCCCATCGTCTGTTACTGTATGAGTGACTAAATAATTACCAATCTGTACAAAGTCGAATTCAGTTTGTACGCCTTCATCTCCAATTCCATTACCAAAAGTCCATTGATAGTTTTCTAAACTTGCTCCTAAAGCAGCAGAAGAAAGACTGGTGAATTCGATTAAACCATCCACATAAGTAACTGTGTCATGGCTTTGAGTGAAATTCGCATTAGGTCCTAAAATATTGTTAATCTCGATGGTTTGGGTTCCATCACATCCGAAATCGTCAGATATTTCAATAACATAGTCATCTTCATACAAGTTTTCAATAAAATTTGTGTTTAAAGACTCTCCATTAATTGCATATAAATATGGTGCAGATCCATTTAATGGATTAATTTCAATAGAACCGATTCCTTGTTCACACCTATCTGGACCAACTATTACCTCAAAAAGTAATCCCAATTCACTATTTTGGATTACTACATTGTCTGTCTGCTCACAGCCCAGTCCATCGATAACTGTGTATGTGTATGTTCCTTCAGAAAGATCAGTGATTGTAGGGCCTTGGGTTCCATTCGCCCATAATACAGTGTATTCTGGGGTTCCTCCAGAAAGGTTTAGAGTAACCTCACCATCGTCTGCACCACAATATTCATCAGAGATATCCTCAGAAATATTAATATAACTTGTACCTGTTACAACTATTGGCTCGGAAAAAATACAACCAAAATTATCAACTACTTCATAATAGTATGTGTTATTCCCCACGATCGGCTCAATTACAATGGAACTACCTAAGTTGGAGAGTATGGTTGGGTTATCAATAAAATATTCATCCATAACGGAATTATCAAAGCCCCAAGAAGATGGAATTATACTCTGGTTAATTTGGATTCCCCATGAAAATATCCACCCATTATCAATATTCAAATTATCTGTGACTGTTATTGTCCACGTTCCATTTATGGGACTGCCCAAAAAGTCGTTAAAATCTCCTACAGGCAGATATGTAGTAGGTGCTAAAATATTTGAAAACCCTCCAAGTGGGTCGGATATTGTATTATTTGCAACACCATCAATCATGGTTCCATTATATGCTGGATTCATTGACCAACCATAGTCGTATCCAATACCAGGATTTGTTTCTGTTGCATCTCCGTCAGTTGCTTCCCCAAACCAGGTTGCCCCCCCGGATTGTTCAAAAAGAGTTACTTGAACTCCATTGGGTGCAGTTAAATAAATATCTAAGTCACCGGAATAAGAATGTTCCATATTAATATCTACACTTAGAATATCGGCAGCATCTGTCAATGTTTGTCCTTCTCCAAAACAGCCTAAGTAAATGTCAGTAGTGTATGAAACTCCACTTCCATCAGGAAGATAAGTGGCATCTGAAAACTCATCTTCACATGATAAAGATTCCCATGAACCAGTAGTAATTTCCCCAGAAAAAGAAAGATCAGATGAAGTTTCTGCCCCAATAGTTGTGCTTACCCCAGGACATATTACAGAAGGAGTAACAGACAAATCAATGGTAGGAACAGTAGATACACGAATATAAAAATCAAGTGATTCTTCCATTTCACAACCTTCATTATCTTCCATTATTAATGAAACAATATATCCCCCTGAGCTATTGAATGTTTGTGTAAAGGTTTGAATGTTAGAAAACTCTGTTTGATCAATAAACCAGGTAGAAGTAGGCTCAAGAATTGGTCCATTATCATTAGAAGCTATTGCTTGCATTGATAGTGTTTCTCCGGGACATAGATTAAAATAAGTAATATTTCCCTCCACCACCTGGTCTTGATTTGAGTTAGTTATATCTGCAACCAGACATTGACTAAAAACTGAATTAATGGAGAGAATCATTGAAATAAGGAGATAGTATTTTTTCATTTTAACTTTAAATTATTTTTTGACTTATCGTCCAATAATAGTACCATTATTTTATTTTCAATTATAATATTTTCAAATATACTTTTATATTTTTTCCTTGGGGTAGGAATAAGTCTTAATTTAGATGCGATTATATAAAGAGATCTTAAAAGTAATTAATTCCATAAAATTTTACAAAAATGAAGATAAGTATTGTAGGCGCAGGTGCAGTTGGTGCGAGTTGTGCAGAGTATATAGCTATAAAAGACTTTGCCTCTGAGGTAGTCCTATTAGATATAAAAGAAAACTATGCAGAGGGAAAAGCAATGGATTTGATGCAAACCTCTAGCTTAAATGGTTTTGACACACAAATTGTAGGCAGTACAAATGATTACTCTAAAACTGCTGGTAGTAAGGTAGCAGTCATTACTAGTGGAATTCCTAGAAAGCCTGGAATGACTCGCGAAGAACTTATTGGCATTAATGCCGGAATAGTTAAAATGGTTTCTGAAAATTTAATTAAATACTCACCTAATGTAATTCTTATTATAGTTAGTAATCCTATGGATACCATGACTTATTTGACTCATAAGGTAACTGGTATTCCAAAAAATAGAATTATTGGAATGGGAGGAGCTCTTGATAGTGCGAGATTTAAATATCGACTAAGTGAGGCTCTTGGTTGTCCTGCATCTGATGTAAATGGAATGGTCATTGGAGGCCACAGTGATAAAGGTATGGTGCCACTTACTCGAATCGCTTCTAGGAATAGTGTTCTTGCATCCGAGTTTTTGTCTCATGATAGATTAGTTAAAGTTGCCGCAGAAACGAAAGTAGGGGGAGCTACATTAACAGGAATGTTAGGGACTTCTGCCTGGTATGCACCGGGAGCTGCTGTTTCTGCCCTAGTGCAATCTATAGCCTGTGATCAGAAGAAAATGTTTCCCTGCTCGGCAATGTTGGAAGGAGAATTTGGTTTAAATGACTTAACCATTGGAGTACCAGTTATTTTGGGTGCCAATGGAATCGAAAAGATTATTGAGATTGATTTAGATACCCATGAAAAGAGTTTATTAATGCAGTCCGCTGAGGGAGTCCAAGCAACCAATACTTTACTTAAAAATTTGAATTTATTTTAGGAACACAGTCAACTTTTACAATATGAAAAAACCTTGGGAATATTTCCAAGGTTTTTATCTCTCAATCAGTTTTCATTCTTCCTAACCATTCTTTAGGTGGTTTAGGACATGAGTTATGTTTGCCAAACCATTTATATCTATTTCTAGCAACAAATATATAGACTAGATCTCTAAAGAATTTTGGGAAAACATATAAAACATATGCGATTTTATATAATCCTCCAATCAAAATAAGGCTTTTAATTACTGCAGAAGAGTACTTATATGTCAATTCTTTATATACTAAAACAATGGAGTCTTGATTTTTGGGTTCTAGAGATTTAGTATAACCAATTTTGAAGATTTCTTTTTTATCTCTTTGAATGAGGAATTTAATAGAATAATTGCACATAATACACTCCCCATCAAAATAAATAGTAGCATTTTCCATATTAGTAGATACAAATTTTACTAAATAATTTTCCTCCTATTTTTTTCTTTGCATGAAGCAAATAAATACCCTCGGTTAGATGAGATATATCAATATAATTCTGCGAAGGTCCCTTATAAAATAACTTACCCTCAATAGAATAGATTTCTATTTCCGAGATCAAATCTGCATGGCCAATATGTATAATTCCTTCGCTCGGATTTGGAAATACATCTATATTTCTTTGGACGTGATTTTTTAATAGTAATGAGGGATCTTCCCCTCCCCACAATAGATGAATTCCACCTGTATATGTCCCAAGAAGCATATCATTGAACCCGTCATTATCAAGATCGTAAACAGCAGGAGCAGTTCGAATTCCTTTTGAATATAATAGGATTGAATCATTCACTATTTGAAATTCACCCATTAGATTGTCGTCAATATTCGTGTAATGGTAAATAGATCCTTTTTCTGTACCGACAAAAAGTTCATAACCATTTTCTGTATCAATTACTCTAGGGGTGGTGTAAGCGGTATTAAATATAGGATCGATTAGATTTATGTTTCCAAATATTTCATTTGATAAAATAAAATTTGGCTCGTATGGAGTACCTTGGTTTTCATAATAATATATCTGCCCTTGTCTGGACCCAATAATTAAATCTAAATCGCTGTCTCTGTCAAGGTCTACCAGAAAAGGACTAGCGAATGATCCCACATCGATATCAAAATAATCTATAGAATTGATAAAGAAGTTTGACTCATTATCAATTAGAATATTGTTTAGAAGGTGAAGTTTTCCATTTGCATCTCCCACCAACATATCTAAGTCATTGTCACCGTCAATATCTCCAAAAGTAGGACTAATATTATTGTCGAAATTTAGAGTACCCAAGGCGGCATAATCGTCTGTAATCCATTCAAATTCTGGCGCAGTTTCTGTACCAATATTTTTGTAAAGTGCTAGTTGAGAATTAAAATTACCTCCTTCAATATAATACCCATAGTTTGCTACAATGAGATCCATTAAGCCATCATTATTATAATCAAAGAATACTGGATTGGCTCCAGCACCTACATCTATCATTTGGTCTGCAAAGGCATCTTTTTGAATTAAGTTTAAATTAACTTCTTCAGAAAAGGATTCATTTTTATAATACCACACATTCTTGTGGTTAGTAGATACGTTATTTCCATTAGGGCATACTATAAGGTCTTTTATATTATCATTGTTGACATCAAAATAATAAGCTGCCGGAAATTTAGGTATGTTGACACTCTCCGAACTACTTGGAAATTGTGTGTTTTGGTTAACCATAAGTGCGGAAGCTGCAGGAGCACTATTTTCAAGCATTACAAGATTGTCGAATGTCACATCTCCGAGAAGCAGTTCGAAATAAGAATCTCCATTCAAATCAATCGCTGTGACAGTTGAACCAGAGTGTTTTATATTATTTTCTTTTTTGTCAAAGTGAATGGGTCTTAATGCTTCGCAATCATATAGAGTAACTGAGTTATCTGAGAAGTTCTCGCTAAAATCTCCCCAACAATCGTCTTCAAGAATAAATTTTAAACTGTCGCAATTTCCAAAAATTTCTATGGAATTATTTTTGTGCCATTCTACATGGCTTCCGATGATGCTGAAAGTTAAAATATCTAGATCTCCATCACCATCTAGGTCGCCAATATGAGGAATGTCCACAGAGCTAACATACATGTCAGTTTCTCCTGAGCCTCTGTCAGTATAAACTTTTTGAATGAGCTCGAAACTTAGCTCATTATTCGTCATTGTATTCTTATAAACATTGATTCCTCCATTAAATGATGTGAAAATATCCATTCTACTATCACAATTGTAATCTCTTAATAAAATCCAATCTTCTATTTCCGGGAATTTTATGTTGTATTTAGGAGCGTAATGATAATCTACTATTCCCTCTGTTCCATGGTTGATAAATGAATTGATTTGATCCCCATTTTTGTCAAAAATAACAAGATCTAACAGTTGATCACCATTTAAATCAATGGGAGACATTTGAGGAACATTTAAGCCGCCTGCCCAAGGGTTGATTATATTGATTCCTTGCTTGGTGACTGATAAATTTTGAGCCTGATAGAAGTCTGTTTGAGGAAACCCTTTAAACCCTATTAGAAAGCTTGATAAAACAGTAATAAATAGTTTCATTTTTTTTTTATAAGATAAACTAGTATATATATTTATCAAATTTACAAGAATTGTACCACAGTATTTTATTAATAGCTTCAAATTAATTGTGTTTATTTTATTGAAAGTTTATATTTGTCCACCTTAAAATAAACTACACAAAAGAAATAGATATGCGCAATAAAGGATTTACGAAATTTTTGGCCGCTGTATTTGCACTAATTTGCATCTATCAATTGGCATTTACCTTGATGGTAAAAAGTGTAGAAACCGATGCGAAAACTTATGCAAACGGTGATTACCAGTTGGAGCAAGCATACTTGGATTCTGTATCATCAGATGTGTTGTATTTTGGCTACACCTACAAACAATGTAAAGAACAAGAGTTGAATCTTGGACTCGATCTTAAGGGAGGAATGAATGTCACCTTAGAGGTCTCTGTTGGAGATATCTTAAAAATACTTGCAAATAATTCTGTTGATGCTACTTTCAATGAGGCTATTTTCATTGCGAATAAGAAACAAAGCGATTCTCAAAAAGATTATATTGATGATTTTGTTAGTTCATTCAATGAAGTGAATGAAAAAAATGAAACTAATATTCTTTTATCCTCACCACGTATTTTTGGTCACAGAAATATGGTTGGGAAATTTGATGTAAACGCTTCAGATAAAGATGTTATTTCTGTAATCAGAGCCGAATTAAAAGGTGCCATTGATCGAGCCTTTTCCGTACTACGAGCTCGTATTGATAAATTTGGAGTTGTTCAGCCTAATATTCAGCAATTGGAACAGGAAGGACGTATTCTAGTCGAATTACCAGGAGTAAAAGATCACGATCGAGTGAAACGCTTATTGCAAAGTACAGCTCAGCTTGAGTTTTGGGAGACAACCAATGTACAGACGATGCAAAATTTTTTAATTAATGTGGATGCTCTTTTAAGAACAGAGGAAGAGATACAAGGAACACCTGATCTAGAAATGGATTCATTATTTATGGATTCACTGAACATCAATTCAGGAAATCCTTTTTTAGATTTAGTTCAATTTAGTCAATATGCATTTGGTGCCAGAGTTGGAGTTGTTTCTCCAGAAGATACCGCTAGAGTAAATAAAATTTTAAAGCAGCCAGAGGTTCTTTCACTATTGACAGGTGACCTTAAAAATACACTTTTTTTATGGTCTGCTAAGTCTCTTGTTGTTTCGGGAGAAGAAGTAGGTCTCGAGTTAGTGGCTATTAAGTCCAATAGAGATAATCAACCAAAGCTTGGTGGAGATGTTATTATTGATGCCAATTCTCAAATTGATGCTACAGGTTCTGTAAATGTAAGTATGAAAATGAATGCAGAAGGAGCTAAAAAGTGGAAGAAAATTACAGAAAACAATATTGACCGCCAAGTTGCTATTGTTCTTGACGACTTCGTATACTCTTTTCCTACTGTAAATGATGTGATTCCAAATGGGAGTTCTAGTATTTCCGGAAACTTTACTGTTGAGGAAGCAGAAGATTTATCAAATATTTTAAAAGCAGGAAAATTGCCAGCTCCAGCTAAGATTATTCAATCTGAAATTGTTGGACCTTCATTAGGTAAAGAAGCTATTAGCTCCGGATTTACTTCTTTTGCAATTGCTCTATTGATTGTTTTGCTCTACATGATTTTCTATTATCAAACAGCTGGTATCGCAGCAAATATCGCGCTCATATTAAATATCTTATTTATTTTTGGTGTACTAGCTTCCTTAGGTGCAGTTCTTTCTCTCCCGGGTATCGCTGGGATTGTTTTAACTATAGGTATGGCTGTGGACGCCAATGTACTTATATACGAACGTATTCGTGAAGAACTTCGAATGGGTAAAGGAATGAGTTTGGCGATTTCCGATGGTTACCAAAATGCTTATGCGGCAATTATTGATGCCAACGTCACAACACTTCTCACGGGAGTTATTTTATATACATTTGGTACAGGTCCTATCAAAGGTTTTGCGACTACACTGATTATTGGTATTATCACATCTTTATTTGCTGCAATATTTCTTACGCGGTTAGTGTTTGAGTCTCGAATGGCTTCCAAAAAGTCTATCAAGTTTTCCTCCAAAGTGACCGAAAATTGGTTTGCTAACTCAACTATATCATTTCTTTCAAAAAGAAAGGCTGCCTATATGTTCTCTTTCATTCTAGTCTGTTTAGGAATTGCGTCATTGGCAACTAGAGGTCTAAATCAGGGAGTTGACTTTAAGGGTGGAAGAAACTTCGTTGTCCGTTTTGATCAAGATGTAGTGACACAAGAAGTTCGTTCTGCATTGGCAAGTCCATTTGAAACAGCACCTGAGGTGAAAACTTTTGGGAAAGCCAACCAAGTAAAGATTACGACGAAATATATGATCGACGAAAAAGGTTCTGATGATTTGGTCAGAGCAAAATTGGATCAAGGATTAATAACCTTAGATGGAAATTACGAGGTGATGAGTTCTCAATTGGTTGGGCCTACAATTGCAGATGATATTAAGCAATCTGCTGTTTGGGCAGTTATCTTCTCGTTGTTGGTAATCTTTTTGTATATTCTAATAAGATTCCGAAAATTATCCTACTCTGTAGGGGCAGTTGTTGCTGTATTCCATGATGTATTGATCGTATTGGCAGTTTTCTCAATACTTTACGGTAGATTGCCATTTTCACTCGAAATCGATCAAGCATTTATCGCGGCAATTCTAACTGTAATAGGGTACTCATTAAATGATACTGTTGTAGTTTTTGATAGAATTAGAGAGTTCTTCGGAACTAAAAAAGGTACACGTGAAGATGTTGTAAATGCTGCGCTTAATAGTACCTTAAGTAGAACAATCAACACCTCTCTTACTACTTTCTTTGTGTTATTAGTTATTTTCTTATTCGGAGGCGAAGTGATTCGAGGATTTATGTTTGCGCTTATGATTGGAGTTATTGTTGGAACATATTCCTCATTGTTCATTGCTACTCCAATTATGTTTGACACCCTTCAGGATGATATTGAAAAATAAAATTTTATATTAAACTATGAATTTAAGTCCTGCATGTGCGGGACTTTTTTTATTTTTACTAAATGATGAATTTCTATTTATTTTTAAATTTTCTTGGAACAGGAGAATTTTTATTGATTGCTTTGGTTGGCCTTTTGCTTTTTGGTCCAGAAAAAATACCTGGATTTGCTCGTTCGTTAGCAAAAACTATTCGTAAAGTTAAAGATGCTGGTAATGATATTAAAAGAGAAATTCATGCTAGTTCTATAGACAGTCAAGTTCACGAAGATGTAAATAAGCAGTTAGAAGTAGCTGAAAAATTGACACAGTCAGTAAAGAGAGAACTTAATAAAAATATTAAAATCAAGTAAGTGGATTTTTTTAAATTAATTATTGGTTTTATTATTCTGATTTTAGGGGGTAATTTTTTAGTCAAAGGCTCTGTTTCCCTTGCATTGAGGTATCATATTTCAATGGTCGTTGTTGGATTAACAGTAGTCTCTTTTGCCACTTCTGCTCCAGAATTAATTGTTAGTATTTATGCTGCACTAAGTGGATACTCAGATATTGCAATCGGGAATGTAATTGGATCAAATATTGCTAATTTATCTCTAGTTCTTGGTTTTACTGCTTGTATTTTCCCTTTGAGTTTTGATAAGCGACTTTACTCTTTCGATGTTCCTGTAATGATTTTTGCTTCTGTTTTATGTGGAATTTTTCTTTACACACAGTCCATGATAAGTTTTGTCGAAGGCACGATTTTTGTTTTTCTTTTAGTTCTACTTACTACTTATTTAATTCACCGCAATTGGAATGTGATTTCCTCCCAAACTAAATCCAATACTGAACAGATACCTATCTTCCTTCTTCTATTTTATTTAATTCTAGGTGCACTTAGTTTGTATTTTGGGTCTCATTTTTTGATTGATGCATCCGTTGAGATTGCCCGAGATTTTGGTATCACTGAGCGAGTGATTTCTGTCTCTGTTATTTCATTTGGGACGTCAGTTCCGGAATTATCTACTTCTATTATAGCTGCTTACAAAAATGAGAATGGTCTTTCAGTTGGGAATTTAATCGGCTCAAATATTTTTAATATTTTCGCTGTCTTGGGGGTTACTTCTATGATTCAGCCCATAGCATGTGTAGATCTTAATCTATTAAATTTTGATTTTTTGTGGATGTTAGGATTGTCATTACTACTTTTTCTTATGATGATTTTTGGAAGGACCTCTTCAATAGGACGAGTAAAAGGATTTTTCTTGCTTGCTTCCTATTTTATTTTTCTAACAATCATTCTAATTTCTTGAAAAGTATATTTTTTTGTTGAAAAGTTTCCCTTAATTATTTAGATTCATTTTTTTGAAAATGTTTTAATTTGTTATCGTTAAATAATTTTAAATTCTTTGTTCTTATGAAATCAAAATTAGAGTACATCTGGCTCGATGGTTATTTGCCAACCCAAAACATGAGAAGCAAGACTAAAATTCTAGAAAACTTCAGTGGAAAAATAGATGATTGCCCAGTTTGGTCTTTCGATGGAAGTTCTACTAGGCAGGCTGAGGGTAGTTCTTCAGACTGTTTGCTTAAACCTGTTGCTATTTTTCCAGACCCAGAGCGAATAAATGGCTTTTTGGTTATGACGGAAGTATTGAATGCCGATGGAACACCTCATTCTTCAAACGGTAGATCTGAGATTGATGATGGTGATAATGATTTCTGGTTTGGTTTTGAGCAAGAATATTTTATAATGGACACTGAAACTCAGTTACCTCTTGGTTTTCCAGTAGGAGGTTATCCAGGTCCACAAGGTATGTACTATTGCTCTGTTGGTGGGAGAAATACTCATGGAAGAGATTTTGTTGAAGAACATGCAGATTTATGCATCGATGCTGGGATTAATTTTGAAGGAATTAATCAAGAAGTTGCTTCTGGGCAATGGGAATTTCAGTTGTTTGCAAAAGGAGCCAAGCTTGCAGGAGATGAGCTCTGGATTGCTCGTTATCTTCTAGATCGATTGTCAGAGAAATATGGATACTATATTGAATATCATCCCAAACCTATTAAAGGAGATTGGAATGGTTCAGGAATGCATGCCAATTTTTCCAATACACTTTTGAGAACTTGCGGCTCAAAGAAAGTATATGAGTCTGTATGTGAGTCTTTCAGATCAGTTGTTAAAGAGCATATTGCTGTTTACGGCGCCTTTAATGACCAACGCTTGACTGGTTTGCATGAAACAGCTTCTATTCATGATTTTAGTTTTGGAGTGTCAGATAGAGGTGCTTCTATTAGAATTCCAATAATTACTGTAGAAAATGGCTGGAAAGGTTGGTTAGAAGATCGAAGACCTGCCTCTAATGGCGATCCATATAAGATTGCTGGTATCATTGTGAAGACAGTCAAGTCAGCATATATTGATAAATAATTAGATTAAAAAGTATCCTTTTGGGTGCCTTTTAATATTTAATTTTTTTTTGTTAGATAATTAAAAGAACATCCAAGTGTTCAACGTTTTTTATTTGCTGTATTTTTATCTACTTTAGCATTCTTTAGAAGCAATTACAAGGAATTAGGATATTAAGAACTCATTAATTTGATCCAATGAGATTTACTAAAATAGTATTATTATTTATATTTACATTTCAGTTTTCAATGAGCTCATTTGCTCAAGGTAAAAATCTGAAAAAAGCAGATATTGCTTTTGACCAATATGAATTTCATAAGGCGATGGATTTTTATAAACGAGCCTACTCAAAGTCATCCGACAAGACTCAAAAAATTCAAATGAGTTTCCGATTAGCAGAGTGTGCAAGAAGAATTGGAAACTATCGCCAAGCCGAAAGTTATTACAAACGTACCATAAAAATGCGCTTCGATGATCCCATAGCTATTTTATATTTAGGAATGATGCAGAGGAATGTTGGAAAGTATGAAGACGCTATTAAGTCTTTTGAATCCTATTCTGAAAAAGTGCCAGAAGATGAAAGATCTGCAGAATATATACTTGCCTGTCAAATGGCAATCGATTGGGAGGCTAATCCATCAAGATATGCTGTTTCTAACATGAAATCTATCAACTCTAAACAAGATGATAGTATGCCTTCCTATGGGAATAACGACTATAATGAAATCTTATTTACAACAGCACGAAAAGGAGTTAAAGGTAGAAGGATAAGTGCTCAGACAGGTCAATACTTTACTGATATTTGGGTAACTGATATTAAGGAAGATAAAAAGAAAAGAGGTACTAAGAAAAAAGCTAAAATCAAATGGAACGATCCAATGCCTTTAGGTGACTTTTTGGATGATGATGATTTAATTAACACCAAATTTGATGAAGGTGCTGTTGCTTTGAACGAACGTGGAAATCTTATGTATTTTAACCGGTCCATTAAACAAAAAAATCAGTTTAATGCACCAAAAATATACACAACAACAAAGAAAGGTGGAGCTTGGGGAGAACCATTAGAAATTAGTATTCCTATAGATTCAAACTATATGGTTATTTATCCTTGTCTTTCACCCGACCAGAAAGTCTTGTATTTTGTTTCTGATATGCCTGGAGGATATGGTGAGTTTGATGTTTGGATGTCTGAGTATAACAAGAGAAATGACGCATGGAGTGAGCCTGTTAATCTCGGGCCAGAAGTAAATTCCTCTGGAAAGGAAATCTCACCATTTGTTCATAATGATGGAACCCTATTTTTTGCATCAGATGGTCATATTGGAATGGGTGGCTTCGATCTTTTTAGAGCTAAAAAGAGACCAAGCGGTCAATATGGTAAAGTTAAAAATATGAAATTTCCAATAAATTCTTCTTATGACGATTTTGGGATAATATTTTCAGGAAAAGACGCTATAAATGGCCTTTTCACTTCCAATAGAAAGGGAGGTCGTGGAGGAGATGATATTTATGATGTAAAACTTTCTGATTTAAAATTTGTTATGGAAGGAGTTTTACAAGATATTGAAACAACTGATCCGTTACTAGGTGTTTCTATTCATCTTGAGGGCTCAGATGGAACTACTTTTGATGCTCTGACAAATAAAAATGGTTTCTTCGATTTTGGCGATGAAGCGATTAAACAAGGAGTTGAGTACGAGGTTACATTTACAAAAGACACTTATGTAACCGTCTTTGATACAGTTACTACTCAGGATTTAAGTATCAATGATTTTGAAACTACTGATGAAGGATTTCTCTATAAGATTGCTATAGACCTATCATTAGAGCTATACAGACTTCCAATTATTCTTCCTCAGATTGAATATGATTTAGGAAGTTCAGAATTACGTCCTATGGCTCAAAAAGATTTAGATTATTTAACTGAAGTATTAGAAACAAATATGGATTTAAGAATTCAACTTCGTTCGCATACTGATTTTCGAAGTGGGGAAGAGTTTAATCAGGAATTATCTCAAAAAAGAGCTGATGCATGTGTAGAATATCTAATATCTAAAGGTATTGATGCATCCAGATTGGAAGCAATCGGAATGGGGGAAATTGAACCTATTGTTCTTTTAGAAGACCGAAACGGACTGAAAGTAGGAGATGTATTGACAGAAGAGTTCATTTTAGGTCTTAAATCAAGGAGACTACAAGAAAGAGCTCACCAAATGAATCGTAGAACAGATTTTAAGCAGATTGAATCTGATCCTGAAGATGCAAAAAAATACGGGGCTTATTGATGATATTTCTCAATTAATAAAAAGCATCCCATCAATGGGATGCTTTTTTATATCATTTATTTGACAACTACTAATTGCAATAATTTTTAATATTGAGCGATCAAGATAGATATATGAGGCGAGGGGTGTCTGCTTCAAAAGAAGATGTACACAATGCGATACTGAAAGTTGATAAAGGTTTATTTCCTAAAGCCTTTTGCAAAATAGTCGAGGACCGTTTAACTGGTGATGATGATTATTGTATCGTGATGCATGCGGACGGAGCAGGTACCAAATCTTCCCTTGCTTATATGTATTGGAAAGAGACAGGAGATATTTCTGTTTGGAAAGGTATTGCCCAAGATGCGCTAGTGATGAATATAGACGACCTTTTATGTGTTGGAGCCGTTGATAATATCCTAGTCTCTTCTACCATTGGTCGAAACAAAAATTTAATTTCTGGTGAAGTTATCTCAGCTCTAATTAATGGGACGGAAGATTTATTGTTTGAACTAAGAAATCATGGACTTGGTATTTTTTCCACTGGTGGTGAAACAGCTGATGTAGGAGACTTGGTGCGAACAGTAATTGTCGATTCCACCGTCACGGCAAGAATGAAAAGGAAAGACGTGATTTCAAATCATAATATTGTGGGTGGAGAAGTAATTGTTGGAATGGAATCTTTTGGGCAAGCTTCTTACGAAAGTCAGTATAATGGTGGTATGGGTTCTAATGGATTAACCTCTGCTCGTCATGATCTATTTCATAAGGATTTGGCAAAAAAATATCCAGAAAGTTATGATTCATATGTTCCAGAAGAACTCATATATTCTGGTAGTCTGTCGCTAACTGATTCTGTTAAAAATATCCCTCTTGATGCTGGTAAATTAGTCTTATCTCCAACTAGAACTTATGCTCCAATCATAAAAAAAATATTAGAGGCTCATAGACCTCACATTCATGGAATGGTTCATTGTAGTGGAGGAGCTCAAACCAAAGTACTTCATTTTGTTGAAGATGTTCATGTAATCAAAGATAGTATGTTTCCTACCCCTCCTCTTTTTAAATTAATTCAGAGAGAATCATCTACAGATTGGAAAGAAATGTACAAAGTTTTTAATATGGGGCATCGAATGGAAATCTATCTTCAAGAAGAATTTGCAGAAGAAATTATAGCTATTTCAAAATCTTTTGGAGTTGATGCCAAAATTATTGGCCGCGTAGAATCTTACAGCGGTAAAAAATTGACAATTAAGAGTCCACACGGCGAATTCACATACTGATATGGCACTAATAGATAAATTAGCACTGATTAAAGTTCGTTTTGATGATGTGTCTCAGCAGATCATTGAGCCAGATGTTATTGCAGACATGAAACGTTACGTTCAATTGAACAGAGAGTACAAAGAACTCATACCAATCGTTGAAGCCTATATCAGTTACAGGATTATTTGTGAAAATATAGATGAATCTAATGAAATACTGACTTCTGAGGACGATGAAATGAAGGAAATGGCGCGCATGGAGTTAGATGAGGCCCTTCCAAAAAAAATTGAATTAGAGGATCATATCAAGGTGCTTCTGATTCCGAAAGATCCTGAAGATTCTAAAAATGCCGTGGTTGAGATTAGAGCGGGTGCAGGTGGAGATGAAGCAAGTATTTTTGCTGGGGATTTATACAGAATGTACTCTCGTTATTGTGAGAATAAAAAATGGCGTACTGAACTTGTTGATGTGACCCATGGAACTGCGGGGGGATACAAAGAAATTGTCATGAATGTGACGGGAGATGATGTTTATGGGGTAATGAAATATGAGTCTGGAGTTCACCGTGTGCAAAGGGTTCCACAAACAGAAACCCAAGGTCGAGTTCACACCTCAGCAGCCTCAGTTGTTGTTTTACCTGAAGCTGAAGAATTTGATGTTCAAATCAGCGATAAAGATATAAAAAAAGAAACCTACTGTTCTTCTGGTCCGGGGGGACAGTCCGTCAATACAACATATTCTGCGGTACGTTTGACACATGTTCCCTCTGGAGTAGTCGCTCAATGCCAAGATCAAAAATCACAAATTAAAAATTACGCCAAAGCTCTTCAAGTTTTGAGATCTAGAATCTTTGAAATTGAGTTGGCGAAAAGAAATGCAGAAATTGCTGGAAAAAGAAAAACAATGGTGTCTACTGGAGACCGTTCTGCAAAGATTCGTACTTATAACTATCCCCAAGGTAGGGTAACAGACCACCGCATTGGTCTTACTCTTTATTCATTAAATGATATCATTAACGGAGATATCCACAAAATCATCGAAGAATTGACTCTTGCTGAAAATGCTGAGCGGCTAAAAGATGGAGCTGATGACTAGAGAAGAGCTAATTAAGCAAATTAAAGAGAAAAAATCTTTTTTGTGTGTGGGTTTAGACCCTGACCTCAGTCGCATTCCCGTCCATCTTCTGGAATTAGAGGACCCCATATTCGAATTCAATAAGCAAATCATAGATGCAACAAAGGATCTTTGTGTAGCCTATAAGCCGAATATTGCGTTTTATGAGGCATTGGGTGTTTCTGGTATGATGTCTTTAGAGAAGACTTTAAATTATATTCCAGATAGCATATTCACCATTGCCGATGCAAAAAGAGGAGATATCGGTAATACCTCAAAAATGTATGCAAAGGCATTTTTTGAGAATATGAATTTTCATTCGATTACTGTCGCTCCCTATATGGGTAAAGACTCAGTTACTCCATTCTTGACCTATAAAAATAAATGGGTAATTTTGTTGATTTTGACTTCTAATGAGGGAGCTAAAGATTTTCAACTGATAGAATCCAATAACAAAGCACTTTATCAATATGTCTTGGAGACTTCTTCGGGCTGGTCTAGTCCTGATAATATGATGTATGTTGTAGGCGCTACCAGAGCCGAATCGCTTCACGAGATTCGACAAACCGTTCCTGAACACTTTTTGTTGGTTCCAGGGGTTGGAAATCAGGGAGGTAGTTTGGCAGAAGTAAGTAAGTATGGGATGAACAAAGATTGTGGACTACTTGTAAACTCATCGAGAGGAATTATATACGCTTCTGCAGAGAAAAATTTTGCTGAGATGGCTAGAAAAAATGCCTCAGAGCTACAAAAGAAAATGCAAATAGAGCTTATAAGAGCTCATGTCATATGATTTTTATAATTCATTAAGTTATCTTTATTTAAATAAATTACTGTGATACATTTTTGTAAAATATTATTATCTTTTTTATTGTATTTAGTTTCTTTCCAACTTTATGCCCAAAATTCAACGATGAGTGGATTTGTAGAAGATGCAAGTACCGGAGAGAGAATGGTAGGAGTCAATGTGGTGTCTCAAGAGTTCTCATTAGGAACCACTACTAATATTTATGGATTTTACAGTATTACCCTACCGTCCTCAAATATGAATGTAGAGTTTTCTTTTATTGGCTATGAAAAAATGACTGTTCCGTTTGATATAGGTTCTGACCAGCGCATTAATATTTTCCTTAAAAGTCAGACCCTTGAGTTACAAGAAGTCCTTTTGACAGGTGAGGAGTCTATTGTCAGACGAACACAATCGTCATTGATTGATGTTCCAGTGAAACAAATTCAATCCATACCCGCTTTATTGGGGGAGGTTGATGTCCTAAAAGCTATTCAATTACTTCCCGGTGTTCAGTCTGGTTCAGAAGGAACTTCAGGTTTCTATGTACGTGGTGGTGGTCCGGATCAAAATCTAATTCTGTTGGATGGGGTGCCTGTATATAATGCTTCGCATATTGGTGGTTTCTTTTCTGTGTTCAATGCTGATGCCATTAAAAATGTTCGACTTACTAAAGGAGGCTTTCCTGCCCGATTTGGAGGGAGGCTTTCTTCGGTGTTAGAAATCGATATGAAAGAAGGAAATACCAAAGAATTTATTGGTGACGCATCTATTGGTTTGCTATCTTCTAAACTCACCCTTCAAGGACCCATCTTAAAAGGCAAGGCCTCTTGGATTATCTCAGCTAGAAGAACTTATTGGGATATTTTGGCTCAACCCTTTATAAGAGCATCGTCTGACGGAGGAGGAGCTGGAGGATTCTATTTTTACGACCTGAATGCAAAGTTAAACTATAAAATTTCGGATAATGACCGAATTTATTGGAGTGTATATACCGGTAAAGATCGGTTTTATGGTTCTTTAAATAATGACTCCCAAGAAAGTACAGAAGAGGTTAGTTTTGGCTTAAATTGGGGGAATATAACATCTGCCCTTCGATGGAATCATCTTTTCAATGATAAATTATTTAGTAACACGACTTTGACTTTTAGTGAATATCTTTTTGGTATTAGTAATGAAGCCAATTTTACTTATGCAAATGATATTGGCTCCGTCTACGCATCAGAATTTGATTTAAACTACTTTTCTGGAATTAAAGATATTGGCTTAAAAATGGATTTTGATTATTTACCAAACCCCAACCATTATGTCAAGTTTGGGTTTTCTGACACCTATCATACTTTTTATCCTGGTCAAATGGATATAAGGTTTATTGATCCTGAGTATGGTGAATTTATTGACACTGCATTTGTTTATTCTGATCGTCTTTACTCACACGATGCCTATGTCTATCTTGAGGACGATATAAAGTTTAATGATCGTTTTAAAGCCAATATTGGGCTTCATGCTTCCTTGTTTAAAGTTGGTACAAAAAATTACTCATCTTTACAGCCACGAATTTCTGCTCGATATTTACTCGATGATAATTGGTCAGCCAAACTATCCTATGCAGAAATGCAACAAAATGTTCACCTTCTGACTAATTCTAATGCAGGCTTACCTACAGATATATGGGTGCCTTCTACGGAGTTTGTTCGTCCTCAAAAATCTAGGCAAATTGCCTCATCAATTACCCGTGTCCTGCAGGGAGGTGTTTATGAGTTAAGTATTGAAGCCTATTATAAAACTATGTCTAATCTTATTTCTTATAAAGAAGGGGCTTCTTTTATTGGTTTTAATGATTGGCAGAGTTCTATTGAAACTCAAGGAGAAGGAGAAGCCTATGGTGTAGAGTTATTTGTTCAAAAAAAGAAAGGAAGGACCTCTGGTTGGATTGGTTATACGCTTTCTTGGGCCAATAGAAGGTATGATAATTTGAATTTTGGAAACTGGTTTTCATATAAGTACGATCGCCGACATGATGTATCTATTGTTGTGTCTCATGAATTTTCTAAAGATTTTGATATTGGGATTACTTGGGTTTATGGGACAGGAAATGCTATTACTTTCCCCCAGGCTACTTACTTATCATTTCCTGATTCCGAATTATATCCTGATTCCGAATTGAATGCAAATGAGATTGAATACTATGGAGAAAGAAATGGTACTCGAATGAACGCGTATCATCGGCTTGATTTAGGAGTCAACTTTCATAAAGAAAAAAAGAAGGGAATTCGAACGATATCATTGTCAGTTTATAATGCTTACAATAGAAAAAATCCATTTTTTGTGTACTTAGGAAATTCTTTCAATAGTCAAATTGGTGGGGGAGAAAGTTCTCAAAATGTAGCCACACAGGTTTCGTTATTTCCTATAATCCCCTCTATTACTTACAATTTTAAATTTTAATTAAATGAGAAAATTATCCATTATTCTTTTAGCTTTTCTCTTTATTTCCTCTTGTGAAATAGTAGTTGATTTAGATATTCCTCCACATGAGTCATTGTTAGTTGTCAACTCTGTGATTAATTCTAGCAAGGATTCTTTGTTTGCCTATGTAAGTTATAGTCAAGGTTCTTTTGATATTGGCTCCGTAGCATACTTAAACGATGCTGTTGTGAATATCTATGAAGACAATGTATTCTTGGGAGCGATGTCATACCAATCCATTCCTCAAAATTTTAACGAATTTGATATGTCTATTGATACACTTTATAAATATTTCTTAGCTTACTCTCCTCGAGCCGAGAGCATGTATAGCTTGCAAGTAAGTCATCCAAATTATCCAGATATAGAGGCTCAGACTTATTTACCTAAAGCTGTTCCGTTTTCAATAGATACTGTATTAGTTCTTGAGGAAAACATGGAATATGGATCTAATATTCGTTTGCAGCTTAGTTTTGAAGATTTAGAAGAAGAAAATTTTTATCGCCTTAGAGTTTTTGCTCGAAAGAATAATTACTACTATTATTCGGAAATAGAAACTTCCGATGCTTCTATGTTCTCTAATGAAGGGCCAGTTCAAAGTGGTGGTTCTACTTTTTATGGAAGGGATGCCTTATTCGATGATCAATTGTTTAATGGAGAACAGAAAACAATTACATTAGATAGCTTCGTTTACTCAGATTTCTCCTCAGATTATTCATTGGAACTATCTTCGATTTCCAAAGAGTATTTCTTGTATCTCAGATCAATAGATTTATATAACAACAACAATAATTTTTCCATAATCAGTGGAGAACCCATCCAAGTCTACTCTAATATCGAGAATGGATTAGGTATAATGGGATCTATTTCTTACAATTCTGAAGATATTAATTATTAGAACGAAGTTTCATATTTAATACTTTAGAAGTAATAATTCTGACGTATCCATTCTCCAAGTACAACAGTTAGTGCATGCCCAACATTCATCGATTTATTACTTCCCTTCATTGGAATGAAAATCGTTTTATTGCATTTCTTTAATATTTCAATATCAATTCCTACTTTTTCGTTTCCTAAAATCAGCGCGCACTTTTCTGGTAGAGAAGTTTCATATAAATTTTTGGCGCTACTTGTAGTTTCAACTGCAATTATATGATAGTCTTCGGGAATATTATCTATCCAAGTTTTAGAATCGCAAAACAGCCATTTAACTGTATTAAAACTCGATTGAGCTGTCTGCTTAATTTTCGCTTTTCTAAAGGAAGG
>CAZEWZ010000006.1:0-27532 GCA_964516765.1 uncultured Cryomorphaceae bacterium | reverse complement strand
AAGGAAGGGTTATCATCAATAAAAAGTACTTTCTCGCATGCCATATTATCTGATACTCTCAAAATACTCCCAAGATTACTTGGATTATTTAGTTTCCAACAGACGACTATTGGGTGATGTTTATTTTTGATTCCAATATCATTATTATTGAAGAATTCTCTGGATTTGATATATTTTTCTGAGTTCATGCGTATTTTTTAGCACAAAAAAAGCCTATCCATAGGATAGGCTTTTTATTTAATTAAAAGATAATTATACTGTTTTAACATTTACAGCGTTAAGACCTTTTCTGCCTTCTTCTAATTCGAATTCCACTTCATCACCTTCGTTAATTTCATCAATTAAACCAGTTACATGAACGAAATATTCTGTTTTTGACTCGTCGTCTACAACAAATCCAAATCCTTTAGACTCATTGAAAAATTTTACTGTTCCTTTATTCATAACTTTCAGATTAAACAGTTTTAACATTTACTGCGTTAAGACCTTTTCTTCCTTCTTCAAGTTCGAACTCTACTTCGTCACCTTCGTTAATCTCATCGATTAATCCAGTTACATGCACGAAGTATTCTGTTTTTGACTCGTCATCTACAACAAATCCAAATCCTTTGGACTCATTGAAAAATTTTACTGTTCCTTTGTTCATAGCGCCAAGATTATACTGTTTTAACATTAACAGCATTTAGGCCTTTTTTGCCCTCTTGCAATTCGAACTCTACTTCATCACCTTCGTTAATCTCATCGATTAAACCAGTTACGTGTACGAAGTACTCTGTTTTTGATTCATCATCGACAATAAATCCAAATCCTTTGGACTCATTGAAGAATTTTACTGTTCCTTTGTTCATAGTGTTGTTATAATTTAATAATGTGCAAAGATAATGATATATATTTAATATTAGTTATTTATAACTATTATTATTATATTTTTATACTTCTTGATCAAAGGTTTTATATGATTTTTTTATTAGGTCTCTTATTTCAAAAATCTCATTTTCAGATATATATCTCCAATCTCCATAGGGGATGTCCAATTCGATATTCATAATTCGAATTCTTTTCAATTTATATACTTCATAGCTTAAATAGTCACACATTTTACGGATTTGTCTGTTAAATCCTTGGGTTAATGTAATTCTAAAATAGAATTTATCTATTTGTTCTACCTCACATTTATTAGTGATAGTTCCCATAATGGGAATACCCTCGCTCATACGTTTAATAAACTCCCTTGTAATAGGTTTATTAACTCGGACTTCGTATACTTTTTCATGGTTGTTTCTTGCTCGTAAAATTTTGTTGACAATATCTCCGTCGCTAGTAAGAAAAATTAGCCCTTCACTAGCTTTGTCTAGTCTACCGATGGGAAATATTCTTTCTGGATGTCCAATATAATCTACGATATTATCTTTTTCATTTTCAATATCTGTGGTACATACAATTCCTCTGGGTTTATTAAATGCAATATAAATGTGGTCTTTTTTCACTGACTTAATGTGTTCCCCATCGACATGAACAATATCTTCGTCGCTTATTTTTGTTCCTTTTTCCGGAATTCCCCCATTGATAGTCACTCGTCCGTGCTCAATAAGTTTATCGGCGCCTCTGCGCGAACAGTATCCTGATTCACTTAGAAATTTGTTGATTCTTTTGAGTTTTTTTTCTTCCATCGAACTTATATTCTGGTCACACGTACTTTTTTCCTTTTCAGCTTAGTATTGTTTAACTTTTTGATTAAGACTCCCGCTTTTTCTTCTGGCACAGAAACAAATGCACAGTCGGTTTTAAGTTCTATAGAACCTAATTCATCTCCAATTAGCCCTCCTTGTTTGAAAAAGAATCCTGCAATGTCACTTTTTGATATTTTGTCTTTCCGCCCCCCTGAAATATAAATTGTGGTTCTAAAGGTACTTTCTGGTGGTAAAACTCGACTTAGTTTTTCTTCACTTAAGTTATGAATGAAATGCGGAAGTTCTTCTTCTTTCCAGTGTAAGACATAGGCCGTTCCCCCTTTATCCATCCTTGCGGTGCGCCCATTTCTATGCGTAAATTCTTGCGCTCGTAATGGTAGGTGAAAATGGAGGATAAACTTTATTTCAGGCACATCTATTCCTCTGGCAGCTAAATCGGTAGCAATTAATAGTTGATGTGTACCATTTCTAAATTTTATGAGTGCTCTTTCTCTTTCTTTCTGCTCCATTCCCCCATAAAAGCATCCGTGCTTGATAGAGTTTTCTGTCAGATGCTCGCTGATACGATAAATAGATTCTTTAAAATTACAGAAAATAATTCCGGGTTGATTTCCTATATGGTCTATTGCTTTTATCAGGGTTTCAAGTTTGTCTTTATTTGGAGATATAATTGCCTTGATTTCAAGCTGACTATCTTCTTGTCGAAGAAAATTAACATAAAGGGGCTCTTTGAGTTGTACAAATTTTGGTATGTGAACTTTCTGGGTCGCCGAGGTAAGGATTTTCTTTTTTACTTGTGTTAGGGAAGTGCATATATGGTTCATTTCAGTTTCGAAGCCCACCTCCAATGACTTATCAAATTCGTCCAAAACGAGGCTTGAAATATGTTTGGTTGTGAAGGAGTTTCTTCGAATATGGTCAGAGAGTCTTCCTGGAGTTCCTACTAGCACTGCAGGTAGATGCTTTAAGTCTATTTTGTCTTTAGAAAAAAGTCGTCCCCCATAAACAACAGAGGTTTTATATCCAGAACCCATCTCGCGGAGTACTTGCTCAATTTGTATAGCCAATTCTCTAGATGGGGCTACAACCAAGGCTTGTACTTCTTTACATTCTGGATTCAATCTTTCCACTATAGGAAGTAGGAAAGCAATTGTTTTCCCTGTCCCGGTTGGCGATAATAAAACTATATTGTGAGAAGATTCTATTGCAGCTGCCGATGCTTTCTGCATGTCGTTAAGCTCCTTTATTTGGAGCTTTTCTAGAATTTTTATTTTATTTTTTGGTGCATTAGACATAGGTCAAATATAATCAATTAGTCCAAGGACAATCAAAGAAAAATTTCATCAAATTTTTCAGAAGATTTCATGAAATTAGAAGTCTAATGATCCTGGCCCCCGGGACCGTGAACATGTCCATGCTCCAATTCTTCTGCGGTGGCTTCCCGAACTTCTATCACCTTTCCTGAAAAGTGCAAGTCTTGATCTGCAAGTGGATGATTTACATCAACGGTAATGGTATTTTCATTTATGGAAAGAACTTTCGCAGGAACTACTTGTCCATTTTGGTCTTGTAATGGAATCATATTATCAACAGCTACTTCTTCTACGAGTTTGTTTTCTTTCATAAACATATCTTGGGGTAGTTCTATAATCGCATCGTCTGTTTTTGTTCCATAGGCATTCTCTGATTTTATTCCGAAGGAAAAGCCATCTCCTGTATTCAGTTCTACTACTTGGGCTTCGAATTCAGGTATCATTTGACCTAGTCCAGACAGAAATACCAGTGGAGGATTACCCTGAGTAGATTCAATCATTTCGCCTTTCAAATTATCTCTAAATAACTTATATTCTATGGATATTACTTTACTTTTTGATTTATTCATTTCAGAATTTTTTCACAAAAGTAAACTAATAAATTCAGCTAAAAAATTCACTCTTTATTAATGTGTATCTTAAATTAAATAATTTGATTTAATTCGGTGTTCAAATTATTTTTTAAAATGCTCAGTTTTTATTTTCTAACGATCATTTATTTTTTTATTATGAGTCCATAAAATATACTCAATCCAGAAGTCTTCTTTAATCTCTGAGGGATTGAAAGTCATCTTTAAATCAGCGTCGTAGAGTTGGGCAAATTTTTGCCAAAAGAGCGCTTTAAACTTACTTCTGTAATGTTTTATTAATTCGTAGCTACTTTTTCCTGTTTCATGATAGATAAGCTTTATTAGTATTCGTCCTTCAGAGCGTGTCAGTTGTTTAAGGTCTTGCGTAAAATTTGCTCTCACCCACCGGTCATGTAATTTGGATATTTTTCTTTTTTCTCTTTTGGACCGAACAAATAAATAATCTTCTTCAATCTCATTAAATTGAATTTTAGCACTTTTGGCATATTGATAAACCTTAAGAACTTTTTTTTTCAGCCGATAAAATTTCAAACGGTCTTCGGGAGACAAATCAAGTGGAGTGATTATAATTTCATTGAGAAGTTCGGTATATATAGTTTCTCCATCTACAGAAATTCTGTCAGGTATTTGCGCAAAGCAGCAAATGGCAATTATGAAAAACAAGAAAAGAATAATTCTATGCATGCTCCAAAAAAGTAACTTGGAATACAATGTAAAAAATCTTCGTCATTTAATTAGTCTAGAGCATCGAATTTTCGATTCTAATTTGAATTAATTTTGAACTAAAGGATCCAGTATTTGTCAATCAAGTAAATCAAAGAAGCCATGCTGGCTGCCCCTAAAACTAGTTCTCTGCGGTTTACTTCTTCAAAAACATCATTGTCTGAATGGTGGTGATCGAAATATCTTTGAGAATCTGGAGATAATCCAATTAAGCAGATTTTCCCATTTTTAAGGGGATTTATATCTACTCCTGCAAAGCCCATTTTAAATTCGTGAATTCCATAGGGTTCAAAAAGATCAGTCCATTTTTGTATTTTTCGCAATTGATTCTCTGTACCATTTACTGAAAATCCTCGTGGCGAGAATCCTCCTCGGTCGCTTTCTAGTGCCAGCAGGTGTTTTTCATTTTTAGTAGCAGCTTTTTCGGCATAAGTTTTTCCCCCTCGGTTTCCATTTTCTTCGTTCATAAACAAAACTACACGAAGGCTGTGCTTTGGTCGTATATTCATTAGATTAAAAAGATGTAAGACTTCAATCGATTGAACAACTCCGGCTCCGTCGTCGTGAGCACCTTCTCCAAGATCCCAGGAGTCTAAATGTCCACCGACAGTGATGAATTCGTCTGGAAATTCTGATCCTTTTATTTCTCCAATTACATTGTAAGAGATTTTCTCTGGATAGCTTTTGCAAAATGACTTCAGATTGAGTTCCAAGGAACCATACTTTGCAATATTTGTACTTAAATAGTTTGCTCCATTAGTCGATATAGCAAAAGCGGGAATGGAATCAGTATTTTCTTCATAGCCCATACTCCCTGTATGAGGGAAGTCGTCTAGTCGAACATTCATCGAACGGACAATTACGGCTATTGCACCTTTATTTGCAGCTTCAATGGCTCCAGAATATCTCTGATCTACACAAGACCCATATGCAGAAAAAGTACTTATTTTTTTGGGATCCATGGGCCGGTTGTAAAAGATGATTTTTCCATTGACCAAACTATCATCCATCATGTTGACTTGGTCTAGGGAAGTGACTTCAATTACATTTCCTTTAATAAATTGATTCATACCTGTAGGTACAGATCCTCCTAATGCACAAACATCTAACATATTTTTCCCTTTTTCATTGTAAAAATATGCTCGTTCTTTTCGTCCTCGTTCCCAGTGAGGAACCATAATTTCTTGCAGGTAAACTGAATCCAGGACCAGTTTGTTCAAAATTTTCTCTCCCCAGACTACTGCAGAATCTGCCTGTTCAGATCCACTTAGTCTGGGCCCTATTTCCTTGCAAAGTTCTCGAAGATTTTCGTAGGCTTCACTTTCTGTTAAGGCGAGATCATAGATACTCCTTAAGGTTTTTTTGTCTTGGGCTATCGCGCAGAATGAATAAAAACTAATGAGAAGTAGGATAAGTTTTTTCATTGGATATTTTTTTTTCAAATATAAGCATTAGAGCTAGAGATTACAACGCTATATTATTCTGTTCGAATCATATTAATTTGTCGTTCATCTGTGTATATTTACATCAAAGATGATTTTATGAAAGTAATATCAATAGAAACAGGAAATTTTAAGTTAGATGGAGGTGCTATGTTTGGTGTTGTTCCTAAGAGTCTATGGCAGAGAACAAATCCTGCAGACGAAAATAATTTGTGCCCATGGGCTATGAGGAGTATGCTAATTGACTATGGTTATCGCAAAGTATTGATTGACAATGGCATAGGGGATAAGCAGAATGAAAATTTTTTCAGTCATTTTCATTTGCATGGATCAGATAGCCTGCTAGGTTCATTGAGTAAAAATGGCTATCATCCTGACGATATTACCGATATCTTTATGACTCATTTACATTTTGATCATTGCGGAGGTGGAATTAAATATGACGAAGAAGGTAATTTGGTGCCTGTTTTTAAAAATGCCACATATTGGTCTAATGAGAAACATTGGAACCTATCCATGCGGCCCAATGATAGAGAAAAAGCTTCTTTTTTGAAAGAAAATTTGATTCCTATTAAAGAAAGCGGCCAATTAGATTTTTTAAAAACTGACGGAATATTTCTACCTGGTTTTGATGTCTTATTTGCCCACGGGCACACGGAAGGTCAAATGATTCCTCATATAGAATACCAAGGAAAAACCCTTGTTTTTGCTGCAGATCTCTTACCTTCGGTAGGGCACATACCTCTTCCTTATGTTATGGGCTACGACACGCAACCCTTAGTAACACTACAAGAAAAAAAAATATTTCTGGAATCAGCAGCTCAAAAAGAGCTAAATCTATTTCTTCAGCATGATTATTATCAATCTTGTTGTACCCTTCAAGAAACGGATAGAGGCATTCGGTTGAAAGATGCCTTTTTATTTGAAGATAGATTTTCTATATAATTTTTCCTATTAACCTACCATTGTACTTATATGTTACAATATACTTTTTCATTTAACAACGCTCACCGACACTTTATAGATATCGAATTTCATGTCGACAATCATCAATTTTCTAGCTTAGTCTTGCAATTACCGTCATGGAGACCAGGTCGTTATGAATTGGCTGATTTTGCAAAAAATATACAGTATTTTAGGGTTCATGATATGAAGGGAAAGGCTTTAAAATTCGAAAAATTGAGCAAAAATAGCTGGCTTATTTCTACTCCAAATGTTTCGCAACTGGTCGTGTCTTATAATTATTACTCCAATGAACTTAATGCAGGTTCTACCTATTTAGACGAAAAACAATTGTATGTCAACCCTGTAAATTGTTGTTTGTATATCCCCAATAGAATGCAAGAATCCTGCGCAGTAGATATACAAGTTCCCGAAGACTATAAAATCGCCTGCGCTTTGGGTAAAGAATCTCTGCTTGTGGCTCAGAACTTTGATCAGCTCGCGGAGAGTCCATGGATTGCCTCTGCAAGTCTTCAATATCATACCTATACCGTTCTTGGAGTTCAATTTCATGTTTGGTTTCAGGGAGATTGTTTGCCAGATTGGAATCGTTTGCTGAAAGATTTCAAAGCTTTTACCAAAGCACAATTGAAAGATTTCGCTTCTTTTCCAGGAAATGAATATCATTTTATTAATCAAATTGTTCCTTATAAAGCCTATCATGGAGTTGAACATACCGCCAGCACAATGATCTATTTGGGGCCCGGATCTGAGATAATGAGCAAGGATTTATATACCTCTCTTTTGGGTGTTTCTTCTCATGAGTTTTACCACACCTGGAACATCAAACAAATCCGTCCTCAAGAACTTCTTCCCTATGATTATTCAAAAGAAAATTACTCCCGTATGGGCTATTTATATGAAGGAGTAACGACCTATATGGGCGATTTGTATTTGATGCGGTCCAAGGTGTTTTCTATTTCAGAATTTTACAAAACACAAGAAGAGAATCTAGATCGGCATTTTCATAATACAGGTCGATTTAATATGTCCGTCGCAGAGTCTAGTTTTGATACTTGGCTGGACGGTTATCAGAAGGGTATCCCTCACCGAAAGGTTTCCATTTACAAGGAGGGATCCATTTGTGCATTTATGTTGGATGTCGCCATTTTAGAGCAAAGCCAGGGACAGTATTCTCTCAGAGATTTAATGAATCGCTTGTATGTGAATTACGCCCTTGAAGGAAAAGGAATAACTGAGGAAGATTATATCACCGAACTTGTTTTTATGGGTGCAGAAAAAGCTCAAGACATCGTGACAAGTTATATGTACGGAACCAAAGATTTTACGCGTGGACTCGATGAGGCGTTTTCTCTGTTGGGACTTCGAATGGATACCCAAGAGAACACGGATTTTTTTGCCGCTAAACTCGGTCTAAAAGTAACCAAAATAAAAGATGGTCTTCGTATTAATCAAGTCTTTCCAAATTCCATATCCGATAAGAAAAAAATAGCAGAGGGAGACTTGGTATTAAATATTAATGGAGCGCCTGTGAGCGAAGAAGTTTTAGAGTCAGCAAAATTGAAAAGTACTGTTTTAATAACCCTAAAACGTCGATTTGAAACCATAGATGTTAGGCTTGTGATAGATGGGCAATCTTACTTTCAGCGAAAACAAATCCATGAGTTAGAGGAAAAGAGTAAATCTCAAGCGCTATTGTATGCCAATTGGATTTCCTAAAGACTTTTTTTATTTCTCGGCGACCATGGAAATTTCTATATGCACATCTTTGGGAAGACGAGCCACTTCGATTGTTTCACGAGCAGGAAAGTTGGTCTGAAAGTACTTTTCATAAATCGAATTTATTTCAGCAAAGTCTTCCATGTTTGTAATAAAAATACTAGTCTTTACTACATGCTCAAAACTCATATCTGCTTCTTCCAATACTTCCTGGATATTTTTCATCACCTGTAGGGTCTCCGATTGAATGTTTTCCAGTACCAATTTTCCGTTTTTGGGGTCCATCGCAATTTGTCCTGAAGTATATAAGGTGTTACCAGTGAGTACTGCCTGAGAATAAGAGCCGATGGGAATAGGTGCTTTTTTAGTTTCTATAATTTTCTTCATATTAATGATTAGATTTGTACAATTACATGGCGAAGATATGAAAGTACTTATTATCGACAATTTTGATTCATTTACTTATAATCTAGTTCATCTCATAACGCCTCTATGTGAGGATTACGAGGTGTGGCGCAATGATGAGATTGATTTTTCTAGGGTTTCCAATTTTGATAAGATATTAATTTCTCCCGGCCCAGGAATGCCAAAAGAATCCAATCAATTAGTTGATTTTATTGCACGTTTTGCAGAAGAAAAAGATATTTTAGGCATTTGTTTGGGTTGTCAAGCTTTGGGTGAATATTTTGGGGCCAAACTGTATAATTTAGAAGAGGTGAAACACGGCGTTCAAACGCCAATTTCTATTCTAGATCATTCTATCCTTTTTCAGGGAATGCCAGACTCCATAAATGTAGGCAGGTATCATTCATGGGCTTTAAATATAAAACACGCCGAATCTTTGCTACCCACCTCCTTAGATGCAGCAGTATTGATGTCTTTTCGGCATAAGCGCCTTCCTATTTATGGTATTCAATTTCATCCTGAGTCAATCATGACAATCCAAGGAAGATTCTTGATTGAGAATTGGATTCAGTTTAAATAGTAGAGTTTTGTTATTTACTTCCATGAAAAAAATCGTTTTCCTCGCTGTCTTTACTATCTTTGGAGAGAATTAAATATGTTTATGAAACGAATTGTTTTTCACATATGTTCGGGTCTGTCGGTTTTATCCGCTTTGATTTATTTCTCACTTCAAAGTTTAGATTCCATAACACTTCACGGTGAAGATATTCTTGTCCCAGATTTAAAAAGCTTTTCCATTTACGAAGTAGAAGATACTTTGGGTAGTTTGCAATTGCGTTTTTATGTAGTTGATTCGGGAGCCTACAATGCCGATTACCCCAGAGGGTCGGTTATCGAACAATTACCAAAGTCAGGTTCTAGAGTAAAGAATAATCGTGAAATTAAATTGACCGTTAACCCGAAAAATGTGAGTTTAATTTCTCTACCAGACCATACTGACCGTTCTTCCAGACAATATATTTCTGAGCTAAGAGCTAAAGGATTTAGAATCGGAAATTTTATTTACAGAAAAGATGAACATGCTAATGTAGTACTTGGAGTAGAGTATCAGGGAAATCGACTTAAGATCAATCAAAAATTAGAGAAGTCAATAAAATTGGATTTATTGCTCGGGAATGGCCAAGGAATCCAATTTGATATGCCTGACCTAATCGGTGTTTCTCATTCTAATATTTTATTTTCAATGCACAATTTATTTCTTAATAAAGGCGAATTCTCATTCGATAATACCGTAACCGACACCCTAAATTCTTTTGTTTACAAACAACTGCCCAATCAAGGTACAAAAGAAATAGATTTAGGGACTTTTGTCTCTCTATGGTTTACTCAAGACAGCTCCAATATAGTAATTGATAGCTTAGATTTAATATTTCAAGATAGTTTGAAATCAAGATTGGATAGTATTTTAAATGATTAATATGGACCAAGAAAACAAATCTTTTTCTGAGGGCACTGAAGAATATCCATTTGAACATTATAAATTGGTAGTAGACGAGAACCAAATCTTGATGCGCATAGACAAATTCTTGACAAATCAGATGCCAAATATGTCCCGAAATAAGGTGCAAAAATTAGCTGAAGCTAATTATTTGAGGGTCAACCAGATTTCCGTAAAACCTAGTTATAAAATTAAGCCTAAGGACATCATTCAAATTGTCAAAGATTTTCCCCAGAGAGATACTCGTCTGGTTGCTGAAGATATATATGTAGAGATTCTGCATCAAGACGATCATCTGGTGATTGTCAATAAATCACCAGGCATGGTTGTTCACCCAAGTTATGGACATTATACAGGAACGCTTCTAAATGCATTAAAATTTCATATAAAGAACTTGGCTGCCTGCCAAGACGAAGGTCGTCCGGGATTAGTTCATAGAATTGACAAAAATACTTCGGGTATTTTGGTAGTAGCAAAGACCGAAACAGCTCTGGTTCATATACAAAAACAATTTTTCGACCGCACAACTTTTAGAAGGTATAGAGCTTTAGTTTGGGGCGATTTTGATGAAGATGAGGGCACCATCATCGGAAATATTGGCCGCAATTTAAAAAACAGAAAGGTCATGGACGTATTTCCTGAAGGTGAAGACTATGGAAAGCATGCAGTCACTCATTATAGGGTCTTGGAGCGTTTTGGCTATGTTACTTTAGTAGAGTGTCGGTTAGAAACCGGGAGAACACATCAAATTAGAGCTCATTTCAAGCATATTGGGCACCCTTTGTTTAACGATAAGGAATACGGAGGAGATAGAGTATTGCGAGGCACCACTTTCTCCAAATACAAGCAGTTTGTTCAAAATTGTTTTAAAGTGATGCCGCGACAAGCTCTGCATGCCAAATCTCTTGGCTTTAATCATCCCAAAGACGAAGAATGGGTGCAGTTTGACTCTATAATGCCCGAGGATTTCAGTAATGTGCTTGACCGTTGGCGAAATTACACCCAACAACGTGTCCAAAAAGAAGGAGAATAATTATAATTAAGTTGCTTAAAACAAGTCTTTTTTTATTTTTCTGATGTTAAATATCCGCGAATTGATTTATTAAGGGGAAATATGAATCTCATTATGCGTAAATCACAATGAGTTTTTTTTAATAAAGGCTCCATTAATTTATGGCTCCCCAAAAGATAAAAGCATTTAAGGCCATATAAAAAAAAGCTGGCAAAGAAACCCAAAGGCTGTCTTTTAATCTGATTCTTACTACAAGACCAGAAAACATGAGTAAAGCCAGGCCTAGAGAGGCAAGAATTAAAATTGGGTTATACAAAAGCCCTAAAAGTAATCCTGTGGCGCCTAAAAACTGAAGTAGGATGGTAAATAATCCAAATTTTTCTAAATCAAACCTTTTAAACTCACTTTTCATGTTCGGTAAAGCAAAATAAGAGAGGCAATAAGCGAAAAACGATAAACTAGATATTAGAATGCATATTTTATCTATGTCCATCTTCATTTATTTAATTGACGACAATGCGATAAAAGCACATAAAATTAATAGTAGTAGAGAGGGTAAATGCTTTTTAAAGGTATTATTTACCTTGAAGTGAAAGTATTGAGCGCTAAGCATAAAACTTGCCATAAGTAGAGAGGGAATAAGAACCAAGGAGGAATGCCATATCCCCACTATAAGCAAGGTTGCTAATGATGTTTTTGAAAACCCCACAAAATTTCGGGTCACATCGCTTAATTTGAATAAATCAAATTCTTTAAGGACATTGTGAAATCTAAAAATCCAGACGTACGCAACTGATATTGCTACAGCTATTTGTGCTAAGTATACTATGTTTTCCATTTTGTTCATGTTTTTTTGAATAGAGATATATTTCCCCGCATATCCAAACTATATTTTTAAGCTAGATACTTAAATTAAGTTTTCCTAAGGGAATTTAAAAGTACATATTTTCTTTTAACAAAAAGCAAAAGCTTTCAATTGGCTTGTTATTTTTTTGCTAATCAAATTCAAATAAAAATACTTGGTGGGATCTAATGAGAGTTTGGAAGCCTTACAAAAGCATATTTATTCTAAAAGGAAAATGACGATTAGTAATTTTTTCATCATTTAGATATTTTAAATTGAGTTATATATTAGTTTCAATTATGCTTTCATAGTGTATTGAGTGAAATTATAAAGTTGAGTAGAAGATGGCAAAAAAAAGGCCGACCAATAATATATTCAATAGATCTTGGTAATAAAAATAGAGAATCAAAGATTTATAAATCATTTTAAAATCTTTTTTCAAAAAAGAAAACCTAAATAAGCAAGCTTTTGTAGGTTTTTGAATTAACATCAGTTTTTACGCCTAAAGTAGATCAAACATTCCGGTGAGTTTATCGAACTGATTAATTAATATAATTAAGCTATTTTATATTCTACTCTGATAAGTAAACAATTCAAAGTATCTACCCTTACTCTCTATCAATTTATTGTGATTACCTTGTTCTGCAATTTCACCATGTTCAACAACTAGTATCTGATTGGCTTGCCTAATAGTACTTAAACGATGAGCAATAACAAAAGTAGTCCTCCCCTTCATAAGGTCAGCTAAACTTTTCTTTATTAAAGATTCACTTTCTGTATCAAGATTAGATGTTGCTTCATCTAAAATTAAAATTCTAGGATTAGCTAATACAACTCTAGCAATTGAAATTCTCTGTCTTTGACCTCCTGAAAGCTTCACCCCTCTTTCTCCTATTAAGGTATCTAAGCCTTCATCAAAACGGTCTGTAAACTCATCAACATATGCGGCTTTAACAGCGTCTAAAACTTCACTTTCACTCGCGCTAGGTCGAGGAAAAAGTATATTATCCTTTATGCTTCCCTCAAACAAGAAATCATCTTGTAAGACAACACCAAGCTGGCTCCTAAATGAATTTAGGCTTACTTTGGAAATATCATTCCCATCAATTAAGATAATGCCTGAATCTGGGCTGATAAAACTAGCCACTAAACTTGCAAGAGTTGATTTACCCGAACCAGAAGAACCCACTAGGGCAGTAACCGAACCTTTATTAGCTTTAAAACTAATGTTACGTACAACTTCTTTTCCTTTTTCATAAGAAAAAGAAACATTCTTAAACTCAATGTCTCCAACAATCTTATCGAGCTCAATAGTTCTCATTTCATCATCTGATTCGGATTGTATGTTCATTATTTCTTCTGTTCTATCCAAGCCTGCAAATGCTTCTGTAAGTTGGCTACCAATATTACTCATCTGAATAATAGGAGCAATCATAAAACCAAGTAATAAAGTAAAGGCTAAAAAATCACCAGTAGATAATGTACCCTCAATAATCATAGCACCTCCCATACCCATAATTCCAACTGATGATAATCCTAACAAAAAAGCAGATGAACTTGTCATAATGGCTGTCGCTGTCAAACTTTTTTTTACGTTCTGAAATAAACGATCTACTCCTTTTTCAAAACTAACATTCTCTTGCTCTTCGGCATTAAAACCCTTAATTACTCTGACCCCATTTAAGGTTTCAGTTAATCTACCCTTAACCTCCGCATTTATCATTCCTCTTTTTCTAAAGATAGGACGGATATACCCAAATGCTTTTAAAGCAATAATTGCAAATAAGAATACTGGAGCAAGAACAAATAAGGTCATTTTCCCACTAATATTAATTAATAATACTAGAGAAATAATTGCAGTAACTGTTCCTCCAAATAATTGAACTAAACCTGTACCAATGAGGTTACGTACACCCTCTACATCGCTCATTACTCTAGAAACTAAAGCTCCTGATTTATTATTATCAAAATAGGAGATTGGTAAGGAGAGTACTTGTTTCTGTACTTTCGCTCTTAACTTAGAAATTAATAATTGCGCTTCAACACTTAACAACCTCGTTAAAGTAAAAGAGGTAATAGCTTGAATTAAAATAGCTGCAGAAACAATTATTACCATACTCATTAAAGCATCTAAATCTTTATTAGGAATTATTTCATCTAATAATTCTTTGCTTTTTAAGGGGAGAACTAAACTTGCCAAACGACTAATTACAATAAGAACCAATCCAACAGATACAATTCCTTTCCTGGGCCAAATAAATTCCTTAAAAGCCTGCATAACATTTACCTTCTTCTTTTCCATATATAATTTGTGACTAATAGAAATACTTTACAAGGGAATTTAAATTTGTAATTATTTTACATTAAATCGTTTCTCTACATTTCCATCACCGTAAATATAGAACAAAGGAATATTTTAAGTTGTATATTTATGCGATGCTTAGTATTGAAGGGGATTCTGGGAAAATAAAAAAAGGAGAACTCTTTAAAAATTTAGAGTTCTCCCTTTCAGTGGAGATGCAGGGAATCGAACCCTGGTCCAAACAAGGAATCTGAAAGCTTTCTACATGTTTAGTAAACCATTAATTTTCGAGTAAAGTCGGGAAGTTTACATTCCCAAAACAAAACCTTATCCTTTGTATTTCGCCTTTAAGTCAAGACATCCTTATTGGCTAGTTCATCCTTTTGATGATGCTCGGTGGGATAGAAGCGATCAACCTTCATCTATCTCCTGAGCAAAAGCTAGACTAATCCTAGATTAGGCAGCTAAAGCGTAGTTAGACTCGCCGTTTAAAAAAATGTGAATTGGATATTTACGAGCCATCTCACCATGCTCGACATGCTTACAGACCTATTCATCTCGCTGTCAAAGCCAGTCATCCCCAAATTTCAATGAACTTTTTCAAAGATAGTTTATCGTAAGGCATTATGCAATTTGATGCAAGAACTATTTAGCTATAATATTTCTTGGTACTATCTATTACTTATCAAATTTGTATTTTTGATGAATAAACATAATTTCAATGAAAATAGGAATCCTAAGAGAAGGAAAAACACCTCCAGATAAAAGAGTAGTTTTGAGTCCAGTACAATGCGAATTTATTAACAGCAATTACCCCCAGATAGAATTGGTGGTTCAGCCCAGCGGAGTTCGCAAATTCATGAATCATGAATATAGCGATTTGGGTCTTATCTTGCAGGAAGATCTTAGTGATTGCGATATTTTATGCGGAGTTAAAGAGGTGCGAAAAATGGATTTAATTCCTAGTAAAACTTATTTATTTTTTTCTCATACGATTAAAGAACAACCATATAACAGAGACTTACTCCAAAAGATCTTGGCGCTAAATATTCGTTTGGTCGATTACGAAACCTTAACCAACAAAAAGGGGAATCGTGTGATCGGTTTTGGAAGATATGCTGGCATAGTTGGATGCTATAATGCTTTTTTGGCTTATGGAAAACGAAGCAGTAGATTTGATTTGAAACCTGCTCATCTTTGCAACGACAGAATTGAGTTGGAGCAAGAATTAAAAAAAATTGATCTTCCGGCAATTAAGATTGTTGTTACAGGAAAAGGTAGAGTAGGTAGAGGAGTGATTGAACTTATTCGTGTGATCGGATTGAAGGAGGTTTCCAAACAAGAATTTTTGGAAAATGAATTTAATGAAGCTGTATTTGTACAGCTTGATACGCTGGATTATAACATTCGAATTAATGGAGATTCTTCTGAATTTTCCCATTTCTGTAATAATCCAAAGGAATATCGTTCGGATTTCATGAAGTATGCAAAAGTCTCTGAGCTATTTATTGCAGGACACTTTTATGGATCAGATTCTCCTTATCTATTTACAAGAAGTGATGCCAAATCTCCAGATTTCAAGATCAGAACCGTTGCTGATATTTCTTGTGATATTGATGGGCCAGTGGCTTGCACTCTGAGACCTTCGACTATTTTAGATCCTCTATACGGCTATAATCCGCAAACAGAAGCCGAAGATGTTTATAATAAACAAGATGTCATTACTGTTATGGCTGTTGATAATTTACCTTGTGAGCTCCCCAAAGACGCCTCAGCCGATTTTGGTCAAGAGTTTATAAAGCATGTATTACCATCTCTAATTGGAGAAGACCAAGACGATATTATTCATAGAGCGACAGTTTGTGAAAATGGAAAGCTTACCGATGGCTTCCAGTATTTGTTTTCTTATGTTAATGATTCTAATTGATTTTATTTCTGTTTAATTACAAAAATGACTGATATTATCTGTTTAAATGAACTATAATGTGGCCTAAGTTTTTCTTGTATTTTTAAACCTGTGGGTTTAAATGTTTATTTTGGAAGACCTAATTAAATTCTTAGGTATGTTTTTTTTTAGAAATTGGGCTTGAGTAAATAGTTAGAATAAAATTCTTCAATAATCTGAATGACTTCATCGGGAGAATCCACGATAGAAATTAATTCTAGATCCTTTAAGCTTATAGTTGCTTCATCGATAAGTATTTTTTTAATCCAGTCAATCAGTCCCCTCCAGAATTCGCTACCAACAAGAATAATAGGGAATTTATCTATTTTTTGTGTTTGAATAAGTGTGATTGCCTCAAATAATTCATCTAATGTTCCCATTCCTCCTGGCATAACAACAAAGGCTTGAGAGTATTTAACAAACATAACTTTTCGAATAAAAAAGTAATCAAAGTTCATATTTTTATCCAAATCAATATAAGGATTACTTGAGTTTTCAAAAGGCAGGTCAATATTTAACCCCACCGAGGGTGCTCCGCCATTCTTAGCGCCTTTATTCCCGGCCTCCATAATTCCCGGACCTCCTCCTGTAATAACTCCATAGCCACTTACTGAGAGGGTTTCTCCAATATCTGTGGCTAGTCGATAGTATTTATTTTCTTGGGTCATTCTTGCAGATCCAAAAATAGTTACACAGGGGCCTATTTGTGCCATTTTTTCAAATCCATTGACAAATTCAGACATTATTTTGAATAGCTGCCAAGAGTCTTTTGTTTTTATTTCATTCCAAGTTTTCTTGTTAAAATTTTGATCTAAATTCTCTCGTTTCATAGACTTGTTTTTGCCAATATAAGAATATTATTTTATTGAAATATTTACCGAGATTGACTTGGGGTGCAAAAAAAAATTGCAATTATATAGATTTTTGTGGTTTATATTCATCAGTAATTCATTGGTCTTCTGACCTTAGAAATATATTTAGCCAAGCGCATTACTTGTCTTGAATACCCATATTCATTGTCATACCAAACATACAATACAATATTTCTCCCATCTCTAGAAACAATAGTGGCAGGACTATCAAAAATAGCAGCTGAATTATTTCCGACAATATCCGTGGAGACCAATTCATGAGAAATAGAGTAGCTAATTTGTTCAACCAAAGGACCGTTTAATGCCGCTTTTTTAATAATATTATTAAATTCATCTATGCTTGTTTTTGAATCGATACTAAGGTTAAGAATAGCTAGAGATCCGTTGGGGGTAGGGACCCGAACGGCATTGGCAGTGAGTTTTCCCTTCAAGCTTGGGATCACTTTTACGACTGCATTTCCCGCACCTGTACTAGTTATAACCATATTGAGTGCAGCGGCACGACCTCTTCTTTCGTTTTTGTGCATATTATCAACCAAGTTTTGATCGTTGGTATAGGCATGAACAGTTTCGATATGACCCTTATTGATTCCTAATTTATCACTCACAACTTTTAGGATAGGCGTTATAGCGTTGGTTGTACATGAGGCAGCTGAGAAGATATCGTGTGAATCTATTTTATACTCAAGATGATTCGCTCCAAAAACAATATTGGGTATTTTTTTTCCAGGAGCAGTTAGCAGAACTTTTGAAGTCCCCTTTGCTTGAAGGTGTCTGGACAAAGCTTCTTTGTCTCTATAAACACCTGTGTTGTCAATCACTAATGCGTTTTCAATTCCATATAAAGTATAGTCTATTTCTTCCGGACAGGAGGCTTTAATAAGTTGAACTGATTGGCCATTAATCACGAGGGTTTTGTTTTCTAAGTCTTCTACTACTGTTCCTGGAAATTTTCCGTGAACGGAATCAGTACGAAGTAAGGAAGCCCGTTTAATGATATTTTGATCGTCATTTTTTCTGAGTACAATAGCTCTCAATCGAAGCTGCTCTCCTTTACCTTCTTGCGCCATCAATTCACGCGCCAAAAGTCTTCCTATTCTCCCAAAACCATAAAGAACAACATCTTTCGGCTCAATGTTTACGCTTTCTTCATTAATGAATTTTAGTTTGTCGTGGATAAATGAAGTGATGTTTTTGTATTTTTCTTTTTCATTTATCCACTCAAAAGTCAATTTTCCAATGTCAATTTTAGATGGAGAAAGTGAGGATACTTTTATCTCCTTTGCAATGGGTAATGTCTCGAATATATTGATGGGCTTGACTACAAAGTTGGTAGCATATTCATGAAGGTTTAAGATTTCACTCGATCTTTTATCGATCAACTTATTTCGAAAAATAGTAAGCTCTATTGATCTCTCAAATGATAGGTCGCTCGTGATTTTAATGAGTTCTACTGCTGCTCTTTCTTCCGCAATTCTTGCAGATAATTCAGCTTGATATGATTTCATAATTAAATATAGATAACAACGATTTATAATCGTATAAATTTACTTTTTTTTGGGGAAATGATCTCTTTTTAAATTCGAATATTCAATACTGAAACTAAACAGCGTTATTTTGCTCAATTAATATTAATTTAGTAAAATATACAAATTAAATGGTTTTAATTTTCTCAAAATACCACGGTGCCGGGAATGATTTTATCCTGGTGGACAATCGTTCGGGCTTGTATGCCTTAACGACCAAACAAATAACTGAATTGTGTCAACGAAATATTGGTATCGGAGCAGATGGATTGATTTTGCTAGAAAAATCTTATCAGGCCGATTTTAAAATGAATTATTTTAATTCAAATGGATTGATGGGCAGCCTTTGTGGAAACGGAGGAAGATGTGCGGTGGCTTTTTCAAAAAAATTGAAGATATTTAACGATAATTGTTTTTTTGAGGCATTTGATGGTCTTCACCGTGCATGGGTAGATGCATCTGGTTTGGTAAAAATGGAGATGAATGACTTAAGCCTTATTTCCAAAAAAGATGCTTTCTGGAAGTTGGACACAGGTTCACCTCATTTGGTTACCTTCTCCGATGATATTGATCTATTAGATGTGAAAAAAGAAGGAGCAATGATGAGAAATTCTGCCGCTTATATTTCTAAGGGTATCAATGTCAATTTTGCACATATTCAGGGAGACGAAATATACATCAGAACCTATGAGAGGGGAATTGAAGACGAAACACTTGCTTGTGGAACTGGTGCAGTTGCCTCCGCGATTGCTTCTTTTGAATCGAATCTTATTTCAGTGACAGAAATTAATGTACATACATTAGGCGGACTATTATATGTTCAGTTTGACATAAAAAACAATATATATTGTAACATTACATTGACCGGAGAAGCTAGATTTGTTTATGAAGGAAAAATCAACTTATAAAATATCATATAGGGCATTAGAGCCGGATGATGTTTCGCAACTTTATCTTTGGGAAAACGACTATGAAATTAGCCAAGTAAGTCTTTCTAAGGTTCCTTTTTCTAAATATGTCCTGGGGCAGTATATCTCTCAAGCTCATTTGACTATTCAGCAGACTGGGCAATTTAGATTTATGCTTTTGGATGAAGATAAGCATCCGTTGGGTTGCGTAGACCTTTTCGATTATGATGCCATACACCGAAGAGCCGCAATTGGGATTTTGATCGATCCTAATTTCCGATCTCTTGGCCATGCGAGTGAAGCTATCCAATTAATGAAAGCCTATTCTTTTGATCAATTAGGTCTTCATCAGCTTTACTGTACTGTGGGAGCTCAAAATATTTCCAGTATAAGATTATTTACCTCTCAGGGATTTGTACAGATTGGTTTGAGAAAAGAATGGATATTCAAAAACGGAGGATTTGATGATGTAATTGATTTTCAGTGTATTAACCTCTTATAATTGAAGGATTTGATATATTAAGATAAATTTAAATTATTACTTTTAATTAAATGGATAATATATGAGACTTTCTATAATTATATTTTTTGTTTTATTTTTTTTAAATTCTTGTCATCAAAATGATTACTTATCGAAGGTTTTTATTAATAATCGTGACAAAGTATTAATTTTTATTAGTCCGGAATGTCCTCTATGCCAAAGTTATACAAGACAAATAAAACAGTTACAACAAAAGTATAATGACAAACTTGATTTTTTTGGAATCTTACCTGGGAAATCATATTCTAGACAAGAAATGGATTCATTTTTAAATGTATACAATTTGCCGATAGATATTATTTATGATAAAGATTATCATTTGGTAAATGAATTAAGTGCAACTAAAACTCCTGAAGTCTATTTGATTGATGAAAATAATATTGTTCAATATCAGGGTTTGATTGACAACTGGTTAGGAGAGTTGGGTCGTAAAAGACAAATTGTAACAGAGTATTATCTTAATGACGCTATCGAGTCTTTTCTGAGCGGGGAAGAAGTTAAAATTAAAAAAACTAAGGCCATTGGTTGCTTCATTGAATAAATCATTAATTACATCACTTTTTTTAGTGATTATTGTTTCTTGTTCTGAAAATAAAATTTCCTATAATTTTTCTGATCATGTTGCCCCAATTATTTTTAATAATTGTTCGTCATGTCACTATAATAAAGGGCCAGCTCCTTTTTCTATGGTAAATTATTCTGATGTAGCTAAGCGTGCTAAGATGGTTGCTTATGTCACCAAAACCGGATATATGCCTCCTTGGCCAGCTGATGCTAATTACAGCCATTTTATAGGTGAAAAGATTCTTACTAAGGATGAAAAGGTGATTTTACAAGAATGGTACAATCAAGGTTGTATAGCAGGAGATACTTCCAAACTTGAGCCTTCCCTATTTCTTACAAAAACAAAAACAAAATTTGGAAATCCAGACCTAGTTCTTAAAATGAAGGATGCATTTATTATTCCTGGTGACAATAAAGATCGATTTATAGTTTCAAAGTTACCTTTTGAATTAGATTCTGACACTAATATTTGTTTGATTGAATTTGTTCCTGATAACAAGCAGTTGGTTCATCATTTAAATGCGCATTTGATTACTTACGCTAGAGAAAAAAACAATCATTTACTAGATGTTAAACCTATTATTAACGGTGATATACACAATGATTCAACTGCTTTTTATCAGCTTAATATCCCATATGATGACGGAACATTTCCTAAATTACAGCCTTCTGTATCAAATTATCTTCCAGGTGTTGAAGCACTTTTATACCCTGATGGCATCGGAGTATTAAGAGTTAATAAGCAATCGGCTTTACTCATTAAAGATATTCATTACGGACCAACACCAATAATGCAAACAGATCATTCACATTTTAATATATATTTTGATAAAAATCCTCCACAAAGACAGATTGGAGAATTTATTTTAGGAACTCAAGGTATTTCCCCTGTAATACCTCCTTTAGTAATTCCACCAAATCAAGTCAAGATGTTTGAAACTGAAACAACAATTCCTGAGGATATCTCTGTACTTACAATAAATCCGCACATGCATTTGATTGGAAGAAAATTCAAGGCCTATGCAATTAGTCCCAATGGTGATTCAATTCCTTTAATAAAAATAGATGATTGGAATTTTAGATGGCAATATTTTTATACATTTCCAAAGATGTTACATTTACCCGCAGGATCATTAATAAAAGTCGAAGCAGTATTTGACAATACCCTTAACAATATGGATAATCCTCATAATCCACCACAATTTATTACAGGCAAGTCAGGGAGTATGAAAACTACAGATGAAATGTTACAATTTGTAGTCACTTACTTACCTTATCAAGATGGTGACGAAAAAATAAGTTTAGAATGAAAAATGTAATCATCGTATGCATAAATAAAGTTATACAAATTGAACCCAATCATTTGAGAGTAAATAAGTTTTTTAATCAGTTGCAATGAGAAAAATAATATTTAGAGTTACTTTTTTTTTAGTTCTACTTGCCAGTATGGGAATATTTTTCTCATATCAATTTATTTTTTCTCCTATAACGGAAACAAAAACAATAATACTTGTGCCACGAGAAACTAGTTTTGAAGCATTAAATGATAGTTTGAAATCACACAGTATTATTCAGTATGATTGGCTTTTTCATATTTTTTGTAAAAAGAAGAATTTTCAAAAAGTGCATCCCGGACGGTACCTACTTGACTCGTCTATGAATTTAAATTCTATGGTGAATATGCTTCGTGCAGGAAATCAATGCCCATTGTCAATTATTTTCAATAATTCTTCAAATTTACACGACCTTGCTTCTAAATTGTCATCTCAAATGGAGGCTGATTCTGCGGAATTTGTTTCGGCCTTTATGGATTCCACCTTTCTACACCTGGAGAATCTCGATACAGCCTCTATTCGAAAATTATTTATTCCAAACACCTATCAGGTGTATTGGACCATTACCCCAAAGGATTTTTTAGAACGAATGCAAAAAGAATATGATCGTTTTTGGTCTCCACAAAGATTATTAAAAGCGAATAAAATCGGTTTATCCCCTCATGAAGTTTCTGTCTTAGCATCTATTGTTCAGAAAGAAACTTCTAAAGTAGATGAGCAACCTACTGTGGCTGGTTTATATCTAAATAGATTAAATCAAGGAATGAAGTTGCAATCTGATCCAACTATTATTTATGCTATGAAAGAGAAGTATGGATTTGAATTTCAAGTAAAGAGGGTTCTAAAAAAAGATTTAAAGATTAAGTCAGCCTACAATACTTATATTAATAATGGGCTTCCACCTAATCCCATCTGTATTCCTGAAATGTCTGCTTTATTGTCTGTACTTAATGCTAAAAAGCATTCGCATGTTTATATGTGCGCCAAAGAAGATTTTTCTGGCTACCATACTTTTACAGATAGTTGGCCTATTCATAAACGAAATGCGAAAAGGTTCCAAAATGCATTGACATCTAAAGGAGTTATGAGGTAATGGATTTTAATCGTGGAGACAAAATATCATTCATAAACGAAGCACTTCACGGGGTGGTAATAGATCAGATGAGTGAGCGCATTATTTTGGTCGAATGTCAGGGTATTGAAATGGATGTCTCAATAGATGAAATTATCAAAATTAACCATATTCCTAAGGTGGAGGGTAAACATATTTTCCCCATAAAGAAAGCCATTAAAAAAATAGATAAGCTTCCCGATATAGTATTAGAGTCGAGGAACTCTTCGTCCTTGTCTGTTGGAGATCTTGTTAGTTTTATGAGTGACAATAGCAGGGGTAAGATTATAGCCAAACTCAATGATTCTATTTACGATGTAGAAATTGAGTCGGGATTTATTATTCCTGTAGATCGTTTAGAAATTGAAAAAGTCTGGCAAACAGATTCCAATTTTAATAAAAAAGAAATACAAAAAAAAATCAAAAAGGACCTAGATAAAGCTTTTCCTAAATTATCTAAAAAAAAGAAAGCTGCCTATGTTTTTTTTAATCACCATGAAATTGATTTACACATAGAGAACTTAACGGATGGTTGGTCTCACCTTAGTAATTTTGAGATTGTACTTTTTCAAGTATCTGCCTTTAGAAAAAGACTTTATCAAGCTTTTGAAGACAACGAAAATCAATTGATTGTTATTCATGGAGTGGGCAAGGGAGTTTTAAAAAATAAAATAATAGATGTAGTTAATACCCTTCCTAATGTCAGTATAGGTCCAGCAGATATGAAGATTTATGGCATGGGAGCAAGTCACATTGTAATTCACTAACTTTTTTTATTAGGTAAATTAAGTCTCTCTTTTCTATTGTTTTTAATCTTTGTAGTTTCGCTGTAAGAAAAGCTCCTGACTTCATCGCTTCTTTTGAAGAGGAAAGTCCGGACAACATAGAGCATCATACTAGTTAACGGCTAGGCATTTTTATAATGACAGCTTGTGCAACAGAGAAAAACCGCCTTCGGGTAAGGGTGAAAAGGTGAGGTAAGAGCTCACCAGTATGTCGAGTAATCGATATAGCTGTGCAAACCTTATGAGGTGAAAGGTCATGTATACCAGGGTTTTCTTAGGGAATTAGAGTTGCTCGCTCGAACCTGGAGGGTAGACCGCTAAAGATGCTTAGTGATAAGTATCGTAGATAAATGATGGAGATTTCTTCGGAAATGACAGAATCCGGCTTATGACGGAGCTTTTCTTTTTTATTTATTTTTTATTTTGTATTCGTATATAATTTCTGTTTCTAGTTCTCTTTGCTCGTTTCCACTGTTGCTCTGGTAATCTCCTTCTATTTCGTCAAGACTATTTAGGATTTCTTCTTCAATTTCCCATGAATATTTTTTGCGTTGTGGCCCCTCTTTCTTATAGTATATTGCCCACAAAATTCCGTTGATAGCACCAAATAAATGCCCTTCCCATGATATAAGTTCTTTAGTTGGGAAAATCCCCCAAACTAAACTACCATATAGAAAGACGACGGTCATAGAGAGTGCCATTAAATTGTTGTGCTTTCTTATAAATCCACTCAGAAATAGAAAGGAAGCCAAAGAGTAGACCAATCCGCTTGCACCTATATGAAACGAGGGTCTTCCTCCAAGCCAGAGCAAAATTCCTGTGAATATGATAGAGTATACACAGACTCTAATCGCAAGTTTTTTATAGAAATAAAAAAGTGCAGTTCCCAAAACCAATAAGGGGATAGAATTGTTGGCTAAGTGTTTCCAGCTTCCGTGAATAAATATTGAGCTTACAATGCCCCAAAGTCCATTTTTTTCTCTTGGATAAACCCCCCAAGTACTCAATTTAATCTCATTGATAGCTGCAAATGAATGCACAGTAAAAAGAATAAGGATGAATACGCTAGGTACTACTAGGGCATTAATAAATTGTTTTTTATAGTTCAATATCCTAGTTTCTTTTTAAATGATTTGTCACTAGTCATTATATTTATTCCAAGCTCTCTGGCTATTTTATCATGTAATTGTTTCTCATCTTCGTTGAAGCGGCCGTTTGCCAATGCTATGTCTCTTATATCGGATAAAAAAGATTTTAAATTTTCTAGGTTCAATCCTTCCAGTTCTCGAATTGATCTGGCTACTTTTAAGAGACTATTTAGTTTTTCTTCTTGCTTAAGCTGATTATACCATTCCGAAGATTGGTGAAGAATTAGATTGAATTCGACAACATTACTGGGATTTACATTCATCCATATGGCTATTTTTCGTTGAATTTCATTCATATCTTCCTCCTCTAATTTTTGGTTACTCAAATGCGCAAAACCAATGTATACAAAGCAAAATAAATGAAATGGACTGGCTTGATTGATCTTCATTTTTCTTTTTTCTAACTAATTTGATTCAAAACAAATGTAGCAAAAGATTTTTTTTATATTTATTCCAAACAAAATCATTTAAAATGAATGAAACTTCAGTGATTCCCTTTCTCAGCGAAGAATGGATTTTGTACAACACAATTACTTTAGTATTTGTGTTGTTTTTTATCTTTATCCCGCGCTTCTTTGTTAAGAAAACTAATCAATTCAAATATGCTTCTTTGTTATCCTTAGTGATTTTGTTTGAAATAGTTTTTATTCAATGTTATTATCTTCACAATGGGATATGGACCATAGAGGAATCAATGCCTTTTCATATGTGTAGATTGATGTGGATAGGATCATTCATTTTATTGTTAACTAAATCACAGATTGTTTTTGAATTTTTGCTATTTATTGGTATGATGGGAGGGCTTCACTCTCTTTTAACTCCTCAATTAACCCATGGCTCTGATCCTTTATTGTTATTTGATTATTTCTTTGTTCATGGTGGATTAATTGTAGCACCACTTTTTTGTCTTTTTTCTTTGGGAATGCGTCCTAGAAAAAACGCTTGGTATAAGACATTTTTTTATTTGCAAATTCCCATATTATGTGTAGCCTTGATTGATTTCCTATCAGGGGGGAATTACATGTATTTGGCTGTAAAACCAATTGTAGATAATCCTTTTTTAGTTGGAGATTGGCCTTATTATATTATTGGTTTAGAGTTTGCAACTCTTCTGCATGCTGTACTTGTATATATTCCATTTTATGTCAAAAACCATTTTTTAAGCGCATAGATGAAACTTGTTGTTGAAAGTGGTTCTAGCAAAGCAGATTGGGCTGTTATTAGTCATGGTAAAGTATTGTCTTGTTTTCAAACTAAAGGATTCAATCCTCTTTTTTTTGAGGAAATAGAAATTAAGCAATTTCTTCTTGATCATGAGCAGATTCATAGTATTATTGGAGATATTAGGCAAGTTTATTTTTATTCACCTGGATTTTCTCATAGAGATTCAAGAAATAATTTGCACAATATTTTAGAGAGTGTTTTTAAGAAATCTAACATTTATATAGAAAGTGATTTATTGGCCGCATGTCGGTCAGTATATCATTCCCAATCTTTGTTTGTTTCTATTCTTGGTACCGGATCCAATACCGCCTTTTATGACGGTCAGTCAATGCAACAAATCACGCCCTCTCTTGGTTTTATTCTTGCAGACGAAGGGAGTGGTGCAGCACTCGGAAGAACATTACTTAGAGATTATTTCCGTAAGCAACTTCCCGAAGATATATATCTATCTTTTTCAAAATCGCATTCTATTTCATTAGAACGGGTATTGAGTTCGGTTTATAAAGAGGAATATCCGAATCGATTCTTAGCTTCATATGTTCCCTTTTTAAGTCAGTATCTTGCTCATGATTATGTTCAAAACATCTTGAGGAAGGAATTTCAAAAATATTTTAATACGCAGTTATTAGTTCACCCCATGCATGCAGATTTTACAATTTCTTTTGTGGGTTCAGTAGCTTTTTTCTTTAAAGATGTGCTTAGGCAGATAGCTTTAGAGAATGGTATTAAAGTCTCTGAGATTATTCAATCTCCAATAAATGGATTAGTTGACTACCACTTAAGGAATTAATTTTTATATATATTAATTTAGGCATAATTGTTGAATAACTTAAATCATTAAGTATTTGTATCTTGCACAATTAAACAATATATGAGCATGAAAAAGCTAATATTTTCAGCATTTCTAATTCCGTTAATGACTTTCGCACAGTCTAGTCACACAGTCAATGCTGGCGTTTATTATTACATCCCTGAAACGCTTAATATCCTTATCGGTGATACCGTTTTTTGGGTAAATGAAGGCGGTAACCACGATGTTAACTTTGCTGTTAACACATTAACAAATGTATCT
>CAZEWZ010000005.1:64591-98311 GCA_964516765.1 uncultured Cryomorphaceae bacterium | reverse complement strand
GAAAACGATTTAATGATGCAGAAGATTTCTATCATCTTTTTCAAATTTTCAACAACTATGCAGAAGGTGATATTGAAGATATCAGTTTAGATTCTTTTTTAAAAGGGTCAGTCTCTTTTGTACCTTCTCTAAAACATAAAACATCTATTTCTTACATCCATAAATGTGCCCTTGTACTTGTGGACAGCATTCTTTTTTCAAGTCCTTCTTATCAGTGGAAATTCGGAGATGGAGATATTAGTTTTACTTTTGATTCTTTTCCAAAAATTTCTAGTAAATTAATAGATATATATTGTCACTCTAAATCTGATACATTACTTATATACCAGTCAAGTGGATTTATGGATATATTGTCAAGAAAGTGGTATGGTGAGAGTGGATATGTCGATTGGACCAAGCACAATATTTCAAAGGATTCTCTTAGGGTCTCTCTGAATAATTATGTGATTGACTTAAGAAAACATAGTTACGAGTCTCTTGCTGTTTTACAAGGGAAAATCCGTCATAATAAAGATTTTATTAATGGCAGTTTTAGAGATGGTTTAAATATTAATCCCAAACGAATTGGTTCGGTTTTCCCGTCATTTATTTCAGATCAAGATTCTATTTTTTTTAGAAATATATTTAATGATGTCAATGCTAAAGGAGCAATTGAAATTCGAGGAAAAAGAATTTTTTTATTTGGTTCAAGAGGTCAAGATGTTCAACTCGAATTCATTAGTAATAACAATCCTTTTATTTCTGTCCAGACTAGCCGATTTAGATTTGAAGATTCCAGAATATATGCCAAGAATGCCCGTCTTAAAATTTCTTGGATGAGCGATTCAATATCCCACCCAGAACTCAATTTATTTTATTGTGACACTAGTCATTCTCTTGTTTTCAAACGGGATGCAAAAGGCTTAGGGATGAGTCCAATTCGCTCATCATTTCATCAATTAGATTGTTATTTTGATAGACTAGAATGGAAGAAGGATTCAAGCGCATTATACTTTTCTAATGACCTGGATCCAGATAGAAATCCCGCACTATTGGAATCATTTAACTTTTATGATGAATCTCGATATACCGACACCGAAACCTTTGCCCCAACTCATCCAGCTTTTGTCTTGCGATCCATGCAGATTGATCATGATAATCGGAAATTATTTTCACTGAATGAAGTCTCGGAGTATTATAAATATTCTAAAGAAGATGCCCACTTTTTGATGTCCAATTTTGCTATTTTAGGTTTGGTAGATTATGACATTACTCAAAAGCTCATTTCTATCAGGGAAAAGCTAGATTTTATTTTGGATGCTCGTCTAAGGAAAACAGATTTTGATGCGATTCGTTTTGTTTCTCGCTCAAATTCACTTCCCTCAGCCGAGATGTGTTTATCCACTGGTGAGCTTTCAGTATATGGAGTTAATATGGTGGAGCTTTCTGACTCCAACCAAGTTGCTATTTTCCCCGCTAATGACAATCTTGTTATTCATAAGAATCGAGATTTCACCTTCGATGGTCTTCTTCAGTCTGGTCGATTTGGATTGTTTGGAAAGGAGATGAAGTTTTTTTATGATCCATTTGTTGTTGCCTTTGATAAAATTGACTCACTTCAATATCTAGTTTCTTTAAATGGAGACCCCCTTATTTCTACTGATGAAGTGGCTGTAAAAACAGTTATTTCAGACCTCAAGGGTAAGTTTTGTATTGACGAGGACACCAATAAATCAGGTTTAGAATCTCGACCAGAGTTCCCTATTTTATATAGTGAGGATGAATCTCATGTGTATTACAATAAAATTAAGAATGGAGTATATAAAAAAGATCTATTTTCATTTAAGGTTGATCCATTTGTTCTGGACTCTCTTCTTGAAATTAATACGAGAAATCTAGAATTTCCAGGTATTTTGAATGCACCCACTATTTTCCCTCTTTTTAGAGATACTTTACGTTTAAATTCCGCATTTGAACTAAGTTTTTCACACACCATACTAGGTAAATATTTAGCTTATGAAGGTCGTGGTGAGTTTACAAATAAATTATATTTAGATAACCAGGGCTTACATGGTAAAGGAATTATTTATTATTTAAATTCAGTAACGTCAACCGACTCAATTTATTTTTATCCCTTTTGTGCATTAGCTCATGCAGAATCCCATAATATTTCTTCTCAAAAATCTAGTCCGGATTGCCCAAATGTTTTTGTTGAAGATGCAAGTATAGATTGGCGTGCCTTTGATGATCAGATTGAGTCTCGCAATAGACATTCTTTTTATACAACTTATGAGGAAGGATTTAATTTTGATGGTTCTATGGTTCTCAGTCCCAACATTTTGATTGGTTCTGGCGATTTATATTATAACGATGCGGTATCTTCCTCTCCAAGCTTTATTTTTCATCGCCGAGAATTTACTGCAAACCAGTCTATATTTTCTTTGTTTGAATCAGAGCTAGGACCAAAAATATTAAAGGGAAATCAGCTTTTTTCCGCATTTGATTTTGATTCTAATATGGGCTCTTTTGAATCTTTGCATGATAGTACTGTTTTTGAGCTACGAAAAAACAAATACTTACTGTATTTTGACCGTATGGTTTGGAACAGGCATAATCAATCACAAAGATTTGGTCAGCTATCAGAAAACAAAGCCCTCCTTAGATCGATTTCTATAAGTAAAGATTCTCTTAGTTTTAATGCAGATCTAGCCAGTTATGATTTAAAAACCTTTATTCTAGATGTTGAAGGAGTAGATGATATTTATATGCCTCCAGTTCGCATCGAACCAGATTCATCTCGCATTCGAATTTCAGCCAATGGAGACATAGACCGGTTACACAAAGCCATACTTTCCATTGATACAGATACTAGGACTGAATATTCATTTTATGATGCAGAAGTTGATATTTTAAGTGCTGGAGCTTTTAATGGATCTGCTATATTTGATTATGAGTATATGAAGGGGGGCCTTCAGCCAATTAAATTCTCTTCTTTAATTAAAGAAAAAGACGAAGTAACAGGGATCGCTATATTGACTGAAAATGATCAGTTTCATTTAGATCCCTACTTTAAGTTTCAAGGCAAGGTGATTTTATCAAGCTTAAAAGACTTTTTAACTTTTGACGGTGCTGTTAATTTGGCATTGGTATGTGATAACTTAAACCCTGCTTGGATTCCCTTCATTGATCGGGTAGATCCAGAGAATGTATTTGTGGACCTAAATACAGAACAACGGCTTACTCCCAGTCAGCAGTGGTATACTGGAATTATGACCAGCTACGATCCCACCACTACTTATCCTGTATTTTTGAGTAAGGCCAAACGGATGAGCGATTTAGAAATCCTATCAGTGAATGGTTTTGTGGTCTATGATGAGTTTAACAGTGAATATGTAATTTCTTCTTTGGAAAAAATTGAAGACCGAAGTCTGTCTGGTAATATCGCCATATATAACCCAGAAAAATGTTCTATATATGCTGAAGGATATATGAATTTGGGTGCTAATTCGGGTTTATTAAATATGGGTTCATTTGGTTACATTAATGCCCAATTTAATGAGGAAATTCTTACCGGAACACTTGATTTAAGTTTTGATTTTTTATTCCATAAAAAGGCTTCTAAAATAATGCTAAAGGAATTGAAGAAGTCTAAGTTTGAGAACACCATTGATCAGTCCTCTGAAATACACCAAAACAACCTAAAAGAACTTTTAGGTAAAAGGCTTGTTCGAAAATTTAATCGAAAAAATAGAAGAGGAAAGCGATTCATACCAAAATTACTACGTCACACTTTATATATGCCTCAGTTAGAATTAATTTGGCATAAACCCACAAACTCTTTTGTTTCTGACATGCTGCTTCCAATAAGTAATGTGATGGGGAAAAAAATTGATTTAATGGTGCCAGGACTTATTCAAATTATTCCCTATCCTCTAGGTGATGAAACAATTATTTATATCGAAGTTGATTCCAATACTTTTTTTTATTTTTCATATCGAAGAGGTCTTATGACCGTATTCAGTTCCAATTCTTCATTCAATCAATTAATAAATAATTCATCAGTCCGAAAGTCTCAAAAAAATGGTGGGAAGAATAACTATGATTATAAGATTGAACTTGCAAATCCGCAAAAAATTAATAGATTTTTGAACACTCTGTCTAATCTTCAGACTTTTTAATAACCCGAATGTTTTTATAATTCTTCAATCAATGCGTGCATTGGATTATTTGCTATATTTGTTGAAAATTTAATCACCTATGAAAGGAGGGGCATTTATTTACACCGATAGCGTTTGTTCTGAAGTTTACATTCCAGAGGATTTTAATGAGGAACAGACTATGATTCGAGAAATGATTCTCGATTTCATTACCCAAGAAGTTAATCCTAATTTAGACAAATTAGATTCAATGACAGACAAAACATTAATGCCTGCTATTTTGAAAAAATCTGCAAGCTTAGGTATGATGGGTGTTAATATTCCTGAGGTTCATGGAGGTATGGATTTAAATATGGTTACTACTCTCATTTTCGGAGAAGCCACTGCTTACGGTCATTCCTTTGCTACTGCAATAGGTGCACATACATCTATCGGTTCTTTACCAATTGTTTATTATGGAAATGATGCACAAAAAGGCAAGTATTTACCAGGTTTGTCAGATGGGACACTTATAGCTTCTTACTGTCTAACAGAGCCCGATGCGGGTTCTGATGCCAATTCTGGAAAGACCAGGGCAATTTTGAATGATGCCAAGACACATTATTTAATTAATGGTCAGAAGATGTGGATCACTAATGGAGGTTTTGCAGATATTTTCATTGTTTTTGCTAAGATCGATACCGATGACAATTTGTCCGCCTTTATAGTAGAGAAAGACTTTCAAGGAATTACTTTAGGCGAGGAAGAGAAAAAAATGGGAATCAAAGGATCATCCACCATTCAAGTATTTTTTAATGATTGTCTTGTTCCCAAAGAAAATCTTCTAGGGGATCGTCAAGAAGGGTTTAAAATGGCTTTAAATATTCTTAATTCAGGTAGAGTTAAAATTGGAGCAAGTGCTGTTGGGGGTTGTAAACTAGCCCTTCAAAAATCTGTTATTTATGCTCAAGAAAGAGTCCAATTTAATAGCCCCATTTCAAAGTTTGGTGCAATTAAAAATAAGTTGGCAAATATGTATGTGAAAACTTTCGCTGTGGAGTCCACTACATACCGAATAGGTTCATTAATTGATCAGAAATATTCTGCATTGAAGAATGAAGGTCTGTCTAGTTCTCTGGCTAAAACATCTGCTATTAGAGAATATGCTATTGAATGTTCTATAGCCAAGGTTTATGGTTCTGATGTTCTGTGTGCTGTTTGTGATGAATCCATTCAAATTCATGGAGGAATGGGTTATGCTCTTGACACAGGAGTTGAAAGAGGTTATAGAGATGCTCGAATTACAAAAATTTACGAAGGAACAAATGAAGTAAATCGTCTTCTTATTGTCGGTGAGTTACTTAAAAGGTCTTTCCAAACAAAGGAAATTGAAGTTCTTTCTGCGATGAAATCGTCTCCTATTAAAGCATTCATATCTCTAGCTACTTTTTCTTCGAGAAGAAGTTTTACGATTGAAAAAAGAATTTCTTCATTGAAGCATTTGTTTCTTCTATTGTCTGGAGGAGCTGCAAATAAATTAAAAAAAGAACTAATTGATGAACAAGAGATCATCATGCATCTTTCAGACATGCTCATTGAGACATATGTATTAGAATCTTCTTATTTAAGAGTGGAAAAGTTAAGAAGTCAAAAAACAATAAACATGTCTCTATATGATAATATTATTAAGGTTCTTGCTTACGATAGTTTTGAAAAAGTACGGATACATGCCAAGGAAATAATAAATTCATATAGCAATGGAGTAGAAAATAAGATTTTACATGCATGTATTTCAAGTTTCATCCCAAACTATGTCATTAATGTTAAGGATTATAGAAGAAAAATTGCAGAACATGCTACCTTGAAAAATGGATATTTTAGTTAGCATCTTCTAGCTCTTTCTGCATTTTATCTAGTGTCATTGCAGTAGATTGAGGGACAGAATTAATGACTTCATAAAAGTGTTTCACTTTAATGGGGTCTAAATCCTTTAATAATTCATTATTTAATCTAAAAACAGATTTGATTGATACTTTTCTAATGTTTGCGCCTTTTTTAGTGAGTTTTACAAGTACCTTTCTTTTGTCAGAAGAGTCAGGTATTCGTTCAATTAGTTTATCTTTCTCCATTGTTTTAAGAATGCGAGATAGACTGTTAGGTTCCATACCCATACGAGGAGCAATTTTTGTTACAGGAGTTCCATTCTCTTCGTAAATGGCAATTAATGTAAAGCCTACAGAAAGTGTAATATCATAAGCATTTGCTACTTGGTTAAACATTCGTGACATTTCAAACCAAGCTGATCGAATCTTGTGAACAATAATTTGTTCCGCATATCTTGAGTAATCATCCATTGTGCTAAATTACAATGCAAGGTGAAATAAAAAAAGTTTAATGCAATTTATTTATGTACAAGAAAAAAAAAGTAGTTTTTGTTGATGGTTGTAGAACTCCTTTCCTAAAGTCAGGATCAGGTTATTTAAATCTTATGTCTTACGAATTAGGTCAATTTGCTATTAATGGCCTTCTCAAAAATACTGGATTAGACCCTAAGCAGGTTGATCAAGTTATAATGGGGACAGTTATCTCCAATGTAAAAACATCCAACGTAGCAAGAGAAGCAGCTCTCGGAGCTGGTATTCCTTACTCTTCTCCATGTCAAACTGTAACCCAAGCTTGCATTTCTTCGAATAGAGCAATTTGTAATGCTATCAATGAAATTAAACTCGATAATGCAGACATAATTATAGCTGGGGGGGTAGAAAATATATCTGATACACCTATAGGTTTCCCAAAAAAGATGAGAAATAAGCTTTTTGCGGCACAAAAATTAAAAGGATTTCTGGATTATATTAAATTTTTATCCTCCTTAAGACCCTCAGATTTTATTCCAGTTCGCCCTGCCGTGGCAGAATATTTTACAGGAAGTACAATGGGGCAGGATTGTGATATTATGGCTGCTCGTTTTGATATAAGTCGAGAAGCTCAAGATGATTTTGCATTCAGGTCTCACCAAAATGCTGGTAAAGCTCAAAGTGAAAATATCTTAAATGAAGAAATTTGTTCTGTTACTTTCCCACCAAATTTTGATACATTTTCGATAGACAACGGTATTAGACCACAAGCAAATAGAAAGAAGTTATCAAAGTTAAGACCTGCATTTGATAAGAAAAATGGAACTCTTACTGCAGCCAATTCCTCATTTTTAACTGACGGAGCTGCTGCCTCATTGATTGCATCAGAAGAAAAAGCACTTTCTTTAGGTCTTTCTCCAAAGTCAGTTATTATTGCTTATACATTTACAGGACAAGATTTAGAAGATGAATTACTTTTAGGTCCTACATATGCAATATCCAAAGTTCTTAAAATTGCTAATATGAGTTTGTCTCAAATAGATGTTATCGAATTGCATGAGGCATTTGCAGGACAAGTATTGGCTAATATAAAATGTTTAGCATCTGATTCATTTGCAATCGAAAAACTTGGTAGAGATTCCGCTGTTGGTAAAATAGATATGAACAAACTCAATACTTGGGGAGGCTCATTGTCTATTGGTCATCCTTTTGGAGCAACTGGATCCAGACTACTTACTACTGCATCAAACAGACTAATCAAAGAAGAGGGCAGGTATGCACTCATATCTGCATGCGCAGCTGGTGCTCATGGTCATGCAATGATTATAGAAAAATATTAAGTATAAATGATGGATAACTATATTAAAAGAGAACTTAGAAATGGTGTCGCTTTTCTATATTTAGATCAGAAAGACACAAAAGTAAATATCGTTTCGCCCTTGTTGATTGATGCCTTCGAGTCAGTTATTGACGATGTTCTCAGAGATGATAATGTGAAAGCTGCCGTTTTTATTTCCGCAAAAAAAGATTTCATTGCCGGAGCAGATATCCAATCTTTTGTGGCTCATAAAGTGGGAGATTTTCAACATATATCTATTAAAGGACATAAATTATTTGATAAAATATCAAAATCTCCTAAACCCTTTGTAGCCGCAATACATGGTACAGCATACGGTTTAGGTGTAGAACTTCCATTGGCTTGTGCAGCCAGAATTGCCTCTGATCATAGGAGGACGAAATTAGCATTGCCAGAGGTGAAGTTGGGGCTTCTCCCTGGAGGAGGAGGGACGCAACGCTTACCTAGACTTATTGGACTTCAGGCGAGTTTGGATATGATGCTTACTGGGAAAAATATATTTGCACACAAAGCCCTTAAAATAGGCTTGGTAGACCAGTTAGTGAACCACTCCAAATTAAAGTATGCTGCTGAGAAATTAGCACTTTCTTTGATCGATAAACCTTTGCAGAGAAAAAATAATGGTTCATTGTTAACTAGATTTTTAGACCACAGTTCTATAGGGAGATTTATTGTGTATCGGGAGGCAGCTAAAAAGATATATCGTCAAACTCTAGGTAATTATCCAGCACCCAAAGAGATTTTATATTGTGTTAAAACTGGCTTGGAAAAAGGTTCAGATAATGGGTATAAAGCCGAAGTTATTAAATTCGAAGAATTGATGATCGGTAATGTGTCAAAGGAATTAAGAAATTTATTTTTCTCTATGACAGAGAAAAAGAAAAATCCTTTGGCATCTCATGCCAAAAAGCTATCTTCAATAGGAATTCTTGGTGCAGGATTTATGGGAGCAGGAATAGCAGAGGTGACACTAAATACGGGGATTGGTATACACTTGAAAGATGTTCAGGCTTCTACTCTTAAGCAAGCAATGAGTGCTTTATGGAAAAGTCTTAATAAACATGTACAACGAAAATCAATTACCAGAGTAGAGGCCAAAAATGCGATGTTGTATGTCAATGGGCAACTTGATTACACCAACTTTGATAAACTAGACATAATAATTGAGGCTGTCTTCGAGGATATGTCAATGAAACAAAATATCCTTAAAGAGGTTGAAAAACACACCTCCTCAGCTTTCATTTTTGCAACCAATACTTCAGCGCTTTCCATAGAAGAAATTGGTAAATATGCTAAACGTCCTGAAAATGTCATTGGGTTACATTATTTTTCTCCTGTATCTAAAATGCCCTTGCTCGAAATTGTAAAAACACCTCAAACATCAGAATCTGTAATTGCAACATGTTATCAACTTGGTCTTAGTCAAGGGAAAACTTGTATTGTTGTTAACAATGGCCCGGGTTTTTATGTCAACAGAATACTTGCTCCTTATTTAAATGAGTTTTTATTGATGTTAGAGCAAGGTGGGGATATCATTCAAATTGACAAGGCAATGAAATCTTATGGCTTTCCTGTTGGCCCTTTTGCGCTTATTGATGAGGTCGGAATTGATGTGGGTGCTCATGTAATGACGGGCGATCTCGCTAAAATGTTTTCTTCTAGAGAAGGAGCAATTATGAGTGAAGGTCTTCTTAAAATGAATGATTCAGGATTTAAGGGCAGGAAAAATTTAAATGGCTTTTTGGCTTATGATAAGAATGGAAAAAAGATTCGCGGAAAAGCAAATAGCTCTGTGAAGTCCTTTTTCGGAAATCCTCTCTACATTGAATTAGATCCCAAAGAAATACAGCTTCGATCTACCTTATTAATGGTTAATGAGGCTATTATGTGCTTAGAAGAGGGGGTTATTACCTCTGTCCAAGATGGAGATTTAGGTGCGATCTTGGGTATTGGTTTTAGACCTTTTACAGGTGGCCCTTTCCGTTATGCAGACCAAGTTGGATGCACCTATATTTTAAATGAATTAAACAGATTAAAATCCATACATGGATCTAGATTTACCCCTTGCAAATTACTAATCACTTATGCTAATTCGGGAGATAAATTTCATTCTACCTAATTATTTTATATATTAATACTAATAACCTTAACATTAAAACAGTTATTTTAATATTGGTAATAAATGTTATAAATTTATTTTAAAACATAAATATTTTAAGAAAGATTTGGCATTTATATGTATTATGTACTTATTAAAATTTAATGAAAATATATTTTAAGTTTTATAAAATTTTCACGAATCATTTCTTTTATTTTAATAATAAAATAATTTATGGACATTGAATTGTGTTCTTTTTCCTCTTTTGAAGTTCCATTGATTGACCCATCAATTCGTATTGAATTATGCTCCAATTATTCTGATGGTGGCCTTAGTCCTTCTCCCTCAGTTTTTATCCATTTTAAAAAGCAGATCAAAAATCCAATATTTGTCATGATCCGTCCTCGGGGGGGAGATTTTTATTATTCAGAGCCAGAATTTCAATGGATTAAGGGTGAAGTAAACTGGTTTAAAGCCCATGGAGCCTCCGGGTTCGTTTTAGGTCTTTTGTGTAAAGATGGTTCGGTAGACCTAAAACGAACCAAAATCCTTGTAGATATAGCTCATCCTTTGCCAGTAACTTTCCATAGAGCTTTCGATATGTCATTTGATGTATTTCAAGCCCTTGAAGATGTTATACTAAGTGGGTGTAAACGTATTCTTACCTCTGGGTCATCTAAAAATGTAGTTGAAGGCTTTAAGACCCTAATTCAGTTAAAAAATAGGGCACAAGGTCGAATTGAAATAATGCCTGGTGGTGGTGTTGATATAGATAATGTTTATCCACTTATCCAAGCTGGATTTAAGAGTATTCATTTGTCTTCAAAAAAAATCGTACTATCTCCAATGCAACATAGAGCTAATTTATCAATGACATCTGTATCCAGCCTTTCTTCTTTTGACTATGTGGTTACAGACCTAAAAAAACTTAATAATTTTATTTCATATGTTCGAAGATACTCGAATCCTTAGTTTTATTTATTTATTTATTATTCCCTTATCCTCTTGTCAAAGGAGTAATATTCCCATTGAACTTATAATTGATCGTTGGGAGTTTTGTCAATCTGGGGGGGATTGGTTTCCTGCAGATGTTCCCGGATCTGTTCACCTAGATTTATTTGAAAATAATTTGATTGAATCTCCTTTTTATAGGACAAATGAATTAGATGCTCAATGGGTAGAAGATAAAAAATGGAGCTATCGGTCTTATTTTGAAGTATCCTCTGAAATCATGAGTATGGATAAAGTTGAGCTTTATTTTTCTGGAATTGACACCTATGCAAGAGTATATTTAAACGATTCTTTAGTTCAATCATGTAATAACTTCTTCTTGTCTTATAGTTTGGATGTCAAATCTCTCCTCAAGTCACAAAACATCCTTCGTTTTGATTTTCAGCCAGCACAACAAATGGCTATAAATATGCAAAATGAAGCTCCTTATGATTTGCCAGGAGGAGAAAGAGTCTTTGTTCGAAAACCTCAGTTCCATTTTGGCTGGGATTGGGGTCCTAGACTTCTGGGTTGTGGAATTACAGAAAACGTAAGTATTACGGCATTCAATATTCCTCAAATCATAGATATTTATGTAGAAACAATTTCTATAATTGATTCAACTGCAGTTATGAGTGCTCAAGTGGAATTATCTCATTGGGATAGTGATTCCTTTAATATTCAATTTAATGGTAATTCGTATCCAATCAGTCAGTCGAATCATTCTTTTGTTTTTGAGATCAATAATGCTGAACTATGGTGGCCAATTGGATACGGAAAACAATTTTTTTATCCTTTAGATCTAACTCTTGAAGATAAACAGGGTGATTTGTTAGATGAAGTATCTGAAAAGTTTGCTGTCCGGCAAATTCATTTAATACAAGAAGCAGACGATTTAGGGAAAGGCTTCAAGTTTCAAGTTAATGGAGATGATGTATATGCCATGGGGGCTAATTTCATTCCCTTAGATTTTTTCCATACACGAGTTGACTCAAAGGCATATAGAATAGCATTAAACGATGTAATAAGTGCAAATATGAACATGCTTCGAGTATGGGGTGGGGGGATTTACGAAGATGATTATTTTTATGAATTATGTGATAGTCTTGGGATTATGGTATGGCAAGACTTCATGTTTGCATGCGGAATGTATCCGGGAGATTCTATTTTTATAAGCTCTGTTGAACATGAAGCTACTCAGCAAATAAAAAGGCTAAGAAAACATCCTTCTATTTCTTTATGGTGTGGGAATAATGAAAATTCTGAGGGCTGGAATCGATGGTCATGGCAATCAAATCGATCAGAATTAGAAAAGAAGAATCTTTGGAAGGATTATCAATCCCTTTTTTCTAAACTTTTGCCAGATCTTGTTCATTCTTTATCTGCTACAGATTATTGGGAGTCTTCTCCTCAGTTTGGTCGAGGAAATCCAAAGCATCAATTTATGGGTGATGCACACTATTGGGGCGTCTGGCATGATGCTGAACCTTTTGAAGAATTTCAAAATAAAGTTCCTCGATTTATGAGTGAATATGGCTTCCAGTCATTTCCGGAAATGGATGCAATCGATCTTTACAGCCTACCCGAAGATCATCACCTTAATTCCGAGGTTATGCGCTTACATCAGAAACATCCAAGAGGAAATCAATTGATTAAAGATTATATGGCTAGAGATTATAAAGATCCTCAAGATTTTGAAGCTTTTATCTATCTTTCTCAATCTCTCCAAGCTAAGGGTATGACGGTGGGGATTGAGTCACATAGAAGATCTAAGCCTTATAATATGGGAACTCTATATTGGCAATTTAATGATTGTTGGCCTGCCGTATCTTGGTCTAGTAGAGATTATTATGGGAATTGGAAGCAGCTTCATTATGCTGTACAAAGAGCTTATAAAGATCTTCTTATTTCTACAATACAAACTTCCGATTCAATCTACTTTTATTTGACAAATGACAATTTTTTTGATAATGAATTAACCCTTACAATTGACCATGTTAACTATCAGGGAGACATACTTCAGTCCCTTGCCAAAAAAATTAATGTATTTCGTGGAGAAAGTGTTTTAATTGAATCTATTGAACTCTCAAATTGGATTTCTAGTCAAGGTATTGATACTCATTCTTATTTGGACATAAAACTTAATCATCCCACCAAACTAATGGCAAGGAAACTTCATCATTTTGTAAAGCCCAAACAAATGGATTTAATATGTCCTTCTATATCATTTAAATCCGAGAAGGATAGTCTGGGGTTTATTATTGAACTATTTAGCAACACTTTTTTAAAAGATTTACGAATTGGTAGCATGCACGATGGAAGGTTTGAAGACAATTATTTCGACTTGCCCGCTAATGAACATCGAAGAATACGTTTTTTCAATACTTACCCCATGGATACTTTTAATGAAAATACTCTAACATTTTTTTCTATTGTTGACACTTACGAATAACCATAGAATCGTAACATTTTGTACTTTTAAATATTATATTTAAAGAAATGAAAGAACTCTTATTCGCATTATTATTGTCTATTTTATTTTCTTGTCAACCAGACAATCCCTTGTATTCTTATGTGAATCCATTCATTGGGACAGGAGGACATGGTCATACATTTCCAGGAGCAACGGTTCCTTTTGGAATGGTTCAGTTAAGCCCAGATTCACGATTAGAAGGCTGGGATGGCTGCGGTGGATACCATTATAGTGATTCTGTAATCTATGGTTTCTCACATACTCATCTAAGTGGAACTGGAGTTTCAGATTATGGAGATATACTTTTTGCACCGACAGTGGGCGATATTATATATAATAATGGTGCTGACGAAAAGCCTGGTTACTCTTCCAGATTTTCACATGATAAGGAGATTGCCGAAGCTGGCTTTTATCAAGTTTTTCTTGAAGATTATAAAATCGATGTTTCTTTAACTACTAGCCATAGATCTGGTTTTCATAAGTATACTTTTCCAAAATCAGATCAATCGAATATCATAATTGACCTCGAACATCGCGATGAAGTTTTAGAATCTGAGATTGAAATTATTAGTAATAATGAGCTTGTTGGATTCAGGAGATCTAACACTTGGGCTACTGACCAGCATGTTTACTTTGTGGCGCAATTTTCTAAGGATTTTTCTAATGCTGAGATTTCTAGAGCAGGAGTAATAATTGACAAGAAAAAGGTAAACCACAAAATGCTTAAAGCTTCTGTTCAATTTAATACTGATGCAAATGAAGACATCTTGGTTCGTGTTGGGATTTCTGCGGTGAGTATTGCGTCGGCAAGAAAAAACTTAGAAAAAGAAATCAATCATTGGGATTTCAATAAAACCCGCAATCAAGCTCGAGATTTATGGAATAGTGAATTGTCTAAAATTTTGGTTGATTCTGATCAACAGACAAAAGAAATATTTTACACCTCATTATATCATTCATGTATCGCTCCTAATTTATTTATGGATGTGGATGGATCTTATCGAGGTACAGACTTAAAAGTTCATCAAAGTAATGAATTCGATAATTATACCGTTTTTTCTCTTTGGGATACCTACAGAGCCACACATCCCTTATTTACTTTAATTGATCAAGAAAGAACACTCGATTTTATACACACTTTTTTAGAGCAATACGACAAAGGAGGACAACTCCCAGTTTGGGAATTAGCTGGAACATATACACATTGTATGATTGGTTATCATTCAATTCCAGTCATTGTAGATGCTTTTATGAAAGGAATCACAGGTTTTGATTTAGACAAAGCATATGAAGCGATGCTTCATTCCGCAGACCAAAAACATTTAGGGCTAGCATCTTACCAAAAAGATGGCTTTATTTCAGCGAATTTAGAAACAGAATCAGTTTCTAAAACTCTTGAATATGCATATGATGACTGGTGTATAGCTCAAATGGCCAAAGAACTAGGGAAAGATGCTGATTATAGACGTTTTATGAAAAGAGCTCAGTCTTATAAAAATATTTTTGATCCTAATACCGGATTTATGAGAGCAAAGATGAATCATTCATGGTTTTCACCATTTGATCCCGCGGAAGTTAATTTCAACTATACAGAGGCAAATTCTTGGCAATATTCTTTTTACGTACCCCAAGATATTCAGGGTTTTGCTACCTATTTGGGAGGGAAAAGTAGTTTAGATACCAAATTAGACGCTCTATTCACTTCTCCTTCTAAAACTTCTGGAAGACATCAAATTGATATTACTGGCTTGATTGGTCAGTATGCTCATGGAAATGAACCTTCTCATCACATGGCATATTTGTATAATTATGTAAATAAGCCATGGAAGACACAAGAAAGGGTTTCCCAGATTTTAAATAATTTATATACCACTCATCCGGACGGACTATCTGGAAACGAAGATTGTGGACAAATGTCCTCATGGTATGTTTTAAGTGCTATGGGAATCTATTCAGTAACTCCAGGCATGGATTATTATGTTATAGGTTCACCTAGATTGGAAAGATCTGTGATATCATTAGAAAATGGTCGCCAGTTTACCATAATTGCTAAAGGAGCCTCAAAGAATCATCCTTATATTCAATCAGCAACACTTAATGGTAAGGAGTTTAACAGATCTTATATTAGTCATCATGATATCATGAATGGGGGTACTCTAGAATTCATCATGAGCAATACTCCTAATAAATTATGGGCATCTTTAGACAGTCAAATCCCTAGCTCTATCATTGAAGATGAGTTGATTGTATCTGTTCCATATATACATCGTGGAGATCGTACATTTTCAGAAATCAATAACATAGAGTTAAGAACTTGGGATCCTGAAGCAAAGATTTACTATTCTCTGAATCAATCAAATCAATCCAAAACATACACCTTGTATACAAAGCCTTTTACTATTTCTGAAACTACTAAACTTAGAGCAATTTCTGCAAAAGGAAATTTGGTGAGTAATGAAATAATCGCAGAATTTACAAAAACTCCTAAAGGAAGATCAATTGAACTTCACACAAAATATGGATCACAATATTCTGCAGGTGGAGATAATGCTTTGATTGATTATCTAAAAGGTTCTAATAGTTATATGACAGGAAGTTGGCAAGGTTATGAAGGAATCAATCTTGAAGTTATTATTGATCTTAATCAAAAAATAGCGATTAATTCATTGAGTACTGGGTTTTTACAAGATTGGAATGCCTGGATTTTTATGCCAGACTGGGTAGATTATTATGCCTCTGATGATGGCGAAAATTTTATTAAATTGGGTCGAGTTTTGAATCCCGTTGATGAAAAAGAAGAAGAAGTTATTTTATATGAATTTAAACTTTCAGCAAAGGTAAATTCTCGATATTTGAAAGTGATTGCAAAAAACAGAAATTTTAATCCAGGATGGCACCGTGCCCCTGGGGATACATGTTGGATTTTTGCAGATGAAATAAGCATTAATTGACTAAATGAAACGAAGAGATTTTTTAAAAAATACTGCTATAATATCTGCTGCATCCGTATTTTCTTCCTGTGATGTTTCATCAGAAAATATTGAGCCAATTTCTTCAAATAATGGAGGGCTACCTATTGTTGTTTCTACCTGGAATCATGGTATCCCAGCCAATAAAGTAGCCATGCAGATTATTGAAAATGGTGGTAGGGCTATTGATGCTGTTGAAGCAGGAGTTCGAGTTACAGAATCTGATCCTGAGATGATGTCCGTAGGATATGGAGGATTGCCAGACAGAGACGGCTTCGTTACTCTAGATGCCTGTATTATGGACGAAACAGGCAATTGTGGTTCTGTTTCTTTTCTTCAAAACATTATGAATCCTATTTCTGTTGCCAGAAAAGTGATGGAAGATACTCCTCATGTTATGTTAAGTGGAAAAGGTGCTCTAGATTTTGCTCTAGAAAATGGTTTTAAACAAGAAAATCTATTAACTGATAAGGCAAAAAAACTTTGGAAAGAATGGCTTAAGTCTGGAACATATGAACCTATTTCTAATATAGAAAATCATGACACCATTGGTCTTTTGGCTATTGATTTGAAAGGTAATATTTCTGGTGCTTGTACAACCTCTGGTATGGCCTGGAAATTACATGGTAGAGTTGGAGATTCTCCAATTATTGGAGCAGGAATGTATGTGGATAACAAAGTTGGTGCTGCGTGCGCAACAGGTGTGGGTGAATTGGTCATGAAAACCCTCGGAACTTTTCTTATCGTTGAGCTAATGAGGAATGGAATGAACCCACAGGAAGCTTGCGAAGAGGCGGTAAATAGAATCATTGTTCAAGAACAATATAAAGACATGCAGGTTGGATATCTGGCAATTGATAAGCAAGGTAATTATGGAGCATATTCTATACATCCAGGATTTAATTTCGCTTTACATTATGACAATAGAAACCAGACGCATGATGCGAAGTCCTTCATTAAGAAATCTTAAATAATATTATTTGGAAACTAAAACAAATTATAATGCCGCCCTATCAACCCTAGTGACTGTTTTTTTCTTTTGGGGTTTTATTGCTGCTTCGAACGGTGTTTTTATCCCCTTTTGTAAAAGCTATTTTCATCTTGATCAGTTTCAATCCCAGCTTATTGATTTCGCTTTCTATGGTGCTTATTACATTGGAGCTTTACTTTTGTTTGTTCTATCAGGTTACTTTAAAACAGATATTCTTAATAAATGGGGTTTTAAAAATGGAATTATTTATGGACTAATTATGTCTGCAATTGGTGCAGCTATTATGATTCCTGCAATTAGTAGTGGGTCTTTTACATTTATATTAGCCTCATTATTTTTTGTAGCCCTCGGCTTTTCATTACAACAAACTTCTGCAAACCCCTTTGCCATTGCATTAGGTAAACCCTCTACTGGATCTCATCGACTAAATTTAGCTGGTGGAGTAAATTCTTTTGGGACAGCAATAGGTCCAATTGTAGTTGCACTAGCACTTTTTGGCACTGCAACTTATTCTGATAATCAAATTGCTTCTATTGATTTATCTACGGTTAAAGTTTTGTATATGGCAGTTGGAGCATTGTTTCTTTTCGCTGCCTGTTTGTTTGTTTTTTCTAAGAAACTACCTCAGGCAAAAGGTGAAAGACACTTCGAACGAGCGCCAAAAGCCGAAAGAGTTCTTGGTTTTATTACCATTTCATTGATACTCATATTTTCTCTTGTATTTTATCAATATAAAGATGATGCAGTTGACTCTACTTTTATTTTTCAATTAATGATTATTGCTTTAATTGTGATAATAGCAAGCTTATTATATGCAAATAAAAAAGCACTTAAAAATCCTGATGGCTGGGGTGCAATGCAATATCCTCAATTGGTTTTGGGAATGTTGGCAATTTTCACTTATGTAGGAGTAGAGGTAAGTATTCAAAGTAATTTGGGAGAATTGCTTAAATCAAAAGTATTTGGAAGTTATTCTGATTCTCAAATTGCTCCATTTATTTCTATGTATTGGGGTTCCTTAATGATTGGAAGGTGGGCTGGAGCTATTTCTGTATTTAATCCAGGAAAAACTTTAAAGAACATTCTTATGGTTATCATACCCTATTTGGCATTTGGTGTGGTACTGTGGGTAAATCATCTAAGCAAAAATGACATTAGCGGACTATATTTATATGGTTGGAGTATTTTAATTTTGATTGGGGGATTTTTCTTTGGTCAAGAAAAACCAACAAAAACATTATTTATTTTTGGATTACTTGGAGCATTAGCAATGCTATTGGGCTTATTTACTCAAGGAACTATTTCATTATATGCCTTTATGAGCGGCGGTTTATTTTGTTCTATTATGTGGCCTAGTATCTTTTCATTATCTATTGCTGGTTTGGGCAGATATACCTCTCAGGGATCTGCATTCTTAATAATGATGATCTTAGGTGGAGCAATTATTCCCCCAATTCAAGGAAAATTAGCAGACCTGTTTAATATTCACAATTCTTACTGGATTACTGTTGTATGTTTTGTGTATTTAATGTTTTTTGCGTTAAGAGTTAAAACTATTTTAAAAGCTCAAGGAGTAGATTATGACAAATAATAATAAATTATGTGTTGGAATAGATATCGGTGGGACAAACACTGTTTTCGGCTTGGTTAACAATCTTGGGGAGTGTATTGAAGAAGTAAAAATAAAGACTTCTGATTATCCTATCGTGGACGATTTTGTTTTAGAAGTTTCAAACAAAATTAAAACCATGTTAGCTAATCATCCTACAAAACATGTTCTAGGTATAGGAATTGGTGCCCCCAATGGAAATTATTATTCTGGTTCAATTGATTTTGCGCCCAATCTTCAATGGAAGGGAGAAGTCCCCTTAGTGAAATTGTTTTCTTCATACTTTGACATTCCTATTGTTTTGACTAATGATGCCAATGCTGCTGCTATGGGAGAACGTATTTATGGTTCTGCTCAAGGCATTGATGATTTTATCATGGTGACTCTAGGAACAGGTTTGGGCAGCGGTTTTGTCATTAATGGTGAAATTGTTTATGGTAATGATGGATTTGCTGGAGAATTAGGTCATACAATTATAGAAAAAGATGGTCGTCTTTGTGGCTGTGGTAGAAATGGTTGTCTCGAGACCTATGTATCTGCTACTGCAATCGTAAATAGCATGAAGGAGCTGATTCAAAATGGACACAAAAGCTCCTTGTGTAGCATTTCAGACATATCTAGTAAATCTATTTCTGATGCTGCTTTAGATGGAGATAAAGCAGCACTATTAGTTTTTGATATGACCGCTCAAAAATTAGGTTTTGCTCTTGCAAATACTGTGGCGATTACAAGCCCAAAATTAATTGTCCTTTTCGGAGGTTTAGCTGAATCAGGAGATTTAATTATACAACCCACCAAAGCCTATATGGAGAAATATTTGTTGGATGTGTTTAAAAATAAAATTGAGATTGTGCCTAGTCAATTAATGTCTGATCATGCCGCCATACTTGGAGCTAGTTCTTTGGTCTGGTAGTAATGCTTTCAGTCAAAAATTGTCAAATTTATGGATAGTGATAAATTTATTTTATGAGATATTATATTTTATTAATACTCTATCTATTTATGTTTTCTTGTTCAAAGGAAACACATGAATCCTCCATCATTCCACAAGTAACAGAATTCAACCCTTCCCAATCATTTTTTTTGCTACAAGACTTTATGATATATTCTGATTCAGCCTCTAAATCAGTTGCCGAATTACTCTTGCTTGAACTTGGTAAATTATCCTATGATATTGATAGTATTTATCCTTTTGATGATCCAATGAAGGAACAAAGTATCAATTTACTTATTGATTCATCATTGAATGATCATCCTGAATATTATGAATTATACATACATAAAAAAAGAATATTGATTAAGGCATCTGATAGATTAGGCATAATTCATGCTATGTATACTATGATTCAATTAATTCCAAGAAGTTTAGGTATTAATGACCATAAGATTGCATGCCTGTCCATTAAAGATAAACCAAAATTTAAGTGGCGCGGAATGTTGCTCGATTGTAGTCGACATTTTATGGATATTAACTTTATTAAAAGATATATTGATTTATTAGCCTTTCACAAAATGAATGTACTTCATTGGCATCTTACAGATGATCAGGCTTGGCGAATTGAAATTAAACAATACCCAAAGCTTACCAGTATGGGCTCTTTTAGAAAACAAAAAGATGGAAGCTTGTATGGGGGATTTTATACCCAAGAACAAATTACTGATATAATTTACTATGCCTCACAAAGAGGTGTTTGTGTCATTCCCGAAATTGAATTACCAGGTCATTGTATAGCTGCACTGGCGGCATATCCAGAATATTCATGCTCTGGTGGACCATTTGAAGTAGAAACCGATTGGGGAGTTTTTAAAGAGATATATTGTGCTGGGAATGATCAAACCTTCACTTTTTTAGAAAATATTTTAGATGAAGTTATTTCACTATTTCCAAGTGAATATATTCATATTGGAGGGGATGAAGTTCCAAAGTATCGCTGGGAAAGATGTGAAAAATGTATCAGTAGAATGGTAGACCAGGAGCTTGAGGATGTGCATGAATTACAATCTTATTTTATTCAACGAATTGAAACATACTTAAATGAAAAGGGTAAAAAGATTATTGGGTGGGATGAAATTCTTGAAGGCGGTTTAGCTCAAGATGCCACCGTTCAATCTTGGAGAAGTTTTGAGGGTGCAGCTCAAGCTGCCAAAATGGGGCATGATGCGATTGTTTCTCCTACTTCTCATGCTTATTTTGATTATAATCTCAATGCTATCGACCTTAAAAAGGTTTATTCATTTGATCCAATACCTGAGGGTTTAACAGAAAAGGAGTCTCTGCATATTATCGGGGGAGAGTGCAATATGTGGTCTGAAAGAGCGCCCCAAGATAAAATTGATTCAAAAGTGTTTCCAAGAATATTGGCAATGAGTGAAATTCTTTGGACTTCTCCAGAACATAAAGATTACGACAGATTTTATAAGCGAGTTCAAAACCATTATAAGCGTTTGGATCAATTGAATGTTGATTATGGACTTGAATCTGTCCCCATTCGATTTATTTCCTCATATTCTGCAGATTCTTTTCATGTTGATCTCCAATCAGGTTCTAATGACTTAGAACTATTTTATCAATTAGACCAGGGAGAAGTTTTTCCTTATGAAGATTCATTTTCCATTTCAGATATATTTCATGTTAAATCCTGGGCCACAAAAAATAGTAATATTTATGGAGACACCTTAAATATTTATTTATATGCTCATAAAGGAATAGAGGCTGATTTATCAGGATTCAACGAGTATTTTGATGGTTATTCAGCTGGCGGTAATCATGGCATAATGGATGGTCTTCGTGGTAGTACTGATTTTAGAGATGGCAGATGGCAAGGATATTCAGGCAATGATTTTGAAGTAACAATAGATTTAAAAGATGTACAAAGTATCGATCGAGTAGTCAGCTCATTTTTTCAATACAATCTTTCATGGATTTTTATTCCAATAGAGCTTAAGGTCTATATTTCTCTAGATGGTGAAAGTTATTTTGAAAAAGGGCATTTATTTCCTAATGTTCCCCCAGACAAACCAGGACAGTTTTACAATGAATTTGAAATTAAATTCCCAGCTACAAAGGCAAGATATGTGAAATTTAAAGCTAAAAATTTGGGTGTATGCCCAAAATGGCATTCAGCTGCAGAATCACCTGCGTGGTTATTTGTTGACGAAATTCAAGTCTATTAAAGCATATTTATTTATATTAAATTAAATAAGCAAACTCTCCAAAATTTTGTAATTTTAAGAGTTTTAAAGTACCAATTTGTTCATTTAAAAAATGTCAATCATTCTAAATGGAAGCTTTTAATCAATCAATTCTTAAAGTAATAGGACAAACGCCTATTATTAAATTAAACAAAGTTGCACAAAATGTTTCTTCTGAAATTTATGTAAAACTTGAATATCTTAATCCTGGGGGATCTATCAAAGATCGTATGGGTGTATATCTCTGCCAAAATGCAATGAAACGTGGTGATTTAAAACCTGGAGGAATAATCGTAGAATCTACTTCAGGTAATACTGGCGTTGGAATAGCACTTTTTGCTGCTGTTAATGGTTGCAGATGCGTTTTTGTTATGGCCGACAAACAATCACAAGAAAAAATTGACAATTTGAAAGCATTCGGAGCAAAGGTACTTGTTTGCCCTTCTGATGTTGAACCGGATGATCCAAGATCATACTATTCCGTTGCTGCTAAATTAGGACAATTACCTAACTCAGTATACTTAGATCAATATTCCAACATGGACAATGGTCAATCACATTTTGAGTTAACTGGACCTGAAATATTTGATCAGACACGTGGAGATTTTGATGTTCTAGTTGCCGGAGTAGGAACAGGAGGTACTATTTCAGGTTGCTCCAGATTTTTAAAATCTAAAATGCCAAAACTAAAAACAGTTGCGGTTGATTGTGAAGGCTCCATCTTGATGGATTATCACAAATCAGGAAAAATAGTTGAAGCGCATAGTTATGTTGTTGAAGGAATTGGTGAAGATTTTTTACCCAAAAATGTACTCTTTGATCATATAGATGAATTTGTTCGTGTAAATGACCAGGAGTCTTTTCTCATGACAAGAAGAATGTTAAGAGAGGAGGGGATATATGCAGGTGGTTCATGTGGCTCGGCTGTTGTAGGTGCAATTAGATATGCCGAAACTTTAAATGAAAATAAAAAAATACTTGTTATTTTGCCTGACTCGGGCAATAGATATGCTTCAAAAATATATAATGATGAATGGATGCATAAAATGGGCTATATAAATGGATCTTCTCCAAAAGATGATTTAGACATTCAAATTGAAACACTATTAAAACATGAGAAATAAAGGCAATAAATTTCACATAAGTACTAATGCGATACATGTAGGAAACGCTCCTGATGAATTAACAGGAGCTGTGATTCCTCCCATTTATCAAACTTCTACTTTTACCCAATCGAGTCCAGGAGTTCATAAAGGATATGAGTATTCACGATCTCATAATCCCACTAGGACTCGTCTTGAAGAATGTTTGGCTTCTCTAGAAAATGCGAATCACTGCATGGTTACATCTAGTGGGATGTCTGTAGTTTCTTTAATCTTTCAATCATTCCCAATGGGAACAAGAATCGTATGTGGTAATGATGTCTATGGGGGCACTTATAGATTATTGAATACAGTATATAAATCACATTTTGAGATTACACATGTCAATACAGCTGATGTGGAAAAAGTTGCTGAAGTATTCAATGATTTTAAACCACAGTTGGTCTGGTTAGAATCCCCAACAAACCCAATGCTTCAGGTTAGTGACATTAAAAAAATATCAGCTTTGGCGAAAAAAATTCATGCAAAAGTTGTGGTAGATAATACATTTATGAGTCCTTATTTTCAAAACCCCTTAGATTTGGGAGCTGATATGGTGGTTCATTCATTAACCAAATTCATTAACGGTCATAGTGATGTTGTTGGTGGGGCAGTAATGCTAAATGATCTAGAACATTACGAACAACTTTGGTATCTACAAAATGCCATTGGGCCTAGTCAATCTCCTTTTGACAGCTGGTTGGTTTTAAGAGGAATCAAAACATTATCTGTTAGAATGGAGGCTCATGCAGAAAACGCCATGGAAGTTGCCAAGTTTTTAGAAAATCATCCCAAAGTAGAGCGAGTTATATATCCTGGTTTGGTTTCTCATCCTCAACATGAAATTGCTAAAAATCAAATGTCTGGATTCGGTGGAATGATTGGTGTTAATATTCTAGGTGGTCTTGAGCAAAGTAAATTATTTCTAAATCAATTAGATTTATTTTCTTTGGCAGAGAGTCTGGGTGGGGTGGAAAGTTTGATTGAACATCCTGCTATCATGACTCATGCTTCTGTCCCTTTAGAAGAACGAGAAAAGCTAGGTATCTCTTACAATTATATAAGACTATCAGTAGGAATTGAGCATATTGATGATCTTAAACAAGATCTATCAAATGCGCTAGATAAAATTTAAACCAATCCTGTGTTTTTATTGTTACAATTCTTTCAGCAAAATTTGATATAGCTCCAGCATATCTTTAATGTCGTTTTTATGGACTTTTTCATCTGGAGTATGAACGTTATCCTCAGGTGCTCCAATAAAACACCAGTCAAATGGATATGACGATTTTTGAAGGCCATTACCATCTGATCCACCCGCATCTTCAACTTCTAATTGATGATTAATATTGTGCTTTTTGGCCAATGAAACAATTTTCCTAACATATGATTTTCTAGGTATCCCAGAGTCCCTCATAGAAATTGCTACACCACCTCCATGGTGTACCCCTTGAGTAACCCATGTAATGTCTGATATAAGTGCTTGTCTAAGTCCCCATTTCTCGTACAGATGTTTTCCTAAATATCCAACAGATCCTCCACCGGTTTCTTCCCAGCACGAAAATACCAAAACACCATCTATAAGAGTTTCAGCAAGCATTAAAGTATTCCATAATCCCAAACGGTTGTCCATGTAGCAATTTTGAATAAATTCATTATCTTCTCTCCAGTTTGGCTTGAATGTTAAATTAGTACCTCTTTCAATCTCTCTGTAAAAATCGTATTCAAGCCCTTTGGTGTTTTCGTTTACCACCAATTTGCAATCAATATCTCCTATTGAATCTTTTCCAACCAAACCTATTCCATTTATCAATCTTGGACCTCCTAACTTGATCAGTTGTTTTCCATAACGAACAGTAAAACCAATAGAATCCATGTGGGCAAATACTGCAGTTCTTGGGTTGCCAAACTTAAGCATTAGACAGTCTTGAAAGTTGTCTCCATAAATCAATTCTGGTTGAACTTTCCATGAAGATTTATTTTTTTCAACATATGAAATGAGAAAGTCTCTAAGTGAATATTCATCGCCAGCAGGGGCATGAATAGATTGTAGTTTTTTTAATAGTGTGAAGTCCATATCAAATATTAATAAGGTTTTTTTTAAAAAAATAATTGCTCATCTTTTTTCAGTTTTTTAATCCCAATATTTTTTAGTCCTGTAAAAATATTTAGGGCTTTTTTAGAGTCATTTTTTCTAATGGAAATGATTACCTGCCCGTTTAATTCTAGTTTTTGTTTTAAGATGTTCACTTCCAATTTTTTGATACATCTCATCACAAGATTCATCTCTGGATATCCAAAGCTTATTAGAAATTGATCATTGATGGTTTTTTCAACTAAAACAGCATTATTTAATGCATCAAGCGATGCTTGTTTATAAGCATTCATCATTCCGCCTACGCCTAATTTAGTGCCCCCAAAATAACGTACCACTATAACAACAACTTGGCTTAGATTTTTAGCATCAATTTGAGCTAAAATGGGCTTTCCTGCAGCATTTTTAGGTTCACCATCATCGTTGGCTCTATATACAGAATAATCGTGACCATGCCTGTATGCATAACAAAGATGAACAGCGGAATAATGTTTTTTTTTTAAGCTATCAATAATGATTTTCAAATCATTTTCTGAATGATTTGGATAGGCATAAGCATAAAATTTTGACCCACGATCTTTAAAGAATCCCTCTGATGGTCCTTTTATAGTGAAATAAGAATCTCTTTTATCGCTCAAAACAAATCTATTATGTGTTCTAATAAATTTTAGAACTCCTTGTAAAAGAACAAAAAACAAATCGTCTTGCCTAAAAAATGATTAAGATCCTATGAAGTAGAAATCATAAGTATTGAAATGAGTGCAATGCCAATACCTATTATATTCAATAGTGATAGTTTTTCCTTAAAAATTATGGCTGCTATAATCGCAGAAAGCCCTACGATAGACATATTATGAATAGGGAACACAAAGGAACTTTCAGGAAAAAAATGGAGGCATTTTAAAAAGAAAACAATGGACAAGACATTCATAAATCCCAATCCAACACCCCCTATGAAAGTTTCTATTTTCATTTTTTGCCCCATCATTAGTTTTATCATTAGTAAGGGGATACCAATTAAGGCAGCGACTGAGTATAAGGTAGCACTAAAAATTAGGTCTATTTCATTGGCTACTAGATTAAAAGTTTTCATTGAATAAACAAATATTACATCCAAACAGCCTGAACTAAAGAATAAAATTAATGGTATAAGAAATAATAAGGATGATTTTAATTTCTGAGGACCCTCTTTTTTTGCGGTAAAATATATAGAGATTAAGGCAAGTATAATTCCTGCCACTTTATAAGCATTTAAAGAATCATTAAAAAAGTAATAACTAAACAATACTGGAAAGCAAAGAGATATTTTAGTGGCAACCGAAGTAATTGCAATCCCAACATTCTGAGCAGAAAATGCCACCAAATTAAATAAACTAATAAACAGTAAACCAATCCCTATAGCATAGGGGAACCATTTTGCATGGTATACGCCTACAGGGTCAAAAGTTTCTCCAGAAATGGCAAAACAAATTACTGCGGCAGTAATGTAATTGACAACAATAGCCTGAAAGTTTTGCACCTCATATCTTTCAAATAATTTGAATATTAGTGTGAGTGAGCAACTGGTTAAAATGCTTAAAACAAGAATTAACATCGGCTAAATGTCTTTAGAGTATCAGATGATATTTTTTCCTCTGTTAGAAGTTTTCCTTTCAAAATGGGGGCCATTATTCCATTTTTCAATTTTTTGTTTGCCACGAAAACCCTAGCCTCATCCCAAAGTTCTTGGTCAATAAATCCCTGAAGTGTTTCTCTTCCTCCTTCAATAATTATAGAAGATATATTAGATTGATAAAGTACTTTCATTATTTCATTTAATGGCTTTTCAAAAGGAAGTTGAATATATTTCATTGTACCATAATCAGCATTACTTTTCTGAGTAAAAACCAAGGTCTCAACTTTTTCATCAAATACTTGAAGATTTTTTTCAAGTTTTAAGTCTTTGTCTATGACAATTCTTAGCGGGTTTTTTCCTTTCCAAAGTCTTGCAGTGAGTGCTGGATTATCAACATCAGCTGTCTTTCTTCCTATTAAGATAGAAGATTCTTCTGTTCTCCATTTATGGACAAGTATCTTAGATTCTCGGCTTATAAGCCAAACGGGTTCTCCTTTAGCTTGATCATTTGGGGCAATAAAGCCTTCAAGGCATTCTGCCCATTTCAAAATTATATATGGACGTTTGTGTACATAAAGACTAATAAATCGCTTGTTAGTGGCCAAGCATTCTTCTTCTAGCATCCCAAGGATTACATTTACACCAGCTTCTTTCATTTTTTGAATGCTTTTGCCTGAAACTTTAGAAAAAGGATCAAGGCAACCTACCACAACATTAGGGATTTTATGTTTTAAAATTAAATCTACACACGGGGGCGTTTTTCCCTCGTGGGCACATGGTTCCAATGAAACATAAAGTGTAGAATTGATAAGTAAGGTGACATCTTTTACCGATTGAACAGCATGAACCTCAGCGTGGGCTTCACCAGCTTTTTGATGCCATCCTTCCCCAATAATCTTACTCTGATGAACAATCACAGCCCCCACCATAGGATTTGGATAGGTTTTTCCCAATCCTAATGCTGCTAGGTCAAGGCATCTATGCATATAAATTTCATTACTTTGCATACCTCAAAAATAGACAAAATGCATTAGTTTTAACCTATGATAAAAGTCAAAGATATTCGTACTTTTTTGATTGATTCTTTGCATGTTAAATTTTCTAAAAATGAGATTAGGGGATTTCATCGCCTCATCACAGAACACTTTTGCGCATATAGTCCTGCACAAGTCCTTATGCATGCAGAAGAACTTCTTGATGAGCCTATTATAAAAGCCATTAAAGATTGTGTTAAACAAATCCAATCTGGTAAGCCCATTCAATATATTTTGGGTTATACCTGGTTCTATGGTAACATTTTTCAAGTCAATCCATCTGTATTAATTCCTAGGCCAGAAACCGAAGAACTTGTGGATTGGATTCTTAAAGAACAAAAAGATGTAAAAACGATTCTTGACATTGGAACTGGTTCTGGATCTATTGCCATTAGTTTAGCGCTTCATAGCTCTGCTCAGGTTAGTGCTATAGATTTGTCTATTGAGGCTCTATTAATTGCCAAATCTAATGCTTTTGATCTTGATGCCGAAATTGATTTTATTCATATGGATCTTTTTGATAAATCTCAGACTAATAGACTAAATAGCTATGATTTGATAGTAAGTAACCCACCTTATGTTTTTGAATCAGATAAATCTATAATGGAAGATCATGTTCTGAATCATGAGCCTCATGAAGCGCTTTTTGTCCCAGATGATAATGCCTTGAAATATTATGAATCCATTGCAAATTTAGCCTTAATTAAGCTTAATTCAGGAGGTTTTTTGTATATTGAAATTCATGAGCTTAAAGGTAATGAAATTGTTGATATGCTTGGCTTAAAAGGTTTTCATGACATCAGTTTAAAAAAAGACTTTCAGGGCAAAAACCGTATGGTAAAAGCCATTTGTAAATTGTAAATTGTTGGGGATTTTATATAATAAATGGATTATAAGTTCAAGATAGAAAAATTAAGAAACGAAATCGCTGCGCACAACCATGCCTATTATTTATTGGATTCTCCTCGCATTTCAGATTTTGAATTTGATCAACTTCTTAGGAGCTTAATAGATTTAGAGGCTGCTCATCCCGATTTTTTTGATCCCAATTCTCCCTCGCAAAGAGTAGGAGGTACGGTTAATAAAAATTTTGAAACCATTTCACATAAACGTGCAATGCTATCATTAGGAAATACCTACTCTGAAGACGATCTTCGTGATTTTGATATCCGAATTCAAAAAATTATTACAGAAGCTTATACTTATGTTTGTGAATTGAAATACGATGGGGTATCCATTAGTTTACATTATGAGAATGGGCAACTTAAAAGAGCCCTAACTAGGGGAGACGGAAGTCAGGGTGATGATGTTACTTCTAATGTTCGTACGATAAAAAGTATCCCGCTTCGCCTTTTGGGAAATCCTCCTAAAGATTTTGAAATTAGGGGAGAAATATTTTTACCTCACAAGGTGTTTGAGCGCATGAACCATGACCGTTTGGCAAATGAGGAAAGCCCATTTGCAAATCCAAGAAATGCAGCTTCTGGAACCTTAAAAATGCAAGATTCATCAGTTGTGGCCTCCAGGCCATTAGACTGTTATTTATATCATCTTTTTGGTGAAGATATTTCTATAGATTCTCATTATGAAAAATTACAATCAGCTCGCTCATGGGGCTTCAAAGTACCTACTGAAACTCAAGTATTCCAAAATATTGAAGGGGTTTTAGGTTTTGTAAAACATTGGGAAGAAGCACGTAAAAACCTTCCATATGACATTGATGGTATTGTGATTAAGGTTGACAGTAGTTTGCAACAAGAAGAATTGGGTTATACGGCAAAAACTCCTCGATGGGCAATTTCTTATAAGTTTAAAGCAGAACGAGTTGAGACTAATTTAAATAAAATTACTTTTCAAGTTGGAAGAACAGGTGTTATTACCCCAGTTGCCAATTTAGAACCAGTATTGTTGGCAGGTACAATCGTAAAGAGGGCTTCTCTTCACAATTCCGATCAAATTTCAAAATTAGATGTTAGAGAAGGAGACCGAGTGTATGTTGAAAAAGGAGGGGAGATTATTCCTAAAATTGTAGGAGTAGTGTCTCATGAAAGAGATTTGTTTTCAGAATCCACCCAATACATTACTGAGTGTCCGGAGTGTGGAAGTACATTAAAGAGAAAAGAAGGTGAGGCTCAACATTACTGCCATAATAAAAAAGAATGTCCCCCTCAAATAAAAGGACGTATAGAACATTTTATCAGTCGAAAGGCAATGAATATTGATAGTTTGGGTGTAGAAACCATTCATCAATTTTTTAGCGAAGGATTAATTTCTTCTGTAGCGGATTTATATTCTTTAACCCTTCAAGAACTACTTCCGCTTGAGAGAATGGCAGAAAAATCTGCTAACAAGATCATTGCTAGCATTAAAGCCTCTAAAAAGGTTCCTTTTGAAAGAGTTCTGTTTGCCTTGGGAATTAGATATGTAGGAGTAACTGTGGCCAAAAAAATTGCTTTTCATTTTCAATCATTGGAGAATATTCAGCATGCTAATTTGGAACAACTCATTCAAGTAGATGAAATTGGAGAGAGAATTGCTCAAAGTCTAAAAGATTGGTTATCTGAAAATACCAATATTGAATTAGTAGAAGCTTTGAATGAATCTGGCCTTCAACTCAAAATTGATGATGATATTTTGGTCGATAGAACTCATATTCTTAAGGGTAAATCATTTGTTATTTCGGGTGTATTTGAACTTTTTTCTCGTGATCAGCTCAAATCATTGATTGAACAAAATGGAGGTAGAAATACCGCCTCGATTTCCAAAAAAACTACCTATCTGATTGCGGGAACTAATATGGGTCTTAGAAAAAGAGAAAAGGCAGAAAGTCTTGGTGTAGAGGTTATTACTCAAACAGAATTCATAAATTTACTTTCATGAGTATTTTTACAGACATCAAACATTGGTATGGCTTATGGAGCCTAAAACGATCTAATATAGAGGACCAAAGACAGCATCAGGTATTCAATTTAGATCAAGCCAAATGTATTATGATTCTTTTTGATGCCACAGAACCTAAAGACATAGAACAGGTAAAAAAGTATGTGAGCAAATTGTCACCAGGAAAAGAAAAAGTAAGTGTTTTCGGATATGTGAATGAAGTAGACAAGTCTTTTGAGCACATGTCTAGCCTACATTTTGATTTTTTTTCAAACAAGGATCTAAACTGGTATGGTAAACCTGAGGGTATGGTTATCAATAATTTTTTGCAAGAGGAGTATGATATATTAATTGATTTAACTCTTAGTTCTTTTTATCCACTGACTTATTTGGCAGTAGCATCAATATCTAAATTTAAAGTAGGAAGGTTTAGAGACGATGTCCAGGTTTTCGATTTGACCATTGAACATAATGATTCCATGAATCTGTCTGACTTAATTTCACAAATGAATCATTATTTGACCCTTATTAAGCCTCCCCATGCAACCTAAAACTCCTATTTAAAATAATGAATTGTCACTAAAATCAATCATTCATGCTCATTGTATGTCCATTGTTGAGGATAAATTGTCTTTGATTGATGCAGAATTATGCTCTTATCAAAAATCTTTAGCTTAGGAAAAAAAAAGTTCTACTGGAGATAAGCATGAAACTACTAGATCTCATATTCACATTGCCATAGGCAATCTTCAAGACCAAAGATTAGAAGTTGAGAATAAGAGCCAAATCTTAAGGCGTATATCCCTTAATCAAAATACTCAAAGTCCTTCGGGGTCTTTACTTGAAACATCCTCAAGGTATTTTTTATATTTCTGTGGCTTTGGATAAGATTTTATAGATGATTAACTTGTTTTGTTTTTCTGCATTATCTCCCTTGGCACAAATATTTATTAATGCCGATGCTCTGATGCCCATCAAACTTGATCAGTTAGATTATTCAATACTCAGTTATCAGTAACTAACAAATATTTAATTAACTACTTAAAATTTTAATTCAATCAATTGTCTCATAATATATATTATGTATAATTACATTATTAAAATGATATCCTATAACTATTCATTTCAATTGAGAATAACTACTTTGTCAACTCTTTAATTTGGTTATTTGTTGATCTCCAACATTCAAGATCGTCAGTTTGGTAACAAACATCTTTGAGGGCTCTTAATACCTGTATGGCAGTTTTATCTATACGAACGGCTTCTTCTAAATATGGTTTAGCCTCTGTGTACAAATTATTTCTTTGATTCTTGTAGCTATTGTATTTCTTCTGATCAGATTGACTTAGACCTAAAGCATTCATTTTATCAATTATGGGAGCTGTTTGATCCAAAAAGATACTAGCGAGGTTATTATAGGCATCAAAATAATCTACATCGATTTCTATAGCCTTTGCGTACGCAGCTTTTGCTTCTTTGTAACGCTTGAGTGTCCCTAGTGAAGAACCTTTCGCAAAATGAAGGATCTTATTGCTTGGAGCGGCTTGAATAGCAGTTTCCAAACTTTTTAATAATTCTTCGTTGTTGTTTTCTGATAGATAGTAATTTACTTCCTCAAATATGATTCCTGTATGATCTGGCACCATTGTGCGTCCATATTTAATGGCAGCAAATTTAGATTCTATATCGTCAGTTTTTCCAATCTGCTTGATTAATGCTAGATGGTATTCTCCATTATTTGGATCTAAATCAATTAAATTTTGATTTAGTTCGATAGCTTTATCTGTATTTTCTGCCTGAGCGGCCATCAATGAGGCATTATAGATATTTGATGTATCTACTTTACCAATGGCATTCCATGCATTAATTTCAACTACTTTCTCAAACATTATGAGTGCTGAAGCAAAATCCTTTGCATCATATTTGTCGTATCCTATTTCATTAAACGAAATAGCACAACGAATTAATTCATTGATCGATTTCTTCGCGAAGGTACTTCCTTCTATTTCAGTATCAGTTTTAAATGCCTGGGCCGCTTCAGATAAAAGAGTGACGTTTTTTTCAGTTGAGAAAATAGAATAATATACTAAGCCTTTGTGATGCCAGAATTTACCTAAGTCTTTTACCTTAAGGGTTCCTCCATTATTTAGTTTAACTTCGGCGGCATCAATATAATTCTTAGCCCCCTCTATATCCATCTTCCGATAAGACAAAATAGCACTGGTTAATTCTGCTTTTTGAGCAAACATTGATCCATTCAATAGGACCATACATATAAAAATAACTATTCTTTTCATATTAAGATTCTTAGTTTGTTTCAGTTGTACCTTCATTTAAAGTATCTATATTATCTAACAATTTTTCTTCCTCGTATTTATTTACTTTGGCAACCGCAGCAATATGATCATTTGCTTTTAGCGTGATTAATCGAACTCCTTGAGTTGCTCTTCCCATGACGCGCATGTTTTCAACGCCGAGTCGGATTGCGACACCTGATTTCTTGATAATCATGAGGTCATTTTCATCAGTCACGTTTTTGATGGCAATTAAATCACCTGTCTTCTCTGTGATGCTAATGGTTTTAACTCCTTTTCCTCCACGGTTAGTAATACGGTAATCCTCAATATGAGAGCGCTTTCCATATCCGTTTTGAGATACCACCAATACATTGGATTCTATATTGTTTACGCATATCATACCAATGACCTCATCTGATTCTTCTATTCGTATTCCGCGAACTCCTGTTGCATTTCTACCCATAGCTCTTGTAGCGTCCTCATGAAAGCGAATTGCCTTCCCAGATCTT
>CAZEWZ010000005.1:0-64581 GCA_964516765.1 uncultured Cryomorphaceae bacterium | reverse complement strand
ATGAATGAATCTCCAGTTGTTAGTTTTGCAGACATTAATTGATCATTTTCACGAATACCAATAGCATTTATACCATTTATTCTTGGACGTGAATAAGCTTCTAGTGTTGTCTTTTTAATTACACCTCTTTTTGTACACATGATGATGAAGTGATTATTGATGTATTCTTCATCGTTCAAGTTTTTGACATTTAAGAATGCCATAACCTTGTCATTGGGTTCAAGATTGATGAGATTTTGGATAGCTCTTCCCTTAGAAGTTTTTGATCCCTCAGGAATTTCATACACCTTAAGCCAAAAACATTTTCCATTTTCGGTGAAGAATAACATATAATTATGGTTAGTAGCCATAAATATATGTTCCACAAAGTCTTGATCTCTAGTAGTTGCTCCTTTAGAACCAACTCCTCCTCTACTTTGAGTTTTGTACTCAGATAAAAGAGTTCTTTTAATATAACCTAAGTGGGAGATTGTAATCACTACTTCTGCATCTGGAATCATGTCTTCAATACTGAGATCACCTCCGGCATATTCAATGTTGGTTCGCCTCTCGTCACCATATCTATCTCGAATATCAATAAGTTCATCTTTAATAATTGTCATTCTAAGTACCTCGTCACCTAGGATATTATTTAAGTGCTCAATAACCTTCATTAACTCAGCATGTTCTGCCTTAATTTTATCCTGTTCTAGACCTGTTAATTTTTGAAGTCGAAGATCTAGTATTGCTTTTGCTTGAATTTCAGTAAGAGCAAATTTAACTATAAGACCTGTGCGAGCTTCTTCTGGAGTTTTCGAGGCTTTAATTAAAGCAATCACATCGTCTAGATTGTCTAGAGCTATAAGTAATCCTTCTAGAACATGAGCTCTTTTTTCTGCCTGCTTCAGCTCATATTGGGTTCTACGAACAACAACTTCATGACGATGTTCAACAAAATACTTAATCATTTCTTTTAGGGTAAGCAACATAGGTCTCCCTTTTACAAGAGCAATGTTATTTACTGAAAATGAGTTTTGTAGAGAGGTGTACTTAAATAATTTATTTAACACTATGTTAGGAATAGCATCTCTTTTTAAGATATAAACAATTCGCATTCCATTTCGATCAGATTCGTCTCTAATATCTGAGATTCCCTCAAGTTTTTTCTCGTTGACTAGGTCTGCGGTTTTCTTTATCATATCCGCTTTGTTAACCATGTAAGGGATTTCGGTCACAATAATACAATCTCTTCCATCAACTTCTTCAAAACTAGTTTTAGCTCTTAAGACAATTCTGCCTTTTCCAGTTTCAAAAGCATTTTTTACTCCGTCAAATCCATAAATAGTTCCTCCAGTTGGGAAATCAGGAGCTTTAACGTAATTCATTAAGCCTTCTGTGTCAATTTCGTTATTGTCAATATAAGCGGAAGTTGCATTGATTACCTCTGTGAGGTTGTGTGGTGGCATATTGGTAGCCATTCCAACTGCAATTCCAGAAGCGCCATTGATAAGTAAATTTGGAACTCGGCTAGGAAGGACTGTTGGCTCTTGGAGGGAATCATCAAAGTTTAGTCTAAAGTCAACAGTTTCTTTGTCAATATCCTTTAACATTTCCTCAGAAATTTTCTTTAATCTAGCTTCTGTATACCTCATGGCAGCTGGGCTATCACCGTCAATAGATCCGAAATTTCCTTGACCATCGACTAGCATGTAACGTAATGACCAGTCTTGAGCCATTCTAACCATGGAGTCATAAACGGAAGAATCACCGTGAGGATGATACTTCCCTAAAACTTCGCCTACAATTCTTGCTGATTTTTTGTGCGCTCCTGTAGATCGAATTCCCAATTCATGCATTCCAAATAGGACTCTTCGGTGAACTGGTTTAAAACCGTCTCTAACATCTGGTAGGGCACGTGAAACAATGACAGACATCGAATAATCGATGTAAGCAGACTTCATTTCTTCTTCAATATTAATTGGTATTATTTTTTCTCCTACGGACATCTAGAAACTTTTTTTAAGTTGGAAAAATAAACTAAGTTTTTTACACCTCGAATATAAGTCTAAATAGGTATCTTTTTGCTTAGTTCATTAGGAAATAATTAACAATTTTTTAGTTAAAATGTTGAAAAAATAGTTGACTTTGTCTAAAAGTTATTAAAAAGCTCTTTACCTTTGATAATAAACAGTAAATAAAAATTAATACATAATAATTATAATGGATGAAAATTTTTCCAAAAGAGTAAAGGATGTAATCCAATACAGCAAAGAAGAAGCTTTACGTTTAGGACATCCTCACATTGGTACAGAGCACTTAGTACTAGGTATGATTCGAGAAGGTGAATGTATGGCGATTGAAATCTTACTGTCTCTTGGTGTAGATGTTAAATTACTTCGGAAAAGTATCGAAGATGTTTCGGTTTCTTCTGTAAATTTGGGTTCTTCTGATCGTTCTAACTTACCTTTGACCAAACAAGCAGAGAAAGCTTTAAAAACAACTTTTCTAGAAGCAAAACTTTTCGATAGTGATTTGATTGGAACTCCTCATCTTCTTCTTTGTGTATTGAGAAATGATTCTGACCCCATTTATCAACTATTATTTCAACAAGGAATTACTTATGATGTTGTTAAAGAGCAGTTTGAATCTAGGGACGGAAATGAGTTCACCGAAGACTTAAAGTCCCAAGATACTTTCTCTAATGATGATGACTTTAGTGATTCAGCGGATGATAAGCCCAGCTTCAAAAGTTCTAAATCTAAATCCAGTTCATCAAAATCAAAAACTCCTGTTTTAGATAATTTCGGGAGAGACTTAACGATGATGGCTATTGAGGGAAAGCTTGACCCTGTTATTGGTCGTGAGAAAGAAATTGAGCGTGTATCCCAAGTTTTATCTCGTCGCAAAAAGAATAACCCTCTCTTAATTGGTGAACCTGGTGTTGGTAAATCTGCTATTGCAGAGGGTTTGGCTCTTCGGATTGTACAAAAGAAAGTATCACGTATTCTATTTGATAAGAGAATTATTTCGCTTGATTTAGCTTCTTTAGTAGCCGGGACGAAATACCGTGGACAATTTGAAGAACGAATGAAAGCAGTTTTAAATGAATTAGAGAAGAATCCTAATATTATTTTATTTATTGATGAGATTCATACTATTGTAGGAGCTGGGGGGGCTGCAGGAAGCCTTGATGCATCAAACATGTTTAAACCTGCTTTAGCAAGAGGTGAAGTTCAATGTATTGGAGCTACCACTTTAGATGAATACAGACAACATATTGAGAAAGATGGCGCTCTAGAACGTAGATTTCAGAAAGTTCTTGTAGAGCCTACTTCTAATGAAGAAACACTTCAGATTTTAAAAAACATAAAAGATCGTTATGAGTCCCATCATAATGTGGTTTATTCCGAAGATGCTCTTAAAGCATGTGTGAGTTTATCTAGCCGATATATTAGTGATAGACATCTTCCAGACAAAGCCATTGATGCTCTAGATGAAGCTGGATCTCGTGTTCATATCACTAATATTGTGGTACCACAAAATATTATTGACCTTGAGAGTAAGCTAGAAACAATTAAAATTGAAAAGGTTTCTGTTGTAAAGAAGCAGAATTACGAGATGGCTGCAGAATTACGAGATGTTGAAAAGAAATTCGAAGATGAACTTTTAGAAGCACAAATTGCTTGGGAAGAACAAGTTAAATCTCATCGTGAGTTTGTATCTGAAAACGATGTTGCAGAGGTTATTGCAATGATGACAGGTATTCCTATAAAGCGAATTGCAGAAAAGGAAACAGATAAACTTTCATTAATGGCTGACACATTAAAACATAGTGTCATTGGTCAAGATGAGGCTATTTCCAAGATTGTTAAGGCCATTCAAAGAAATCGTGTAGGTCTTAAAGATCCAAACAAACCAATTGGATCATTTATATTTTTAGGTCCAACAGGGGTTGGTAAAACTCAGTTGGCCAAGGAACTCTCTAAATTATTATTTGATAATGATTCTGCAATGATTCGTATCGATATGAGTGAATATATGGAGAAATTTGCAATTTCCAGACTAATTGGTGCACCTCCTGGTTATGTTGGTTATGAGGAAGGGGGTCAATTGACCGAACGTGTTAGAAGAAAGCCATATTCAGTTGTTTTATTAGATGAAATTGAAAAGGCCCATCCAGATGTATTTAACTTATTGCTTCAAGCACTAGATGATGGTCAATTGACTGATAGTCTGGGTCGTAAAATTGATTTTAAAAACACAATTATTATTATGACCTCCAATATAGGTACTAGGAAGTTGAAAGATTTCGGAACAGGCGTAGGTTTTAGTACTAAGGCACGAAAAGATAATCATGATGAATATACTAAAAGTGTTATTGAGGGTTCTTTAAAGAATGCTTTTGCTCCTGAATTTTTGAACCGGATTGATGATGTCGTTTTATTCAACACTCTTAATAGGGATGATATTCATAAAATCATAGATATTGAATTATCTATTTTGTTCCAAAGAATAAAAGAGATTGGATTTATTCCTAAAATTACAGATGCAGCCAAAGATTATATTTCCGATAAAGGCTTCGATACAACCTACGGTGCTCGACCTTTAAAAAGAGCAATTCAGAAATATATTGAGGATTTACTCGCTGAAGAAATTATCAGTAAAAAAATTCGTAATGGAGATAAGGTCCTAATTGATTTTGATTCTAAAAAAGATAAGATTAAAATCAAGGTCAGTCGAGTCAAAACAAAGACTATCGTTTTAGAAGATACTTCCAGTCTTACTAATCAATCAACCTCAAAAAAATAAGTGAATTCATTTATTACAAAATAAAAGACGCAGTGCGCCTTTTATTTTGTAATAAATAATAATTTTTATTCTTTGTTTTCTGATATTTTCTCTAATATTTCTTGACTTACCCCAGTAAAAGAAAATCCACCATCGTGAAATAAGTTTTGCATTGTTACCATTCTAGTAAAATCTGAAAATAATGAAATTACATAATTAGCACAGTCGTATGATGAGGCATTTCCCAGAGGTGATATTAAATCTGCATATTTGAAGAACCCATCAAAACCTTTTACTCCGCTTCCGGCAGTAGTCATTGTTGGGGATTGAGATATAGTGTTTACTCGGACTTTTTTTAGTTTACCGTAATGATATCCGAAGCTTCGTGCAATCGATTCTAAATAAGCTTTGTTATCAGCCATGTCATTGTAATCAGGGAATGTTCTTTGAGCAGCGATATAAGAAAGAGCCACTATTGAACCCCACTCATTCATTGCATCAAATTTCATTGCTGTCTGCATAATTTTATGAAATGACATAGAGGATACATCTACCCCTTTAATCATGAAGTCATGGTTTAGACCAGTGTAATGTTTTCCTTTTCTTACATTTACAGACATACCGATAGAATGCAAAATGAAATCTAGTTTGCCTCCGAGAATTTCTTGAGATTTCTCAAAAAGATTCTCTAAATCATCCATGGATGTAGCATCAGCAGCAACTACTTGAGCATCACATTTATTTGCAAGATCATTGATAGAGCCCATACGTAATGCAATTGGTGCGTTTGTAAGAACAAATATTGCTCCTTGTTTATTTGCTTCCTCGGCCACTTTCCAAGCAATAGATTTAGAATCTAAGGCACCGAAAATAATTCCCTTTTTCCCTTTTAGTAACATGTGATTTTGCTAATTATTTTTGTAAATATAAATTTAAATAAATTATTCAAGTATTCATTCGAAGTGCTATAGCATTCTCTCTAGCAGCTTGACTGAGTGTTTCACCACTAAGCATTTTTGTAAGTTCTTCAATTTTCCCTTTTTCGTCTAAACGAAATATTGTTGTTTCTGTTTTTTTGCTGTTGTCAATTTTTTGAACTTTATAATGATTATCTGCTTTTGCAGCAACTTGGGGTAAGTGACTGATAACAATAAGTTGGGTGTTTAATGAAATATTCTGCAATAAATTCGCCATTTTTCCAGCAATTTCTCCTGATACTCCTGCATCAATTTCATCCAAAATTAGGGTAGGCATTTTTATGTGATTGTTCAAAAGAGATTTAATTGAAAGCATTAGTCTTGATGTCTCACCTCCAGAGGCAACTTTGCTTATGTCTTTAAGGGATATGCCTTTGTTACCCGAGAACAAAAATTGAATCTCATCAGCACCACTTTCGTTTGGACTATGTTTTTTGTTCATTTGAATCTTAAATTTCCCATTCTTGATTCCCATTTTTTGTATCTGCATTTCTACATATGATTGAATTTCTGGAAGTACTAGTTTTCTTTGTTTTGTAATCTTACAAATAAGCGATTCTAGACTAATATTAACTTTTTCTATTTGTTTTTCTAAGGAGAGAACTTCTGCTTCCATTGAAATATAACTATTTACCTTTTTTTCAAGTTCTGCTTCTTTGCTTAAAAGATCTTCAAATCGATTTGTTTGGTGTTTCTGTTCAAGCTGATTAATCAAGTTTATACGATCATTCAATTCTTGAAGATTGACATATTGACTGTCCATATTAGCTGCCAATTGCTCACTTTCTTTGCTCAAATCAGAAAGTTCTATTAAGATAATTGAAAATCTATCAGACAAATCTTTATAGTCGCTATTCATATTTGAGATTTTATCTAAGCTCTTATGTAAGTCAACCAATTGGGGGAGAATTGGGCTGGTTTGATGGTTCTTCTCTAATAAAAAAGAAATCTTTTGTAATGATTGGAGAACATAATCTCTATTCTCAGAAATTTGGATATTAGATTCTAGATTTATTTTTTCATCTTCTAGCAAGTCAACGGTCTTTAATTCTTGAAGTAAATAACTGTAGTAATCTAATTTTCCTTTGGTTTCTTTTTCGGATTTTTTTGCATGCAATAGCGACTTATATAAGTCATTAGCATGATTAAATTCTTTTTTAAATGATGTTAGATTCTTTTTATGGGAAGTGTTGTTTGAACAAGCCATTTGATCAATTAGTTGTAATTGAAAATTAGACTTATTAAGCATTAAGCTGTCGTGTTGGGAGTGAATATCTATTATCTTAGTCCCTAATTCTTTTAAAGTGTCTAATTTTACTGGGCTATCATTGATGAAGGCTCTTGATTTTCCATTTTCATGTATCTCTCTTCTTAGTATGGTCTGTTCTGGAAAAAAGTCTAAATCATTTTTGGTGAAAAAGGAATTTAATTGGTATTTTTCTAGGCAAAATGTTCCTTCAACTACACATTTATTTTTCCCATTCATTAAGATTTTACTATCTGATCGATTGCCCATAATTAGATGCAATGCCCCCAAGATAATTGACTTTCCAGATCCAGTTTCTCCGGTAATTACAGTAAATCCATTAAAAAAGTCAATTTCTAATTTTTCAATTAATGTGTAATTCCGTATTGATAGGTGTTGAAGCATAAATCCTATTTAGTATTCTGGTCTTGAAGTATTTTTTCCCACTTATTCATATTAGAAGGATTTATTTGTTTAAGCATTTCTACTAATTCATTTCTATTTAAGTCAAATCCGCCGGAATATATTTTAACAATTTCATCTGCCTTTGCGTCAAAGAAGGCTTTTAGTAAATATGATCCTTGTTTCCTGTCAGCTGTGGTCTTAACATTATATAATGCGGAAGTAATTTCATCTCTACCGGATTCTGATTGTTCAGTAAGTATGTCAAGACCTTCATTATGATAGCTGTATAATCCACTTCTAAGTGCTTTAAAGTCATTATGAAGTAAGTTTTCAATCAACCAGTATCGATTCATTGTACCTTCGTAAGATTTCCAGCCAGTTGCATTTTGATCCCCTTGCGCATTATTCATTACCTTTTCAGCCTTTATAAAAAAACGCTCCCCCCCCATTGAAGAAAAAGTATCGTAGTCCATACCAATAATGATATAAGCGTAGTAAGCTAAAATTGCTATGAGGTTTGAGCCATGGTTATGTTCATTAAATTCAAGCGTTTCGTTTTCAACATATTTAAAACTAAAATCAGAGTCTAATAAATTCAGAATAGGAGAATTATATGAGGTTCTGAAGATTGGTCTTGTAGATTTTATTGTGATATTTCCATTATATCCATCATTCCCTATTTGACTGGTGAGATTAACAATTAAATTACATTCAATTCGTTCTTCTGAGGAATATATGTCATTTGTCCATCTTGTATTATTCATGAATTCTGTCATGGCAGTTCGCATAGTCATAAATTTCTGTCGATCAGAACCTTGAATCTTTTGGGAATTAATTTGAACTCTACAATTTAGTTCTTGTGCTGATAATTGAAAAAATGAACTAACTAAAAAAATATAACAGGTAATTCTAAGCATTTATTTCTATTAATATGTGTTGAATAATATCTTCTGCAACCTCATTCTTTGATTTCAACTCAAATTTAAACATTTTATTCATTTTATTAATTAGAGTTATCTTGTTTGTATCATATTGAAATCCAGCTCCTGGGTCTTGAAGTGAATTTAAAACAATTAGGTCTAAATTTTTATCTGTTAATTTTCTTTTTGCCTCTTCTAATTCATTATCAGTCTCAAGTGCAAATCCTATCAAGAATTGATTTTTTTTTATTCCTCCTAGGGTGGATAAGATATCTTTTGTTTTTTTTAAGTTAATTTGTAAAAAATTCCCACTTTTTTTTATTTTCTTAGAGAACACTTTTTTAGGAGTGTAATCAACTACAGCAGCAGAACAAACTACGATTGTAGAATCATTAAATAAGCTCATCACTTGGTTAAACATTTGTTGAGCGCTTTCCACTCTTGTAATAACAATATTTTGATGTATTGGGTTTTCTGCAGAAGGTCCAAGAATAAGTGATACATTAGCGCCTTTATTCGCGAAATTTAATGCTAGGGCACTACCCATTTTTCCTGAGGATCTATTTCCAATATATCGCACAGGATCGATAGCCTCGTGAGTAGGTCCTGCAGTAATTAAAACTTTTTGATTTAATAAAGGAGATTTTTTAAGAATATCTTCATGAACAGCTATACAAATGTTTTGTGGTTCTGCCATCCTTCCTTTTCCATTAAGACCACTTGCCAGTTCTCCTATTTCGGATGGAATTTCTATGTTTCCAAAGGACTTTAATGCTTCTATATTTTTGATTGTGCTTGGGTGGGAATACATGTCAAGGTCCATAGCAGGAGCAAAATAAACAGGACACTTGGCTGAAAGATAGGTAGCAAGTAAAAGATTGTCACATGACCCATGACACATTTTGCTCAATGTGTTAGCTGTGGCTGGAGCAATTACCATATAATCTGCCCAAATACCAAGACTAACATGATCGTTCCACCTGGGATTCTCCTCTTCAGTAATTAATGAAGAGAATACTTCATTTTTTGATAGAGTAGAAAGTGTTAATGTGCTGACAAATTCTTTCGCGGCAGGAGTTATAACACATTTTACAATGGCTCCATGTTTAATAAAACAGCGTACAAGTTCAGCGGATTTATAAGCGGCGATTCCACCGGTAACTCCTAGAAGAATGTTTTTACCACGAAGCATATTTAAGAGTTATTCTTCCTCTTTGGGAGTATTTATAAACAACTCATCATCCATTAGCTCACGTAGAGCTATTAACGTAGGTTTTGGTAACTTTTCGTAAAATTTTGAAACCTCAATTTGTTCTTTGTTTTCAAAGATTTCCTCTAAATTATCATTGTGAGTAGCAAACTCATCTAACTTTGCAATCAATTCTTCTTTTAAGTCATGACCAATTTGATTTGATCTTTTTTCTAAAACAGAAATTGCATTGTAGATATTTCCTAATTTGTCTTCCAACAACTTATTATCATTAGTTAATGTTGTCTTGGATGCTGATGTTTTTTTGTAGTCCATAATTATAATATTACTAATTTTTACGCAATAATTTTACTTGTTTAAAAATTCTTTTTGATTCGATTCTATAATTACTGTCGGGATAACTATTTTTGAATTGATTAAAAGCAAAAATAGTATCTTTAATTCGTTTGTCTTTCTTTTCTTCTATGCTATTTTCTGCAAGTAAATAATAGCTTTTAAGTAGCAAAAATAAGATTTCCTCTTTAAATAACGAATTTTGATACTCAAGAAGTGTCTGATTTAGAGCATGAATAGCAGATTTGTAATTTTCTGTCGTAAAATAAAGTTTTGCATTTTCAAAAGATTTCTTTTCAATCTTAAATTCTAGTTTCGATTTTAGATCTAGACATTTTACCACATAAGAACTTGATGGATATTTGTCCAGAAACACATCAATTTCATCAAGAGCTTTGTAGGTGCTTAATTGATCTAAGCTATGTTTGGGCGAAAGTAAATAATAACAGTAAACAGTTAAATAAGCACACTCTTCAGTGTACTTGTTTGTCTTGTATGTATTGGAAAAGTTATTAAAATGATAAGCAGCAGATAATAAATTCCCCTTTTTGTATTCTGTTTTACAATAGAAGTAATAAACTTCTTCTGCTTTGTCTGTCCCTCTGTACAAAAGAAGAAGTTCATCAAATAATGGGAAAGCTTTTATGTAGTCTTCATTAGCATAATATTCCAATCCTTTCTCGAATTTATAATTCAAATCCGAGCTTTTTAGAATTTTCTGATACCCACTACACGCACTCAAAAGAATACTAAAGCTAAAAAATATGTAAAAATAAATCTTAGTTTTCATCGTACAAAGATATCATTTAAAAGAAATTTAACATATTATTTATCTACTTATCACTTACAATTTTGTGATAAGCATATCAATTCGTATTTTTGCAAGTCTATAAAATAAAAAAAATGGATTTATTTGAAAAGATAAGACTAAACAGAGGGCCGCTTGGGCAACATGCTAAAGATGTTCATGGTTATTTCACCTTTCCTAAATTAGAAGGAGAGATTGCCAGTAAGATGATGTTTAGAGGAAAGAAAGTTCTCACATGGAGTATTAATAATTATCTTGGACTCTCCAATCATCCTGAAGTCAGAGCAGTAGATATTCAAGCATCCAAAGACTGGGGTCTTGGCTATCCTATGGGCTCTAGAATGATGTCTGGTAACACCAGTCAACACGAATTATTGGAAGAGCAATTGTCTGACTATGTTCAAAAAGAAGATACTATTTTATTAAACTTTGGATACCAAGGAATGCTTTCCGCAGTTGATGCTCTAGTTGATCGTAATGATGTTATTGTCTATGATAGTGAATGTCATGCATGTATCATTGATGGTCTAAGACTGCATTTAGGAAAACGATTTGTTTATCCTCACAATGACATGATTAACTTAGAGAAGCAACTTGAAAGAGCCACAAAAATTGTAGCAAGTACAGGTGGGGCTATACTTGTAATAACTGAAGGTGTTTTTGGTATGTCTGGTGATTTAGGAGATCTTAATGGTGTAGTCTCCTTAAAAAGTAAATTCGAGTTCAGACTTTTTGTTGATGATGCTCATGGTGTTGGAACTATGGGGAAAACTGGTTTTGGTTCAGGAGAAGAATTGGGATGCCACGAACACATTGATGTTCTTTTTGGAACATTTGCTAAATCTTTTGCTTCAGTAGGTGCATTTGTTTCCTCTAGCTCAGATGTTGTTGAATTTCTTAGATATAATATGCGTTCTCAAATTTACGCAAAGTCTCTTCCAATGCCATTAGTTATTGGTGCTATTAAGCGATTAGAAATCATGCGTAGAGGAACTGTGCAAAAGGATAAGTTGTGGGAAATAGCAACTGCTTTACAATCTGGTTTGAAACAAGCAGGGTTTGATCTTGGGAAAACTCAGTCTGCTGTAACCCCTGTGTATTTATCTGGGGGAGTTGGAGAAGCTACTAATTTAACTTTTGACCTCAGAGAAAATTTTAATATTTTCTGTTCCATTGTTACTTATCCTGTCGTTCCAAAGGGAGTAATTTTATTACGGCTTATTCCTACAGCTGTACATACCCTAGATGAAGTAGATTATACAATTAAATGTTTTTCTGAGATTAAGGAAAAGTTAGCTAGAGGGGAGTATATTTCTGAGCAAATTGCCTGTATTTAAAATAATATAATTTCTAAATTACATGAGTTCGGAAGTGATTCCGAACTTTTTTTTATGAATATTTCTAAAAAATCACATTATTATCTTATTCTGCATGCGACAGTTATAGTATGGGGCTTTACAGGAATTTTAGGGAAACTCATTGACATGCCATCTCAATTTATCGTTATTGATAGAATGCTCATCGCTTTTTTAAGTCTTGCCATTTATGGGATATTTAATAAAAAAAATGAATTAATCAGCAATAGTTCAAGGGGGCAAATGCTATTTGTTGGATTAATCACAGCAGCTCATTGGGTTACATTTTTTGAAGCTTTAAAAGTTTCAAATGTTTCTGTTACACTATGCTGTCTATCCTCATGCTCTTTCTTTGTAGCTCTCATTGAGCCTATTTTTTTTAAAACCAAGATCAAGCTCTATGAGCTCATTTTGAGTATATTTGTAATTAGTGGAATCTCTATAATTTTTGCTTTTGAAAATGAATTTAGTCTAGGGATTGTATTGAGTGTCATCTCAGCACTATTGGCTGCTATTTTCTCCGTCTGGAATGCAGTGCTGATAAAAAAAAATTCCTCCCATTCGATAGCTATTTATAATATGTTAGGGGGAGTTATTTCAGTGACATTTTATTTAATAGTAACTGGGCAATTTTCTATATTTTCTATGTTACCTATTGGATTTGATTGGATTTATATATTTATACTTGGAGTGATTTGTACGGCTATAGCTTTTCTACTTGGCATTGAAGTACTTAAGAAATTAAGTCCATTCACCGTAAGTATTACTACTAATCTTGAGCCAATTTATGGCGTTATACTTGCACTTTTTATTTTCGGTGAAACTGAAATCATGTCTAATGAATTCTATCTTGGTGCTCTGATCATATTAATGACTATTTTATTGAATGCGTATCTAAAATCAAAAGAATAATTTTGGGTAATTTTCGTTTTAAAAAGTTTACAGTATCTCAAGAAAATTCTTCAATGAAAGTAGGAATAGATAGTGTTTTATTAGGTTCTTGGTCAGAGTTGAAGTCATATAAATCCATATTAGATATTGGAACAGGAACAGGACTACTTAGTTTAATGATGGCGCAGAGATATTTAGACGCGCAAATTACTGCCGTAGAGATTGACGATGACTCTTTTTTCGATGCATGCTTAAATTTTAAAAACAGTGACTGGTCTGCTAGAATTCATTCCGTACTTTGTGATGCAAGAACATGGAATTGCTCCGATAAGTTCGATCTCATTATTAGTAATCCTCCCTATTTTAGCAATTCATTATTATCTAAACATAAGTCAAAGAACAGAGCGAGGCACCAAGTAGATTTTAATTTAAATGATTTGGTACTAGTTTGGAATCGTTTTGGAGCTATAAATTCAAATTTGGCCTGTGTTCTGCCAATAAAGCAAGCAGATGAAATAATTGCTATTGTTACGACGTTTCAGGGAAAATTAATTAAATATATGTCTATAAGAGCAAATTCATTCGATAAACCAAACAGAGCATTATTGATGTTTGGAAAAGAAAAAGAGCAGCTGACTCGAAGTTCTATGTGTATTTATTCTTCTCTAAATGTGTATTCGAAAGAATTTGTTAGTCTCACTAAAGAGTTTTATCTAAATCATTAATTTTTTTGCTCCTCAATAAAATTGATTCCAAATTTTTTGAGTTCATTGAGCACTGGAATATAGATGTCTTTTGTGACGGGCACCTTTACTCCTGATGCTTTTATTTTACCTGTTAATATAAGTTTAGCAGCAATTCCAACGGGCAAGCCAACGGTTTTTGACATTCCCGTAAAAACTTGGTCTTCACCATAAGTCATAAAAGATGAATGTAATTCTTTTTCGGCACCTCCTATCTCATAGATAAATTGATGTTGCATGACAATCATGTCTTTGTCATCCTTTCCTAAAGTCCATTTTGATTCTAGTATACTCTGAAGCACTTTAGCTGGAGTTGCTTTTTGAATATTTATCATAGTATCTCCAAAGAAACCTAGCCAATTAAATTTGATGAGAACATTCTCTGATATACCAAAGTGAGACTTAAGATGATTTTGGCTAGTATTTTTAGCTTCTCTCATAAAAGAATTTAAAAAATCCAGATAAGTCATACCTGAAACATCCATTTCATAGTTATCATCTGTCATTCCTAATTCCACAAATAGATCCCATGACTCACAGAAGCCTGGTCTACGTAGAGTTCCGCGTAATAAGGTCGGAATTTCATTTAGTCCATACACTTCTCTGTAAGATAGAGAATCTCGATTAGCATATGCCTCAAATTCACCCTGATTTAGTATAGATAGTGTTTCGATTCTCTTAAAAAGCCTGTGGTAAGGAATATATTTATACTTTCCATTTCTAATATATTTAGCTGTCCCCTGACCTGCAAGAACTACATTACGGGGGTTCCATGTAAATTTATATTGCCAAGGACTAGATACAGATTCAGGAGCAACAAGACCACCACAGTAAGATTTAAAGCTTTTTAATACTCCTCCATTTGTTTTTATATCATCGATTACTTTCATTGCAGACATGTGGTCTAAACCTGGGTCAAGTCCAATTTCGTTTAATAGAATAATTCCTTTTTCTCTTGCTTGTTTATCAAGAGATTTAATTTCTTCAGATACATACGAGGCTGTGACAAGATTTTTTGAAAATTTCACACAATCTTGTGCTACAGTAAAATGTAAACGAGCAGGAAGCATGGAAATGACTAGATCAGCTTTTTGAATTTCAGAAGCTCTTTGAGCTTCGTTAAGGACATCAAAATGAATGGCTTCCAAACGGGGGTTTGATTCAATTTTATTTTTCACTAAACTGAGATCTTTATCCCCTACTCTAATTTGAAAATTATTATTTTCGGATTCATCAGCAAGGTATTTAATCAATGATGAAGCTGATCTACCTGCACCAATAATGAAAATTTTCTGGGACATAGAATTTGTTTATTTGTTTGATAAAGATATGCCATTTTTTCATAGATTTGTATGTGTATAATCTATAAAAACATATATAATGAAAACAGTTTTATCATTTTTCACTATCCTTATTCTCAGTACAACATTATCGGCCTCAAATTGTGATGCACCTGTTACTCTTGAACGTTTTAATTCTCTTTTAAAATCTTTAGATAAAGAAGCGATGGTAGATCAAAAAAAATTCATTCTTATTTCAGCTTATGCTCAAAGAGAATGCTTCACTGTCGATCAATTGATTTTATTTTTAGATGTTATAGTCGACCACAAAATTCAGATTTCAACTGCTCAGGCTGTATTTAATCTTGTTTATGATTCAGAAAATTTAGACAAGCTCTTAGATCGTTTTTCAGACTATGAAAAACAAATTATTAAAAAATCTATTCGTTAAAATTTTAAATGCTCCCAATTTGGGGGCTTTTTTTTTTATAGAAATGAATTAATTTACATCCCAAAAAGTTCAATTTAACTTACAAATAAATGAATATTGAGAAAGGAATAAAATCCCCGAATCAATCGATTGGTGAATTTGGTATTAATAATTCTGTAGTTCATTGGAATATATCCTCTGAATCTTTACAATACATGAGCCTAGAGAAAAAAATGGCCACTCTTTCTGATTCCGGAGCCATTGCAGTTAATACTGGAGAATTTACTGGACGTTCACCGCAGGACCGCTTTATCGTGAAAGACGATATTACTCAAGACTCAGTTTGGTGGGGAGACATCAATCTTCCTTTTTCCTCTAAAAAGTTCGATCAACTTCATAAAAAAATTCTCGCTTATTTATCCAATAAAGAAATATTTGCTAGAAATGCCTTTGCCTGTGCAAGTAGCATCCATCGAATGTCTTTGACCGTTGTGAACGAGTATCCTTGGTCAAATTTATTTGCATACAATATGTTTATTACCCCATTGGCAAATCAGATAGAAACATTTGAATCTAAATGGCTAGTTCTAAATGCTCCAGGATTTTTTGCAGATCCTAAATTTGATGGAACACGTCAGCATAATTTTGCAATTTTAAACTTTACTAAAAAAATCATTTTAATTGGAGGTACAGGTTATACGGGCGAAATAAAAAAAGGAATTTTTTCTGCTTTAAATTTTATTCTTCCTTACAACCATGATGTTTTTTCTATGCATTGCTCTGCTAATGTTGGGGATAATGGAGATACAGCATTATTTTTTGGTCTTTCGGGGACAGGTAAAACTACTCTTTCTACAGATCCTAACAGGCAATTAATAGGTGATGATGAGCACGGTTGGTCTGAGACGGAAGTCTTCAATTTCGAAGGTGGCTGTTATGCTAAGTGTATTAATTTGTCTGAAGAAATGGAACCTGATATTTTTAATGCAATTAGACATGGTGCAATGTTAGAAAACATCACCTTTAAAGAAGGTTCTAATGTTCCAGATTATTTTAGTAGTGAGATAACACAAAATACAAGAGTAAGTTATCCAATAAATCACATCAACAATATTCGCATTCCGTCTTCAGGACCTATACCCACAAATATTTTCTTTTTGACTTGTGATGCTTTTGGAGTTCTCCCTCCTATTGCTAGACTTACTCCAGGTCAAGCTATGTATCATTTTATTTCAGGATATACAGCTAAAGTTGCTGGTACTGAAGCGGGTGTAGTTGAACCACAAACAACTTTCTCTGCTTGTTATGGAGCACCTTTCATGCCTTTGAATCCTACTTACTACGCGGAAATGTTAGGCCGGAAAATGGCGAAAAATAAAGTGAATGTTTGGCTTATAAATACTGGATGGTCTGGAGGTAGTTATGGCCAAGGATCACGAATAAAACTTGAGTACACACGTTCAATGATTACTGCAGCACTAAATGGTTCTTTAGATACAGTTAAATATAGTAAACATTCAGTTTTTGGTTTGGATATGCCTAACAGTTGCCCAGATGTCCCAAATATGTTACTGTTTCCAAGAAACACCTGGAAAGACAAAGCTAATTATGACGAAAAAGCGATTGGTCTAGCCAAAAAATTTCAAGCTAATTTTGTACAGTTTGCATCAGATGCTAGTGAGGCGATTATAAATGCTGCTCCCAAAATATAATTTCATCATTAAGTATTATAATTTTTTATTTCTGCTATATGCAATTATTTTACTGCCCAGAAATCCAACATGGTATAAATTCATTAAATAATGAAGAAAGTCTTCATTGTATTAAGGTTCTTCGAAACAATACAGGAGATCTTATTACATTGATGGATGGTTTTGGTTTTTTCTATGAGGCAGTTATTTTGATTGCATCTCAAAAGAAGGTTCATTTCGAAATAAGAAAAAAATGGGCTTCTCCTACTCGTTCATATTCTTTACATATTGCCATTTCTCCCACAAAGAGCAACGAGCGATTTGAATGGTTTCTTGAAAAAGCCGCTGAGATAGGAGTAGATGAAATTACTCCACTTATATGTAACCATACTGAAAGAAAAGTGTTTAAAACCCAGCGAATGGAGAAAATCTTACTTGCTGCCAGTAAACAGTCTCTGAAGGCGAAATTACCATTACTTCATCCTCAAGTTCAGTTTAAAGAATTTATGAAACAAAGTTTTATTGTTGATGGCTTTATCGCCCATTGTTCTCCTGGATTAAAAATGAGTTTGTCATCTTTAGCTACTATAAATTCTCTTATATTAATTGGTCCTGAGGGAGATTTTAGCAAAAATGAAATTGAAGAGGCGCTTGCTCATAAATTTAAGCCCGTTAGTCTGGGTAGTTTTAGATTAAGAACAGAGACTGCGGGTATAATTGCTTGCCATACCTTATCTTTGAAATATGAAAATAGTTAAATTTATTTTATTTTTATGCATTCCTGTTCTGTTATCTTTTTCTAGTTACAGTTGTAAAATCGCGGTACTCAAATATAACGGTGGTGGTGATTGGTATGCTAACCCAACCTCATTAAATAATTTGGTTCAATTTTGTCGCACTAATTTGAATATCAATATCGACCCTATATATGAGGTCGTCGATGTAGCAAGCTCAGAACTATTCCGCTATCCATTTATCCATATGACAGGTCATGGAAATGTAGTTTTTTCCGTTTTCGAAGCAGAAAACTTAAGAAACTATATGGAAGCTGGTGGGTTTCTTCATATTGATGACAATTATGGTCTTGACCCCTATATTCGTCCAGAAATGAAAAAAGTTTTTCCTGAACTCGAATTTATTGAACTACCTTTTAGTCATCCAATATATCATCAAACTTATAATTTCAACAATGGATTGCCGAAAGTCCATGAACATGATATGCAGCCTTCCCAAGGATTTGGACTCATAAATAAAGGCCGACTAGTGTGTTTTTATTCATATGAAAGTGACCTTGGAGATGGCTGGGAAGATTCAGAGGTTCATAATGACAGTAAGAATATTCGTATTTCGGCATTGAAGATGGGGGCCAACATCCTTGAATATGTGTTCACTAAATAGTCTTATGTTTCATTATATTCATATATTTAAAGTATTCTTTATTATGTGTCTACTTAAATCCAATGTTCAATACTCCCATATTATGCAAATATTAGTCTCTGACATCAGTCACTTTACTCCTTCTTTTTCTACTAGTGATGCAAGAAAAAAAAATACACAGATTATCTTGAGTTGTTTCATGACTCCGACCTATATTTTAAATTTTCTTCAAGTTATTCTCATTACTTTATCAGCTTTTTTTCATGTTTAATCTGTTTGGTTATTTTTATATATTCTAAAATATAAAGACATAATTCTTTATTATATTAATTCAAACAAAGAATATTTACTTATGAACATTGATCATTGTAATAGATACAAATTTGGGCACTTATCCATTCAACACATATCTCTCATGAAGAATTTATTTACAAGAGTTTCACTCATTATTATTATAGGAATTTTAATTTTCACCTAATTTAATGGTCTATTTAAGTGAGGAACAATATGACTTTATTGAGAAAAACTTTAATCTCTCTCCCTCCGATTTCATGCTTAATTCAAATAAATATCCTTTGTGGGATATAAAGTTTATAGCTCAACAATTGGTGGGAAGGAATTTGGCGAAAAAAAAGCTTCCAACTTGGTTTGAAACAAAAAAGCTTCATTATCCAGAAAGAATATCAATGGAACAGTGTTCATCTGAGAAAACCGGCATATTTAAAGCAAATATTTTACCAGTTGGATCTGGTGTAGATTTGACAGGTGGATTTGGTGTGGATACATTCTATATTTCACAAAAAGTGAAATCTATCGTGTATTGTGAACAAAATTTACAATTGTCTTCAATTGCTCTACATAATTTTAGTCAATTTAATCAAAAAAATATCCAAGTTTATCAAGGAGATGGTCTTACTTATTTAAGAGAATGCTCAACTATTGATTGGATTTATATTGACCCCTCTCGAAGAAATGAGAATAAAAAAGTTAATTATCTTTCGGACTGTAGCCCAAATATACTTAATTATTTGCCCTTACTTTTTAGTAAAGCTCCTGTTTTACTCATTAAAACATCTCCCCTATTAGATATTAAAAAAACCTTGTCAGATCTTTTAAGAGTTAAGCAGGTTTATGTAATCTCTGTAAATAATGATTGTAAAGAAGTATTATACTTATTGGAAAAAAACTTTGATGGTGAAGCTCATATATCTTGTAATAATCTTAAGTCAGATAAAGATGAAACATTTGATTTTACATTTTTTGAAGAACAAGAATGTATATTGAGTTATTCAGAACCTCTAAAGTATTTATATGAACCTAACTCTTCTATCATGAAGGCCGGGGCATTTAAAACAATAGCAAAATATTTTGGCTTATATAAAATTCATGTCAATTCTCATTTATATACTTCGGATATACAAATCAATCAATTTCCAGGAAGAAGTTTTACTATACAAAACATTCTTTCGCCGAACCCAAAATCGATCCCAAGATTTTTATTAGGTAAAGCAAATCTTACTTGTCGAAATTACCCTCAAAACATTGATATACTTCGAAAAAAGTTAAGGCTCAAGGATGGGGGAGAGTTTTATATTTTTGCCACCACTTTACTAAGTGGTAATCCAAGATTAATACTATGCAAGAAATTGTAAGTTTATAGTATTAGAGCAAATAAGTATTTAAATTTCTATTAAATGTTCTAACTCTATCCATCCTATCATACCGTCTGATAGTTTTATTTTATTCCAGCCTTTAAATTTTTCTAAAACGAGAACTTTTGTTCCTTCATGAAGAATAAATAAATCTTCACTTTGATTAGAAGGTGCACTTTTTATGTATGCATTTGGAGACATAAGTATAGCATTGGTTTCAGTATTAGAATAAGAGACAAAAGCCGCTAGGAGACATAAAAATCCAAGTAATATTGTGCTAGATGATAGAAAGAATATTATTTTTTTTAGTGCACCTGATGAGCCGAAAAAGAAAAAAGAAATAAATAGACAGAAAAATAATAGAAATACTAAGGCAATTTTTGCCCATCCATCGATACTCATACTGTTTGTGAATTCACGAGTCCATTTTTTATAAAAAATAAGTGGCACTTGAGGAAACTTGTCTATTAGTTTTAATTGGACAAGAGATAGATTAAATTGAACATCATCAGAAGATGGATCAATCTTTAATGATTTCTCATAATACAATACTGCATCCCCATTCTGAGAAAGTTTGTAATAACAATTACCCATATTATAATACAGTTCTGAGGAATGCCATTTTTGCTTTTCAATTTCTTTGTAATATTCTATAGCTAGGGTATAATTATGTTCTTCATATGCCTTTCCTGCAAGCTGAAATAAAGAATTTACATCTTGAGCATTTACAGTAAAAGTGAAGAATATAAAAAGGATTAATTTTTTCATACATTAATAATTCTCTAATTTTTGAAGTATAGATTTTGTTTTTCTGACCAATGCTTCTTTGTCGGACTCATCACTTCTTTTATTTGTAAATCTTGCCATTTCACAGATCTCAAGAAGATCTGATATTTCAGTAATGACATCATTATCGACTTTTGTGATTTGAAGAGTATCTTTAATAAACTCCTTATTAAATTGTGATCTTCCCATATTCCATTTCGATTCGAAATAGAACTGAAGGGACTGCTCAATAGAAAAGTATAACTCAGATTCACTCTTATCTAATAATTTCATTGCTTGTTTTGCATAGCTCCCCTTTATGAGTTGTGAAACATTTAGAATAGATTTTTTGAGAAGAAAAACCGTTAGTAGAAGTACTATAAAATATAATAGAAATCCTGTGCATATAAAAACAAAGAGGACGGAACCAAAAAATAAACCTTCATTATATTTTCTTAGTTGCGTATCTGTTTTTATAAAAAGAATGTCTTTGCCAATAAAGGTGACATCTTCTTTGTTATAAATCATCATTGCTCCATCTTGTTTTGATGTATTTGCACCACTAACATTTAAAGTGTAATCTGGACTAATGACACTTACATATTCTTTTCTTGTTGGGCTAAAATAACTGAATGGTTGAGAGCTTACTTTGTATTTACCATTGTTCCTAGGAATTAATAAATACTCTACTCTTTTAAATCCATTAAGTCCAATGTTATTTATTGTAATTTTTTCTGTAAACTTCGGTTCATATACTTCAAGATCATTAGGAATATCTACTATTGGCAGATCAATCATTCTCATATTACCTGTTCCGGATATCCGCATTGATAAAGTGGCGGATTCATTTGTCTGAATAGAATCTCTATCCAAGCGAGTAGTAAATTCAAATTCTCCAACAGCTCCATCAAAAGTAATGGGTTTATTTTTCTTTGGTAGTTCTTTAACTCGTAGTTTTTTTTCGCCTGAAGAACAGATAATATTAATCATTCTAGATCGCCTCCTACCAAATATATCTCTTTGATTTGTGGATATAGCCACAGGGACATCAATATCAAAGGATGAGATTGTTAAATCTCCAGATCTTTGCGGGATAAGAATCTTTTTTTTTATCGTTGCAACTTGATAATCTACCCCACCACTTTGAACTTTATTGATAGGGTAGCTATCTCCAAGATTATAGTCTTCATGCCAAAAACCATTAAAATTCGGTGTTTCAATAAACTCCGGGGAACGAATTTCCTGAGAGAAATATAGATTATAAGTAGCAGTTATTTGTTCTCCAACATAGGGATTATTATTAGATAATTCTAGTTGTAGATATACATTTTCTCTTGCTCTTGATTCTGGACTATTATTGTTTGATTTTGGACTAGAATTTAATACTTGAATGGAAATTACTTTTGAAGAATATAACTTACCATTTGAATTGATAGAGGCAGGTCCAATAGTGAATATCCCTTTTTTCTTGGCTCTTAAGTTATAAGAATATGCATTTTCTCTTGTCATTTTTCCGTTGATAATAGATGTACTCGTGGAAACACTAGGCCCATCTATGATCGTGAAATTAGAAAGGTTGGGGGGTCTGAATTGGTCTCCCCTGTCATTGAGTGTAAAGGTGACTGTAAATTGCTCATTTAATCCCAGTTTATTTCTATTCACGTTTGATGCAAACCTTGTCTGAGAATAACCAAGCATACTTTGCAAGGCAATAATTAAAAATATTATTTTATATTTCATAGTAATTAATTACCAGTCTTTTTCAATTTTCAACTTTTTGCCTTTAAGTTGATGTTTTTTTAATTTTTCGTGCACCTTATTTTCTTGTTGATTAAGTGCTTCTAATATTTTCTTTGCTTCTTCCTGACTTAGTTTATTTTTTGGCTCTAGGGAAGGTTTTTCTTCATTTTCTGATTCTATTCCATCATTTTCATTCTTATTATCATCATTTTTTTCTTCCTCGTTATTATTTTGGTCTTTGTCTACAGAGTCACCATTCCGGTCTTGCTTATCCTCTTGATTATTAGATTCGTCTTGTTTCTCCTCCTGATTTTCTTCTTTGTTTTCTTCGTTTTTTTTGTCTTGGTTCTCCTCCTGATTTTCTTCGTTATTTTCGTCTTGGTTCTCCTCCTGATTTTCTTCCTTATTTTTGTCTTGATTCTCTTCGTTTTCTTCCTGTTGTTGAATAAGGTTTTTTACAAAGGCATAATTATATCGTGTTTCATTGTCTTTGGGATTTAATCTCAAGGCATCTTTATAGGATTCTTCTGCCCCTTCAAGATCTTGTTGACTTAGTAAGATATTACCCATATTATGAAGAGCATTTGCTTTCATGAGAATGTTTTCACTACCATTATTGACTTTTTCAAAGGATTCTAACGCCTCATCATATCGCTCCTGTTTTATAAGTGCGTCTCCAAGGTTGAATTGTGCTTCAAGTAAGTCACTGTTTATTTCTAGTGCTTTTTTATAATTAATTTCAGCATCTACAAAATTACCATTATCGTAATTTTTATTCCCACTTCGTGCTGTTTTTCTTCCGGATTGAGCCAAAGTAGAAAAGCTAATTAATACAAGAATAATCGTTAAATAATTAATTTTCATTGTGTATAAATTTTAAGTTTCCTGAGCCAAGTCGATTTTTTTGTTGGTAGTATAAAATCAATAGTTAAAAAGAATAATGAGAAGGCTAAAAACCATTGAAACTGATCTTCATAGCCTGAATAGAGTTCTGTCTCAGATTCAATTTGCTCCATTTTTTCTAGGGCAATTTTCACAAAATTAATTGTTTCTTTGGTATCAATCCCGATAATAAAACTCCCCTGGGTGCTTAAAGCTAATTGTTGAAGCATTTCGGGATCCATTTTAGTAACAACCACTTTCCCTTGACGGTCTTTTTTATACTCTATGATTTGCCCATTTTTTTTTATCGGAATGGGTCCTCCTTGAGAACTTCCCAAAGCAATTGTATTAATGATAATTCCATTTTCTGAGGCTAATTTGCTTGCTGCTAAAGCTCCTTTTTCATGGCTTTCCCCATCCGATAGAATAAATAGAGCTCTATTTTTTTTGCTTCCACTTTCAAAATAACTTAATGCCATTTCTACAGCGTTTCCAATGTCAGTTCCTTGAGTAGGAACCATGTCTGTATTAATAGTTCGCAAAAACATTTTTGCTGCAGTATAGTCAGTCGTTAAAGGCAATTGAGCGTATGCTTTTCCAGCATAGACTATTATTCCAATTCTGTCATTAACCAATTCGTCAATAGTTTTTGAAAGAATTTGTTTGGCTTTTAATATTCTATTTGGAGAAACATCTTCTGCCAGCATACTCATTGAGACATCAACGGCAAACACCACATCGACTCCTTTTCTAGTAACAGTCTCGAGTCGAGTTCCTATCTTGGGGTTAATTAATCCAATAACCAATAAACATAATCCTAAAAGTTGACACAAGAGTTTGATGTTATTTTTTCTATTAGATTTAGTAGGACTTATTAATAAAAATAATTCCTTATCTGCTAATTCTTTTTGCTTCTTCTTTCTCCAAGAAGAAGAAAACCAAAAGCAAAGATATATTAGAATTGGTAGCAAAAAGAGAATCTGATATTCTGGATTTCCAAGTTCAAACATTAGGCAATACTTTTTAAAAGTGTGTATTGTAGGACTAATTCTATAAATACAAGACCCAGTGCAATGAATGCGAAAAACTCAAACTTTTCTTCATAATTATAAAATTTCAATTCTTCTAATTCAGTTTTTTCCATTGACTCTATTTGCTTGTAAATCTCTTCAAGTTTTTCTTTATTATCTGCTCTAAAGTATACACCTCCAGTTGCTTCAGCAATATTTATAAGCAGTTCTTCATCGATTTTAACATCTACATTAACGTAGGTATCTTTGCCCCATAAATCCTTGGTAGGGTAAGGCGCTTTACCATATGAACCTACTCCTACTGTATATACTTTCACTAGGGATTCTTGTGCAATTTCTACTGCAGTAGAAGGATCAATAAATCCAGAATTATTTTCTCCATCAGTAAGTAATATAATGACTTTACTTTTTGCTTTACTGTCTTTCAATCTAGATACAGATGTTGCTAATCCCATTCCAATAGCAGTTCCATCTTCAATTAGGCCATCTTTGACCTCATTCAATAGATTTTTTACCACTTTATGATCTGTTGTAAGTGGACATTGAGTGAAACTTTCCCCAGCATATACAACAAGGCCAAAACGGTCGTATGGACGAGAGCTAATAAAGTTTTGAGCTACTTGTTTGGCCGCTTCTAATCGATTGGGTTTAAAATCTTCTGCTAACATGCTAGTAGATACATCTAAAGCCAATATAATGTCAATCCCATTAATTGATTGTGTTTCTGAGCTTATTTCTGTTGTTTGGGGTCTTGAGATTGCTACAATTAATGCTGCTAACGTTAAGGCTCGAATCGGCCAAATTGCATAATTTAAAGTAATTTTCCAATTCCAATCCTTCGGAATGAGGAAACTTGATGGCCAAACTATAGATACAGATCTTTTTTTGTTTCTCGCAATAATCCAGGTAACTAGAATTGGGATAATTATGAGTAAGTAAAGAAATTCGGGATTTAAAAATTCTATTTGATCAAACATTAACATTTACCTCCTTTTCTGTCATCTGTTTGTGACATTTTAAAACTATGTCATAAGATTTACTCATCATGGTTCTATGTTCATTTGGCTTGGGCACTCCTTTTGCAAATTTAATCAAATCTGCCTCAATTAATAGTTCGGAAATATCTTTCATCAGGATGGAATCGAAATCAATTTCTCTAAGTAATTCGATGGTTTCTGCAGAAGTAGATTCCATACTCTCAATGACAAATTGACGATCAAGATAATGCTTAAGAATTGCTGTTAGTTTCACATAATGTTCTTTTGGATTTCCTTTTTCATAAAGTTTTTCTTTTTCTAATGATTTAAGAGCATTAATTGCTTCTTCTTCACATGGAGCTATTGGGATAACTTTTATTTGTTCGGTATTTTTTAGAGTAAATTTCCTACTGATATATATCAGGAGTAAGATTCCCAAAACAATAATAATAAATCCAAAGATGTATGGTTTAGCTTCTGAGAGATGAAACGGTACTTCCTTAAGACCTTTGATATCAAAAATCACATTATTTGTATCCAAAGGGATATTTAAAAACTGAAATTCTAATGAATCGGAGTAAAATGTATCTCCATTTATCTGAATAAATTCTAAGGAGGGAATGACAAATCGACCGGAATCAAATTGTTGAATATTTAGCTTTTGTGAATATCTATAAATTCCTCCTTCATTTAATGTGTCAATTTCTCCAATTTTTTGAATTTCAATTGGTAAAATATTCTTTGCAATTTCTGGCCATTGAATATCTTGGTTAGAAATAACATCTAATTGAATTTGAATTACATCCCCTATAAAGGCTTGATTAGTATCAGCGTTAATTATAATATCTGTTTGCGAAAAACAGAAAGAATGAATCAATATGAATAAAAGATATGTCAATTGTTTCACAGTCATCTTTTTTTAAAAAACTCTAATAATTTTTTGGTGTAAGGCAAATCAACTTGTAAATCTATTGAGTCAGTTCCTGATTGTCTACATGAATCTTTAAAATTATTCACAAATTTTTGATAGGCTTGCATGTAATTGTTTCTTATTTTTTTTGAGCTTGTATCTATCCAATTTATACTGCCCGTTTCGGGATTTTCCATTTGAACTAAACCCATATTTGGAAGGCTTTGTTCTGATGAATCGATCATTCTGATGGCAGTAAGATCATGTTTGTTCGAGGCAATTTTAAGATTATTGTCATAATTATTAGATTGAAAATCAGATAAGACAAATACAATACTTCTTTTTTTTACCACGGAGCATAAAAACTTTAAGGCTTTTGATAAATTTGTTCCATTATTTAAAGGTTTTAATTCTAATAATTCTCTTATAATTCGTAAAACATGAGATTTTCCTTTTTTTGGTGGAATAAATAGTTCAATCTGATCTGAAAAAAACACCACTCCTACTTTGTCATTGTTTTGCATCGCTGAAAAAGCTAGGACTGCACTTAATTCAGTAATTAAATCTCTTTTTTGTTGCTTACGCGTTCCAAAGGATTCCGATTTTGATACATCAACCAATAATATCAGTGTCAATTCCCTCTCTTCCTCAAATACTTTGATGTGTGCTTCATTTAGCTTTGCAGTGACATTCCAATCGATGTCTCTAATATCGTCTCCATATTGGTACTTTCGTACCTCAGAAAAAGTCATACCCCTTCCTTTAAAGTGAGATTGATATTCCCCAGAAAATATATGGTTGGATAAACGACGTGTTTTAATTTCGATTTTCCGAACCTTTTTTAAAAGTTCTTTAGTATCCATTTTAAGGTACTTCTACTTTGTTCAATATTTGATCGATAATATCTTCTGATGTAATATTTTCTGCTTCTGCCTCATATGTGATTCCAATCCGATGTCTTAAGACATCATGACATATTGCTCGAACATCCTCTGGAATTACATATCCACGTCGTTTTATAAATGCAAATGCTTTAGCTGCCGTAGCTAAATTAATTGACCCACGTGGGGATGCTCCAAATGAAATTAATGGACTTAGATTTTCTAATCCAAATCTTTCTGGATATCTTGTTGCAAAAATTACATCTAGTATATAACTTTCAATTTTATCATCCATATAAACCGTCTTGACTACTTCTCTAGCGGAAAGTATTTCTTCCATAGAAACGACTGGTTTAATAATCTCATATTGCCCTTTAAGGCTATTTCTCATAATGGTTAGTTCATCATCTTGTTTGGGGTAATCAATCACAGTCTTTAACATGAAACGATCCACTTGAGCTTCTGGGAGAGGGTAGGTACCCTCTTGATCAATTGGGTTTTGAGTAGCAAGTACTAAAAATGGCTTTTGCATTTGAAAAGTTGTATCTCCAATCGTGACCTGTCTTTCTTGCATTGCTTCAAGTAGAGCCGATTGAACTTTAGCTGGTGCTCGATTAATCTCATCAGCTAAGATAAAATTTCCAAATATTGGTCCTTTTTTAATGTTAAATTCATTTTTAGACATATTGTAAATGGTAGTTCCAACAATGTCTGAAGGCAATAAGTCAGGAGTAAATTGTATTCGACTAAAATCTCCATTGATAGCTCTAGAAAGTGAGTTGATCGCAAGTGTTTTTGCTAGTCCTGGAACTCCTTCTAGTAAGATGTGACCATCAGCGAGAAGACCAATTAAAAGTCTCTCAATCAAATGCTTTTGGCCGATGATTACCTTATTTATTTCCATGCTTAGTAGATCTACAAAAGCACTCTCATTTTTAATTTTTTCGCTAATTTCTTTTATGTCTATTGTTTCCATTAAAGGCTATTTATATATTTATGATAAAAAACAAATTTAAATTTACCCTTTGATGAATATGGTTAAGTTTAAGTTAATCAGAGTTAATTTTAGTTAAATTTTTATGCAAATTTACTATGTGATTAATGAATTATGACACATAATTTAATGATTAATTTCATTCCTTCAATATAAATTAAGTTCAATCGAATAACAGCCAATACATTATTACAGTTAGGGGGGCTAATCCACTCTCTCCCAAAAGTTAAGTTTTGAGAAAGAGCTTATTATAAAAGGTAGAAAAGAATTTCAATATTCTAATAAATTTCAATAATAGCAATGATGCAAATGAGCATAGGCTTAATGATGTGTAGGATAATATCGAAAATATGATTTTGTATCAAATGGTTATTATTTATTTGGAATGGGTGTGTCAGGCTTAACAAACAATCCCCAGTTGTATATTTTTGTAATGATTATAATTTAACTACCAGTTGTATGAAAATTAATAGAACTCTTTGAGTTTCTTATGTATTTCTTTTGATACACAAACGAGAGGTAACCTAACGAATTCATTACAAATACCTTGGATTTTAAGACATGCTTTAATTCCTGCAGGGTTTCCTTCTTTAAAAATAAGATCAATAATATCTAATTGTGGATAATGAAGACTTAATGCTTTCTCAATTTCCCCTGAGAGTCCTGCCCTGACCATATTAGAAAATTCAGTAGGCTTGGCCATTGCTTGAACTGAAATAACTCCTGAGGCACCCATAAAAATCAAAGGTAATGTTAATGCATCATCACCAGAGAGTACTGAAAAACCAGTTGGCTTTTCTTTTAATATTTTCATAATCTGATCTAAGTCTCCAGACGCTTCCTTAATGGCAATAATATTATCAAAATCATTTGCAAGCCTTAAAGTGGTCTTTGCGGTCATATTAGAACTGGTTCTTCCCGGAACATTATAAAGTATAATATCTTTGGAGGTGGCATTTGAAATAGCCTTAAAATGCTGATATATTCCTTCTTGTGTGGGTTTGTTGTATGCAGGGGAAACACTTAAAAGGGCATCAACTCCATTCAAATCAATGAGGTTTAGTTGTTTAATGACACCATTAGTATTGTTTCCTCCCAAGCCTAATACTAAAGGCAAACGACCGTTGATTGTTTTTTTAGTGAATGCCAATAAGGTAATTTTTTCTTCTTGATTCAAGGCTGTACTTTCTCCAGTAGTACCCATTGAAACTAAAAAGTCCACACCACCATCAATTAGGAATTCAATAAGTCTAGACAAAGCTGGATAATCAATGTTGTGATTTTCATTAAAGGGAGTAATCATGGCAACCCCAGTTCCACTAAGTAATTTCATCTTGAATATTATTTACAAACAATCTTTTAAATAAATTCAAATATACACAATCTAATAAAGATGGATAATCAATGGATTATGGTCTGAAGAACGCAAATATGAATGCTCCGATCCATCGTTTTTGTAATCTAACCAATGAGGTGAGGAAGCATTAATGTCCCACAACTGAATAGACTTAACAAAGGGTGACATTTGTTTATTTACAAACGCATGATCTAGATTACCTAATCGGCCTTTGTAAAGGTAAGAAAAAGCACTCGTTTTAAGTCGATCAAGGCTTGAGGATATCTCTTGAATTGGATCTTCCTGGGTGTATGCATTAAAATCTCCTAGAACCAATAAAGGAATATTTTGATAAAAAGAGTCTACAATAAAAAGGAGCTATCTTGCTTGCTGAATTCTTTTAAAGTTATAAGCGGATTGACCATCATTCTGGTCTGAATTCAAACCCATTGCATCTCTAGGATTTTTAGATTTAAAATGATTCACTGAAACTACAAATTGAAGACTGTCAGTATAAGAAAATTCCTGAAATAAGGGAGATCTAGAGAATAGAGAGTCTGGATAATATATACCTCTTTTAGAGATCTTGACAAAGGTAGAGTCATAGATTAAAGCTGTTTTGATCTGATCTGATCCAGGACTTTGATCACTTTGACAAATTAAGTAGTTTCGAGAAGAGTTTTCATTTAAAAAGTTACAAAATTGCTGTAGACTACTCAAAGAATCAAAATCGTCATTTTCGATTTCCATTAAGGCTAGTATATCGGGGTTTACTTTTTCAATTGTCATTTTTAATTTAAGTATTTGTCTACGATATTGTTCTATGTTTTTAGCACCTCTTTGTGTAGGGAAACCATTCCCTAAACCATCTCCATTAAAAAGATTATGCACATTAAAACCCATCATTATTAGTCCTGATTTCATGTCTCTAAATATATGTTTGGAAGATTGGTCTTGCGTCAACACTTCAGAAACCCTCAACCTAAGTTTTCCATTATATTCAGAAATTAATCCTCTAATTGATGATACATTTTTCCCTAATTTGAGTTCCGAAGGTTCAAGATAAAGTGATTCTGGATATTTACTATCTGAATAATCATCCAAGGTAATTGTGTTCATTTTTTGACTTATATTTAATCTAAGAATCTTGTCCTTCTCATTCTGTGCATCGTATTCTTCTGTTAACTGAATCATAGGTTCTGTTGAGACCTCAAGTGTTCCATATTTTAAATAATTATAAGCATTACATACAACCATTTCATTCTGAATTTCTACATAGCTACCTAACAATTGTCTGAGATCATTTTCAGTTAATGGAAAAGAGACTTTTTTATATTGAATTGTATGATTTGAGGATATCCTTGATAACTTAACAACCTCAAAAAATGACTCGGAGTTCTCTTTTTCTACTTTCCTAGTTTTTAGTTTAATTTTATCCCCAATTTCTATTCTTTCGGAAGAATGAAAGTATTGTGCTGTAAAATTTTTCCATCTGGAATCTTGCAAGAAAAAACCAATTGGCTTATCATTTTCAAAAAACAACGATGATACCGTACCTTGAATTTCAAATTCATTTATCGACTCTAGAGATGTATGAATATCCCCAACATGCGTTGTGTTTTTACAAGACATAAGTATAGTAAAAATGAGAATGATTATGAATTGATTTTTCATTTGATTATAATTTATTTTTGAAACTATCACAGTAGGATATTTTAGCAAAAAATGAGTTTCAGTATTTTTTACTTATGTTTTTTTCTATTTCTCAAGTTAGTTAACATCTAGTATTAAAAGGATTATCTAGATTATTTAATCTGTTGCTACATACTAAGTTTACACTAATCTTAATTCCTTTGTAAATAGGGAATTTTTATGGGGATTGATTATCACAATTGTACATAAAATTTAATGTCGTCATTTCTGTATATACAGAAAACACCATTTTTCTAGAGAAATGAAGATAATCCCATTTGTTTTGCTTCTTTTATTTGATTTTAAAAAAAACTTTCATTTTTAGAATATTCCCAAAAAGTGAAATTATAAATTTAAACTCGTATTGTTTGAATATTAATTATTAAAATAGTGTTTTATATAATTTTTTATTTTTTTAATTCTAAATGTCTATTTAAATTTACACTATATTAGATTAAAATTAATAGACTAAAATCATGGAAGAAATTCTACAATGGCACTGGTGGATGTATATAGGTCTATTGTTGTTTATTCTCGAAGTTTTTACACCAGGCTTCATTCTCGCATGTTTAGGTATTGGCTCTTTTATCGCAGCTTTATCTGCATTTTTGGGTTGTAGTATGGATATACAATTGCTCGTCTTTTCTTTGAGTACGCTAGTAAGTCTCTTTCTCATTCGTCCGATTTTATATAAAAAAAGCGAATCTAAACTCAAAACAAATACAGAAGCACTTATCGGACGTGTAGGCACAGTCTCTGAAAAGATTGATTCTTTTACTTCAGGTAGAGTTAGCATCGATGGTGATCAATGGAAAGCTATCTCTGCAACTAGTATTGCGCTTGAGCCTCCTGAAAAAGTTGTAGTTACCGAAATTAACAGTACAATAATCACCGTTAAAAAAATATAATATGGCATTGACTATCATAAGCATATTGATTGCTCTTTTTGTAATTGCAATTGCATTAAAAGGCATTAAGATTGTTCAACAATCAGAGACAATAATCATTGAACGACTGGGTAAATATCACGCCACTTTGAGTTCGGGTTTAAATATTATTATTCCTGTTATTGACAAGCCACGTCAAATCATTTGGCGATATTCTTCGGAAGGACCTATGGGCAATACCATTGTTCAATATGTCAAAGAAAATCGAATTGATTTGCGAGAAGCAGTATATGATTTCCCAAAACAAAATGTGATTACTAGAGATAATATTGTTACTGAAATCAATGCATTAATTTATTTCCAAATTATGGAACCTCAGAGAGCTGTCTACGAGATAGCTAACCTTCCTCAGGCCATTGAGAAATTAACTCAGACCTCCCTCAGAAATGTTATTGGTGAAATGGATTTAGATGACACTTTATCCTCGAGAGATATAATTAACAGTAAACTTCAAGAGATATTAGACGATGCCACTAATAAGTGGGGCGTTAAAGTTAATCGTGTTGAACTTCAAGATATCAACCCTCCGATGGATATTCGTGAAGCGATGGAAAAGCAAATGAGGGCGGAAAGAGATAAGAGAGCAACTATTCTAGAAGCTGAAGGATTTAAACAATCTCAAGTTTTAAAAGCTGAAGGAGATCGTCAAGCAGATATTAATCGTGCAGAAGGGGAAGCTATTGCTCGAGTCACTGTTGCGAAAGCTGAAGCCGAAGCTCTAACTGTAGTTACTGACGCTATTAAAAATAAATCTGGAGATCCTGCAAACTATTTGATTGCAATCAAATATCTAGAAACTCTAAAAGTAATGACTTCTGGCAAGGATAATAAAGTAATTTATATGCCTTATGAAGCTACTGGAGTATTGAGTTCAGTTGGTGGAATTAAAGACATGCTAGTTTCAAAGGGTAGCAAATAATTTACGTATTTATCTTTTTGCTTAATTTTTTTTAGTCTTTTTAGATAAATGGACTTATTTTTGTGCTTTTGATAATTTATATGAACAAAGTATTTTACAACATTATTTTTTTCCTCCTTTTTTTCTTACTGGTTGATTTATATTTTTGGCAGGCTTTTAAAAGCAATTTTTTGTTTGTATTAAAATCCAATTCATTTGGGAAATGGGTTTATTGGATTGTTGCTTTTTCTTGCGTCCCCCTAATGGCCTATGCCATGTATAATTATCAAAATCCCGAATCTCCAAAACATCTTATTCTTATTCGAGCCTTTATATTAAGTATTTATTTAGCAAAAATATTGGCATGTATACCTCTTCTTATTGACGATTTCTTGAGAATATTCAAATTGATTTATCAATGGATAATACTTTTATTTTCTTCTTCTAGCTCTTTGTCTGGAGAACCAATTACACGTTTGGGGTTTATGAAGAACCTAAGTTTATTGATTGGTTCTTTCATGTTAAGCCTAATGACATGGGGGATTATTTATGGTCGATTCAATTTTAAGAAACATCGAATCCCGATTCGAATTGCAAAATGGCCAACTGTTCTTAAGGGATTAAAAGTTATTCATATTTCTGATCTTCACTTAGGTACCTTTACTTCTACTAAACCCATTATTGATGTCGTGGATTTAATTAATGATGAAAAGCCTGATCTTATTTTATTCACCGGTGATATTATTAATAATTCTTATTGGGAAGCAGACGAATTTATTCCTCATTTGGCAAAGTTAGAGTCTAAATATGGTAAATATGCTATTCTTGGAAATCATGACTATGGGGATTATTTAGGTATAGACAAAGGAACTTCTAAAGGTAGAAATCTTTGGGATGCCAATTTCAAAAAGATGACTGAAATCCACAAAAAAATTGGTTTTGACTTGCTTCTTAATCAACACAAAGAAATTTCTATTAAAGGTAGTTTATTTAATCTAATAGGTGTAGAAAACTGGGGTGCAGGTGGGTTTTCTAAGTATGGTGATCTTAACAAATCTGTCAAAGACGCCAATCCTTCACTACCAAGTATTTTGTTATCTCACGATCCCTCACACTGGGAAAATGAAGTAGTTAATCACTCCTTCCCAATTGACCTTCAACTTTTAGGTCATACTCATGGAATGCAGTTTGGTATTGAATTAGGAAGTTTCAAATGGAGCCCCTCACAGTTAAAATACCCTCAATGGGCAGGTCTATATAGTCAGAATAAGCATCAAATTTATGTAAATCGAGGATTGGGGCATTTAGGTTATGCTGGAAGAGTTGGAATTTATCCTGAGATTTCAATCCTTGAGATTTCTTAACTCTCTTAAATGAATTTCAACTTTTATCATAGATTCAATGAAATTCCTAAAGGAGATTGGGAAATACTCTCTAAAAATGATAAGCTTTTTTTATCTAAAAGCTTCTTACAGATCTTTGAAAATCAAATAGATAATGACTTATCTGCTATATATGTTATTGCTAAAGTTGAATCTAGAGTTGTAGGAATTGTCTACGCACAAATCTTTAAGTTAAATAGTAAGAAAATACAAGAATATATTCGTAGTAGTAATCCTACAATCACTCTTTTAGGAAGCATAAAATTAGTCCTTGCCAAATTCTTAAGTTTGAGAGTTTGCTTTTTAGGCAACTTGTTTATGTCCAATGAAAGTACATATTATTTTGTAGAAGAATTAAGTCCTATTCACTTTACTGAACTTATAAATCAGATATCTGATTTTTCTAATTCTAAGTTTGTTATGATTCCCGAATTTTTTAATGATTTAATCCCAAAAAAAAATACTAATTTTCTACCCTTGTATGTAGAACCAGATATGCATATGCATATTCCTGAGAGCTGGATTCATTTTGATGATTATGTCATCTCTATTCAATCAAAATACAAGAAAAAATTACGTAAAGTTTTATTAAATAGCAACCCTTTAGATATAAGAGAACTCCACATTGATGACCTAAATATATATGCAAGTCAAATTAATACTTTGTTTAATAATGTATTTTACAAATCTAGTTTTAATACTTCAAAATTTGACACAAATTTTTTTCCTTATTTAAAACAGAATGGTTTAAATATTAATATTCAAGGCTATTTTATCGAGAATAAATTGCTTGGATTTTCTTCATCGATTATTCATGAAAACCAGTTATATGTCTATTTTATGGGACTCGATTATACTCTAAATAAAGTATATGACATTTATAGTAGAATGCTTTACGATAAAATAAAATATGCTATTAATCAACGATTGAGTGTGATTAAATTTGGAAGAACCGCTAGTGAGTTTAAAAGTAATTTTGGCGCTAAACCAATGGGTAATAGAGCTTTTATATATTCGAAATCTAATTTATTTTTCAGAATTCTAGGTCCATTTACTCGATTGATAAAACCGAAGATTTGGAAACAAAGGAATCCTTATAAATAGACTTTTGTTTTTTGTCTCTAATCAAAAGCATTCCCAGAAAACACAATAAACCATTTACTATCAATAATTCGAATCCAAAGTGAAATCCCCACCAATCATATGAATTACATTGAAGAGTATATGAAATGACCGGAGAGGATACTACCACGGGAATAATCCACCGATCTTTGATTTTCCATTTTGTAAATAGTCCAAAACTATATAAACCTAATAGAGGGCCATAGGTATATCCAGCCACTTTAAATAATGTCGAAATAACGCTTTCGTCATTTATCCATCTGAATGTCAAGATGACAACAAACAATAGAAATGAAAAAAGCAAGTGGCTTAATTTTCTAATTTTTAATTGTTTTTCCTTTTCTTTTTTTTCAATGTTAATGAAATCGATACAGAAAGATGTAGTTAATGCAGTCAAAGCAGAATCGGCACTTGAATAAGCAGCAGCTATTATTCCAAGTAAAAAAAGAATCCCGACCACAATAGGCATTTTTTCGTGCATTGCTACAGCAGCAAAAAGATCATCTCCAACAGCAGAGATATTAAATTTACTTGCATAAATGTATAATAAAGCCCCTAATCCAAGAAACAAGATATTTACAAGCACCAAAACAAGACTAAACCAAAACATATTTTTTTGTGCTTCTTTTAGGTTCTTACAAGATAAGTTTTTTTGCATCATGTCTTGATCTAAACCTGTCATAACTATTGCTATAAATGCACCTGTTATAAACTGTTTTGGGAAAAACATAGGAGAACTTAGATCGTCGAGAAAGAATATTTTTGAATAGTCAGATATGGATATTTGATTAACAGCTTCTGTAATAGTCAAATTTAATGCATGTCCAACATGGTAAAATGAACATATTACTGCTGCAATCATAAAAAAAGTCTGAAGCGTATCGGTCCATATAATAGTTTTAATCCCTGCCTTATTTGTGTAGAGCCATATAAAACTAATAGTTAATGCAACAGTAAAAGCAAAGGAAATATTCAAAGAATCAAAGACCATAATTTGAAGAACATTGGCAACTAAATACAATCTAAATGCAGAACCGATAGTTCTTGAAAGAAGGAAATAAAATGCGCCAGACTTATATGTCCAAAAACCAAATCTATATTCCAAATATGTGTAAATGGAACTTAGGTTGAGTCGATAATAAAGAGGGAGTAAAATTTTGGCTATGACCGCATAGCCTACCAAGTATCCTAAGACCATTTGAAAGTATGAAAATTGACTTGTATTGACCCAGCCTGGAACTGAAATAAATGTAACTCCTGACAAACTAGCTCCAATCATTCCAAAGGCAACAATTGGCCAAGGAGATTGTCTTTTGCCATTAAAAAAACTATCATTGTCGCTATTTTTAGAGGTTATTTTAGAAATTAAAATTAAAACTAAAAAGTAACTAAGTAGAATTAATATAGTAAGTGAGGCAGACATATATTAGATTTTGCATCTAATATATAATTTACTGTGGATACTTACATCTAAAAAACTATTTTTGAGGCATGAATTATTCTTCTAAATTATTAGAACAAGCTGTTGATGAATTCTCTCAACTTCCCGGAATTGGAAAGAAAACTGCTTTACGCCTTGTCTTGAGTATATTAAAGCGTTCAACTTATGAAGTTGAACGCTTTACCTCCTCTTTGAATAATTTGCGCAATAAAATATGTTATTGTAAAAATTGTCACAATATTTCAGATATAGAAATTTGTGAATTGTGTTCTGACTTGAATCGAGATTCTTCTATTCTTTGTATCGTTGAAGATATTAGAGATGTAATGGCCATTGAAAACACGCACCAATACAAAGGACATTATCATGTTTTAGGAGGAGTTATTTCTCCAATGGAGGGTATTGGTCCAAGTCAATTAAATATTGATTCTTTGATTGAAAAAGTTAAAAGCGGCCAAGTAAATGAGATTATTTTTGCATTAAGTACAACTATGGAAGGAGATACAACAAACTTTTATATTTTTAAAAAACTAAAGGAGTTTTCAATCCAAATATCCTCTATTGCTAGAGGTATTGCTTTTGGTGACGAACTCGAATATGCAGATGAAATAACATTAGGAAGATCGATTGCTAATCGTCTGCCCTATCAGGATTCTATCAATAATTAATCAATATGAAACTAAGTATTGTTGTCGTTAATTATAATGTTAAACACTTTCTAGAACAGTGTTTGACATCCGTACAGAAGGCACTAGTCCATCTAGACGGAGAAGTAATTGTGGTAGATAATAATTCTGTAGATCATTCTGTTGATATGCTAACTCACAAATTTCCCTGGGTTAAAATAATTTCTAACAAAGTTAATACAGGTTTTTCAGTTGCAAATAATCAAGCCATTCGCCAAGCTAAGGGAGAATACATATTGCTTTTAAATCCTGACACTTTAGTAGAGGAAGATACATTTGAAAAATGTATTGAATTTATGGATTCTCATCCTGACGCAGGTGGATTGGGCGTCAAAATGATTGATGGAAAAGGGAAATTTCTTCCTGAATCCAAAAGATGTTTACCCAAGCCAATGGTGGCATTTTATAAAATATTTGGTTTAGCAAGTTTGTTTCCGAATTCTAAAACCTTTGGTGCTTATCATTTAGGATACTTAAATAAAGATGAAACACATGAAGTTGATGTTTTATGTGGTGCTTTTATGATGTTAAAAAAGGAAACTTTAAATCAAATAGGACTTTTAGATGAGACCTTCTTTATGTATGGGGAAGATATAGATTTATCCTACAGAATTTCCTTGGGTGGATACAAAAATTATTATTTTTCAGGGACTAGAATTATCCATTATAAAGGGGAAAGCACGAAGAAAGGAAGCTTAAATTATGTGTTTATTTTTTACAAGGCCATGATTATTTTTGCCAAGAAACATTTTTCAAATAATAATGCTAAGATTTTCAGTTTACTGATTAATTTTGCGATCTATTTTAGAGCATCTATTTCTATCGTGAAAAGGTTCCTAAGCTATATTTGGCTTCCTAGTCTTGATTTCTTGATGGTTTTTATATTTATGGTTAACATGACTAATTATTGGGAAATCAACCATCGTTTTGTTGAAGGAGGATCGTATCCTGATTTATTTTTGCTAATCATCGTCCCGTTATATATTATTTTGTGGCTCGGAATTAATAAGTTGTTAGGAGTTTACGACCAGCCTTTCAGAATATCAAAACTAGTTTTAGGTACCATATTTGGCACGCTTATCTTATTGTCTGTTTATGCTCTTTTGCCCGAAGTATATCGTTTCTCAAGAGCACTCATTTTAATTGGCTCTATTGGAACAGGTATATTAATTGGGTTATTGAGAGCTGGATTGAGTTCTATAGGACTTTTCCAGTTCTCATTTGAGAACGACTCAAGAAAACGATTCTTGATTATAGGTTCTCCGCAGGAGTGTATGCGCGTATCGGATATGCTTAAACAAATCCATATTAGCTCAAGCTTTATTGGATTTATCTATTCAGAGTTATCAAACAAATCTATAGATAACTATGTAGGAACTATTGATCAACTTCATGAAGCCGTTCAGATTTATTCGATTAATGAACTTATTTTCTGTTCTAAAGATATTTCTTCTCAAGATATTATTTCCCATATGTCTTTGATCAACATGCATGACATAGATTTCAAAATTGCTCCAGAAGAGAGTATGTTCGTGATTGGTTCTAATACAATCAATTCTCAAGGAGAATTGTATGCATACGAAGTAAACAGTATTAATAAAGCTGAAAATATTCGATTAAAAAGATTGTTTGATATATGCGTTAGCCTTATTTTTATTCTTACTTCTCCAGTCTTGATTATTTTATCTAAAAGTATTTTAGGATTATTTAAAAATATTTTTTTTGTATTACTGGGTTTAAAATCATGGGTATCTTATCATAATTCTACAGAAAATGACGGTTTGCCTATAATAAAGTCGGGTGTATTAAGTCCTGCTTCTCATCTTCCAGGCATATATTCTAATCATACTTTAATAAAGCTAAATATGCTTTACGCCAAGGAGTATCGATTAAAAAATGATTTCGAGATTATACTGAAAAATTTAAAACGTTTGGCGTAATAGAACCTGATGTATTATTGTAATCAAGTCCATTTATTGTATATTTGTTACTTATATTTTACAATAAAAAAAGAGGGTTACATATGGCAAAGGTTGAATTAATAATGCCAAAAATGGGTGAAAGTGTCGCTGAAGCTACCGTAATCAAATGGTTAAAAGTAGTTGGTGATTCCATCGAAGTAGATGAATCCGTTTTAGAAATCGCTACTGATAAAGTTGACTCTGAAGTTCCTTCAGCTGTTGAAGGAATTTTGATTGAAATTCTTTACAACGAAGATGATGTTGTTAAAGTTGGTGAAGCGATCGCCATTATTGAAACCGAAGCTAGTGATGCCCTTAATATTATTAAATCATTAAATGCCAACTCTGGCAGTAAGGTCTCTTCTGCTACTCAAGCATTTTCATCAGAAAGTGATGCTATGCATCCTGAAGAAGTGATAAAAGAATTGACAGACAATGTTATGGAAATTACGCCTATTTCCAATGTCAGCAACTCTAATAAGTTTTATTCTCCATTGGTTCTTTCAATTGCAAAAGAAGAAGATATTGAAGTAGGAGAATTAGACGTAATTGTTGGTTCTGGTAAGAATGGTAGAGTGACTAAGAAAGACATGTTGGCTTACCTGATGAACCGTTCCTCAAAGCCTAATACACTTCAGGAAACTATTAAAGTTTCTTCAAAATCATTAAGCCTACCGCTTGTTTCTCATTCTCCGGATAACGTTCCCACCATGGAAGGAGATGAAATAATCGAGATGGACCGTATGAGAAAGATGATAGCAAACCACATGGTAATGTCAAAGAAAGTCTCTCCTCATGTCACATCTTTTGTGGAAGCTGATGTAACCAATATTGTTCTTTGGAGAAATTCTATTAAAGATGATTTCCTCAAGAAAGAAGGTCAGAAAATTACTTTTACTCCGATATTCATTGATGCAGTTGTGAAAGCAATTAAAGATTTCCCCATGATCAATATTGCGGTTAGCGGCACAAATATTATTAAAAGAAAACATATAAATATTGGAATTGCTGCTGCCCTTCCCTCAGGGAACCTCATTGTACCAGTTATTAAAGATGCAGATCAAAAAAATATAATTGGTTTAACCAAAACTATCAATGATCTTGCAAAACGAGCTCGTTCTAACGAATTAATGCCCGATGAGATTTCCGGAGGAACTTTCACGTTAACAAATGTTGGGGGATTTGGAAATATTATGGGAACACCCATTATAAACCAACCTCAAGTTGCTATTATGGCTGTAGGAGCAATTGTAAAAAAACCTGCGGTGATGGAAACCGAAATGGGTGATATTATTGCAATTCGATACAAGATGTTCTGTTCTCTTTCTTACGACCATAGAGTTGTTGATGGCTCTCTAGGTGGTTCTTTCTTGAGAAGGTTTGCAGACTATTTGGAGGCTTTTGATAAAAACATGTCTATTTAATTATCTCAATTCTAATGAACTTAAAACTCAGCAGGCCATTGGCTTTTTTTGATCTTGAAACCACTGGAATTCAAGTAGCAAAAGATAAAATTGTAGAAATTTGTGTAATCAAGCTAGAGATAGATGGGACAGAGACGACCAAAACATGGAGGATTAATCCAGGTATGCCAATTCCAAAGGAGTCATCTGACATTCATGGAATCACTGACGATATGGTTGCAGCTCTCCCATTATTCAAACACTTTTCTAAAGAAATTTATCAATTTATAAAAGATGCAGATCTGTCTGGATATAATTCAAATCGTTTTGATTTACCTTTGATTGCTGAAGAATTTCTTAGATCAGGTATCGATTTCGATATGAAAAACAGACGTTCCATTGATGTACAATCTGTTTTTTTCAAAATGGAACCAAGGACATTGACAGCTGCATATAAGTTTTACTGTAACAAAGAGCTTATTGGTGCTCATGGAGCCGAATCTGACACAAGAGCAACATTAGAGATTTTAATGGCTCAGGTGACTCGCTATGATGCCCTAGATGCCGATTCTGAATCTCTGGCAATGTTTACACAACCAACCCAAGTAAATGTCGACTTGGCGGGTATGATTAAATTTAATGCTGAAGGAGATGAAATTTTTAATTTCGGGAAACACAAGGGTAAAAAAGTTGTCGATATTCTAGCGAAAGAGCCCGGCTATTATTCCTGGATGCAAAATGCGGATTTCCCCATGTACACCAAAAAAGTTTTGACCTCCATCAAACTCCGAAATTTTAATTCATGAAAATCATCTGTATTGGAAGAAATTATGCTCAACACGCCAAGGAATTAAACAATCCTTTAACTGAAAATCCTTTATTTTTTGTAAAACCAGATACCGCATTGTTGAGAACAAACATATTTTACTTACCCCCATTTAGCAACAATATACATTATGAACTTGAGTTTGTTGTCAAAATTTGCAAAGTTGGTAAATCTATATCTAGTAAATTTGCAAACAAGTATTACGAAGAAGTTACTATTGGTTTGGACTTGACAGCCAGAGATCTTCAATTAGAATGCAAACGCAATGGATACCCTTGGGAAATTGCAAAAGCTTTTGATTATTCTGCTCCTATAGGTCAATGGCAGTTTAAAAATTCTTTGAACTCACTAGATTTTTATCTCCTTAAAAATGGGGAAAAAGTTCAGGTAGGAAACCCTAACCAAATGATTTTTGATATTGATACAATCATTGCTTATGTTTCTAAGTTTATGACGCTTAAAAAAGGAGATTTAATATATACAGGAACTCCTTCAGGGGTGGGTAAAATAGAATCTGGCGACAAGTTTTTAGGTTATTTAGATGCTAAAAAGTGCTTGGATTTGAGTGTTAAGTAACTAATTATATCAAATCTTGTAAATGTTTCAAACCAATTAGTTTGTCGCTAGTAAAACCTTCGGCATAATCTACTCCTAATAATCTTCCAAAATCTGCCGCTCTATACCTGACACTATTTATAAATTGTTGACTTGAAATTGGTGTTTCTGGTTCAACTGATCTTGGGTTGAAGAACTGAGATTCATAGGCATTTACAATCTCTAGCTTTTTTTCCATAAAATCACTAATGTCTATCAAGAAATCGGGCTTAATGCTTTCCCATTGTATGTAATGAATAACCTGTTTTGGTCTCCAGGAATCTTGTAGTTTACCATTAAAATCGGATTCTAATTTTATTAATCCAGACAAAAAACACGACTTTGAAATAAGCTCAGATGCTTGTGCGTGGTCAGGATGTCTGTCGTGTGTTGCGTTACATAAAACGATTTCAGGTTTATAGTGACGAATGAATTTAATGATTTCTAACTGATGTTTTCTGTTATTTGTGTCAACAAATCCGTCTTCAATTTTTAAATTATGACGAAATTTTAATCCCATTAATCGGCTGGCCTCTTTAGTTTCCTTTGCGCGAGAATCTAATGTACCTCTTGTACTAAGTTCGCCTTCAGTTAAATCGATTGCTCCCACGGACATACCTAAATTAATATGCTTGAGAATAGTTCCCGCACAACTTAACTCAATATCGTCGGGATGAGCACCAAACGCTAAGATGTCAATTTTGGAAATCATTAATCTATTAATTTTTTATAACGGATTCTTTTTGGTTCGGAAATCCCCTGTCGTTTCAGTTTATTTTCTTCATATTCGGAATAGCCTCCTTCAAAATAATACACTTCTGAATTTCCTTCAAAAGCTAGTATATGAGTACAGACTCTATCTAAGAACCATCTGTCATGAGAAATAATTACTGCACATCCTGCGAAGTTCTCAAGTCCTTCTTCAAGAGCTCTAAGGGTATTAACATCTAAGTCATTAGTCGGCTCATCTAAAAGTAGAACATTACCCTCTTGTTTCAGAGCCATAGCTAAGTGAAGTCTATTTCTCTCTCCCCCAGATAGTACCTTCACTTTTTTGTTCTGGTCTTGTCCACTAAAGTTAAATCGAGAAACATAAGCTCTTGAATTGAGCTTAACCCCACCTAATTCAACACTTTCTAATCCGTCAGATATATTTTCCCAAACGGTTTTTTCATCGTTAATGGAGTCATGTTGCTGATCTACATAAGCTACTTTAACGGTTTCACCTATCTCGAAAGATCCTGAATCAGGTCTATCTAAACCCATAATCATTTTAAACATAGTGGTCTTTCCTGCACCATTTGGGCCGATAATACCAACAATACCTGCAGGTGGTAAAGTGAAATTCAAATCTCCATACAAAAGTTTATCACCAAAGCCTTTTTTTACATTTTTCGCATCAATCACATTAGTCCCTAAACGAGGGCCGGATGGAATAAATATTTCTAATTTTCTTTCTTTATCCTTGGTTTCTTGTGCCAATAATTGTTGGTAATTATTTAGACGAGCTTTACTTTTTGTGTGCCTCGCCTTTGGAGCCATACGCACCCATTCTAATTCTCGTTCTAATGTCTTTTGTCTTTTTGTGGCATCATTGTCTTCTTGTGCTAATCTTTTTGATTTTTGTTCTAACCAAGAAGAATAATTTCCCTGCCAAGGAATTCCTTCTCCACGATCTAATTCAAGAATCCAACCCGCTACGTTGTCTAAGAAATACCTGTCGTGTGTAATTGCAATTACGGTTCCCTTATATTTTTGTAAATGCTGTTCTAGCCAATGCACAGATTCTGCATCCAAGTGATTAGTTGGTTCATCCAATAATAAAACATCTGGGGCCTTTAACAATAATCTACATAATGCAACACGTCGCCGTTCTCCTCCAGAAAGATTTTTAATGGACTCATTTCCATCTGGAGTCCTAAGGGCATCCATAGCTCTCTCTAGCTTACTATCAAGTTCCCAAGCTCCTCTTGCATCAATTATATCTTGAAGTTCTCCTTGGCGATCAATTAGCTTTTGGAAAGCAACGGGGTCATCCATTACGTCGGGTCTAGTAAATTTATCGTTAATGACATTAAATTCATCTAATACATCTACAATGTCTTGAACTCCTTCACGGACAATTTCCATGACAGTTTTACAATCATCAAGAATAGGCTCTTGCTCTAAAAGTCCTAAACTAAATTCATTGTCAGAATATACCTCACCCTTAAAATCTTTGTCAATTCCTGCAATGATTTTAAGCAAGGATGATTTACCGGAACCATTTAAACCTATAATTCCGATTTTGGCACCATAGAAGAAAGAAAGATTTATATTTTTGATAATGGTCTTACCACTAGGAATCGATTTTGACACCTTGTGCATTCCAAAAATAATTTTTTTATCGTCTGACATATTTTGTATAAAATTTATTTAAGCAAATTTAAACTAAAATATGTCTAAGACCTAAATGATAAAATAATGCTTTTGATAAAATATAATTTAAGTATGAAATTAGACTAATTTCTTATTCGAGGATCTATTATGTAATAAATAATGTCTGTGAGTAATGTTATTACGATAAAACATGCAGAAATGGTTAATACAGAACCCATAACTAGCGGAAGGTCTAGGAAATTTAATGCAGAAACAATTTCTTTTCCAATACCATTCCATCCAAATATATATTCTATAAAAACAGCTCCAGCCAACATAGATGCTAACCATCCGGAAGCTGCAGTAATAATTGGGTTTAAGGCATTTGGTAGCGCATGAACAAACAGAACCCGAGTATGAGATAAACCTTTTGCTTTTGCAGTCCTAATATAATCTTCATTTAGAATATCGAGAAGAGAGTTTCTAGTAAGTTGCATAATGACCGCCAAGGGTCTAATCCCCAGGGTTATTGTAGGTAAAATTAAATTAGACCAAACCCTAGTCTGTCCCCGACCATAATCATCTACTTCATATAAACTTCCTGTCATTGAAAGACCCGTATATTCATGCAAAACATAACCAAACAGCCAAGCTACAATAACAGCTGCAAAAAACGAGGGTAAAGCCATGCCAAATACCGAAATAGTAGAAAGAAAATGATCAATGAATTTATTCTGATGCACGGCGGCTATAATACCAAGGGAAATCCCAAGAATAATTGCTAAGGACATGGCAGAAATGGCTAATAAAAAGGTGTTTGGTATTGTATCAATGATTATACTCGAAACAAGTTTCTCTTTTTGAACGAATGAATATCTTAAATATGGAGACTTTATCAATATATCGATACACTTCAATTGAACTTCAATCCAAGTAGAATAAGAATGATTGTCTTTGTTAGTAAAGTGATTTATATCTTTGGAATGAAACGAAACAGGTGAAAGATCATTCAAGTAAAAAAGATATTGTTTGGCTAAGGGTTGGTCAAAGCCATATTTCTGATGAATGATTAATCGAAGATTTTCTTGATCTCTTTGCCCCATCATCATTCTAGAAGGATCACCTGGGAGAACTGAAAGTAAAAAAAAAACTAAACTTGCTACACCCCATAAAATACTGAAGCTGTATAATAGTTTGTATGCGCTTTTCTTTAGCAATTTTAGTTCAGATATTTATTGATCAATTCCTCAGACGAAGGCAAATCATTATAATGCCACTTATTTACTATTGTCCCATTTTGCAACCAAAGAACTCCTGGATTCGAACGAACTATGGTTTTGAGTGTCGTTTCGTCAGTAAAATAGAAAGGTAATGAGACCCCATTTTCAACTTTAATAGTTAGCATTTGTTCTTCTATTGTGGAAGAAATCGAAGCCACAGATAACTGCTGGATAGATAAATCTTTTACTAGTGCATCAACTTTTTGTAGCGCATTTTTATTTGACTTACTTAGATCATACATTACAATAAGTAAAGCATTTGGAGAAGTAAGAATACTGTCTGTAATATCTCCGAGCACATCAGATTCAATGGAGAAATCATGAATTGGAGGATGGTCACCCTCTGTAATCAATTTTGTTATTCTATCTACAAATAATGCTCCATCTATTTCCCAAGGTTTATCTTCTGTAGAATAATCATTTATCTTACCATTAAACTCGTATTTCCAAACATCTTTGTATACATCCATTTTTGCATTTTCAGGAAGCTTCATGTCATTGACAATATTTTTTCCAATTGAAAATGGTCGATAATCTTTCATTGGCAAATGGGCATATGTATGATAAGTAAATCCAATAGATATAACTAATGCATATGCTGCTAATGTCCACTGCTGCTTATCATCTAAAACAAATTTATTGACAATTGGGACAGCAACAAATAAAATAATACTAAACAAAACGGGGTAATTCCATTCCAAGATAAAATAGCTAAATAGTCCAATTAATAATAGTGAAATAGGAAGTAAAAGTATGTTCTCTTTCTTGGTGTTATAAGTAACCTTCGAACGGAATATAAAGATTATTAAAATCATTACACTAAGAACTACATCCTTGTAAAAGGACTCCCAAGGTGTCAGTTTAATTGCATCTCCAAAACAACCACAATCAGTAACTTTATCAAAATATGCTGAATAAAATGTGAGCCCGTCAAAAAAGATTATCATGAGCAATAGTGACCATGCTGTGAGTTGCATTTTTGCACCCACCAATACAGATAAACCTAGCATAATTTCAGCAACACAGATAAAAACCGCAAGAGGGTAAGTGTAATCAATTAAAAAAGGGATATTGAGCACATCAGGAGCAAAATAATCATGTAATTTAAAAGAGAAACCAATAGCATCATTAGCTTTAATTAGTCCTGAAACAATGAAGAGTGATCCGACAAGAATTCTAGAAAGTGTGGTTAAATTTTTCATAAAGGAATTATTTGTTTTTTAAATGGATTAGAGCAAATACAGCATAATTTACGATGTCAAAATAATTGGCGTCAATGCCTTCGCTAACTAATGTTCTACCTTGATTGTCTTCGATTTGTCTTATACGAAGTAACTTTTGAAGAATCAAATCGGTAAAAGAACTTACTCGCATTTCGCGCCATGCCTCACCATAATCATGATTCTTTGCTTCCATGAGATCTTTCGCCTCATTTGCAAAATACGAATACACCTCTAAAGCTTGAGCAAGATTCATATCTGCTTGATCTGCCACTCCGTGTTTTAGTTGAACAAGTGCAATGAGAGAATAGTTGAGAATACCAATAAATTCTGAAGTAATTCCCTCCTCAATTTTTTGCACGCCATTATTCTCAATAGTCCTAATTCTTTGAGCTTTAATAAATATTTGATCGGTCAGAGAGGTAAGTCTTAGTATTCTCCATGCACTGCCGTAATCTTTCATTTTTTTTTCAAAAAGGGTGGCACTATTTTCGATGATAACATCAAATTGTTGAGAGGTTTTTTGCATTAGAATTTAATCTCTAAAGTAATTAATTTACATTTGATGCTAAAGTACGCGCTTTATAGATTTAAAAAAAATATTCTTTTGAAAAGAACAATAAATTGTAGGGGTAATGTGATTGATTTAAGTCAACCAAAAGTTATGGCTATACTAAATTTCACTCCAGATTCTTTTTACAAAAGTAGTAGGGCCAAATCCGATCTTCACTTGTTGAATAAAATTGAAGATATACTTATGCATGGTGCAACATTTATTGACTTAGGAGCATATTCTTCAAGACCTGGAGCGTCTTTTGTCTCTATTAAAGATGAAGGGAAAAGACTTTTTCCTGCATTAAAAATGATTTATAATGAATTTCCTAATGCCCTTATTTCTGTTGACACTTTTCGATCATCTATAGCGATGGAAGCAATTGATATGGGGGTTGCAATTATTAATGATATTTCAGGAGGGGATTTAGATCCAGATATGTTCTCTTTGGTATCGAGGACTAATACACCTTATATAATGATGCATATGAGAGGTCATCCTAAAAATATGCAATCATTAAACACTTATAATTATTTGATTCAAGATATCATCACTGAACTTCAGACAAAAGCAAATCGCTTGATAGAAATGGGGCACAATGATTTGATAATTGATCCGGGATTTGGCTTTTCCAAAAATATCGAACAGAATTACGAACTTTTATGTGGTTTAAAGTCATTAGAAATACTAGATTGCCCTATTTTGGTTGGTATTTCCAGAAAATCTATGGTGTACAAAGTTTTAGAGATTGATGCAAATAACTCTTTAAACGGGTCAACTGTTTTACACACCTTTTCATTATTGAATGGAGCTTCGATTTTGAGAGTTCACGATGTAAAAGAAGCTATAGAAGCAATAAAAATTACTAACTTGTTAAAAAAATAGCTTGAATTTTTTAGACATTGACATACTCGATCTATTAGATATTTTATTGGTTACTGCTTTACTCTTTAATTTGTATCAATTAGTTAGAGGAACTGTTGCAATAAAAATATGTATTGGTTTGGCAGTAATTTATTTATTCTGGAAACTTGTAGGCGCGCTTCAGATGGAATTACTGAGTGAAATATTAGGACAATTTATTGGTGTTGGGGTAATTGCAATTTTGATAGTATTCCAACAAGAAATTAGGAAGTTTTTACTTATGATTGGTTCTACTAGTTTTCAAAATCAGCAAAATTATCTGAAAAGTTTTTTACATGCAGAAAATGAAATTCCTCTAGATTTTATCTATCTTTTAAGTTCTTGCGCATCAATGTCATCCACTAAAACTGGAGCCTTATTAATTATTTCAAGAAATATTAAATTAGGTTCTTACGAAAGTACTGGAGAATTAATAAATGCTAAATTAAGTCAAGGTTTAATTGAAAGTATCTTTTTTAAAAACAGTCCTTTACATGATGGAGCTGTTATTATAAATCAGAATAAAATAGTTGCTGCTAGATGTATTTTGCCTGTATCTGAAGCTGTTATTTTGCCACTACATTTAGGGCTTCGGCACAGGGCAGCAGCAACCTTGACTGAGATGACAGATGCTGTTGCAATAGTTGTATCTGAAGAAACTGGAAATATTTCTTACATAAAACAAGGCAGGCTTACCGAATTATTTGAGATTAAAGATTTAGAAAATTTATTGATTAGAGATTTGAAAAATCATTAAGGACTAAGCCTATTAATTATCCATTGATTGTCATTATATAAATAACATAGTCGATCGTGCATTCGCGAAGCCCTCCCCTGCCAAAATTCCATTTTTTTTGGTTTAACTAAATATCCACCCCAATGATTTGGTGTTTTCAGTGTCTTCCCTTCAAACTCTTTTTCTAGTCGAATGAAAGAATTAGATAATTCTACTCTTGATAGTAATTTATCACTTTGTTTAGATGCAATTGCAGCTATTTGACTTTCTCTCGGTCTACTATTAAAGTAATCGTTAGATTCTTCTACAGATATTTTCTCGACTATGCCAGAAACTCGAACTTGCTGTTCTAGTTCTGGCCAAAAAAAGGTAAGAGAAGCCCGAGGATTTTCTTGAAGTTCCTTTCCCTTTGTGCTTAAATAATTTGTGAAAAACACAAAACCGTCATTTGTAATTTTTTTTAGTAAAACAACTCGTCCATTTGGCTCACCTACTGCATTTACAGTGGATAAAACCATTGCATTAGGCTCATAGACATTAGCATTTATTACCTTTGAAAACCAGGATTTAAATTGAGATATAGGATTAGGATCAAGATCAGATTTATTGAGGACAGACTTCAAATAATCAGTTCTTATGTCAGATATGTTTTTCGTCATTAATAATTAATTTTAACAAATGTACCTATAGAATTTGGAACTGTTATGCATAAACATTAGATTTATTGATATAAAATAATAAATGAAAGTAGTTAATAAATTTGGCATTACAAAAGGAAAAATATTAGTTTCTGAGCCCTGCCTAGGTGACGATTTATTTCACAACTCTGTTATCTTAATCACTAAATACGATAACAATGATACTGTAGGATTCATTTTAAACAAACCTTTGAATTTAAACTTCAATGATATTATTGAAGATTGCCCTTTATTCAAAGCCAAAATATATAATGGTGGGCCTGTCTCTTCAAATAATCTTTATTTTATCCATCGTGTGCCTAAAATGATTCCTAACAGTATTCATATCGTAAATGACCTCTATTGGGGAGGAGACTTTGATTCACTTATTAAATTAATCAAGAATAATGAACTATCTAAAGAAGATGTTTTATTCTTTTTAGGTTACTCCGGCTGGGGACCTAAACAACTTCAAAACGAAATTATTCATAACAATTGGAAAGTACATGAAATAAAGAAATCACTCTTTGATTGGGATGTTAATACAATATGGAAATCATACATTAGTGATTCAGGTCAAGAACACAAAATATGGGGCAATGCTCCCAAAATAATCAGAGATAACTAATTATTTCAATTCAATTAGTTTCTTGAACAACTGAGAAGAGATCTCTTTCGAATAAGTCTTATTCTTATAAATTGAAACCCATTGTATTCCAATTATAGAATTAGTAAGAAAGACTTCTTGAGCTTTAACTAATTGAAATGTTTTCATTTCTTTTTCCTCCATAGTAAATCCCCAATCTTCAGCGTTATCTATTAAGATTTTTCTAATAATACCCTCAACACATCCTGAACTTAATGGTGGAGTATATATTACATTCTCTAATACAGCAAATATATTAGAGGAAGTAGTTTCGCACAGAAAAGAATCAGAGTTGAGAATAATTGCTTCATTCAAGTTATTCTCTTGAGCATAAATTGCAGAAAGAACAGAAACTATAGATCGAACGCCTTTTACATTTGAGAGCGCTCCAGAGGGCTTTTTGTGATCATGAAATACATCAATTTTACTTCCTTGAATCGGAAACTTCCAATTTTTATAATCTAATTTTTCTACCTCAATCAAATAGTTTAATGAGCGATCTAGAGGTAGATATCTTCCACCATCTTTTCTGAAGATACTCAGACGAACTCTTGCAGAATGAATGGTTAAAACAGATGCATAAATAGTTTTTAATATTTCACTTTCAAAAAAATCAATATTTAAATGAATAGGAATATCCATTCTTAGAATACACGCTCCGCCCATCATTCTGAAATAATGGTCTTCCCAAAATAAAAGTTTCCCTCTAGAATATCTAATAGTTTCAAATAATTGATCTCCATAATTAAATGCTCTATTTCCTGCTTTGAAAATAAGCTCATCATTTGGACTCAATTGCCCATTAAAGTTTAACATTAGATAATATTTAAATCATTTAAATTGCTGTTGGGCTGAATTTTTACTGCTCTTAGCCCCACTTTTTTGGCAGCAAGAATATCAGTAGATTGATCTCCAATAAAAAAGGAATTTTCAATTGAAATATCGTGTCGTGCAATAATTCTTTCAATCATTCCAGAATTAGGCTTTCTGCATATACATGACTCTATTGATGGATGATGCGGACAATACATAATTTCAATAAGATCTAAATGATTTTCCTTAAACCAAGTCTTCAGTACATTATTGATTTGTTTAACTTCTTTATGACCATAAAGCATCTTTGAAATACCACCTTGATTTGTCACTATTGCAAAAGAATAACCATTACTACTCCAATTTTGTAAAGCCCTGGCAAGACCATGATTAAGTATGAAATCGGACATACTAAATACGTAGTCTCCTCTCTCGCGATTTATTACTCCGTCTCTGTCTAAAAAAACAATTTTTTTCATCCCACAAAAATACATTTATAAATTTCAAGATAAATAGTCAAGTCAACTCATTAATATCATTTCAATATGAGGAATATCGTCTTCCAGATAAGGTTCACCCACCTTTATAAACCCTAATTCTTTATAAAATTTAATTAAATAAGTTTGTGCAGATATTCGGATAATTTTTGTTTTAAAAATACGTTCAACTTCATTGATTCCTTTTTTCATTAATATTTTTCCTAATCCTAAATTTCTATCGGATTTAGATGTAAGAACTCTCCCAATGGAAACTTCCTTATACGATATTTTTGGAGGTACAATACGAAGGTAAGCTGAAAGATAACTCCCATTGTAGCCAAATAAATGATATGAATTTTTGTCTTTATCATCAACATCTTGATATGCGCAATCCTGCTCAACAATAAACACCTGTTGCCTTATAACAAACATGTCATAAATTTCGGTAGAAGTCAAATCATCAAAATGTTTTGTTATCCATAGTGTTTTTTTCATAGCGTTGTAAAAATACAAAATGAATTTAATTTATATATCCCTAGTTAGTTTTATAAAAATTAATATTGTAACTCACAATAAATATTCACCCTCAGAAATGCAATATCTAACTTATTCAAAATAATTATAACCATTTATAACTTATGAAATTAATTTTAAACAAATTAATATAAATTTGTATTTTTAATTATTAATAAAATTAAAATTTAGCATGAGATTTTTAATATTTATAATTTCAACATTTATATCTTTAAACATTTTAGGTCAAAACTCACTTTTTCAAATGATTAATTTCTCTCCATCAAGTAACCTAAATAATTGGCAAATTATGAATGATGGTGTAATGGGTGGTGTTTCAAAAAGTAATCTGACTATTAACAATGATGGTCACGCAAAATTTTCCGGCCAAATATCACTTGATTTCAATGGTGGTTTCGCATCTTTCAGATCCTACAACCAAACTTTTGACCTACAAGGTTATTCTAAAATTTTAATTTACTTGAAAGGTGACCAAAAAAGTTATCAGTTAAGATTAAAGGAGAATAATAGTGATTATTTTAGTTATGTAAGCACTTTTAAAAGTTCTGGAAATTGGGAAATAATTGAGCTTTTATTGGCTGATTTTACTCCCACATACAGAGGTCAAAAATTAGATATGGCTAATTTCCACGGAAATAGCATTGATCAAATTGGCATTTTGATTGGAAATAAAAAAAATGAAAACTTCGACCTTCTTATAGATAAGATTACTCTTGAATAATAGATGATTGAGTCAAAACCTTTCTAACAATAATCAGTATTGGAATAAATGCTGTTATCGCAATGAAAAAGGGTATAATAATTTCAATATATCCTGTGGCCATAAAAACAGCCATGATCAAAAGTTGAAAGCCTAACCCAAACACAGAGGTCGCTGTCATAAATAATTTAGAGAAACTCTTTGATTTTGACGCTGAGTAATCAAATTTATATATAACAAAATCAAATACTCCATATAACAAACGATAAAGTTTATACAGAAAAGTTACCATCTTTTGGGATTCATTACCTAAGGCTTTTGGAACTTCAATTTCAAATACTCTACTAGTTTGATCACCTGAAACATTTCTTCTATAAATAACATAATAGTAATTATATAGAGTTCCCTGAAGTTGAAAACATAGAAATGTAAGTATGGATAAACCAATAGAAATATTAGTAGATACAGCAATTGCCATAAACAAAATAAAATTCAATATAATGTCTGCTATAGAGTCAACGAATCTTCCAATGTACGATGGAGTATTTCTCAAACGAGCTAACTCACCATCAGATGCATCTAAAATGGATTTTATCACAATCAGAATAGCCGCCGTAATATAGCTTTTTTCTAAAATACAGTATGCAGCAATTATTCCAACTAGAAAAAATAGAAAAGTCACTTTTACTGGAGTAAAAAAAGTGTTTTGAAGAAATTTCGCTATTTTTCTTCCCGGAGTTCTCCCATAATCAGATAAATCAAGAAATTTTTCGCTCGTGGGAACCTTTGACATAATTAAATAATTTTGAATGCAATTATACAATTTAAATTATTCGAATCCTCAAGTTTTTAGAATGTATGTTTATATGTGTATATTTATTTTAATCCGACTTCAAAAATCATTAAATTTGCAAATAAAATATTATTATTATGAAATATCTATTTATACTAATATCAACTTTTGCAATAAATCAATTTGTATTTTCTCAATGTACAATCAATGATGCTACTGATTGTGAATGTTTAGACCCTACTCAAACTGATTGTGATCTTCTCCCAGATATTCAATTGTCATGGTTTGCGCTTGAAGATGTTTCTGATGGCCCTACTGAGTATTCTCAAACAGGAAATGAAGAAAATAACGGAAGACTTAGAATAAGTGCTTCTACTCCTAATTCAGGACATGGTCCATTAACCGTACGTGGTGCTGGTCCAGATGGTTATAGAACCTTTATTTGTGGAACTGATACCTCAATTATTTATGATCCTAATTCTATTGAAGAATTTTATTGTCCTGACGGTTCTGATCCAGATCAAATAATCTGGCAAAGGATTTATCATAAAAATAGTGATGGTACAATGACACACTATGATCGCGCCGCAGGTACGATGACTTATCATCCAGATCATGGCCACAATCATACTAATGATTGGGGAGTTTTCACTCTTAGAAAAAAGGATGATAATTTATCAGACCCACGAGATTGGCCTATTGTTTCTGATGGTGCCAAATTAGGATTCTGCTTAATGGACTATGGTATTTGTAATCCTAATCCTAACTTAGATTTGTACTCTGACACTGATTATACAGGTCATTGTAGGGATATTAATACTACTTATGGTGAAGGAGAAGTTCTATACAATATAGACTTTCCAAACTTTGGATTAGGTGGTGGAGCCTATGGTTGTTCAGAGGTAGAACAAGGAATTTCTTCTGGTTATCTTGATCTATATGGAGAATGGCTTGATGAACAATGGATAAATTTAGATGCAAATCTCTGTAATGGTGAGTATTGGATCGTAGGTGAAGCAGATCCTAATGACTATTACATTGAAGAAAATGAAGACAATAACTATACAGCTATCCCAGTGACTTTAGTTCTTCAAGGTTCTAATTCAGAGTCTACAATTAATCTTCAGGGGAATGTAGAAATTTGTGACGGGGAAACTATTGAATTATCTGCTAATTATGGTGATTCATATTTATGGAACACGGGGGAAACATCTCAAACTATTTCTGTATCTCAAGCAGGTAGTTATTCAGTAAATGTTTCCAATTCAAATTGTGAGATTACTACCCCATCATCCCTAACATCTGTTAATACAATATTCGTTGACTCACCAGTTTTAGTTGAGCCGATTTCTGAAGCTTGTTTAAATCAAGAACTATTGATCGAATTGAATTGTGATAATGCCTATTGGTATAATGATGATAATATACTTGTTTTTACTGGAAATCCTTATTTAATTCCCATTCTTGAAAATGATATACATTTATTTGCAAGTCAGATATCATCTAATATGAGTTCTAATTATGTTGGCCAAGAGTCACATTTAGGATCAAACTCTTACAGTGGAAGTCAATATAATTCTTATCAAATATTTAATGCAAATTCAGACTTTATTCTTAAGTCAATTGATGTTTTCACTGACGAAATATACGCTGGAGACCGAATGATTGAATTAAGAGGAAGTAACAATGCTATTCTTCTTGATACACTCGTATACATTTCTGGTGATGCTACAATTGAGCTTAATTGGGAAGTCGCTGAAGGTCTTAACTATAGACTTGGAACTAATGACCAAGTTAACGAGTCTAGTTTTGGAAATGTTAATCCCATGTTAAAGCGAAGTAATCAAGGTACGGATTATCCATATGAAATTTATAATGTTGTAAGTATAACTGATTCTGAATATGGAAATGAATATTATTATTATTTCTACAATTGGGATGTTAGTTGGATTCAATCATCATGCGAATCAGATGATCTAGTTGAAATAATTATTGAAGCTAAAGAATGTGAAGTTAGTCTTGAGGAACTTATAAGCACATCCCACCAAATTATTGCCATATATGATTTGTTAGGAAAAAAAGTTGAAAATTCTTTAGAGTTTTTACCATCGGGAGTTTACATAGCAAAATATGATGATCGATCTGTTAAATTCGCAAAAAACTAAATTATGAGATTATATTTACTCTTGTTTTTATGCATTTCCACTATAGTTAAAGCACAGATAATTGTTGGAAATACTACTCTAGAAGAAAGAGAGGTTATAGGTGGTCTTAATATTCCGTGGGAAATAAAATGGGGTTATGATAATCATATATGGATGACTGAGCGTCCCGGAATTATAAGTAGAGTAAATGTTGAAACAGGTGAAAAGAATGTGATTTTAGACATTCAAAATATTGTCTATTCAGGAAATAATGAAGCAGGATTACTTGGTATGGAATTCCATCCTGACTTTTCAGAGACGCACATATTATTTATAACATATACCTATACTGTAGGAAATCAAATTAAAGAGCGACTATCAAGCTATACATATAATCAGTCCTCTGGAATGTTAGAGACTGAAAAAATATTGCTAGACAACATTAATGGCTATACCACTCACATAGGAAGCCGTATTTTAGCACTTGATGACTACACAATATTAATTTCTACTGGTGATGCTCAAGATCAGCCAGCATCTCAAGATATTAATGAGCTTACAGGTAAAATCCTAAGAATGGATATCTCTGATGATAATTTTGGAGGAATACCCCCAGATAATCCAATCTCGGAATCTTATGTCTGGTCATGGGGGCACAGAAATGCTCAAGGACTAGATCTTGCCCCAAACGGAATTATTTATAGTTCTGAGCATGGACCAAACAATGATGATGAATTAAATATTTTGGTTCAAAATAGTAACTATGGCTGGCCTAATGTTCAAGGGTTTTGTGATGAACCTACAGAAACTAATTTTTGTGATAATAATAATATTGTTGAACCTCTTGTAAATTGGACTCCCACTATCGCTCCTTCAGATATTATTTGGTATGATCACCCAGCTATTCCTGAGTTTCAAAATACTCTGTTGATGACAGTTCTTAAAGACAAAATGTTGGTTCGTTTTGAGTTTTCTGATGATGGTCAAACAGTGACTAATGAGACTGAGTTTTTTAATTATGAATGGGGTAGATTAAGAGATATTTGTGTTAGTAATAATGGGAAAATATATTTAGCAACAAATGGCAATACGTGGCCTAGTCAACCACCAAATGAAATTATTGAATTGTCAAACACATCATATTATATTGGAGTCGATAATATTTTAGACGATAAAAATATTTTTGTTAGAAAACATATCAATATACTTGGACAAGAAATTGATTTATTATTTCACAAGGGAATATATTTCACTGTATTTAGTGATGGAAATGTAGAAAAGAGATTATTTTCAGTAAAGTAAATAAAAATATTGTGAAATTTAAAATCATTAATATTACTGTCCATATTTATTATCCATACAACAAAAAAACACGAATAAAAGCTACTAATTGAGTGGCTTTTAATATTAGAACATGAAATTTTATTAAATACTTTTACAATTTGTTATTAATTGAGTTCTGATTATTAAATTTATTAACTTTGAATAAAACTCACTTATGATTCAATTTATAAAAAAATTAGCATTTACATTATTTATAGTTTCTAATGTTAATGCTCAATTCTCTCAAGGATTAACATATATAGATGTCAATGGTGAAGAAATTAACCCTTCAGAAATTTTAAGTGAAGGAAAATATATATATCTAGATTTCTTTTCAACTACCTGTGGAGCATGTAATAATGTGGCTAATGAAGTAGTAGATGCCTACGAAGTATATGGGTCAAATAATTTAAATGTATTTTTTATCGGTGTAGAATATGGATCAACAATTAATGCTTGTATAAACTTTTCAGAATTACACAACACTAATTTCCCAATTATAGCAGGTCAAGAAGGAGGAGTTGATATTTTCTCACTTTACAATCAAACAGGTTATCCAGGAGGTAAACTTATTGCTCCATCAGGAGAAATTGAAGCAGACTTTACCTATACAGATATTATTAATCTAACCGAATCTCTGTCTCCATATATAATAGTAGATAATTCATTTACAAATTGTGATTTCATTGATTTGATTTCTATTGAACTTCATGATGAAGTTAATAATGCACTTTTACTAAATGTTTTTTCTGATACACCAGATCAATTGTCTTATCCGTCATTTTATTTATTGAATGCCGATGGAGATACCTTAGCATATGAAAGCGTTAATTACTATGGATTGTTTGGTCAATCTTCTCACACACTAGAAATAGTTTCTAATCCAGCAGAATGGCCAGATGATTTGTTACTTGTACTATTTTCTGGATACGAGAATAATATTGAATGTATATTTAATATTACACTTGATCAGATTAATTTAAATGGTTGTACTGATCCCATAGCCTATAATTATGATTTTTTTGCTCAAACAGGAAATGAATCATGTATATATCAGTCCTGTGATGAATTATATTTTGACGTTTTGACCTCGGAAATTCATTTGACAAATGAAGGAAATGGGTCATTTACACTAGAAATACCTATTATCAATAATAACGAATACTACTTGGCATATCCCATGTCTGAATTACAAATATTGAATAATCAATTTAACAACTTGTCTTGTGATAATTGTGATTTTAACGTAATGAGTGGAACCTGGCAAGCTTTGGATACAAATTATTACAACGTGAGTTTTACATCCACGAATCTAACTGATTATGATTATGAGGCTAAACTATATTTGGAAAACTTTGAAAACAATGGTCAAAACTTTTCGGGTTGTGTTTTTGATGAATCGATCATTTTTAATTTGAGCCCTAATATAGTAGGATGTATGGATCCCGAAGCAGTAAATTATAACTCTACTGCTAACATAAATAATAATTCTTGTTTATATACTTCAAATAATTACTCTCAAATATATATAAATCTGAATTCTGGTTGGAATATGGTTGGCTTTTCTTGTTTGAATGAGATTAATGTCTCCACTGCAATGACCCCATTCTCTGATAAATTAATAATTATCAAAGATAATCTAGGGAATGCATATCTCCCAGAATGGGACTTTAATGGAATAGGTGAATTTGAAAGAGGTTACGGATACCAGCTAAAATTAACTGAAGGAATTGATGATTTTAATTTGTGTAACGAATAAATTTAATAACTCATCCAGCATTAATTTACATCTTATTTTATAAGTGTTAACTGTCTTGACAATTTAGATTTATTCATTTCAAGGGTATATAAATATACTCCGGAATCTATCTCATTACAATCTAATTTAACAGAATGCATACCTTTTTCAAAGAATTTATTAGAAATAATTTTTATCGTTTTCCCTAATGAATTTGCTACGGAAATCTTTACATTACCAGACTTAGGGACAAAAAAGCTAATGGACGTATTACTTTGAACCGGATTGGGTACATTTTGAAATAATTCAATTTCTGGTTTAATTATAGTTCCTAGAGAAATGCCTCCAACAACAGTAACACCGTCCTTTTGATATATATTTTCTCCCCTTTCGTATTTATGGATATTCAGATTGTATAAAGCATCTTTAGAATTATCAAATAAAACCACCTTAAATATTTCTCCTATTTTCATACCTTCTTTTTCAATTGTAGTTTGATCATCTCCAAAAATAGCAAGCCCTGAATGACCTTGTTGTTCTGGCCTCCATGAAACAGATGAAACCATATTTTCTTGCATATCATATACTGCAATTTCATCTCCAATCTCTAATTGGATATCCCAGGCTGACCCAAGAATTAAAAGTGTGTGATTAACCCCTGTATTAACAGGTCGAGCAAATCTTTTGGTATTCATTGTATTCTTTTGATATGTAGTCAACTCAGTATTTTGGGCATAAATGGAAGAACAAAAAATGAGTATACTTATTAAAATAAGATTTTTCATATGTGATAATTTTAATTTTTCAAATATAATCATTTTTGTAACCATTAAAAATCTGTAATTATGTATAAAAATCTAAATACTACATTATTGTTTAGTAAATTTGAAGACTAACTAAAAATAAACACATGAAAAAAATTTTATTAACATTATTAGCCATTCCTACGCTAATGTTAGCTCAGGAATTCAATACACTAGATGTTGGAGCAAAAGCACCTCTTATGGGTCTTAAAATGCTTTCTACTGATGGAAATGAGTATAACTTAAATGATTTAAAAAAAGAAACTGGCACATTGGTTGTTTTTACTTGCAATACATGTCCATTTGTAGTTATGTGGGAAGACAGATATTCATTGTTAGAGAAAATATGTAATGAATATAATATTGGAATGGTATATGTAAATTCCAATGAGAAAAAAAGAGATGGAGAAGACTCTATAGAAGAAATGAAATTACATGGCAAAAAAAATAATTACAAGGTTTCATATGTAGTTGACAAGAATAGTGAATTGGCAAATGCTTTTAATGCAAAAACTACACCTCATATCTTTTTATTTAACTCCAAAGACGAATTAGCATATTCAGGTTCCATAGATGATAATTATGAGTCTGCAAAAGATGTTTCTTCATTTTATCTAAAAGATGCAATTGTACAGATGGCCAATAATATGGAGATTTCGTTAAAATCAACTAAACCTGTAGGTTGTAGCATAAAAAGAATTCGAAAATAATACTTCTATTCTTTTACTATTTTATAAGTTGATGCACCAACTTTTAATAAATAAGTGCCGTTATTAAAGCTACTAAAATCAATAGATATGTTTGAATCATGTCTATTGATTTTAATTTTTGAAGTCAAATTAATGCCAATTAAATTGAAAATGGCCACTTGTATAGTATTAGCTGGATCTTTACTTTTAAGTAGAATGTTACCATTATTAGGATTTGGAAAAATATAATCTTCATATTTTTGTTCACTAATATGAGTAATTGACGACTGATTAATCTCATTTACAACTTGCATTGGCTGTCCTAAATCGATAAAATCAATTGCAATAAAATTAGGGAATTTACCTGTTTCAGAAATGCATTCTGATAATCGCTGTGTCAGAAAAATAGAGCCATTAACTTGTTCAATTTCATTTAAATATAGTTCTGAATTTGTCAGATATAGATTATAGTTACTAATAAAATGATTAAAAATGAATAAATCATTTTGCTCATTTCCACGATTAAATGTACAATCAAAGTCCTCTATGTTTGTTACATCGAAATGCGTCTCAACAGCAAAATTCCATATGAAATGTAGAGTTTCAGGTGCATTTAAATCGTCATTATCAGTGAATATAATAAGTCTCTGATTTGAGTCAATCATTTCTTGAAGACTCGGCCAAAATGGTGAATACTCTGAATGAGAATACAAATATGAATTCAATCCAACATTATCAATTGTATTATTTAATGCAGTCGTCGTAGAATAATCTTCTAAAATTAGAGTGAGGATTTCGTTGGGATTATTAATTAAGAAATACTTGATTTGCAGAAGAACATCAACTAAATATGTAAATCCCAGCTCACTTACTGAGTGATAAAGCATAAGATCCCCTTCATGTTCATATATGTCTAGCATTAACGCTCTTACTCCAAGATCAAGTTGATGAGGAATATTAAGATTTTGATTAGGGAAATAATAGCTATCTTCTGAGTTAGAATAAGCATTATGGCTAGTTAAATATGCTACCTCGTTATAAGCTTTTGAACACAAGTCAATATACCCGTTACACTGAGCAAATGATATAGTGTTGTGAAGTGACAAGATTATTATAAAAATACTACATATTTTCCAACGATTCGAATTAATTTTCATGAGGTTAAATACTTTAGTTCGTTTTGAATGTATAGGCTCTTGTCCATTCTTTTGTGCTGTTGGCAGCAAGATCAAATTCAATAAATAACTCAGGACTAAAGACATTTTTATTCCCCCAAATATTTATTTTTTTCGTCGAAAAATCCCCTCTTTCAGAAAAATAAAGCAATCTCTTTAAGTCGTTGAATTCCCATTTTGACTTTACTTCATTCCCACCAGAAAGATTAGAAAAATAATACTCTCTATCGTCAATCAAATTAAAAGTAATTTTTTTTCCATTAAATACAACAGAATTATTTGGGTTAACTGAGCTATCAAAATGATTTTGTTTAATATTAAAATCTAGATCTAGACTACTTTCAACATCAGAATTACTCCTATTCAATAGTATAAAATTATGAACATATTCTGAGGTTATGATTCTTTTTGATCCTTTATTTTCTAACCTATATTTTATTTTCAATACATTGTCTTTAAGAGAAATATTTTTAGTTAACACATAGCAGTATCCATCATAGAGCATAGAATGACAGATAATCTCAACGAATAATGAAGAAGATTTAATAGAAAATTTAGCGGGCTTAACAGTATAATTATGAAAAAAGTCATACTTGACATTTTCTTTTTTTAAAAGACCTATCCCTATTTTATGAAACCAATCTCCATCTTTAGCTTCATCAAATCCTAAAGGAGAATCCATTCCAAATTCATTGTAAAATCCTTGACCATGAATTTCAGTATTAAAGTCATTTTCTTTTTCTGTACCAGTAAGTATATTCCCTAGAAATACCACACTATTTATTTTACCTGTCCAATCAAAACGAGAAGAATTGTAATTCTCTTCAGGATAATCAATTTGAATCTCTAAATATTTATTTTTTAGCAGATGGCCCATTATATCAAGATGTAAAATAGACTATTTAGCATGAAGAGGAAATAATCGTTTTGCCTCATCAACTCTTGCGTAGGGAAATTTACCAATTTCACTAAGTGAATAATATGTGTTTAATCCTCCTATTCCTGAAGTATTCATTCCCATTAGATCTAAATAGCCTTCTTTGTTAATGTACTCTTCTGGAAGAAAAAGGTGATCAATAGACCCAATTATTAATTTACAATCAGTTGATTTCATTTGCACGACTTCTTCTAAGCTCATTCCGATTTTTAAAGTAGACTCAGAGACAAATGGTGCTTTATGTTCATTAATATATTCTTCACTTAAATGACAATGAGCAAATTCTGATTCTGAGGAGTCAAATTTTGCTGATGTATAATGTGCTTTATCAATCATATCTGTAGAAACCTGATTGATTGTAAATTTAGAAGATTCAATGATATTTTCAAACGTATGCCTTCTTACCTCAGATTCTGGTCTCATCATAAAGCCAATTAAGGCAGGGTTACTTCCTATGTGTATAACTGAACTAACGATGGATAAATTTGTTTGCCCTATTTTTGAAATAGTACCGATAAGATTGGCTGACTTTATTCCTGATAAAGAGTTTACAATATTTAATCTTTTAATCCGATTTAACTTGATTAAGTCATGTTTGGTATAATGCATATTATAATTTTTAAGACTTATTAAATTTACTAATATTAATGATTTCAGCATAAAAAAAGCCACCCAAAAGGGTGGCTTTTTAATTCAAGTTAAAATTCAATTAGAATTTGAATCTTTTAATTACATTTCCTGAGGAATACTTATCAAAAATAACTATTCCTCTTGTATCTTCTGCAACTCTTTTACCAAGTACATCGACAGAATATAAGTATTTTGACTCATTAATTGAAAAAGGTGATTCTTCAATATCCAAATCTGAGGGTACCATTACTGCATCAATTACATGTATTACACCGTTATCAGCTACAATATCTGCTTGAGATACGGCAGCTCCATCAATGAATACTCCTAGATCAGTAATAGATACAGTTAAATCAGTCCCAGCTACTGTTGGAACCATCATTCCATCTGTAAGATCTGTACTTAGTACATTTCCAGAGTGAACATGGTGAGTAAGTACATAAGTTAATGAACCCATTGGGTCCATAAGTAATGAGCTCATCACATCAGCTGGAATGAGTTCAAATGCAGCATCTGTAGGAGCAAAAACTGTAAATGGCCCTTCACTACTTAGTGTCTCTGCTAAACCAGCGGCAATAACAGCCGTTTCTAATGTAGTATGGTTTTCAGAAGCAACAACTATATCAACAATAGTATTGGTGACTTCTTCTTCATCAGAATTAGCAGGGTCAATAACTGCATCGACAACATGTACTACTCCGTTATCAGTTTGAATATCAGCCATGGTTACTGTTGCGTTATTGATCATTACAACGCCATTATCAATACTTACTGATACAAATACAGAATCTGCTAAAGTTGTAACCATCATTCCATCACTGAGATCAGATGATAAAACATTTCCAGAAGCAACATGAGATAAAAGAATTTGTGTCAAAGCACCTGAAGGATCAGCAA
>CAZEWZ010000004.1:85938-115967 GCA_964516765.1 uncultured Cryomorphaceae bacterium | reverse complement strand
TGTGTAATAAATGTTCAATTAGATACATATTTAATATTTAAGTTCAATAATAAAATTAATAATCAAAAATTAATTTTTTTAAATGTAAGTTTTCAAGGTATTTGGTCAAATAGTCATATAATCATATTAAATTGTGAATTGAATTATTCTATGCAATTGAGATTTTTTTTCCATATTTATGAATCTTATTCCAAATAACGATGAAAAGGTTACTAAAGCTCGTCATTATACTTTTTTTGTGCAATCTATCTGTGGCTAAAATTAAAGCCCAAAGCACTGCTCAAAGCTCATCTTTAAGCGCCTCTTTTGGTTTAAGCATTGTCGTGAACGCCAATATTAACTATGCCTATCAGATGACTAAGAGGTCATACATTAGTTTGGGAGCGGGTAGAATTGGAGGTATATTTGGTGGGTCGGGTACCCACATCGACTTAACGCACTTTTTTTTACGAGGTAACACCAACCATTATTTTGAATTTGGATATGGAGTATCTGCTTTTTTCGTATCTGACGATACTGATATACTACCTAATATAAGGTTAGGTTATAGAAAGATAAGTAAGAAAGGAAATAGGGGATTTTTTAGAACAGGAATATCAATTTCAGAGGGTCTATATATTGGTAAGGGATTTTATTTCTAATCTCAATAAGTCCTTTTTTGCAACACATTGACGATATCACTATATTTTTGTCTCAAATCGAAATAATGTAGTTATATAAATAAATTATTTAATCCAAGATCGGGAATCCTGGTTTCTATATATTTATGTTTGTTATTTCTTGTAATTATGAAAAAGAGCCTTTACATATTATTATTTTTTCCTTTTGTTTTGTTTGGACAAGGACAAGTAGATTGCTCTTTATTGAGTGTTACAGATGTCGTTATACACAATGACTCAATCACTTTTGAAATATATAATGCTGATACAATGGATACACACTATCCATACATAGCATATACACTAGAAGCAAACGGAGACACCATTCAGTCTGGTCAATTCGATTTGTATGTAACTCCCGCAGAAACCTCTTCCTATTATTACTACACAAATTTTGGGAACAATTTTGTAATGAATCCAATGTTATTGTCATATATAAATTATCCCTTATCAATATATTTTACATACTCGAATTTAACGGGATATGACCCCGGAGATTATACCTGTGAACTATCATATAATCCCCAAATGGATATTACTAACCATGAAGTAAATCTGACTAGGAACCTATTAAAAACAATAGACCTACAAGGAAGAAATACTACTTCTAATCCAAATCCAAATATGCTTCTTATTGATATTTATGATGATGGCACCTCAAAGAAGCGTATAATTATCGATTAAATTATCCATCTTAGATCAATTTAAATAAATGCTAGTTTATTATTGGATTTCATGTCTTTTTGAATACTAATATTTACACAAAGAATGAATAAAATATTACTGCCTTTTTTATTGCATTTTATGCTTAGTTATCAGGGCTTTTGTCAAATCATCAATAAGCCTGAAATAAAGAAAAATTTAATATTCATAGAATGGGGAGGATCTGGAGGGCTCGGTTCGATTAATTATGAGTACTTGTGTAAGGCCATGAGTAAACTAAAATTTTCTGTTCGCTTAGGGGCGAGTACTTATCAGTTATACGATTTCCGAAATGACTTTAACCCTGACATTATCATTCCGGCTTCAATTCATGCTTACTATGGGAATAATCATCATTTAGAGATAAGCTTGGGGCAAACATTTACAAGTATTGTGCTTGCCAGTACTTCGGATTATGAGCCTCAAAGAAAAAGCAGTTTGAGCGCAAATGCATCTATTGGATACCGATACAAAAAAAAAGATAAAGCCATGGTATATAAAATTGCTTACTCTCCAATCATTGAAAATAATACCATGTATAGGCATTGGTTTTTATTTGCCCTTGGCTTTGCTTTTTAAAAATGAAACACATTATATATATTAGTTTCTTTATTTTGCTATTCTCCTGTGAGAAGACGATGTTTAACATTCAAAATTTGAACAATGAAATAGTTGTGATAGGCCATGGTGGGATGGGTATTGGCCACCCCTACCCGATAAATACTTTCGAATCGATTTCAAAATGCCTTAATACAAGAGCTCAGGGAGTGGAAATAGATGTTCAAATGACAAAAGATAGTGTTTTAGTGGCTTACCATGATTCTGACCTCTCCAGTGACACTAATAAATCGGGACGAATCAGCGATTTATACTGGGATGAAGTCAAGGATGCAAAATATAAAGAGTTTCCTTATTTAAATTATTCAATTTTGTCTTTGGAGCAATTATTTTTAAATATTGAAAACATTCACGGCCATCAGTTTATTTTTGACTGCAAATGGCATGCTCATTCATTATCAGACTCAAGTGCATATAAAAATAGTTTTGTAGCATCATTAAATGAAATTGTAGAGCGGTTTGAAATCCATGATCAGGTTTATTTTGAATCAAAAAACAGCGATTTTTTATCGAAGTTGCAATATAATAACCCGAATTATAAATTATTTATTTATCCATTGTCATTTGAAGATGGACTTACTAGAGCTTTAGATCTTGGCTTATACGGGATTAGCATCTCCACCCAAAATATTACAAAAGAGCAAATTTGTTTAGCTCATAGCCATTATTTGTTTGTCTCTATTTGGAATGTTAATTCTAATCAGAGCAATATAACGGCGATAAACAAGAATCCCGACTTTATTCAATCAGATCGGATTCCTCACTTATTAGACTTATTGGATTGACTTTTTATCGGTCACAGAATTTTATTTTCTCATTCTTTATTGCACATTATGAAACCGTAACTTCTGGTTTTGATTTTGCTCCTCGATGGTCTTAACGGTTTTATTTTTCTTACATTTCCAAAAAAAACATGGAAACATATAAATGCGAAAAATGTGGTATGTCTGTTAATGCCTCGTGCGGAAAATGTAACACACCTCTTTTAAATGGCATGATTAAATTAGAAAATGGAAAAGAAGTTCAGGTATCTAAGTGCCCAAATGGGCATGGAAAAATAAAATCTCCTACTTGTTGTGGTAATGATATGTCTTGTTCTTTATAATACCCCCACTAAAAATAATTTATAGAAGCGATATTGTTCCCACTCTTTTTCTTCCAAGATTTTTTCTAGCTAAGAATTTGGTCTTACTTTTGCAAATACAAAAACACATACAATTATGGATTTGCAAGGAAAAAAAATACTTATAACTGGGGGGACCTCAGGAATAGGCAAGAAAACTGCAGAGATGCTTGTTGCCAAGGGTGCAATAGTTTTAGTTACCGGAAGATCTTCAGATAAGTTAGATGCTAAAAAAACCTCTCCAGGTGTTTTGAGTTTTCAATTTGATTTGTCGCAGACCGAAAACATAGCAGATAAAGCAAATGAATGTGTCGCCCTCTTGGGTGGATCTGTCGATGTTTTAATTAATAATGCGGGGATTGGTGTTTTTGGACCTGTTGATGAACTTAACATCAAAGATTTTCATGAGGTTTTCAATACTAATGTATTTGGATTGGCTCTCTTGACCAAGGAGTTGGTTCCCCTAATGAAAGCACAAGGTAAGGGAACAATCATTAATGTTGGCTCTTCAGCCAGTATTAAAGGATTTAAATTCGGTAGCGTTTACTCAGCATCTAAGTTTGCCCTTCGGGCTTTAAGTCAATGTTGGCAGGCAGAATTAAGGCCATTTAATATTCGAGTTTGCCAAGTTAATCCCAGCGAAGTAACAACGGCCTTTGCTCAGGAAAATCGAAAAGAAAGAGAAGAGCAAAACAATAAACTTGCTCCAGAAGAAATTGCACATACGATTATTTCTCTTCTAGAAATGAGAAATAAGGGCTACGTTCCAGAGGTGAATATTTGGGCGACTAACCCCTTTTAGTTATTCTCTAATTTTCATCATAAATCCTGAATTAAGAACATGAAGTATATATCATTTATTTTTTTCTTATCCCTAAACTTAAGTTGTAGTAAAGAATTTAGCATGAACTGTTCATCCGGATCTTATTTTTCTTCTCAATATCACCGAACTGGCACAGGTTTTTCTAAAACACAAAGAGACCTATCTACTCGACTTTCCGAAAACGAAATGGAGTCGGTTTACGGAACTTCTGGACTGACCTGTAAAGAATTGCTTTCGCGTTATTTTTATTGTAATTTTTGCTTTGACCAGCCCACTGATTTTTTAATTGCATACAATGGAAAAAAATATAATTTAGAAGTATTTAATTCTGCTATTGGATTTACAGATGATGTTATTACTCTCATAACTCAAATGCAGATGGGGTCGGAAGAATATGAAATATATCTCCAAGAAAATTAAGCTCTAGAATGATTGAATATTTTTTTGATTGCCCACATTGTTGGCAAAATCAGCTAAAAATGGTTGACCCCTCTGCAGGACAGCAAAGTTTTATAGAAGATTGTGAAGTCTGTTGCAACCCCATCGAATTTTTTATTCAAGTATCAGAAACCGAAGTCATGGATTTTCAAGCTATGCCCATCGGGCAATAAGTCTCTTAATTGCGCTTAAAAATTATATAAACAAAGAATATTAATTTGATCTCTTCCCTGGTTTTCGAAGAATTGGTTCATATAACCAAATTCTAACCTCATTTTCTTATTTATCTTATATCCAAGCCCTGCATAAAGTCGATTTCTATCGAAGACGGCTTCTTTAGAGTGAATAAAAAGCTCATTATATGCAGACAAATAGAAATATTTTTTAAGTGGCAGGTTTATACCTAGAAAATATCTAAAACGAAATTTGAAGTCGTCTTCTATAAATCGCTCTTCAAACCTATATCTATGTTGTACCGACAAAGGTCCTAATTTTTGTTTGGTGACGAATTGTAGGTAAACGCGATGCTCTTTAACTGTTAGTTTAGATGCATCAGGGTCCATAAAAATCTTGTTTACAACATAATTTTTGCTATTTATATACCCATAACCCAAAAGAATATTATTGTTCCCTTCTGTTAAGTTATACCCCACACCTGTTCGCAATAAAAGTTGTTCAAGATCTCCAGCAGCATTGTAGTTTCTATATTGGATTTCGTGGTGAATATTCCAATCCTCATTTAGTTGTTTGTTTCCGATGTAAATCATCCAATTCCCAAGAGAACTATCTTGAGCATTTATAGAGTTGTTCAAAACAAGGCAAAGAGCAAAAAGAAAAATATTTTTCATTTAAGGTGTTTTTTGTTTAGTACAAATTTAAAAAACATGTATTAAAATAGAATCTAAACATCGCGTTTATTATTGAAACTCTTTAATTGTATATTGCTATTTAAAATATAGACACATGTATCAATATCTCAGCTTTTTTCTTCTTTTCCCACTTTTTATATTTGCCCAAACATATAATGGCCCCGAAAGTGTAGAATTCAACCCCATTAGCGGAAACTATTTTGTTTCTAATGCTTCTCTGGGTAGTATAGTTGAGTGGGACGGAAATGGTTTAACAACTTTTGCAGATAACATAAGTGCTGGACCACATGGACTTGAGTTGGTTGGCGAAACTCTGTATGCATGTAGTGGCGGAAGTCTAAAAGGATATGATCTGATTTCAGGAGATCAGATTCTCAACAAGAGCCTTGGTGGCTCATTTTTAAATGGAATCACACATCGAGGTACAGATCTTTATATCACTGATTTTACTACTAAAAGTTTGTATAAATATGATATCGAGAATCAAGATTCTCTTTATGTACCCCCAATATTGTGTACCTTTCCTAAAACCCCTAATGGTGTTTATTACGACGTAATAAACGATCGGTTACTAGTGGTTTGTTGGGGGTCAAATGCTCCGATATATGAAGTGAATATTTCTACAGGCGAAATTTTAGTGGCTACCTCTACATTACTAGGAAATCTGGATGGAATTTCAATGGATATTTGTGGTAATATCTATGTTTCTGCCTGGAGCACCAATGCTATTCATATGTTCAATATAGACTTATCTTCTAATGAGCAGGTTGCGTCAGGCTTGAATAAACCTGCTGATATTTTTTACAATCAAGAGAATCATATTTTAGCTATTCCAAATTCAGGAAACAATACTGTTGACTTTTTAGAAATAGACTTTTGTGACAACTTAACCTTGCCGGAGAAGTCGCAAGCAGCCAAACGAATGAAAACAATTGATATGATGGGGAGGCCTTTACTCTTTGATGCAAAGGGCCTTCGATTTGATGTCTATGAAGATGCTACTGTGGTTAAAACTTTCACTCCTTTTTAGAATTAAATATAGATTATGAATTCTTGACATATATGACGACTCAACAAAGAAATAAAATCCATACAGCGATTGAAGAAGCTCTTTTAGAAACCCAGACTGATATTAAAACCCTCAAAGAGTTAACTAAACCTATTTCTCCTGAAAATGCAATCGGTAGAGTTAGCAGAATGGATGCTATAAATAACAAGAGCGTAAATGAAGCGGCGCTTAGAAGTTCGATAAATAAATTAGCTCTGCTTCAGTCTGCAATAGTCCGTGTGCACGAAGAAAATTTTGGTATCTGTATTGGCTGTGGTCAAGAAATCCCATTTCGGCGAATTCTTCTTATCCCCCAAAGCAACCGATGCGTTCACTGTGCGGGGCGTTAGTTCAATTGTAAAATCTATCTTAGCCATATGATTTCAATCAAGAATACCTTGGTCTCTGAAGATCTTCTCGATCAGCAATTTGTTTGCGATTTAAGCGCATGCAAAGGAGCGTGTTGCGTTCAGGGTGATGGGGGTGCCCCACTTAATGATGATGAATTAACTATTTTGGAAGATGTGTACGAAGATGTAAAGCCTTACATGGTCGAAAAAGGAATTCAAGGCGTAGAATCTCAAGGCAAATGGGTGATGGGAGAAGATGGAGAAAAAGAAACACCTCTGGTAGATGGACAAGAATGTGTTTACGTTTTTTTTGATCAACATAGTATAGCTAAATGTGCTATCGAAGCAGCCTATAGAGACCAGAAGATTTCCTATAAAAAGCCCATTTCATGTGAATTATATCCGGTACGAATTCAATCTTATCCAGAATTCGATGCAGTCAATTACCACAAATGGCATATTTGCAAAGCAGCATGCGAATGTGGTCAAAAATTGAAGGTGCCCGTTTATAAATTCTTAAGAGAACCACTGATTAAAAAATATGGTCTTGATTGGTACAAGGGCTTAGAATATGCAGCAAAAAAGCACAATATTTAACCTTGTTCATGTCGACTTATCAAAACAAGAATTCAAACAAATAAATTTTGTTTTTAACAGTTTTAAAAAACTTTCACCTCCCATTATCACTATAGTTTTAGATTAATATTAACTATTTGTTGAAAACTTCAAATAGCATTTTTAATTCCCCTATAGGAAGTCATATTTTTTATTAAAATATTTGTAAAGCTCAAAGATCAACTGAGCTTTTTTTGACCCCCTTGACTCTCACTCGTTGATTTTCAATTAGATTAAAAAAGCATTCAATTAAGCCGCTTTTGAGGCTAAAAATAAACTCTTCTTCTTATAGAAGTTAATAATATTAGAATATGGATTTTAGATATGTAATTAAAAGAGACACCTCGAAAGAAGAGTTTGATTTAATCAAAATTACGGGAGCAATTTACAAGGCAATGGAATCTGCGGGTCATGGGGACATGGAAGCCGCCAAACAGATTTCCAATGCGGTTTCTAAAACACTCATTGAACGAAGCCAACAAATTTCAAACTATGTTCCTAGTATTGAAGAGATTCAAGATGTCGTTGAGCAGAGGTTAATGGGTAGCGAGTTTTTGGATGTCGCTAAAGCATATATTCTTTACAGAAATGAACAAACACAAAAACGTCAGAGAAACATATTCGAGAAGAGAATTAATTTGAAACCCTATGAGTACCCTGAGTTGTATGAGTATGTTTCTGCGATCAGACACTCTTATTGGATTCATTCTGAATTTAATTTCACTAGCGATATTCAAGATTTCAAAACACAACTAACAGATCGAGAACGAAATGCGATTAAAAATACAATGTTGGCTATTTCTCAGATTGAAGTTTCTGTAAAAAGCTTTTGGGGCGATATATATCATAGAATTCCAAAACCAGAAGTTGGATCAGTCGGAGCCACCTTTGGAGAGAGTGAAGTACGTCATGCAGATGCATATTCTCACTTGATTGAAATTCTTGGTCTTAATGGAGAATTTCAACAGTTAAAAAAGAAACCGGTTATTATGAGGCGTGTTCAATATTTAGAAACAGCTTTGTCTAGCTCAAAGAGCGAGAATAACCAAGAGTATTCTGAGTCCGTCCTGCTTTTTTCACTTTTTATTGAGCATGTATCTCTATTTTCTCAATTCTTGATTATTATGGCTTTCAACAAGCACCGAAATATGCTTAAAGGTGTTTCCAATGTAGTGGAGGCAACCTCAAAAGAGGAGCAGATACACGGAGATTTTGGAATCGATTTAATCAAGATTATCAAGAAAGAAAACCCAAGTTGGTTTGATGCAGCTTATTCTGTGCGAATTCAAGACATGTGTTTACAAGCTTTCAAAGCAGAAAGCGAATTAATAGACTGGATTTTTGAAGAGGGCGAGTTAGACTTTATTCCTAAAGCTCAAGTCAATGAATTTATAAAAGACCGTTTTAATCGATCACTTGAGAGTATTGGCGTTGAAAAAGTATTCGATACGGACGAAGAATTATTAAAGGAAACGGAATGGTTTAATGACGAAATCATAGGAACTAAGCATGGTGACTTTTTTGTCAAGAGATCCATTAACTATAGTAAAAGAACACAGAGTATAACCGCTGACGACCTTTTTTAATATGGATGTGAAAACAGAAAATTCTACCGCTTTTGATTGGCTGACCACCCACAGTCGAAACTTTCTAGAAGCTGGATACCTAGCTCCAGGAGTTGCTCCCGAGACCAGAATTCGAGAAATCGCCGATCGGGCAGAAGAACTTTTAGGCATTGATGGTTATAGTGATAAATTTTACCACTACATGTCTCAAGGATTTTTCTCATTGGCTTCTCCTGTGTGGTCCAATTTTGGTAAGGAGAGAGGCTTACCCATTAGTTGTTTTGGGTCGAATGTGTCGGATGATATGGGGAATATTCTATATACTCAGTCTGAGGTTGGTATGATGTCTAAGCTCGGTGGGGGTACTTCCGGGTACTTTGGGAATATTAGACATCGAGGTGCCCCCGTAAAAAACAACGGCAAGGCTTCGGGTGCAGTTCACATCATGCAGCTTTTCGAAACAATGGTTGATGTGGTAAGCCAAGGATCTGTTCGACGCGGACGTTTCTCTCCATATTTGCCGGTTGAGCACAGCGATATTTTAGAGTTTTTGGACATCGGAACTGAAGGAAATCCGATTCAGGAGCTGACCCACGGAGTAACTGTTTCTGATGCTTGGATGGAAGACATGATTGAAGGTGATCCCGACAAAAGAAAGATTTGGGCCAAAGTAATCCAAAGAAGAGGAGAAATCGGATATCCCTACATCTTTTTCAATGATAAGGCAAATCAAGGTGCGCCAGATGTTTATAGAGACAAGGACCACAAAGTATACGCTAGTAATCTTTGTACAGAAATTATGTTGCCCTCTAATGAAAAATGGTCTTTTGTTTGCGTCCTTTCTTCTTTGAATGTCATGCATTATCAAAAGTGGAAAGATACCGATGCCGTTGAAACGATGGTCTACTTTTTAGATGCTGTCATTACTGAATTTATTAATAAGCTTGAAGTATATAGAGATTCTAGCGACCGAGAAGATCATCAAACCTTCTTGTTTATGGAGCGAGCATATAATTTTGCTAAAGAAAATCGAGCCTTAGGTCTAGGAGTTCTTGGATGGCACTCCTTGCTTCAATCAAAAATGCTGTCTTTTGACAGTAAAGAAGCATTTGATTTGAATACAGAAATATTTAAGTTTATCAAACAACGTTCTTACAAAGCCTCAGAAGAATTGGCAGATATATTCGGAGAACCAGAAGTATTGAAGGGTTACGGTAGAAGAAATACTACATTAAACGCTATAGCACCGACCACCTCTTCCGCATTTATTTTAGGACAAGTATCTCAGGGGATTGAACCGATATGGTCCAATATTTATGTAAAGGATATTGCTAAAATAAAAACGACTATCAAAAACCCTTTTTTACTTGATTTATTAGCTGAAAAAGGAATGAATACAACAGATATTTGGAATTCAATCAGAGACCGAGATGGATCTGTTCAGCATTTGGAATTCTTGTCTGAAAATGAAAAAAACGTATTTAAAACATATTCGGAAATTGATCAATCTTATATTATATACCAGGCTGGAAATAGGCAAGAGTTTATTGATCAAGGTCAATCAGTTAATATTATGGTTCATCCAGACATGCCCGTTAAAGATATAAACAAACTCTACATTACAGCCTGGAAATTAGGTTTAAAATCTCTTTATTATCAACACAGCATGAATGCTGCACAGAAATTTAAGCAAAGGAAAGAATGTGTTATGTGCGAAGCATAGAGAGTCGATACTTTTAATCAGATAACTTCACCTCCGGAATTTGGATTAGTTTATTATTTTAATTGATATAGTTTCTAGTTCCAAAGTTTCAAAAAAAAAGCCTGCATTTTGCAGGCTTTTTTTATCATGACATCTGCTACATTTATCGATGAAATTAGCAAAGCTCATCAAATACTGCCATCAGGTTTTCTGCAATAGCTTCAGCAGCGCGTCCTTCAATGTGGTGTCTTTCTAGCATATGAACTACTTCTCCGTCCTTGAACAGAGCGATGCATGGAGACGAGGGAGGGAAGGGTGCCATAAATTCTCTCGCTTTAGCAACAGCATCAGTATCTACCCCTGCAAAAACAGTTGTAATGTGGTCCGGTTTCTTTTCGTTTTTAATCGCTGCCTTTACTCCAGGCCTGGCATTTCCAGCGGCACAACCACATACAGAGTTTATGACGACTAATACGGTTCCTTTTTCTGAGCCTAATAAGCCATCTACATCTTGAGATGTGCGCAACTCTTTAAAGCCTACTTGAGATAAATCTTGACGCATTGGCGTCACCATGTGTTCTGGGTACATATTTTTTGAATTTAATTTCTTTAATATTCTGTAAAATTACGAAATAGGAACAATTTTAAATAAAGAAGATTGCTTACTTTTGCATTAAATTTAATTAATGATGGAAAAAATAGGACTGTTTTTTGGTTCAGATACCGGAAATACTGAAAGTATAGCGATTAAAATCCGCGACAAAATAAGTAAAGAAAATGTTTTTTTAATCGATATGTATGATGCAAAAGTAGAAGATTTTAAAAAATACGACAAAATCATCCTTGGACTTTCCACTTGGCATGATGGCCAACTTCAAAGTGATTGGGATACTTTTTTTGAAGAATTCAAAGAGGTTGATTTTACAGGAAAAAAGGTAGCTATTTTTGGTCTAGGAGATCAATATGTTTATTGTGATTATTTTATTGACGGAGTCGGAATAATTGGTGAAGTTGTAATTGAAAATGGAGGAACCATAGTAGGGAGATGGTCTACAGACGGCTATGAGCATACTGAATCTAAAGCAGAACTAGAGCAAGGAACATTTTTGGGATTAGCTTTGGATGAAGACAACCAGTTTGAAGAAACAGACACTCGTGTGGATACATGGGTAGAGCAAATCAAAAAAGAATTTCCATTAGAATAATTTAACGCTAAACAGGGTTTAGCTAATCCGAAAGCCAACTTTTGTATTCTACATAGTTGTCTGCAATGCCTTCGATGAGAGTGCTGGCTTGTTTTTTACTAAGCGTTTTCACCTTTTTTGCTGGAACTCCTGCGTAAATTGAGCCCGAGGGTACGATTGTGTTTTCTAAAAGCACCGCGCCTGCTGCAATAATACTGTTCGAGTGTATTATACAATTGTCCATAACTATAGCGCCCATACCTACGAGTACATTATCGTGAATGGAGCATCCGTGTACCAAAGCATTGTGGCCCACAGAAACATTGCTACCAATGTCGGTTGGATATTTTAGATAAGTACAATGAATTACTGCCCCGTCCTGAATGTTCACACGGCTCCCAATTCTGATTTGATTTACATCTCCACGAATCACCGCATTAAACCAAACACTGCAGTCTTTCCCCATTTTTATATCGCCAACCAGAGTTGCGTTTTCTGCTATGTAACAATTTTCTCCCCATTTAGGGCTCTTACCTTTTATTGATTTCACTAATGCCATATCTTTACTTATTTGTAGTTTTGTGTAAAAATAAGGAAGATGAGCGATAAAAAAATTTCAGTGACTATTTATGCAGAGTCTACACCAAATCCTAGAGTAATGAAGTTTGTTGCTAACAGGGCAATTGTTCTAGGAGATAGCGTAGAATATAGAAATATCGATGAAGCTGAAAAGTCGCCTTTAGCTATTAAATTATTTCATTTTCCTTTTGTAAAAGAAGTTTTCATCGCTAGAAATTTTGTCTCTTTGACCAAGTATGATATTATGGAGTGGGATGATATCACGATGGAAATTCGGCAATTTATCCGAGAATATCTTGCTGATGGTGGAGTCGTTGTTGAAGAAACAGATGATGCGCCGCCTACTGGTGTTGCAGAAGAAAAAGCATTTCTTTTGCAAGAGGTCAAGCTTGAAGAGCTGGGTGAAGTAGAAACCAGAATCGTAGAAATACTTGATGAGTATGTGAAGCCTGCCGTAGAATCCGATGGAGGAAATATCCGTTTTATTTCCTATGAAGATGGAAAAGTTTCTGTTTTACTTCAAGGGGCATGCAGTGGCTGCCCTTCTTCTACGGTCACTCTCAAACAAGGGATAGAAAATATTCTTAAGAAAATGCTTCCTAGCTTAGTCAAAGAAGTTGTAGCTGTAAACGGATAAGCCTAAGTTCGATTTAATTTTTAAATCTAATGAGAAACGAAGAATTTATTCAGTTTCGATTGATTGATGAAAGTCAAAAATTACTCTCAGCAAAGTTCTATTTCCCAGCCCTTATGATTGCTACTCAAGGTATTGAAACATTGGGAGCTTTTTTAGACAAAAAACCCCTTTCAGCGAAACATCAGTCCAAGAAAAGATTTCATTTGGCGTTCCAAAAACTTTTTAAGGAAAACTATCAACCTCTTGTGCTAGATCATTGGCTGTATGAGCAGTTACGATGCAACATGAGTCATCTAAGCCATTCCGGGGGGTTTATTAATCTTTGTCTTAGGAACGAAACAAAGCACCGGCATTTAGCCTTAGATCAAGGATTGCGAATATTTATTATTGAAGAGTTTATAGCAGATTTTCATATCGCTTGTATCAAGACAAGCCGACTATTGGTTGGGGGGCAAATCCCTCAAAAAAAAATGTCTCTGCGATAAATCTAGTCAAGATGTTCAGACATTAAGTAAATCAATGTATTTTTGCACTAAATAATAACCCATGACTTCACATCCATATTCACGTCCCCGCCGATTGAGATCATCGAGCGCCATTCGCTCGATGGTGAAAGAAAATCAAATTCACCCAAGTGATTTTATTGTGCCTCTCTTTTTTATGGAAGGCAAGAATAAAAAAGTAGAAATACCTTCTATGCCGGGATATTTTAGATTTACCACAGACCTCTTGATTGACGAGGTTCGAGAATGCCAGGCTTTGGGTTTGCAATCGGTTTTGCTTTTTGCCAAGGTAGAAGACTCTCTTAAAGACAAAAATGGTTCAGAAGCGTTAAATCCTGACGGCCTTATGCAAAGAGCAATTAAAGAGATCAAAAAGAATTTCCCTGATATGTATGTTATGAGCGATGTTGCCCTAGACCCATATTCATCAAGCGGTCACGATGGTATCGTTGAAGAGGGACAAATCTTAAATGACCTCAGTGTCGAAGTGTTAGCAGAGATGGCTTTAAGTCATGCTCAGGCTGGGGTAGATATGGTTGCTCCTTCAGATATGATGGATGGTCGTATTGGATATATCAGAGAGGTTTTAGAGGAAAATGAGTTTCCAAACGTGGGGATTTTGTCATATGCGGTAAAATACGCTTCGTGTTTTTATGGTCCTTTTCGAGATGCGCTTGATTCTGCACCGGGTTTTGGTGATAAAAAAACATACCAGATGGACCCTTCAAATGCGCAAGAAGCTCTGAGAGAATGCGAGTTAGATGTTCAAGAAGGTGCAGACTTGTTAATGGTCAAGCCAGGAATGCCTTACTTAGATGTACTGCAGTTGGTCAATCAAAACTTTGATATTCCTTTGGCCGCATATCAGGTTTCTGGTGAGTATGCGATGATTCATGCTGCTGCAGAAAAAGGTTGGATTGATCTAGATCTAGCCATGATGGAGTCTATTATAGCTTTCAAAAGAGCAGGAGCGACATTAATTGCCAGTTATTTTGCTAAAGATATTGCTCGAAAGTTAAGTGCATCTTCGGCGCAAAATGTTGCAAATAAGAAAGCTTTATGACAAGTAAAAATCTTTTTCAAAGAGCTCAATTATTTATACCAGGAGGAGTAAATTCACCCGTACGAGCATTTACATCAGTCGGCGGGACCCCTATTTTTTTTAAAAAAGCAAAAGGGTCAATTATGACCGATGTGGAGGGTAAAGAATATATCGACTACATTGGATCTTGGGGGCCTATGATTTTGGGCCATAGCCACCCTCCCATTTTAAATGCATTAAAGCGAGCAGCAGACCACTCTACATCTTTTGGAGCCCCGACAGAAATGGAGACGCGCATTGCAGAACTAATTTGCACCATGGTGCCTGCAGTAGAAAAAGTGCGTATGGTAAATTCCGGCACCGAGGCATGTATGAGTGCAATCCGTGTGGCTCGAGCTTTCACTAAAAGAGATAAGTTTATCAAGTTTGAAGGCTGTTATCATGGGCATGCAGATGCTTTTCTTATTAAGGCGGGTTCGGGGGCTATTACCATGGGTGTTCCAGATTCTCCTGGAGTGACAAAAGGAACAGCCCAAGATACTTTATTAGCTCGTTACAATGACTTATCACATGTAGAAAAAGTATTCAAAGAAAATAAGGGTAAGGTTGCTGCACTTATTATTGAGCCAGTAGCTGGAAACATGGGGTGTATTCCTCCTCGAGAAGGGTTTTTAGAAGGATTACGTTCACTGTGCAATAAACACGGTGCAGTCTTGATTTTTGATGAGGTTATGACTGGTTTTAGACTCTCTCCAGGGGGTGCTCACAAAAGATTTAATATCACACCAGACATGGTCTGTTTAGGTAAAGTGATTGGCGGGGGACTTCCCGTTGGTGCTTTTGGTGGTCGAGAGGAAATCATGAATATGGTTGCCCCTTTAGGTCCAGTTTATCAAGCTGGGACACTTTCAGGAAACCCATTGGCGATGTCTTGTGGGTATACCCTCTTAAAAGAATTATACGATAATCCGTTGATTTATGATGAATTGGAAGAGAAGACATGCTATCTCGAAATAGGTATGCGTGAATTATTTTTGAAGTACGATATTAAGGCATGCATCAATAGAGTAGGGTCAATGCTAAGCTTTCACCTTAACATAGATAAAGTATCCAACTTTGACCAAGCTTGTTTAGCAGATGCCAAATTATTTAAAAAAATATTTCACGGTATGCTTGCTCGAGGAATTTATCTCGCCCCTTCTGCCTTTGAATCCTTATTTCTATCTAGAACACACACCAAAGAATTGTTGGATCGAACACTCAAAGCTCTTGAGCAAACATTAGCAGAACTTACTTCATGAGCCAACACTCGTCGCCCCGTATCACTCAGCATGTTATTTTTCATGAAAAAAGACTATAATTTTCAGCAAGGTGAAGTGCTTCTAATCAACAAACCCCTTCATTGGACTAGCTTTCAGTTAGTGAACAAGGTCCGCTGGATGATCAAAAGAAAATTACAAGTTAAAAAAATTAAAGTTGGCCATGCAGGGACGTTAGACCCCCTCGCTTCCGGACTGATGATATTGTGTACCGGAAAGAAAACCAAAGAAATTCACTTGTATCAAGCACAAGAAAAAGAATATAGAGCGACTCTCAAACTTGGCGCTACCTCCCCAAGCTATGATGGGGAGACAGTAGAAAACCATTTTTTCCCAACTCATCATGTTACCAAAAGTATGATTAAAGAATGCTTGCAGTCTTTTTTAGGAGAGACCCAGCAAAAACCTCCTATTTTTTCAGCTCTCAAAATGGGAGGTAAAAAGCTTTACGAATCTGCCAGAAAAGGCAAGGAGGTCGAAATAAAATTTCGAACCATTTACATCAGAGAAATAGAAGTTGAACAAATTGAAATGCCCTATATATCTTTTCGGGTGGTGTGCAGTAAGGGAACCTATATTAGGTCTCTAGCCTACGACATTGGCAGGGCATTAAATTGCGGAGCTTGGCTATACAAACTCCAAAGGACCAAAATAGGGGCTAAAGCCTTAAAAAATAGTATAGATCTTCAAGCGCTAGAAGAACAGATGAAGTAGATAAAATCCCGTAAAATTTGTTTTATTTTCTATATTTGCATGCTTAAAAGACTTATTATGATCACTAAAATGAAGCTTTCGCATTTCGGCTATGAGTTGCCGGACGAATTATTGTCTAAACGTCCTTCCCAAAATCGGGACGAGTCAAAACTGATGGTGGTTCATCGCGATACCGGAAAAATAGAACATCGTCAATTTAAAGACTTGATTGAATATTTTGATCATGATGATGTGATTATGCTGAATAATACTAAGGTATTTCCGGCCCGTATGTATGGAAACAAAGAGAAAACTGGTGCCCGAATCGAAGTGTTTTTGCTCAGAGAATTAAATCAAGACAACCGCTTGTGGGATGTTTTGGTTGATCCTGCCAGAAAAATACGAATAGGAAATAAATTATATTTTGGTAAAGATGGCTCCCTAGTCGCAGAAGTAATTGATAACACGACTTCTAGAGGCCGTACTTTACGCTTTCTTTTTGATGGTTCCTACGAAGCATTTAGAGAAAAACTTAACGAGTTGGGGGAAACACCATTGCCCAAATATATTGATAGATCACCAGATACAGACGACGACGAACGCTATCAGACGGTATACGCCAAAGAACAAGGTGCTGTTGCTGCCCCTACTGCAGGGATGCACTTCAGTAAACATCTTTTGAAACGTTTAGAGATAAAGGGAGTTCAATTTGCAGAGGTCACTCTTCATGTTGGGTTGGGAACTTTTCGACCTGTGGAGGTTGAGGATTTATCTAAGCACAAAATGGAATCTGAAGAAGTTTTTGTTTCGCAAGATGCATGTGACAAGGTAAATACCGCTCTTACACACAAAAGAAGAATATGTGCTGTGGGAACTACTACCCTCAGAGCAGTTGAAAGTAGTGTGTCTACTCATAACACTTTGAATCCAAGATCAGGTTGGACCAATAAGTTTATATTCCCACCTTATGTGTTCAAAATCCCAAATTGCATGATCACTAATTTCCATGTCCCCAAGTCTACATTAATGATGCATACCGCCGCATTTTGTGGGTTTGATCTACTAAAAAAAGCCTATGCAGAAGCCATAAAAGAAGAATATAAGTTTTTTACCTATGGAGATGCAATGCTTATTTTATAGTGAGAAAACTCGATTTATAAATTGATATTTTTATTTAAAAAGCGAGTGGATGTCTAATCTGTTCGCTTTTTTTGTTTTAGAGATCCAAAGCAAAAATTGATAATGAAACAATATGCATTAGTAGTTGCCGGCGGAACCGGACAAAGAATGAAGGCCGAGATTCCAAAACAATTTTTAGAATTGAATGGGAGGCCGATTCTTATGCATACATTGGAGAAATTTATTTTAGCTGATCCGCAGATTTCACTTATTCTAGTTTTGCCCCATGCTCAACATTTTCTTTGGAAAGAACTTTGTGTACAACACAATTTTTTGAATCCCCACCGAATAGTGGCTGGAGGAGAGAGCCGTTTTCAGTCGGTAAAAAATGGATTACAGGCATGTGAGAAGGTTGGGCTTATTTCGATTCATGACGGGGTTCGACCGCTTGTGAGTTCCAAGCTTATTTTGAATTTATATCACTCGGCCAAAGAGAAAAAATCATCAATTCCCGTTTGTCCTTTGGTAGAATCCATCAGAAAGATTGAGGGACAAGAGAGCCGCTCGGTTGACCGTCGACAATATGTATCTGTTCAAACACCTCAATGTTTTTCTTCAGAATTAATCAAACGTGCTTATTTACAGGAAGAACAAATACACTTTACTGATGATGCTACCGTGCTAGAGGCTTTGGGAGAGAAAGTACACTTTATCCCAGGTGAAGTAACTAATTTAAAAATAACAATGCCTACCGACTTAATTCTTGCTGAGCATCTATTAAATGTTAAGTAGTTACTCCAATGATTATCATGCGATAACTTCGACACATGAGTTTCGAGTTAGTGCTGTTCCTTGAGTGTTTTTGATAAGTAGGATTCCTGGCTTGAATCCAGTAGAGAAAGAACCTAATCGGGCTAAATCTAGGAACTCCGCACCATTTTTGCAGGCCCAAATAAGTAGTTCGTTTGTAGGGATTTGCGGAAAGCGTTCTTGAATACATTTCATTTCTTCTAAGATACTAAGACCATGATTGGAGGCCAGCGAATCTGTCCCCAAGGTTACTTTTAGTTTGTTTTTACGCCACAACTCATAATCTGGAAATTGCCTTTCTATATACCAATTTGCTTTTGGACAAGCACACCAATATGCATTGGTTAAATTCTTTTCAATCAAATCGATGTCCTCTTGTTTTGAATAGGTATTGTGTACAAATAAGATTTTTTCATCTTTAGAAAGATAGTCAAGGACACTATACTGGGATGAGGTTTTCCCGATTTTTTTAAGCTTTGAGATATCTGCTCCTTTTTCTTCATAAAGCTCGACAAAAGCGCCTTCTCCATCAAGGAAAAGCTCGTTTTCAGATTTGGACTCTTGGTGGTGAATACTTTTAATGCTGTTTTTGTCATGCCCATATATACCTTCCAAAAGTGTCGGAGAGACTGAGTATGGTGCATGCGGAATCAAGGAGGATACTTGATTATTTTTACGGTAAATCTCTAGTACTTTTTTTCCTTTAGAGAGTAGTGAGTTTGATTTTTTAGTATCCAACCCGAAAATTTCGACAAAAGAATGGTAGTATAATGGACTTTTCATTTTTACCTCAAGCCCATCGCTAGTATTAGAAATATCGCCTACGGCGACAATTCCAGCCTCCCTCATTTCTTTATCTGCATCTCTCATCGATTTACTCGGATTGAGATGCGTTGATCCTCTCATTTTTGGAATTTCAGTAATAAATTTTTCTAAACCTAGAGCTTCAGGTAAGAGACCTTTTAAGTGCGAGAGTTCCAGGTGACAATGAGTATTTATAAATCCAGGACAAATAAATCCAGAGAAGTGTTCTACTTGAAAATCCTTTGTGATTGGAGCAGTGTCGGTGACATGTATGACAGTGCCGTCGTCTTCAATAAAAAGATAGCCGTTTTTAACCGGCGCTTGGTTTAGTGGGAATATATATTCGGCTTGAATGATACGCATATCTAGAAATTTTAGCAAAGTTAAGAATACCTATCTTAGCGGCGATGAAAATGGACACCAAACAAGACATTCGCGCTTTTTCAAAAGAAAAGCTGAAGGCCTATTTTGTTTCAAAAGGTGAAAAAGCCTTTAGAGCCAAACAAGTGTATGAGTGGATTTGGAAAAAGTCTGCGACAGATTTTGATCAGATGACCAATCTTTCATTGCCCACAAGAGATTTATTGAAAGAACATTTTTGTATTAATGCTGTTAAGGTAGACGATGTCCAATTTAGTAATGATGGCACCATAAAAAATGCTTTCCGCTTATTCGACGATAAGATTTGCGAGGGAGTTTTAATACCAGCAGATAACCGCATGACCGCATGTATTTCTTCACAAGTAGGCTGTAGCTTGGCTTGCGCTTTCTGTGCCACGGGCAAGTTAAAGAGAATGCGAAATATTCATGCAGATGAAATTTATGATCAAGTTCGAATTATTCGCGACCAGGCCCTTAAGCACAATGGCCAAGCGCTTTCAAACATTGTATATATGGGGATGGGCGAACCCTTGTTAAACTACAAAAATGTTTTGGCATCTATTGATATGATAACCTCGAAAGAAGGTTTGGGTATGTCTCCGAAAAGAATTACCGTTTCTACAGCTGGCGTAGCTCGAATGATTGAGAGGCTTGCGGATGACCAGGTTAAGTTTAACCTTGCCCTTTCACTTCATGCTGCGAATGATGAAAAGCGGAATAAAATCATGGGAATTAATGAGACTAACAACCTGGAAGTTTTGGCCAAAGCGTTAAAATATTTTTATGATAAAACTCAAACACGTGTCACTTACGAATATATTATTTTTGATGGATTCAATGATGAATTAACTGATGCGCATGAATTATATGAGTTTTGTAAACATATTCCCTGTAAAGTGAATCTTATAGAATACAATCCCATCGATGGAGCAGAATTCAAACAAGCGCATCCAGAAAAAGTAGATGCTTTTAAAGAATATATCGAAGAACGGGGTGTAATTGTTAATATTCGAAGAAGCCGTGGAAAAGATATTGATGCCGCTTGTGGACAGCTAGCCAATAAAAAATAGCACTTAATCATTCCTTTTTTATCCGAGAACATTTGCATTTTAGATTACCAATAAGGGTCTGTTTAGAAAACAATAATACTTACCTTTGCCTTAATGTCACTGATCAACCAAATAAAAGTTCCAATCAAAAAGGAAATGGATTCTTTTGAATCCAAATTCAAGGCGTCAGTATCCAGCAAAGTTTCTCTACTAGATAAAATTACTTACTACATTGTCAAGCGAAAAGGAAAGCAAATGCGTCCGATGTTTGTATTCCTTTCTGCAAAACTATGTGGGGAGATTAATGAGAGTACCTTTCGAGGTGCTTCCATGATTGAATTGCTCCACACGGCAACCCTGGTTCATGACGATGTCGTAGACGATGCCAATTTGCGACGCGGATTTTTTTCGGTGAATGCATTATGGAAAAATAAAATTGCAGTTTTGGTGGGCGACTTTCTTCTTTCTAAAGGTTTGCTTTTGGCCGTTAAAAATGAAGATTATCACTTATTGAAGATTACCTCTCGAGCTGTTGAAGAAATGAGCGAGGGTGAATTGCTTCAAATCGAAAAGGCGAGAAGGTTAGATATTGTTGAGGAGGTCTATTTTGAAATCATCAGAAAAAAAACTGCTTCTTTGATTGCGGCATGCTGTGCTGTTGGTTGTGCATCTGTGACAAAAGATGAAGCATTAATAAAAAAGATGTGGGCATTTGGTGAAGCCATCGGAATTGCTTTCCAAATCAAGGACGACCTTTTCGATTATCAAAAACAGGGAATTCTTGGAAAACCTGTAGGCATAGATATCAAAGAAAAGAAAAGGACTCTTCCTCTTATATATGCTCTTCAAGTATCCGATAGTTCGACACGAAGAAAGATGATGCGCATCACAAAAAAACATTATGACAATCCTAAAAAAGTTGCTGAGGTAATCGATTTTGTAAAGCAGATGGGTGGGCTTGAATATGCGCAAAAGAGAATGTATGAATACCAAGATAAAGCTCTTGAGATTCTGGGAGATATTCCTTCATCCCAAACTAAGGAGTCGCTGCTCGATTTAGTGAAGTTCGTGATTGAGCGAAAAAAATAAATCTTCAATATTTTTTCTTTTTACACCAAGAATCATCTTGGCCTCTACTTTCATTGCTACGATTCTATTTCTTACTTTTGTTGCTATGGCAAACCAAGATGATGTTTTCAAAAAAGTAATTGCTCATTCCAAGGAGTATGGGTATGTTTTTCAATCTAGTGAACTCTATGACGGCTTAGCCGCAGTATATGACTATGGGTCCAACGGCTCAGAGCTCAAAAAGAATATCAAAGATTATTGGTGGGCTTCGATGGTTAAAATGAATGAAAACATAGTTGGTATAGATTCTGCCATTTTTATGCATCCTAGTATATGGAAAGCCTCTGGGCACGTAGATGCATTCAACGATCCACTTGTTGATAATAAAGACTCAAAGAAAAGATACCGAGCCGATGTTTTGGTAGAAGACTACATGGCTAAAATAGAATCTAAAATTGCTAAAGAAGTGAAAAAAGCTTTCAAGCGATTTGGTGAGGCTTTTGATGAAGTACAATTTCTCGACACAAACCCTAGAGTTCTAGGCTACAAGGAAAAAATGGCCCATATTTCTAAGCGACTTAATGGGAGTCTCGCCAAAGATGATTTAGCTGATGTAAAGGCTTTAATAGAAGAATTAGAGATTAAATGCCCTGTTTCAGGAACCTGTAATTGGACCGATGTGCGTCAGTTTAACCTTATGTTTGGTACAAAAATGGGTGCCACAACTGAAGGCTCTAATGATCTTTGGTTGAGACCAGAAACTGCCCAAGGAATTTTTGTGAATTTTTTAAATGTGCAAAAGACTGCACGCATGAAGATTCCTTTTGGGATAGCCCAAATAGGTAAGGCTTTTAGAAATGAAATTGTAGCACGTCAATTTATCTTCCGAATGCGAGAATTCGAACAAATGGAAATGCAGTTTTTTGTTCGCCCAGGAGATGAGATTAAGTGGTATGAGCACTGGAAGGAAGCTCGTCATCGTTGGCACCTTTCGTTGGGCGTAGATCAGAAAAATTACAGATTTCACGACCATGAAAAATTGGCTCATTATGCTAATGCCGCTTCCGATATAGAATTTCAATTTCCCTTTGGCTTCAAAGAAGTTGAAGGGATTCATTCACGAACAGACTTCGATCTAAAAGCGCACCAAGAGGCTTCTGGAAGAAAAGTCACCTACTTTGATCCTGAGATCAATGATAGCTACACGCCTTATGTTGTAGAAACCTCCATCGGGGTAGATCGAATGTTCTTATTGACTATGTGCAATGCATACACAGAAGAAAAGCTAGGAGAAAATGAAATCAGAATCGTATTGGCTTTGCCTCCAGTTTTGGCTCCAGTAAAAGCAGCCATTCTTCCATTGACCAAAAAAGACGGGATGCCTGAATTGGCAAGAAAAATATTTGATGATTTGAAGGTCGAATTTAATTGCGTCATTGAAGAAAAAGATTCTATTGGTCGTCGTTACCGCCGTCAAGATGCAAACGGAACTCCTTTTTGTATAACTATTGACAATGACAGCAGCTCAGACGGCTGTGTCACGATCCGTCATAGAGACAACATGTCCCAGGAGCGAGTTTCTATTGAATCTTTAAGGGGTATTATTGACTCTGCTGTAAGTCTTAGGCATAACCTAGCTAAGCTTTAATCTAGAAATAAATTTTTGAATTTTTATTCAGCCAATAAAACTTTTTTGCTAATGATCAATCACAAAATATATATTTTGTGGCTCTTAAAAGTGCAAAGAAGTGTATATTTGTGTGGGGCAAGTCTTAGACAAGTCGCTCCCCTCGAATTCCCCCAGGGTGGGAACGCAGCAAGGGTAGAGGGTTGAGCACTGTGATTTAAGTAGCTTGCCCTTTTTTTCTTTTCGTAGAAACTATTTTCTCTTTAAAAGTTGGAATGACTTTTGAGGTCTATGATCAAGATTTAGATTCACCACTATGAAAACATTTTATACTTTTTTAATAATCTTTTTGTCTTGTACTAGTCAATTCACTCTTGCTCAATGTGGCACGCAAAATGAATCGACATTTATTACTTCTCAAGAAGAACTTAACTCGATTTCCATGTGCGAGCTTTTTTATGGAAATTTAAATATTACTGGGGAAGATATAAATTCGATACTTCCTTTATCCAATTTGACCTCGATTTCCGGAAGTATCAGTATTTACGATACATCGATAGAATCCATTGAGTTTTTGGGTAACCTTATGAATGCTCTTGAAATTAATATTTATAATAATGATTTACTGAGTGAATGTTGCGCGGGCTTGGGGTGGCAACTTGCTTTGGATATAGGGACTATAGGTTTGGTAAACATTCTTTCCAATGCCGAAGGTTGTGAAACCTACGCTCAAGCTCAAGCAACTTGTTTAGGTCTAATTCCCGGATGTACCGATGCTAATGCGGTTAATTATTATGCACTCGCAACTTTTGACGACGGCAACTGTTTAAATGGTCCTGATCTACAAGTTTCTACCGCGACGATATTAAACTCTTTAGAAGTAAATAGTTTTTCAAGTACCGACGAATGTCTGGTAGCAGAAGGTTGTATTACCGGGATTGGAGACAGAACAACATTGCGTTTTACCACGTCTATTTCCAACTATGGAAATCAAGACTTTTTTATTGGACAAACAGGCGGTGCAGAAAATTTAAACCCTAATTTTTATTGGGATGATTGCCACGGTCATGCACATTTCGAAGGCTATGCCAATTATCAGATATATACATATCCAAACTTAGAACCTCTTGGGATCGGTCACAAAAATGGATGGTGCGTAATGGATTTAGGGGGAGCAATATCTAGTGAAGCTCCCGAAGGAGCAAATTACCCTTCATGTGTTTTCACCTATGGTTGCTCAACCATGGGAATTAGTGCAGGTTGTTCGGATACATATGGTTCAGGTATTTCTTGTCAGTGGGTAGACATCACAGACTTGTATGATGGAGAATATGTATTGGCGGTTTCTACAAATATGGAAACAGACAACTATATCCCTCAATATGAAATTGATTTTTCCAACAATGTTGTATATGTTTTATTTGAATTTGAGGATGAAGAGGTTATTTCTGCTTCCGAATTTGACGGTTCCTCAATCAGTGATATATGTAGCCCAGACCTTGATGCTATTGATTTAGGTTTTAACTTTTCAGACCAAGTTGTTGTAGGAGCTAATCAAGTAGTAATGCCAAGCGCATTTTTAAATGAGTTCTTCAACGAACCTGTTCAATTTTTGCTTACAGAAACTATTAATTTCAATGGGGAAATTGTATATCCAGATTCTCTTATAGTAAACGATATTCAGGGATTACCTCTGGGATTAAATTGGGCTTGTGAACCTCAATCTTGCACTTTTCCTGTTGGGAACTCTTGTTTGGGAATTAATGGGATTCCAACGGTTTCAGGAACATTTGAGGCCACTTTATTGACCACATTGTATTTCACATATGATGGAATAAGCCAATTGATAGAATTACCCTACTCAGGAGGAAATCCTTGGTTAGACCAGGTTCTAGATGGAGATTATTCATTACTAAACCCCTTAATGCCCAATATAAATTACAATGTGGTCTTGCCTGTGTATGGCTGTATAGATCCTATAGCACTTAATTATAGCGAAACGGCCACTTTTGATGACGGCACCTGTGAATTCCCTAATTTGGGTTGTACGGATGCTTTCGCGTTAAATTTTGATGAGTATGCCAATACTGAAGATGGCTCTTGTGAGTACTGTATAGAAGGTTTAGAGTGGGTTGCACAAATTGATCTGCTCGATTCTTATGGAGACGGGTGGAATGGTAATAATTATTATCTTTTTAATGAATTGGGAGACACAATTGCAACAGGAACTTTAGAAAGTGGTAATGATGATACGGATCTAATCTGCCTGTCACCTGGTTGCTACGTGATTAGTGTACCAGATGAAAATCCATGGCCTTACGAAATTTCATGGGAGATATCTTCTGCAGGATTTCCAGATGTTTTCCTCAGTGGAGTTTGTCCTGACATTCAACCTTTTAGTTTTTTAACAGAATGTGAGGTTAATTTTGGATGCATGGATACTCTAGCTATTAACTTTTTAGAATCTGCAGATTTTAGTGATGGTTCATGTATCTATCCTATTTATGGATGTACAGACCCACTTGCATTAAATTTCAATGCCCTGGCTACAAATAATGATGATTCTTGTCAGTATACAATCGTTTGTGATGAGAGTGATCAATTGTATGTTTTGCATCTGCACGATAGCTACGGGGATGGTTGGAATGGGAATAACTTCATGGCGATCAATGTTGACCAAACAGTATTATACCAAACCACCATGGATACAGGTTCGGAAAGTATTAGTGCTTTTTGTTTAAATGACGACTGTTATTTAATATCTGTTGACGGTGGAACTTGGCAAGAAGAAATTACTTGGGAACTTGAAGACGATGAGGGAAATATTGTTCTCAGTGGGACATCTCCTTATCAACAATATTTTGCAGTGAATACTGTCTGCGACTTCCTATTTGGATGTACCAGTCTTGACGCTTTAAACTTCAATGAGCTTGCGACCTCAGACGACGGGTCTTGCGAATATCCTATACTTTGTGAGTCAGGATTGAATATGGTTGTAATGGCATTGCAAACCGACCCGTATCCTGGAGAAACCTCTTGGGATTTAATTACTTTTGAGGGAGATACTTTGTTTGCATCAAATATTTTTGAACAAGCAGATACTCTATACACAGACTCGGTTTGTGTAGCTAATGAGGAATCGATTACATTTAGTCTTTACGACAGTTATGGAGATGGGTTAACTAGTGGTGCAGGCAATGGAGAATTTCATTTCTATGTATGCGGAGCTCAAGTATTTTCTGGCTCTTCTTTTGAGTATGTTTATTCTGGCACATTTACTGGATGTGATGGCGCAGAAATTATTGTTTTTGGATGTATGGACGCCTTGGCATTAAATTATACTCCTGATGCAAATACCGAAGACGGATCTTGTGAGTACCTTGTCGAGTTAGGTTGTACCGACTCGGAAGCTATTAACTTTAATGATCAGGCAACAGATGATGATGGAACTTGTGAATTTATTTCTTGTGAATTTTATGAAATGCTGGTAGAGGTCAATTTACTCGGTTCAGAAGGTAATGGATGGGAAGGTCTAGATTTTAATTTATCTAATTTTGACGCTTCTTATCAGTCTTCAGGAACCCTTGATCAAGGCTTTGAAGGGACGGAATATTTTTGCTTATCAAATGGGTGCTATTTGTTTAATGTTCCGGAATACGGTGGAGTAGCGTCATTAAATTGGTCTATCATTATAGAAGGAAAGAAGATAGTTTCCGGAACAGCGGGAACAAAATCAAGCTTTGGTGTGAATCAAGTATGTGAAATTTTATTAGGATGTATGGATCAGAATGCATCTAATTTTGAAGCTTTAGCTAATGTCAGTGACCAAAGTTGTGTTTACGCAAATGGAGGAACCCAAGAAATTATTCTATTACCTGGTTGGAACATGGTATCTTCTTATTTGGAATCAGCTAATATGGATATTCAATTGCTCACAATGCCATTCACGAGCGAGATTGTTATTATCAAAAATAATCTTGGGATGGCTTACCTTCCTGATTGGGGATACAACGCAATTGGAGATTGGGACAACCTCCAAGGATACCAAATTAAAATGAATAGCCCTCAAATAATGGAAATGACTGGTCTTGTGATTATGCCAGAGCAAACCCCCATTAGCTTAAATGCAGGATGGAATATGATTTCTTATCTAAGAAATACCCCTGCCGCAGCAGATGCCGTTTTTGAGGATATTTCGGATATGGTTGTGATTGTCAAAAACTCAATGGGGTCAGCCTATCTTCCCGATTGGGGTTTCAACGGAATTGGGGATATGAATTCAGGACAAGGATATCAAGTAAAAATGACCGCAGACAGAGATTTGCAATATCTTTCTAACCAGATCCAATACAGAGGTCATGCTTTAGAGACTATTGATAACCAAACAAGAGAAATTCATTTTGAGCTAAATACTGGTTCTAATATGCACTTGATTATTCCAAAGCAGGCTTGGCCAGTCTCCCCTTCTTTGGATGATGAAGTATATATTTATGATGCAGAAGGACTTTTAGTAGGAGCATCCAGAATTACCTTACCTACCACGATAGTTACTCTCTGGGGAGATGACCAAACGACCGACGATAAAGATGGTTTGTATGCTGCAGAAGAATGGAGAATGTCTTTTTACTCTCATGAATATAATGTTGAGCAAGGCTTATCCATCTCGCAGGTATCTTCTGAGTCTAATTTTAAGCAGGACGGCCTTGTATTAATTGAATTGATGACTTTAAGCGATGAAAAAAAGAATACAGCACTTTATAACTCTGTTCCTAATCCTGCGCAGGGGGAAACTGTAATAACTTTTTATGTTAACGAGTCTCAGGACATGTATCTAAGCTTGTATAATATTTTAGGTGAGGAAATACAAGTGCTTTCAAGCGGCTTTAAAAACGCAGGTTATCATTCTGTCCCAATCAATGTTCAGCCCTTAGAGCCTGGAACCTACGTTTATAAGTTGCAATCAGAACATGAAAAAATCGCTAAACGTCTTCAAGTGATTAAGTAGTCTAAAAATTAATATTTTTACTTTGTACAGAATTAGAACTAATTTACATTCTTATTCACACTTAATATTGAAAGTCAATTCCTTGAATTAATATATTTAGGCTTTTGGCAATAAGAAAGTTTTTAAAATAGTTTTTATAACAATAGATGATTTTTATTTTTACTAATAAAAATAAAAATCCCAGCTTTTGTTTTTTTGTGTAGATTCAAAATCTTTAAGTTTATATCGATGATTATTCTAGATTTGAGTTTCCCATGATTTTATCCATCTATTTTTTTCAACCCTACTATCAATTGGCTCTTTTAATAGCCAACCAATAGGGCTTATAGGTCAAATGATATTCAATTATCATTTGATTTTTTTTGTTCCAAATTGCCTGTTGATTCACGATATATTAGTTATTTGAAGTTTCAGATTTTTGTTTAAATCAGAAAAAAAATGGTTTAAATATTTTCGATTAGTGAATTGAATCATAAAAAACATTTTATGCACTACTCCACTATTAATACAAGCTACTCTAAAATATGTTGTTTTTAGCTAAATTTGATATATTTACATTAGTTTTAAAGGTGAAGCTATATATATGTGGATAATTCAATATTTGAATCTATTCATACATCCTTTGTGTTTAAGATTGTAGTTAGCAATAATCTTAAACACATTAAGACTCGCATAAACATAAAATTGTTTTTAATAATTACAAAATTGTCAAAGCCATGAATTTATTTATGCGAAAATTTAAATTACTTTTTTACTTGTTGCCCCTATTTTCCCATGCACAAGAGATTAGCCCCGATATGTTTTTAAACCCAATAAATACTGGGTCAAATATGTCATTAGGTTTTGAAGATGAAAAGTTAAATCAATTTGTTGGAGGTCAAGTTGCTGCTTTTTTTGATATTAATGGTGATGGTAATTTAGATTGTGTAGGGTTATCTAATGTAGTGTCTAATTTTTTCATTATTACTATTTGGGGAGATGATGCCCTAAGCCCCCAACAAGACGGTTTGATGGACGGTGAAGTTCCAATTCTTGCAATATTAACTACTGATGAAAAGATTATTTTAATTGACGAGATACCATCCTTTCTTGGTTTTTCTACTAACGAATTGGTAATTATAAGTCAAGCTAGTATTTCCGCAGGATATTGTGATAATCCTTTTTCATGTAATTTCGAAATTTTTAATTATACAGTCGATTTTCCTTCATCAAATTGTGAGGGACTTATTGGCTGTATGGACACAGATTATTTGGAATTCAACCCTAATGCTTCGTGTAATAATTTGTCATGCGTAACATCTGTTATTACCGGATGTATGAATGTTGATGCAAATAATTTCGATATTCTTGCAAATTCAAATGTTGAAGAATCATGCCTTTTTTCTGGATGTATGAATAATTTGTATATCGAATTTGATTCTAATGCTACCTCAGATAATGGTTCTTGTTTGATTCCTATTGTTGCTGGATGTATGAATGAATTATATATAGAGTTTGATTATAATGCCAATGTTCAAGATGGCTCCTGTCAAATTACTTGGAACACCCTCTATCTGAGCCTGAAGGTCTCAAGTGATTATTCGTATGATTCTCTTTTACTTATTTCTGATACGCTGAATCAAAACATTCTAGAATTTCAATCCTCTTTAGATTTAGCTAATGCGACATTAATTACTACCCAATCGGAATTGGAGACA